>CAWBKA010000004.1:0-137074 GCA_963789065.1 uncultured Verrucomicrobiae bacterium | reverse complement strand
CATTAGAATCGCAAAAGAGCAGAAATCAATTTCGCTTGCGAGGCGCGCGGAAGCAACCTACGCAGAATACCACCTCCAAAAGGCGAGCGCTTTGGGAGGGAACAAGGTTCGATTACCTCTTTGTTAAAGGAAGCATTTAATAAGCCCGCAAAATAACGACCAAAGAATCACGTCGTGGCGGCATCCCGACTATGACGGCGGACGGCCACTACATTCTCGGTCCTGCCCCGGGGGTCGAAGGCTTCTACTTCGCGAGCGGCTGCAATGTTGCCGGCCTTTCAATCTCGCCGACGGTGGGAGAAGCACTCGCAACGTGGATCGTCGACGGCAAACCGCCCGTCGACCTCTCGCCGATGTCTAGCATGCGCTTCAAAGACAAATCGTGGTCCGAGGCTCAATTGCAGCGGGAAGCGGCTTGGCAATATCGTCACTTTTACGGCGCGGTTTGACCTGCTCGATCTTGAGGTAATGGTGAAACGCGGCTGCGGCGGATGGCAAAACGGATGGTCGTCGCGAGGAAATGCTGCAACGATTTCAGCAGGAGATTGCGGAACCGGCTTCGTCCCGGATGACCGATTGTTGGCGGAGGGATTTGATGGATTCTTTTATCGTTTCAGTTCGACGGCGCACAAAAGATTCCCACTCGGGGTATTTGAGGTGATTCCGAAGGCTTTCGTGGAACGGCTTCGCTCCAGTGTACCGTCTCCTAAATCCCTTGGGTTTCGTTGCAGGTCAGTTGGCTGTTTTTGAAGGCGCGGTCCGAGCCGGACTGGCGGTAGAAGTGCCCATATCGGTGTCATACGGGTCGAGCGAGCAACGCGGAAAAACAGCCAACTGGCCGCGGCCCGGAGGGTTGCGTTGAAAATGGGTCGGCTGCTTCGTTGCTCGTCAGTCACGTATCGATCCAGATATGCTCCTTTAGTGCCAGTCCGGCTCGGACCGCCTCGCAGACGACCCATTTTGAATGCAACGAAACCCAAGGGATTTAGGAGACGGTACACTAGGACTAGGCTAGGCACGGTCGGCTGAATCTTCAGCCTTCAGCGTGAGTCCGGCCTCGTTCAGTGAACGGTTGCCGCGAAGGTTATTGATACGCTGCCAGGACCACGTTTTTCCATGCGGTGGTCCCGCCATTTGATCTCGGGACGACGTGCTCCGTTGAGCATTCCTCGAGTTTTAACAGCCGCTCAGTATCAGCGCAACGCCCGCCGTCGCGCTCCCTCAAATGTCTCATCGTAAGCCGTGGACGCTTCAGCGGAACTTTGTTGAACTTGACCGCTATGAGAATGGCGTGAAGATCAGGAGGATTTGGGGCGGTTTTTGCCCCGAAGGGGCTGAAGAATTTAGCCCAGGGTTTTCAACCCTGGGAAATAATGTTATGATATTAACCCTGAAGGGGCTTAAGAGGCGAGGGAGCTGGCCGAACTTCTTTTGGCAGTCGATCGCGATTGCGAATCCGATCGCTGCGAGGCACTCCCATCTGCCGTCCCTTCAGGACGCGTCGCGTCATGGGAGTTCCCAGGGATGAATGGGCGCGAAGTTAAGGAGGATTTGGGAACTTCACCTCCCGAAGGGCCAACAAAAGTAGCATAGGCTTCCAGCCTGTCTTTTGTTGGCGCCGAGCGACTCTTTCGACTCGGGTCAGAAGTGTATTGCCCGATGAACCAGCGTGCGGACCTGATCGTTCGGAGACAGGCTGGCCTATGCTACTTTGCCTTAGCCCTATCGCCCTCTTCGGTGAGAAAGCCATCCTAAATTGCCCTTATCTTCGTGCCATTCACCGCTATGATAACCCGAAGTTGCATCGGGATCTTCGCTTTACGAGTGCGAGGTCCTGCTGATTGATCGACGACGGCAAAAATGGTACAGTGGCGCACTAAATATTCGGTTTGAAAGACCGACCGCTCGGCTACTCGGCGCTCGCCGTCATAAAGTGGCTCCGAGGCTTGGACTCGCACCAAGATCTTGTTGCTTAACAGGCGAACGAATTACTTTGATTCTACCTCGGAATAAAAAAATTGGTTCCCACGGCTGGAATCGCAGCAGCGGCCTTCAGCTTCGCAAGCTGCTGCTCTTTCTGCTGAGCTACGCGGGAATAAAGCGAAGGGTACGCCTGCCGGATCACCGGACGCACCCAATGTGACAGCCGCTTTCCCCCCCGGAAGGAAATTGGTGGAGATGGAGGGAATCGCACCCACTCGCTCAATCTTGCAAGGATTGGCCGTCGCTATGACTGTCACCCCCAAAAGTGGCACCCCCGCCAGGTCTCCCACCCGGATCTTCCGCATTAGAAGTGCGGCGCTCTTGTGATCGAGCTACGAGGGCATGGAGCATCGCCTCAGACGGGATCCTCATCCTTCCTGCATTTGGAATTGGAGCCATCGTTCGGATTGGAAATAAAGCGATTTACAGGATCGCCTTTGCGCTGCGCCAATGGCCATTTAAAATGGTCCTGCGGAAGGATTTGCATCCTCACTGACCGCGTTCTAAGCGCGGTGTCTCTGCTATTGGACTACGCAGGGATTGGCGCGGCGTGAAGGAGTTGCACCCTCATCTAACGGGTTTGGAAGCCGTGGCTTTCGCTATTAAGCTAACACCGCATTGGAGCGGTCACCGGGACCTGCGCCCGGATCCTGGCGTTGGCAACGCCGAGCTCTACTGCTTGATTCCATTAACCCAGCTGCCTTTCGCATCTCCGAACATTGGCGCCTTTGGTCAGCGTTTTGTCGTCCTTTGCTAGTTACGTGCACGAACTCTCGCGTATATTGTCAGCACGATTGGCTTGTCTTACGGAAAACAGACCGATCCAAGGTCAGGCAAGTCACTTCGGCATACTCATGCGGCCGGAAGTGGCAAGATAGCATAGCCAGGGTTACCCTAAAGAAATCAGATGGACGAACGGGCTCAGCCCTCAGAAAATGTAAGAAACTATTTATGAAAATTGGACGAAAAGTAAGATACGCTCGTGAAGTAGTGACTTATTTGATTCTACGGTTTTACCTTCCACGCCGTGAGGTGTTGAGGTATAGGTTTTACCGAGTCTTTAGAGGCCGATGCAATTTCTGGAGCTTCCTCCGCTCACGGCCTGAGGTGGCAAAGGCTATATAGACCTACAACATGACTCTGAACATGACTCTGATTGTCGCCGTTTTTGTGGATTTCCGAATGGCGGATCAGAGCAACAATCAACGCAGAGCCTGATTAACAGGCGCAAAATACCCAATGAGCAAAGTTTGGTTTATCACCGGTGCCGGTAGCGGCATCGGAAGTGGAACGGCCAAGGCCGCATTACGGTCGGGCGACCGCGTCGTGGCGACCGGCAGAAATTTCGAAAAAGTGCGCAACGTTTATCCCGACGTTGCGCAGGAGAACATCGCATTTGTGCAACTGGACGTGGCCAACGAGGCACAGGCCAAAGTTGCTGTCGACGAGGCGATGAAGCGTTTCGGGCGCATTGACGTTTTGGTCAATAACGCCGGCTACAGCCTGCTCGGCAATTTCGAGCAGATGACCACCGCCGAGATGCAACAGCAGTTCGCAACTAACTTCTACGGCGTTGTACACCTAATGCATGCCGTCTTGCCGGTCATGAGGCAGCAGCGTTCGGGGCAGATCATCAACATCAGTTCGGTCGCCGGTGTCGTTGGGCTGAAGCACTGCGCGGCCTATGGTGCGACGAAGTTTGCCGTCGAAGGTCTTTCTCTGTCGGTCGCGGCCGAAGTGGAGAAGTTCGGCATCAAGATTACCGTCGTCGAACCAGGCTTCTTCCGGACGGACCTTCTCGACGCGCACAACATCCGATGGGTCAGCAAGGTCATCGAGGACTACGCGCCTGAGGGAAAGGCCGAGGACATGTGGTCGCAATATCACGGCACGCAGCCCGGCGACCCAGCGAAGCTAGGTGACGCGCTCGTCAAAATCGCTGCGATGGAGAATCCTCCGAAGCTGTTCGTGGCCGGAAGTGATGCCCTAAGCACGATTACGGCAGCGATTGAGGAGCGGCTGCGGGAGGTACGCGCAAACGAAATGCTGTCCAGGTCAACGGACGGTTCGTTCTGATGAAGGCAAGCGGGCAGGGGGTTACTGCCTTAATTGGGGCAACGCCGAGCTTTACCAACTGCTGCAAAAACGGGCGTTGATCGTAAACCGTCCGTGGTGAACGGTGAATGGTGAACGGCCCCGCTCGCCGACACTTCGCGGAGACTGAATGCCGAACGGTGAACGCGTAGGAGGAGATAACCTACGACACGCCTAACAACGGAGTACTTCTCGGAATCGCCAATCATGGCGGCGCGGTGTTCAAGGTGAGGGTCTTCAATAGCTACACTAACGAAATGACTGAGCACCCATTGAAACCAAATGGAGAAATAAGTGAATTCTGGTCGTTGCACCGTTCATACGGTTGGTATGATTTTACGATCACGACCGACTCGGACCCGAGTTTTCAACAGCGTCTGGCCGGTCACCTCGAAACCCGACACGCCAGTATGACTGATCCGGCGATCGCGCAACCACAACCACAGGCAAGCGTTAATCAAGTGCAGACCTACTGGGCGACAGTCGAAGTGTAGGGGATTGACAATGGGACTGACAACATAAACTTATTTCTTAGGGAGGAGAGGGTTCTCATTCCGCGTCATCTATACGTCCGCCCCTGACTTGTGACTTTCCGGTGTTAACCGTTCCATCGCATCGCGGAGCACATTCACTTTATTAATGACCTGATCCAGCTCAATCGACAGAAAGGTATTTTCCCGAACGGCGCTCATCGTCGGTGTCAAGGTAATCGCATCGGCAGCGCGTTCCTGGATTCGAGCAAGATGAAGTCGATCGATCTCGGCCCGCAAGAGCGCAAACTTTTTGTCGAGTCGAAACGGACTCGACAGTTGTTCCCCTTTCTCTAACACCACCGCCAAGTCTTCCAATGCCCGAACGATCGCCGCCGAGATTTCGCTTAGGCCGGGAAGCGCTCTGCCGGCACTGATTTCCCGTGCGTGCTCCGCGAGTGTCGTCGTCGAGTTCGTAAGTCCTCTAAGGTAAACCACCAATGTTATCCAGGACTCGCCGTCTCCACGCTGGTGAACTGGTTCGGCGAGCAAACGTTGCGATGCAGCCGAAGCGTTGGCGTTCTCTAATTCTGCTGCTCGATGTGCTCGATCAATCTCGGCGGACGTATCGGACCGCCGGATATACAACTCCATCACCTGCTCGAAGTAGGCGAGATTCGCGCGAATCGTTCTCGCGATCTGTGCGGGGAGCCGGTTTCGTTCCCACTCCGGCAACAAAACATAACCTCCAACAAGACAGATTATCCCGCCCAATACCGTATAGACAATCCGTAAAACACTGACCTGCCAATCCCCCTCGTCAAGGAGGTTTACAATCACCATAAAAAGCGGCGTTAATACGATCGTAAAGACGGCGTAGTTCAGCGGCTTGACGGTGAAGGCGACAAATGCCAGCACGGCAATCAGAATTCCTTGCAGGCCGGTCTGTTGTACCCCAGTGGCGAGGCCGGCGGCAATCAGACCACCCAGAATCGTGCCAATCACCCTTTGAATGGTACGCGAAATCGTGCCGCCGTAATCTGCCTTTAAGATGATCAGAACCGTGATCGGTACCCAATAAGCGCGGGGCCAGCCAAGCATTATTCCTAACCCTTGTGTGACGACGGTGAGGAGCGCGACGCGGAAAGCGTGCCGCAAAGGCACCGAACGGCCGGTCAGGTTAGCCCGCAAGATCTGGGTGAAATTCGGACGAGCCGTCAGCTTTGCGTTCGCTGCAGTGCTCGCTGTTGAAGGGTCCAACGAAATCCGTTCGGCGTGTCCCAATACTTCGGCAAGCCGCCTGAATTGACCAGCCAACACCGATGCGTGACGCAGAAATTTCGCTAAACATAAGAAGGCACGGTACTCCACCGGTTCCACGAAACTTTCAGCTCTTCGTTCGGTGACCATGGCGTCCAGGGCCGTGAGCGCTTCTTCCATCTCGGTCGGTGGCGGGGGCGCTTGCCGTTTCAGAATCGATGCAGCCAAGTCTTGAGCCGTCGCAGCGAAGGCAAGGGTCAGTCGAAGGAGCGCATCCCGTCGTTCGGGGGTGTCGCCCGCCAAGACCGTCAGCGTTTCGATATAAGCAATCACGGAGCGGACACTTTGCTGAGCATTTTCCTGCGCAATCAGGAGTTGTCTTTCGGACTCGCTGAGCCCGTTGCTTTTCGTCCGCACCGCGGCCCAAAGTTGTCGTGATGTCTCAAGCTCTTGGGTAAACCCGCTGAGGGATTGCGTTCCCCATCTCGCCTCATTGGTGGGTTGCTCCAGCGCTGTGGCCCCGTCCCGCAAGAGAGTGGAAAGCGTAAAATACAATTTACTCACCGCCTCCCGCACGGGCCGATTAGGATGAATCGACCAAACACCTAAGGACAACGCCGTCGCCCAGGCGCCGCCCACCAGGTACCACCCGGATTGGGCCCAGGCGTTTCCCGGACCCGTCACCCCGACCGCGATGACCAGCATGATCGAAGAAAGCGAGCTGATCTGAGCCGCAATCGACCCAAATAGCGGAGCTAGTCCACCCACGAAAACCCAAGCGAAGGTAACGATCGAGGCGAGTCCGGGAATGTGGCCGACGACGCCACCCACCAGGATAGCACTGGCACCCGCCAGGTTTCCGGTTAGCCCCAATATTTCATAGGCCGATCCAAATTGCGGGCTCAATTTTTCGCTAACTGGCCGATCATGAGTCACTTCCGTCAGGTACACGGCGCCGTTGGCCTTTAGCAGTCTGTTTTTGGGACGGCAGCGGGATTTCGGCGGGTTGGGTGGCCCTTTGAGTGGCTTGGACTGGCGGCAGTTGGTTTCGGACCAGGTGTAATTCGCCGCGATCCAGCAGTTCCCACTGCACTTCTTCGCCGGCTTCCAGACCGATCGCCGCCGCCAAGGGCAAGGGAAAATAGACATAGAGCCGCGCCTGCTGATTCTTGGAGCGGATGGCTTGTATTTTAAGTGGATATTTTGTTTGCATAAATTGTAAAGCTAGCCTATAGACTAGCTATATGGTAGCCGCTTCTCCCCAGCTTCCCACCGACTTTCAGCCCCTGCTCTTTAATTCCCTGGGCTCGCGCCAGGTCGTTACCGACTTCTCCGCAGGACACCTCAGCAGCGATGGCGGCATGCTCTTGTTGCGTCAGATCGATGAGGGTCTGGGGATTTCTCGCTCCCTGGCCGGGTGCTTTAGCGATCTGCGCAACCCGCTCTTGATCGAACACTCCGTGCGCGAACTGGTGGCCCAGCGTTTGCTGGGGCTGGCCGCTGGCTACGAGGATCTCAATGATCATAATCTTTTGCGACTCGATCCTCTCTTTGCCGTGGTGGTCGGTAAAGAGGATCCTCTGGGAACTGGGCGTGCTCCCCAGGATCAAGGCAAGGCACTGGCCAGCGCTTCGACCCTCAACCGGCTGGAACTCGGAAACAATAAAAAAACAGGTTACCATAAGATCAGCGCCAACCACGAGGCGATCGAGGACACCCTTTTGCGCAAGGGGGTGAGCTGTTTGTCCAAGCATAGCAAAGAGGTCGTCATCGATCTGGATGCCAGTGACGATCCGCTCCACGGCCAGCAGGAAGGACGTTTCTTTCACGGCTACTATGGCTGCTACTGCTATCTGCCGCTCTTTGCCTTTGTCGGCTCAGTCCCGCTCTGGGCCGAGCTGCGCACCAGCGACGGGGACGCGGCCCGAGGGGCGGTCGAGGCGCTCCAGAAAATCGTTCCGGCGATCCGTAAACGTTGCCCCAAAGCCAAGATCATTGTCCGGGCCGATAGCGGCTTTTGTCGCGAGGAGATCATGGCCTGGTGCGAGGCTCAAGAACCAAAGGTCTATTATTGTCTGGGGCTGGCTCGCAACAGCCGGCTCCGGGATTTGTTAGACGCTAAATTTGCCCGGGTCCGCGAGTTGGCCATTTTATGCGGCGGGGTGGCGCGCGGCTTTACAGAGTTCCAATATCAAACCCTCAAAAGTTGGACGATCAGTCGCCGGGTGATTGGCAAAGCGGAGGTCTTAGGGGACAAAGACAATCCGCGTTTTATCGTCACCAACCTCTCTGCCGAAGGTTTTGACGACGACCAGCAGTCCCCTGATCGCTTCTGCGCGCAAAAGTGTTATGAAGACTTTTACTGTGCGCGCGGCAACATGGAAAACCAGATCAAGCAGCAGTATCTGGATCTGGACGCCGATCGCACCAGCACCCACTGGATGGCCAGCAATCAGTTACGGTTGTGGTTCAGCGCTTTTGCTCTGTTGCTCTTCCAGAGACTGCGCACTTTGGGCTTGCAGGGCACCGAACTGGCTCATGCGACTGCCGGCACGATCCGGCAACGATTGCTCAAGATTGGCGCCATGGTCACGGTCAGCACGCGCCGGGTTTACATTCGGTTCGCTTCGGCATTTCCCCTTCAGCACGTCTTCGCACAGGCACATCGTGCTCTGGCAGGGTTGGTACCCGAAGAGGGTTAATTTTCACCACCTCGCCAACTTCACCACTTCAATGGGTCGCCACCGGCCGCCCAGAGGGCGGAGCCTGCCCGGAATCGATCGAAATTCGGGCTCCCACGGCGCCACAGCCGACGGGAAAGTCGCTCCGATCAACTTCCGGAGCGAATCTGGCCATAAGCTAGCTTTATAGCTAGCTTATCGCAAGATCTTAAAACCCCAGCAAAATTTAAGATTTTACTACCCGGACGGCTTATGAAATATGCGGGTTAGCATCGCTCTGGCTTTCTGGCCGTAGGTGCCTCCGATATCGGCTAGCAATGTGAACCAGCAACCCAAAGCGACAATGGTTCCTACGGAGGGCTTTCCGGCGGCGAACCCTAGAAATATTGGGAGCGCCATTCCGATGCCCCCACGGAGTCCGGCTTCAAACGCCGGCGCTGTACGCGCCAACCGAAATTCCTTGCTCAGATAAAGGCCGGCCAAGCGCAACGGGTCCATCTTTTGTTCAGACCTTAATGGGATTAAACAAAAGGAACATGCAGCCGCCCAATTTTTTCGCCAAAATGAAGCGCTTCCTTAGGCCACTTGCCAGACAATCGACAGACAAGCTCTCTTAAAAGCATCGACGCGCAAAATGAGAGAATCCGCAAAGATTGTCGAGCGCCGATCAGTGACGTTGTTTTTCCCGAAACTTCAGCAACAATCATCGTTCATAGCAGGAGGTGCGATAGCCGAACAATGCCGGTAGGGACGCACTCGGTCCGGCGTGGCATAACTGGAAATCTCTGTTTGCTGATCCCCTGTCGCATGACTCCCCGAGCGGCCCAACACCGACCCGATGCTCTCTAGACTGTGCGACGGCGGACGCGCGGGAGAGCGCATTCCTTCCATGCCAAGCGCGCGGCGGTGCCACGCGCCCGCTGAACGGTGCCGTGGCTGGTCCAAGCGCAAGCGCCAGGGGCCGAGCTCGACCACGACTCACCGTCGGCGAGGAAGGCGAGTACCGCCCGCATGCTCCTCTTCGACGGGTTGCCCCAGCACGACGACCTCGCCCCGCGCCCGTGATCACCGGCTCTGTCTGAATCCCGCCACACTTGTCACTCCCGCTGTTCAATGCCTGATCCTAATCTGTCTCATGACCACCAAACACTACGTATCCAGAACAGCGCGCGCAGGATCTCGAAAGCAAAGAAAAACCAACTTTGAGCGGAGTTAGCTGCACCTATTAAGCAACAAATCAGAAAATGGTATGATCAAAAGTCTAGATACCCAGAAAATAGTCTCGCAGGACGAATGGCTTGAGGCGCGAAAGCATTTACTAACTCAAGAAAAAGAGTTCACTCGGCTGAGGGATCGAGTGAGCCAACAGCGGAGGGAATTGCCCTGGGTTAAGGTCGGGAAGAATTATGTCTTTGAAGGACCGCGTGGGAAGGAGACTCTGACCGATCTCTTCGAAGGAAGAAACCAACTGGTGGTGTATCACTTCATGTTCGCACCGGATTGGGAGGAAGGATGCTGTAGTTGTTCGTTTTGGGCCGACGGTTTCAACGCGATTGGCGTGCACGTTAATCATCGTGATGTCACGTTGGTAGCGATCTCGCGCGCTCCAATCGAAAAGCTGGAAGCGTTTAAACGGCGGATGGGTTGGAATTTCAAGTGGCTGTCATCTGGCGGCAACGATTTCAACTATGACTATCAGGTCTCGTTTACTCCGGAAGCACTCGAAAACGAGGTCGAGTACAACTACGCTAAACAGAAGACCGAGACGCCGGACTTGCCGGGAGTGAGTGTCTTCTACCGGAATAGCGAAGGCGACATCTTCCATACTTATTCGGCATATTCTCGGGGTATCGACATCCTGAATCCCGCTTACAACTATCTCGATTTAGTGCCCAAGGGCCGTGATGAAGCTGAATTAGAATGGCCCATGGCCTGGCTGCGCTATCACGACCAATACCAGAGTGAAAGCGGCAACGCCAGTGCTGTGCCGGCCTGACGGCGATCCTCCTCGTCATCGGGGTCATGGACCTGCGCGCGATGGCTATCGTGACGGCAGCCATCACCGTCGAACGTCTCGCACCGGCCGGTGAGCGTGTCGCGCGAGCCATCGGAGCCGTCGTCGTCGGGGCAGGGTTGTTCCTGATTGCCCGAGCAGCCGGGCTTGGATGACGCCTCTCGGCTGTTACTTGCCTGAACTGTGCTCAGGCAACTCCCTCCGGACCAGGTTGCAAAAGCTGGACCTTTGTCGCGCGTCAGGCGCAACGGCCCACCAGAGATAGCGCACGTCCCGAGGCTGTGCTAGATACGAGACGTACGTCTTGGACAGTTTAGGAAAAAACATGGCAAATCCCATTCTGGTCACTGGCGCGGCGGGCCGCGTCGGCGGGGTAGGGCGCACGGTCGCCGGATTGCTGTTGAGGCAAGGCAAAGCGGTGCGTGCGATGGTGCGCAATGAAGACGAACGCTCTGAGGCGTTGCGCGAGATGGGTGCGGAAGTCGTGGTCGGGAATCTGCTCGATCTCGATTCGATGCACAGAGTGATTGCCGGCTGCGAGACGATGTACTTCGGCATGTCGGTTTCGGATGCCTATCTGGCCGCGACGGTCAATGCGGCGGCGGTGGCGA
Source organism: uncultured Verrucomicrobiae bacterium (assembly GCA_963789065.1). Taxonomy (GTDB): domain Bacteria; phylum Verrucomicrobiota; class Verrucomicrobiia; order Chthoniobacterales; family JAFAMB01; genus JAFAMB01. Next base: position 125,961 of record CAWBKA010000004.1, on the reverse strand, counting down.
AGCATCACGGCGTGAAGGCGTTCATCAATATGTCGCAGATGACGGTCTCACAGATGAGCATTACCGAAACTACCGCGAGCCCGCAGCACAAGCTGCACTGGCTTGCCGAGCAGGCGCTGAACTGGTCCGGTCTGCCGGTCGTACACGTGCGGCCGACAGTGTTTCTCGACGGCTTCTTCCTGATTTTCACTGCGGATTCGATCAGGAAATTAAATCAGATCAGACTACCGTTCGGCGAGGGCAAGACTTCGCCGGTCGCAGCGGACGACGTTGCACGTGTGGTCGTCGCGCTGCTTGCCAATCCGCAGCCGCATATCGGCAAGATCTATCACCTGACCGGTCCGCAGTCCGAGAACATGCATTTCTATGCACAGGAGTATTCCAAGGCGCTTGGACGCACGATCACCTTTCAGGACATTCCGGTCGAGCCGTGGCGAGCCGAGTTGCTCGAGCACGGTTTACCGGCTCACTTGGTGAACCACCTGGCGACGATGGCCGATCTGCACCGCGCGGGACGCTACGACCGGATGTCGGACGACGTGCTCACGCTGACGGGGCAAGGGCCGCTGAGCGCCCAGGAGTTCTTCAGGAAGAATGCGGCCACCTTCACCGCCTCCGCAAAAGAGGCCTGAAAGCGCCTTAAGCGCCGGAAGGGGAATGGCTCGCACGGAGGGCACGGAGGGTTTCAGAGAATATTAGAGTTTATTTTGGGTTGTTCGATGGATTATGCCGAGCCACCGCCTAAAGAACGGCATCAACGACGATCAACAACTACAACAAATCTCCGTGATCTCCGTGTCCTCCGTGCGAGAATTTAGAAGTATAGGTTCAGATCCATCCTGCTCCTCATCGATGTGGCGTCTGCATCGAAGTGCCTAAACCAAGAGCCTGAAATCTCACCTTTTCGTACCCTGGCGCAGGCCGTCCTTAACCGTGGTGCTCAACCGCGGCCGATGAAAGGCATCTTGGTCGCCATTACAGTCATGAACTGTACGTTGGCATCTAATGGCAGACTTGCCATGTAAAGAATTGCGTCCGCCACGATCGAGGGATCAATCAGAGGTTCCGGACGGATCGATCCGTCCGCCTGGGGTACGCCTTCCGCCATTCTCATAGCCATTTCCGTCGCCGCATTACCAATGTCAACCTGGCCACAGGCAATGTTGTACTTCCGGCCATCGAGTGATGTCGATCGGGTAAGGCCGGTTAAAGCGTGTTTCGTCGCTGTGTAGGGCGCGGAGTTCGGCCGGGGGACGTGCGCAGAAATTGACCCGTTGTTGATGATCCGGCCGCCCTGCGGCTTTTGTCGTTTCATCAACCGAAATGCTTCTTGGGTACAAAAAAATGGCCCGCTTAGATTCGTCTGGACGACGCGCTGCCATTGCTCCGCAGTCACGTCTTCCAATTCAGTAGACGGAATTCCGACTCCGGCGTTATTGAATAGCAAATCCAAGCGACCAAATGCTTGCTCGGCTTGCGAAAAAAGAGCGCGGACCGCCGCCGGATCGGTGATGTCGGTCGGGACGGCGAGCGCACTCTCTTTGGTCGTCCCGGCCATGGCCACAGTTTCTTCGAGAGCCTCTATCCTTCTCCCCGCCAACACTACCTCATAACCAGCTCTCAGCAGCGCGAGTGCGACCGTGCGACCGATACCGCTCCCGGCGCCGGTGACCAAGGCGACTTTGATAAAATCAGGCATAAAGAAATTGATTCCGAACCAGACCGCACAGGGCAAGATCTGTCTCAATGCGATGCGGTAGTCTGGCAAGTGCAGGATCAGCCAGTATCTGGGTCCAGCGCGCGAGATTGACCTCGGTCTGAGAAATACCATCCGGGAGCTCAATGGTGACAGGCACGCAGGAAGGGTACGCCAGAAAAAGAAAAAATGAAGATCTGGATAGGGCAAGCACGTAACAAATTGACGCCACCGAACGGGTATCGGCGTATCGGCGTTTGGCCGCGTGACGTAGCCGGTCGTGGGGTAGGTTGCGCTCCCGCGCGACCGGCGAGGGGTGGCTGAAGAGCATTCGTGTTGCGTAGCGGCGTATCGGCGTTTTGGCCGCGTGACGTAGGCCGCCAGTGTCGCATGGTAGGGTTGCGACGCGCCACGTCGCACGCATGGGAGCGCATCCCGCGTCACGCTTGGAGACGGGCCAAGCCGGACGCGCGGGAGTGCAGTCCCTCCCCGCGTCATTTGAGAACGGACGCCTGTTCGCGCGGGAGAGTCAAACAACAGCGAGGGTGAGAGGGTGAGAGGTGTCCCCTTCGCGCCGCCGGAACGTCGCCAAACGCCGCCAAACGCCGAACGCCGAACGCTCGACCGCTCGACCGCTCAAACGCTCACTTCGTAATAAAGAGTTTTCGATTTATCCTCCGCAACGCGCCCGGCCAGTGCCGGTGGTACGCCCTTATCGATCCGCAATACGCGGTCTTTTCGTAATCGTCATTTAGATGTTGCTCAAGTTCGTCCAGAGGGATTTTGCCCCAACCTTTCTTGAGCGCCATCTCATGATCCACCGGAATCAGCGCGATCTCCAAGGCGCTCATCAGCTTAAGGCCCTTTTCTCGAAGCGTCGCGTTGTGGCTGCCGTGGTGGCCCGTCTTGTAGAGATGGGTCCTCTTCAGCAGGTCCGGACCGGTGACCGTCTTGCCTCCGACGTTCCAAGATAGATCCTGCCAGGAGAGCCAGTTGCCGACCTGGGCGTCAGCCGCGAAAAGGAGAACCTTGCCATCCCCGAGTTCAATCGCGAGCGCCAAGCTGGTGTTGTTGGTCGCGCTGTCGAGTTGCAGCGCCAGGTTCGTCGATCCGGCCAGCCAATCTCCATCGATGCGGCGCCATGACTGGTCCACGGCCGCCTTTCCTGTGGAGGCGGATTCCGCTTTTTTGGCAGGCTCGTTTCCTTTGGCGGCTTCGGAATCTTCACCCCAGTAGCGGGCCTGGAAAAATGGCATTTGCCTGGCCGCTTCGATGGGGATCTGGACAATCGGGTCGAAAGGCGCCTGGAGATCCCTGTCGGCGACGGCCAGCGTTTGCCCGTCCAGGTTAGCCGCCGCGCCGTAAGTCTCAGGATGGATTTTCGAGGGGTTAAACCTTTTGATCATGCTTTCATCATGCGGTGGCCCGAGAACGTACAGTCGTGCATCTACGCCCTCCAATGCCACCGGCTGATCCACGGGTCGGCAATAGCGAACATCCTGGCAGAGACCCTTCACAACCTCGAGCGCCTCGCCCGTGGTGCCTTGTCCAGCGGCGCCAAAAAACTCCATTAGACCCTCGACGGTCGAGTCGTGGGTACCTCCCATCCGCATCCGGGCACAGGCGGAAGTCAATGCCATCCGCAAGGCCTGTCGTTCCGACCGCAGTTTGTTGGCGAGCTCGTCCTTCCGATCTTCCGTCCAAGCGAGCCAGACCTTGTCGATCTTAATCCTGGTAAAAAGATCCTTGGCCTGAAGAAAACCGGAGAGGTGATCCCAGTGCTCATGCGTGACAATCAGCAGATCGAGGTGGCCGCCCGTGGTAGCAATCACATCATCTACTACCCCCTTCATTTTAGAAGCGGCATCGGGCGTGCCAAGAATTACGCCGCAATCGATCATGAGATAGTACGGCTTGCCGCCCATACGGGGCAACGTTACCAGGAAACAGTCGCCAAGCCCTTGCCGATACATCCTGACCTTTACCGCAGCACTCTCTCTCTGAACGCTGGCGCTCTTTTGCTCCTTAGCGGTAGTCCTCTCTTTTGCACCGGACTTTCGAATTCGCGGACCGCTCTTCACCATCTTCTTCGTTACCCTGTTGGTTGCCATGAGAACCTCCTCCTACATGCCGCGATGGATCATCGCGAAAGGCTCACGCTTCGTTGCGGTCTCGTCGAAATAGTTGATAGCCAAGTCGCCCTCCGCCTGTTCCATTCGAAAAGCCGTTTGTGCCTGGATGCGGTCCGGATGTCCCACGCGTTTGCGCACCACGTAGCGGATGGCGCGCTTTTCGAGATCGATGATCAGGGTGCAGCCGCCGCGGAATTTGCCGCTTCCGTCGGACGGAATCCAACTCTGGGCAATTTCAATGACGAGATCGGTGCGTTGCTGCCCGTCTGGCCCGATCCTGCGGACGGGGCGCACGGAATGAACTTCGAAGTTGCGGAGTTCACCCGGTTGGCCCAGCAACTCCTTGCGTTCGCCGCGATAGAACCCAAGCGATTCCGTATCCTCATCTTTGATCTTTGGATCCTTCATGAACCAGGTATGTACGGATAGCCCGTTTTGCTGCGAGGTGACGAACGCTTTTTCGCGACCGGCGCGCAGATCCCAAGTCAGCTCCAGTTTCTCGAACATCCCTTCGAGCGAGAGATGCATTTCCGGGCATTCCCAACAGAGGCTTTCCGAAGAAAGATTACGCACGTTCTCGGGGTAAATCCCCCGTCGCCGGAACCCTTGAATGAACGCGGGCCGGTAACCCCAGTCGTCGTCTGGCACCAGGTCCCGATCCGCAGTGATCAGGGCGCGCAAAATACTCGCCGAAGTTCAAATCCATCGGCGGACAATAATCGAGCGCGCGGATGCAGATATTCAAGACGTGACCAGCGGTCTTGCATGCTTCGCCGGCGAGCCGATCGATCAGATCGTGGGGATCTCGCCAGCGGGTAAAATGCCGGTGCCGGAGGTCGCCAGTCGAATCAAGTCGGCGCTGCGCCGACGATAGATGTCAAGGAAAGCATCAAAAACGGCGGCGACCAGGACCGCGCCTCGGGCGTGAGCTTCGGTGGCCTTTTGGTATTCATCGCCCTTGGGCGTCGCTGGTACCCACTGTTTCTTTTCCTGGTCGAAGGTGGCGATCGCACTGCGCAAGGCGCCGTACTGGCCAATCCCTTGGCCGAACTGCGCCGCCAATTCGCCCAACATGTTCTGTTTGGCCAGATCCCCCTGGGTCCGCCTGATCTGATCGCGCAGAGCTTCCGGCACCGTAAAGTGCTGAAACAGGGCCACGATATCGGCAAACGCCTCGTGGAAGGCGAGGACATCCGGGTTGGTGGGTTCCGCGAAATACCGATGAAGACCATCGAGCAGCGCGTGGGTGGTTTCGTGGGCGATGATGTCGTGAGACAAGGAGCAAAAAATTGTTCCACCCGGTAGATTTCCGCCCGGGTCACTTTGAGATGCTGGGAAATAGCCCAATAAGAGCGCTTTCTTCGCCGGACTGTAGAACGAGTTCGCTTCCCGCAAGGCGTGTGGGTAAATGCGAAGCCGGCGTACGTAGTGCTTCTCGATGTACGGCTTGCCGTCCTGCAGGTACTTTACAAACCGGGGCGCCCAAAGTGCGACCCGGCCCAGCGCACGTTCGAAAAACTCGATGGTCTTCATCGCGACCGCGTAGACCATCTGTTGATGAAAGCGAGGATTCGATTCCGAAGGAGTCAGGCCGTCCCGAGCCAGCACCGAAGGATGGTTGAGATCGATCGGAGCGTAGCAACAGCCGGTGGACGGGTCGACGTCCACGACTTCAACGTATTCGCCGGCAGGCCCCGGCTGCAACTCTTCCCATGTCACTTCCAGGGTCGTTTCGTTGATCTGAAGAAAATCGGGGTTGTACCCAAGCAGTGGATCAAATGCATAGACCCGCAATTTACGCGCAATCGGAGCGGGGATCGGTGGATTCATCGCGAGTTGCAAGAGGCTCGCATCGACTGGACTCGGTTTTGGAAGCGGAAAAGTTTTCGGAGCGCCGGTCGCCGCGCCGAGTCCCTCGAGCGCCGCGCGAAGAGCATTTGAAGCACCGGGTGCGTCGTGCAGCATTTCGAACACGCGTTGGCGGTCCGCTGCCGTCAGGGCATCTGTGTCGTCCGGATCAGGAAGCAACCGTTCGAGCTCCTGAGATTGTTGGGTGAGTTGCAAAGCCTCAAGCTCCAGCATCTGTTGACGGGCCACCGAAGTCGCTCCAATGCCAAGGCCGGTGATGACGCGAAGTAAGGGGAAACCGGCCGAATCCGCGGGTTGTTTCCTAAGGGCCGCAGGGCCGACCGGCGCTTGTGCCAACGCCGCATCTGCCTGCAGCACGCCTCTTCCCAGCCGTTCGCCCAGTTCGCTCCGGTCTAGCCGTGCCGTGTCGAACAGTGCTTTCCGCACCGCTTCAACTCGCATCCAGCCCTCCGGATATTGTTCCCACTTGGTCTTATTTTCCTGGATCCATAACGCGGCAGCCGCCGCGATTTGCGGGGTTGCCGACGATGTGCCGCTTCCGTTGTGATCCACAATACGACTGCAGCCTAGCCTGGCCCAGGGAGCATTTGGCGTGAAAGCCGCCAACGCCGTAGCCATCTTGCTTGGCGGGCCGTAGTTCCCGGCCATGATATTGAGGGGAAGATCCGTGTAAGGGCGGCCGTCGGCCATCACCCCGCAGGCCGCCACCACCCGTTTGAAACGCGCCGGGTAAACGATGTTGCGGGTCGGCAGGTTCCCGAAGTTGTTCCCTGCCGCGGTAACAATGAAAACGCCAAGTTCGTACAGCGCGTTCACCGCATCGGCCCATGCTTGTGAGGCCAACCCACCCATACTCATCGTGATGACGTGCGCCCGTTTGGTCTTGTCGCTGAACAAGCTATGGACGTAGTCGAGCGCCTTGGCGATGGCGCTGTTTCTGAACAACACCACAGAGTTGGCCACGCGAATCGGGATCACGTCCAAAAAGGGTGCGCCACCCAGCTCGCTGCCATCGACCATCGCACCTGCTAAAATGCCTAAGGTTCCAGTTCCATGCCCCAGGTTGGTGAAAATGCCGGAGGTATGATCAGTCGCATCGTTAGGCCGATCGGCATCGACGAAATTTCGCTGCCAATTCGTCGGCTCTTTCGTGAGCAAGAAAAGCGGCTTCGTCTGATGATCAGGGTCGTAACCGGTATCGAAATGCGCGATCCGAACTCGATCCGCCGGTCGCCCGATGACGGTACGCGCGGCTTCGAGTTGTGAATGACTGCGGTCACGAAACCAGAAATTGCCCGAACCGACGGGGAGACGGGCGTCCGAGGCGGTCGGTTGGTCACAGGTTCGCGCGGCTGCCAGCGCGTGCTGGACGGGCGTTCCGGTGATCCATGGTTGCTCCAAGTCCGGCTCCGCAGCTTCCGCGGCGGATAGTCCGGCAACACCGAAGCCCTGTGTCACAAGGTGATGGCAGAGATCCCAGGCATTGACCTCCGCTGCAGATGCACCAGGGGACATCACGTACCATTCCGGTCCAGGCGCGGCACCTAATCCAGGAGAGGGAGAACGAATACTGTCGAAAAGCCGCTCAAAGCCGACGCTGAGCGATTTGTCGCCGAAGCTGAAGCTCACTTGGGCCGGGGGAGCGGGCAGCTTTACCAGCAGGCGGGGGGAACGGGTGATGGCAATCACAGTTGGTTTCTCTAGTGATCGGGAATTCGACGCGAAGTTAAGATGGTTAGGTTAATCGTATGACAGCAATCATCACAACTGCCTCTAGACTTCGATGACCTGGCCGCTTTGTCGCCCCTCGACGCTCTTCACATAGGCCTGTGCCACCTCAAAAGCGGGCTTACCGATGCTCGGATCCATGTTAAGCGCGATCAAGGTTTCGATCACCCAGGGTGGCGAGACCACATTGACGCGAATCCCACGCGGCGCTTCTAGCGCTGCTGCACGCGCGAATCCTTCCAGCCCGGCGTTGACCAGGCTGATAGCTGCGCTGCCGAACATGGGTTGGTGCGAGAGGATGCCGCTGGTCAGGGTGATTGAGCCGTTGTCATTGAGATAGTCCATGGCGATCCTTGCCAGGTTGACTTGACCCATCAGCTTGTTGGCGATACTAAAGCTGAAATCTTCGTCGCTTAGTTTTTCCAACGGCGCGAATCTCGCTGCGCCTGCAGCGCTGATGATACCGTCCACCTTCTCGATGGCCTTGAACACCTCCCTTACGGAGTCGGTGTCGGCCAGGTCTACTCTGTACACGCCCTGGCGATTGCTGACCTGGATGACTTCGTACTTGGGCGAAAGCGCGTCCACGACCGCCTTACCGATAGTGCCGGTAGCGCCGAAGACCACGATCCTTTTTGATGACATGGGTTTCCTCCGATTGTAAGCGAAGCGTCCACGCTTTGCACGCGGCAAAAGGCGTTCAACGTTCGGCGTTCGGCGTTCGGCGGCGCACGTTCACGGTTCACCGTTCACCGTTCAACCGGGCGTCCCGTTCTGGGGACGGTTTTTGACTTCGTGACGCGGTCTTGCCCGCGGCGTGGCCTGTCAGGAAGGCAATCGCCAACTTGCGGCGCGGTAGGGTTGCGCTCCCGCGCGACCGGCGTGGCACGTCCCAGTAGCATTGTTTGATACCTGAGCGCCCTTACTTATTACGCGACAAACTTGACGCGATGATCTTACCCAATAATAAAGTGGCGACGCTAATGTCGATTTATCGTCTATCCGAATAAGAAGCTCGTTTCCGATTACCTGCCTCCCCAGCAATACACCTATGAAAAACACGGCCTCACCGCTATTTATCGTCCGCATCGCCGCCCTCATGATGATCGCTATCCCGGCCGCCTTTGCCGCGACATCATCGAGCGATTTTACAAACGAACCTGACAAGTCGATGGCGGAGGCTCACGAATCCTTCGTCAAAGGCGACATGCAAAAGGCCTCCGCATCCATTGACAAGGCGGCAGCCAGCGTGAAAAGGGATTCGGAAAAAGTCGCGGAGAGCGCCAAAGAGAGCGTCAAGAAAGCCGGAGAAGAACTGGCAAAACTCGGAAAGCGGGTGAAGAGCGGTGAGGTGAAGTCCGATAGCGAGCTGAAGAAAACCTTCGCTCGTGTGGACAACGAACTGGCCAAGGGCTGGCATGCGACCGCGGAGGAGAGCATGAAAGCAGGCAAGGATACCAACAATGAGCTCAAAAAGGCTGGCGAGAGCCTTTCGGGCGCCGCTGAGTGGTCGGGCACAGAACTCAAGAAGGGCGCCCGGTCATCCGTAAACTCGGCCAAAGCGGGCATCAAGGCTGGAGGTGAAGAGGTGAACAAATGGTTTCATGACATTGGCGATGGCATCAAGGATATCGATCAGAATCTCTGAACTTGGTAGGGATGCACGCCTCAGGCGTGACACGTCGTAAGCGAGGCGTCCCTGCCTTGTCCCTAAAGGGTCATATGATCTTAAAGTGTATCATGGAAGAACGTTAAAAAAATGCTTAACTATCGATAATACGTTTCAGAAGATTGAACGCTGCCACTTGCTTGCCTTCCTCAAGGGCCTTCATTGCGAGACGCACTTGGTCTTTTATTTCCTCTACCTCTGCGGAGGCCCCATCTGCATCATCATCCGCCGGATTTGGGAATTGTACCACCGTAGCAGCCGCACTCTTTTCGACAGCGGATTGGTCAGCCCTTGAATGAACTTTAGTGTCCTGCGGCTTGCCTTTTGCCGAGCGTTTGGCCGGAATGACCTTGTGCGCTTGTTGGCTCTTTGGAACCTCTGGCCACTCAAGGAGATCGTATTTGACTCCTGTCACTCATCTCGAGAAAGAAAAGGACAGCTCGAAGCCGCGCTCCCACGTTGCGCGAGTTGTCTAACCGCTTGATTGGGCGAAAAGTAGTGCCAAAGGTCTTGACCGCTGCAATATTTCTATTATTGTAGAAATATAGAGACAGGACGAGCTCCATTGAATAAAAAACAGAATCTCGAACAGATAACCCGTTATGCCGACATGCTCTCGGCCATGGGAACAGAGTCACGGCTTCGGATCATGCAGCTGCTTCTTTCCGCACATCCGGACGGCTTGATTGTTGGTGAGATCGGCGATGAACTGGAAATCCCAAGTTCCACCTTATCACACCATCTTGAAAAGCTAAAAAACGAGGATCTGGTCAAGGTCCGGCGTGAAGGGACGTTCCTCTGGTATTCGGCCAACACCGAAGCGCTCCAAGAACTGCTTGGATTTTTGTACGCGGAATGTTGCACGCGCAACAAGGCCATTGAGCCGCGAAAGATTTTCTCCATTTGCAAGTAAGGAAAGGATTAACCCCATGAGCACACCGAATGTTAAAGAAGTTGTCCGGGAGAAATACGGGCAGGCTGCCTTGCGCGTCACGTCAGGCGCTGGCAATCCCTGCTGTCGCGACCGTTCTTCCGCATTGGAAGGGTCCTGTGATCCGATAACCTCAAACCTCTACGATGCGGCGCAGGAAGGCGAAGTACCAGGGACCGCCATTAAAGCCTCTCTTGGCTGCGGCAACCCGACTGCCCTTGCGGAATTGAAGCCCGGTGAAATTGTGCTCGATCTCGGCTCAGGTGGCGGCATTGATGTACTGCTTTCCGCTCGCCGCGTCGGCCCGACAGGGAAAGCCTACGGTCTCGACATGACCGATGAGATGCTGGCGCTGGCAGAAGAAAATAAGCGCAAAAGCGGCCTTACCAATGTCGAGTTCCTGAAAGGCGAAATCGAGAACATCCCGCTTCCCGATAATTCGGTGGATGTCATCATCTCGAACTGCGTCATCAACCTCTCTGGCGATAAAGACCGGGTGTTGAAGGAAGCGTTTCGGGTGCTCAAACCGGGCGGTCGCTTTGCCGTGTCCGATGTTGTTGTCCGGGGCAAAGTACCTGCCGAAATCAAGAAAAACATGGAGCTTTGGGTGGGCTGTGTCGCCGGTGCCTTGAGCGATTACGAATACGTGGCGAAACTTGCCAAAGCCGGTTTTGACAATATCGATATCGAGCCCACCCGGGTTTACAGCATCGAAGACGCGCGCGCCTTCCTGTCGGCTCGGGGCCTCGACGTGGATGCGCTGCCAGAGAGGTGGAAGACAAGTTTATCAGCGCATTTGTTCGAGCGAGCAAGCCCGCAACCGCCTGCTGCGCGCCCGGTTGCTGCTCCTGAAATTGTCTTTATGACCGAATTTGATGGAGTTAGACGATGAAGAAACGAGTTTTAATTCTCTGCACCGGAAATTCCGCTCGCAGCCAGATGGCCGAAGGGTTGCTTGGGCATGATGCGGGAGACCGCTTCGAAGTTGAAAGCGCTGGCACACGACCGGGACATGTGAGGCCGGAAGCGATTGCCGTTATGAAAGAGCTTGGCATTGATATTTCGGGTCACCGCTCTAAGCACGTAGACGAATTCCAAGGCCAATCCTTCGATTACGTGCTTACCGTCTGCGACAGCGCGAAGGAAAGCTGCCCGGTTTTTCCCGATCAATCAAAACGCATTCACAAGGGCTTTGAAGACCCGGCAGCGTTTCAAGGCACGGAAGAAGAGCGCCTAGCCCTCTTTCGTCGGGTGCGGGACGAAATTCGGGATTACCTGAAAGCCTTCCCATCCTGAACCCCGGGGTGGCGAGACGCGCTCCGTATCGGACAGTTGCGGATCACCACCAAGCCTTAGTTCTGACCCGCGCGATCGATCAAAGCAACGTCGACGAGTTCTGGACCAATCTGAAGTCACTTCGCGGACATTGATCGAGACAACGCCAAACGTTTGGGAAAGAGGATACTCACACCAGGGTCACCGGTGCCGTTGGTGTGAGTTTTACGCCAAACGGTGAACGCCGGAGGTTGATCATACAATCAACCGAAGGAAAATTAGCTGAATGAATTACAGGATACTCGGTAAAACGGGACTCAAAGTATCGGAAGTCGGCTATGGAGCATGGGGAATTGGAAAAAGCGGCTGGATTGGCGCTGCTGACGATGAGTCGGTTAAGGCCCTGCACAAGTCCGTTGATCTGGGATTAAATTTTGTCGATACAGCCCTGGCCTATGGGGAAGGTCATAGTGAAAGACTCGTAGGACAGCTGACCAGGGAACGCTCCGAAACGATTTACGTGGCAACGAAGGTTCCACCAAAGAACGGTCAATGGCCTGCCCAATCCGGGGTGCCGGTGGCGAAGGTGTTCCCCGCTCAGCATGTCATCGCGTGTACGGAACTAAGCCTGAAAAACCTCGGTTTGGAAACAATTGACGTCCAGCAGTTTCATGTCTGGTCGGACGAATGGGTCAAACAGGGGGATTGGCTCGAGGCTATCCAAAAGTTAAAACAACAGGGGAAAATCAAGTATTTCGGCGTCTCCATAAACGACTTCCAACCGGAGAACGCGATCAAATTAATTGAGACCGGCGTCGTAGATACTGTGCAGGTCATTTATAATATATTCGAACAACGCCCGGAAGATGAGCTGTTTCCGGCATGTGAACGTCATGACGTTGGCGTTATCGTAAGGGTGGCATTAGATGAAGGGGGATTGACCGGGAAAATCACCTCGGAGACCAAATTTGAGGCAAATGATTTCCGCAGCAGATATCTTCCGAGGTGACCGCAAGCAGCAAGTCTATGAACGCGTGCAGAGCATTGCATCCGATCTTCACATTACGCTGGATCAGATGGCCGAAACGGCGCTGCGTTATGTCCTGAGTCACGCAACCGTATCCACCGTCATTCCGGGGATGCGGTCGGTGCGAAACGTCGAACGAAATTGTCAGTTGGGAGACGGACTCGGCCTGCCCAGAGAACAGGTTGAGAAATTGAAAGCCCACCGTTGGGTCCGCAATTTTTACGGTTAAACGCGGATGGTAGGAACGCGCTCCCGCGCGTCCGGCGTGGCCCGTCCCAAAAGCATCGTGTCGGCGTGTTGGCGTGTTGGCGTTTGGCGCGTGACGTAGTTCGCGTCTGGGCGTGGTAGGGATGCGCTCCCGCGCGTCCGGCGTGGCACGTCTCCAAAAGCATCGTTTCGGCGTGTCGGCATGTTGGCGTTTGGCGCGTGACGTAGTTCGCGTCTGGGTGTGGTATGGATGCGCTCCCGCGCGTCCGGCGTGGCCCGTCCCAAAAGCATCGTGTTGGCGTGTCGGCGTTTGGCGTTTGGCGCGTGACGTAGTTCGGCGTGGCACGTCTCCAAGCTTCCGTTTTCGAACCAAGCGGTAGGCATCCGCGCAGTCTGGCGTGGCCCGTCCCAGCAGCATCGTGTCGGCGGATCGGCGTTTCGGCGGATAGTAGCCCTGCGACGGGGTACCCTACCCGTCGCAAACGGAAGTCTAGAGACGTGCCACGCCGGACGCGCGGGAGCGCATCCCTACCCGTCGCAAACGGAAGCCTGGAGACGTGCCACGCCGGACGCGCGGGAGCGCATCCCTACCCTTTGCAAACGGAAGCCTGGAGACGTGCCACGCCGGACGCGCGGGAGCGCATCCCTACCCTTTGCAAACGGAAGCCTGGAGACGTGCCACGCCGGACGCGCGGGAGCGCATCCCTACCCTTTGCAAACGGAAATCTGAAGACGTGCCACGCACGTCCCCGTCACCTGCCCAAAAGCCGACACGCCCGACGACACGCCCAAACGCCGATACGCGTCCTAACCGGCTGGACATTTTGTGCCTCAAGCCGCATCGTTCTCGACAACCCGATGGCCTCAATTCTTACGGTATCCGAGCTGACCCGCGCGGTCCGGGAAGTTCTTGAGGGTCGAATTGGCGATGTCTGGGTCGACGGTGAGATTTCAAACTACCGTAAGCAATCGTCCGGACATCATTACTTCACGCTGAAGGATGACCGCGCGCAGCTCGCCTGCGTGATGTTCGCCCGCTCCTACGGCGCGCAAACCAGGATACCACTTTCGGACGGACTGCGGGTCCAGGCTTTTGGGCAGGTCACCGTTTACGAGGCCAGAGGACAATACCAGCTGATCGTCCAACTCATCCAGTCCAAAGGACAAGGGCTGCTCCAGGCGAAGTTCGAAGCTCTCAAGCGCAAGCTCCAGGCAGAAGGCCTTTTCGATCCAGAGCGCAAACGGCCGCTGCCGCCGTTTCCGCGGCGTGTGGCGCTGGTGACCTCACCCACCGGGGCGGCTGTCCAGGATATGCTGAACATCCTGCAGAGACGAAGCCCCTGGCTCTCGATTTTGATTTGCCCGGTTCGCGTTCAGGGGGAAGGCGCCGCGCTGGAGATCTCGAAGATGATCGATTATGTCAGTTCCCGAGCAGTGGAATTGAAAGTGGACCTCATGATTGTCGGTCGCGGCGGTGGTAGCCTCGAAGATCTGTGGGAATTTAACGAAGAGATTGTCGCACGCAGCATTTTTCATTCGCTGATTCCCGTGATCTCAGCGATCGGGCACGAGATCGATTTTACCATCGCGGATTTTGTCGCGGACCGGCGGGCGCCGACGCCGAGCGCCGCAGCGGAAATTGTCGCACCCGACGTATTGGCTCTGCAAGGGGAACTCCTCTCGCGGAGATCGGCGCTGGATCGGCTCATTCGCCAAGCGCTGGAGCTTCGCCAGATCGGATTGCGAAGGCTCGCCAGCATGCCATATCTTCGTGACCCGCGTCGGCTGATCGTTGAACGTCAGCAACGGGTGGATCATTTGGAGATGCGCCTTGTGCAAATTGGAAAGAACGTTTTCCAGCAGCGCCGAACCCAGATTGAAAGAATGTTGGTTTTCCTTTCGGCGTTTCGTTCCGATCGTTTGTTGCAAGCGAAGCGAGGAGAACTGGCCGCTTTGAAACTGCGTCTCACGCGGATCGTATCGTCCAGCGTCGAGGCTCGCAAAAATCGGGTTGCGGAACTGGCCAACCTCGTCCGATTGCTCGGGCCGGAGCAAACGCTGGAACGCGGGTATTCCATTACGATAGACGCTCATGGGCACATTATACGGTCGATAAAGATCTTGGCTGACGGTGACACGATCCGAACGAAGCTGGCAGACGGAGAGGTGAAGTCGGTGGTGAAGGGGAACGGGGAGGGAAACGTGTCGGCGTAACGGCGTGTCGGCGTGTCTGCGGGACAGATCGCGAAGGAAGCTTGCAGACGTGCCATGCCGGTCGCGCGGGAGCGCAACCCTATCACGCCCACTTGCGTGCGAACGCGGATCTCCGACACCGCCAGTCGAGCGGCTACGCCGATACGCCGACACGTTTCCCCCACGCCGTTACGCCGATGCGGTTCCCCCGCCGTGTCTTTTGAATCCGATGGTGGCGAGAGGAGGCAGAGTCAGGGTAAGGGAATGGGAACGTCCCTGCCAGGAGATGGGCTCAGCATGCACCCCGCCGTAATTGCCCACGTTGCTCCCTCCGTAGACTTCAGCGTCGGTGTTCAAGATTTCTTCGTACCATCCCTCGCCCGGAGCCCCGACACGGTAGAAGTGTCTTGGCATCGGGGTCGCGTTCACCACAAACAAAATTGTCGAGCCGGATTCCGCTTTGCGTAAAAATGTCAGGATGCTGTTGTCGGAGTCGTGGAAATCGATCCACTCGAATCCAAGGTAAGTATCATCGTTTTCCCAGAACGCCGGTTCGCTCTTGTAGAGAAAATTGAGATGTTGGGTCAGGCGTCTGAGACCCTCGTGCGGCGGATATTGCAACAGATGCCAATCGATGCTCTCATTGTAGTTCCATTCTTTCCACTGCCCGATTTCGCCTCCCATAAATAGCAACTTCTTCCCTGGGTGCGCATACATCCAGGCGTAAAACATGCGGAGATTGGCAAATTTTTGCCAGTGATCGCCCGGCATTTTGTCTAGCAGCGATCCCTTCCCGTGCACCACTTCGTCGTGGCTCAACACCAGCACAAAATTTTCGTGGAAAGCGTAGATCATCGAAAAGGTCGCTTCCCCTTGGTGGTACCGTCGATAGATGGGTTCCCGACTCATGTAGAGCAAAAAGTCGTGCATCCAGCCCATGTTCCATTTGAGGCCGAATCCAAGTCCGCCAAGGTAAACCGGACGCGAGACACCAGGCCAGGCGGTGGATTCCTCCGCGACGGTCATGATCCCTGGAAAACGCGCATAACAGACTTCGTTAAAGCGCTTAAGGAATTCAATCGCATCCAGATTTTCGCGTCCGCCATGGGCGTTCGGCAGCCATTCGCCTGGTTTACGTGAGTAGTCCAGGTAGAGCATCGAAGCGACCGCGTCTACCCGGAGACCGTCGATATGATATTTGTCGAACCAGAACAGGCCGTTCGCGACGAGAAAATTACGCACTTCGTTTCGGCCGTAATTGAAGATCAGGGTACCCCATTCGCGGTGTTCGCCCTGGCGAGGATCAGCATGCTCATAAAGGTGGGTTCCATCGAACAGGGCAAGACCATGCGCATCCTTTGGGAAATGGCCTGGAACCCAGTCGACAATCACGCCGATCCCGTTTGCGTGGCAGCGATCGACGAAATGCCGAAATTCATCGGGATTGCCGAAACGGCTCGTCGGAGCGAAATAGCCGGTTACTTGGTACCCCCATGATCCGTCGAATGGATGTTCGGCGACCGGCATGAGTTCAATATGCGTGTAGCCAAGGTCCTTAACGTAGGCGATCAAGCGATCCGCGAACTCTATGTAGCTCAGATATCGGTTGCCTTCTTCGGGAACCCGGGCCCAGGATCCGAGATGTACCTCGTAGATGCTGACCGGTTCTTTTTGCCATTGCTTGGTCTTTCGCGCCTCGATCCATTCGTCGTCGCTCCATTTGAAACGGTCAAGGTTGAAGACCATCGAAGCGGTTTGGATTCCATGCTGGCCATAGAACCCGACCGGATCGCTTTTCAGGACAACCTGTCCGAAGCAATTCCGCAATTCGAGTTTGTAGTGAGCTCCCTCAGTGACCCCCGGGATGAAAATCTCCCAGATTCCTGATTCGATGCGTTTTCGCATCGGATGGGTCCGACCATCCCAGCCGTTGAAATCCCCTGTGATGCTGACTCGCTGCGCGTTCGGAGCCCAAACGGCAAAACTTGCCCCTGGGTGTCCGTTGATCTCGGTCAGATGGGCGCCCAATTTTTCATAGATTTCGTAATGGTTCCCCTCGCGGTACAAGTACATATCAAGCTCGCCGAGAATAGATCCGTACGAGTAGGGATCACTGATTTGGAAGCTCTCTCCAGACCAGGTAGTGACCTGCAGCAAATAATCGAAAGCTTCCGTTACTCCGGATAACTGGGCCTCAAACAAACCTTCATTCGCGATTCGATTCGCCGGAAAACGACGATCCGCGCGGTGCCGATCGACAATGGCCAACTCTTTGGCATCGGGTCGAAACGCGCGCACGACCCAGAGCCCATCGATGTTGTGCGGCCCAAGAACGCCAAATGGGTCGTCGTGTTCGGCATTCAGGAGCCGTTGAATATCGTGCGGGGCAAGCGTGGCGTTCATGGTAGATCCTGGAGGAATGGTTCTGTTTTATCCCGAAAAAGCCGCTCTGCGGAGTAGTCGCTCAAAAGTCGCTTTCGGCTTTTGAAAATGTCGTCTTTCTCAAGGGCTTTACGAATCTTCTCTGCAATATTTCTGGGGGCGTCTCGTAGGTCAAACATTAGTGTGCCCGAAGGTGCGATGGATTTCAATGGTTCGATGTTTGAGCAGAACACCGGTAGACGATACGCTGCGGCTTCGAGGAGCGGGAGACCGAAGCCTTCCTGCCTTGACGGAAAGAGGATGCCATCGGCGACACAGTAAAGGCTGTGCAACTGAGCTTGGTCAACTGAGAAGAGGTCGTTCACCCAGGTGACCGAAGCCTGGATCCGGAGTTCTGCGGCCAATTGTTTCAGCCCGGCAAAATATTTGGCGCTTGAACTGTTGTGCGGATCTCGAGCTCCCGAAATGAGCAAACGCACCGGAACGCCTAGGTCCAGGAGCGCTCCTACAATCTGGAGAGCGAAGGCGATGTTCTTTCGCTCTAAAATCCGGGTTGGATAGAGAAGGATGACCGAGCTGGACAAGTCATCGTGGACAAGTTCCGTTACTTCAGGCGTAATCCCGCACGTGTCGGCAAAGTCCAGACCGTTTGGAATGATGGCATCCACCTCAGAGCCTGTCAGCTTTCCGAATTCGGCTGCCCGAGCTTCGGAAATAGTCACGTACTTGACGTTCGGGTGACGTTTCCGGATAAGGTCAAACACTCGACATGAAGGTATTTTGTAGTCCGGGTTTGCCGCTGCCAGATCGTGGGTCCAAGCGATCGTCTTTACGCCCCGCTCCGCGAATCCGAGGAGCGCCTGGGTTGCGGCCAGATTGAATGGCATGGTGAACAGGTTGTGTGCGATGACGCGGTCAAATCTCCGGAGGAATTGGGAGAAATGAATTTGCAGCTCCTCCATGAGCTGGAAATAGGCCAGTCCGGGCCGACCATCGTAGGCCTCATGTTGGGCGGCCCTTACATGCGCGTCGCGAGAATCAAGTGCAGAAATAGCGACGGTTGGAATCTGTTTAGCGAAATCTTTCCCTTCGCCGCAGAGGATCGCGACTTCATGGCCGTGTCCGGCTATCAGCCGCGCATGCTGGCGGATGACACATTCTACGCCACCAATGACTGGCCATGAAGTATAGTGAACGATCGCTATTTTCATCACCGAGGTTATTTATCTAACGGCTCGATGATAACACAGCGTCGCACTCTGAAAGGCAATCAGGAATCTGACTTGAAAGAGGGGCGATGTGCCTTAATTTGGGAGTCTTTCGGAACCTGCAAAATGCCAGGGTAGCTCAGTGGTAGAGCAGGGGACTCATAAGCCCTTGGTCGGGAGTTCAAATCTCCCCCCTGGTACGATGCTTCATCGACCATCTCTAAAATCGTTCTCCTCCTCGTTCTCCTTTTCTGATCGCTGCAGCTAAAAGCGCCTGCGGGGGAGGACCAAGAAGGCGAGGAACGATATTCAGAACGATTGTCGAGGAACGTGTAAGCGAAGCGTCCCCGCTTTGCCTCTTGAAAGCTGAGCGAAGCGAGGCGCTGCGACCTTCCGGCCACCGAAGCCGCGAAGATGGTCCTCTGCTGACCGATTAAGGCCAAGAATCGCGTACGGGTGAGGAAAACCGCGATCGACGGAACCAAACGGCAGTTTCGACCGCGTACAAGAGGACGATTTTAGGAACGATTGGCGAGGAACGAGAGCTTCTGCTCATCGTCACCAGGTCGCTCCGGCGGTCGCGAAGCCTCTCGCTTCGCTCGGTTCTCAAGAGGCAAAGCAGGGACGCTTCGCTTACGCGCATGAACGCATGAAACCGAGCGAAGCGAGACGCCGCGCCCTTCCGGCCACCTAAAGCCGCGGAGATGAGCCGTAGGCTGCGGCAGTTCACCAAGGGTTACGCAAAACGCCAACCCAAAACCCAAAACTCAAAACTCAAAACTCAAAACTCAAAACGCCCACCGCCCCGTTGTTGGCCTTGATCCAAAGTCAAGAAGGTTTACCTTGAAACCCCACGTGCGTTTATGGACTTCCTGAATAATTATTTCTACTGGGGCCTTGGTATTGGTGTCTTCCTTGGCCTGATCGGCATCGTTTTCGCGGTCAACCGTCTGCTCGAGACGAAAGGTGAGGTCAGACGTTTAAAGCGGCATCTTGCGGACAAGCTTGAACTTGAAGCTGAGGCGACGAACCGGTTGCGCCAGGATCTCCAGGAGTTTCGGCAGCAAAACGAAAATCTCCGGATCAAAGTTGCCAATTTAAACCAATACCCGGACAAGCGCTTACAAAGAGAACTGGAGATTTACGCGCGCGCCGAACGCTTCATGGTTTCAAGCTCCCCCGGCTTTCCCGCCGTCTGGGAAGATGCCAAACGAAACGCGGTGGTCGACCTGGAACAAGAAGAGAATGGCAATAGCCTGCCGAGGCGCGTGTTTAACGCGCTGTTAAATCGCCCGGCATCAAAGAGTTCAAACTCCGACGTGGTTCACGACGGGGGCGTTTAGGGGAAACGTATCGGCGTGTGAGCGTGTGGGCGTTTCGGCGTCTATGCTGGGCGGCGTCTTTTTTTGAAATGGGATCGTTCGACAAGTCGGGTGGTGTCGACAAGCCCATGCGCCGATACGTCTCTCCACGGTTGACACCGTTAAACGAGATGATAGTTTCTGTGCTCTTCCGGAACCTGAAGATATGGCGAACACAAAATCTGCCGCTAAGCGAAAAAGACAAACTGACCAACGCACTGTACTGAACAGGAGCGTCCTGACCGGATTAAAAGGTCAGCAAAAAAGGTTGACTGCGGCGGTGGAGTCCGGTGACAAGGCCAAAGCGCAAGTGGAGCTGAATGTCTTGGCGGCTCGCCTGGATAAGGCGGCGAAGCGCGGCATCGTTCATCAAAATCTCGCGAATCGCCGCAAGAGCAGAGCGGCAAAGGTGGTCTCAGCCATCGGTTCGAGCAAAGCCAGCACCGGGGAGTGAGTTTTGAGTTTTGCGTTTTGAGTTTTGGGTTTTGAGTGGCGCTAGCTAGCTAGCTAGTTCGCCAAAGCTCACGCAAACCCAAAACCTTCCCCTCCCTTGTGGCGTCGTAACCGGCTCGGACGGAGCCTCGCGCTGACTTTTCGCTCAGCGTGCCGAACTTGGGTGCCTGACTGTCCGTACGTGACACGCTTACGCCGAGCATCACTCAAAACCCAAAACTCAAGACGCAAAACCCAAAACCTTAACTGACCTGGTCAGTTAGCTCGAGGCGGTCCGCTACGCGGCCGAGGCCTTCCTGGGTCGGTTCGGTGAGGTCGAAGAAGAGGATAGTTGTCTCGAAGCTCGAAGACCGTTCCTCGATGCGCTCGCAGCTCACCACCATGCCTGTCACATCCTCGCAAACCGGGCAATCTTCGGGAGCGATCGGGTGAGCACAGATGCGGAGCGCGAGCTGAGTTCCGAGCGGAAAGCGCCAGCGCGATCTTAGCACGATCCCATGTTCGCTAATGGATAGATCGCTTGAACTTCCGAAACAACAATCGACCCCGTAGTCGAGATAGATCGCGAAGTCCGCGTCTTGGGCATCACCTGTGGCACACATTGCTTAGAACGACCTGAGAAACGTAGTCGCGAACTCGCCTGAGTCAAGGTTGGTCGCTCATCTCAGATTCTACTTCGCCCATTATCCGACGCGCGAGCCGGCCGAGCAGATAGGTCGTGACGACCGTGACAACGAAGCCTGTCCCCCAGAGGAGATAGTCATGTAGATCCGGTTTTCGCGTTCCTCTGGCCATATCGACGCCGAATTGGCCAAGGGTGCCGATGAACGCATACAGAAACAGTCCGGGACTCTGGCCGAGCGCCACCCAGAGTAAACAGCGACTGAGACGCACGCGGGTCAGGCCGTAAAGATAATTTAGCAGACTGGAAGGTGCCAAGGGGTTGAGTTGAGATAAGACCACAATCTTCCAGCCGTGACGCGCTATGGCTCCATCCAGGATTCGCAATCTGCGGTTGTTCGAGAGTAGTCTGTCGATTCGTTGCCGACCAACTTTTCTCGCGATCACGAATGCCAGAGCCGCTCCCAGAAGGTTTCCCAGCAAAATTAGAAAAAATCCCCACCAAATGCCAAAGAAGAATCCGCCGCCCATGCTGAGGACGCCACCTGGTAATAATAACAAGTTACACAGCGCGTAGGTAATCGGGAAAACGATGGCACTCCAAAAACCGAGCTGCTGGACGTATTCGCGTGCATCGCCAATCCAATCGACGATTGGATACATTGAGGTTGCGGCGAAGAGGGCGATCAGAGCGACAAGCAGTCCGCCCCCTTGAAAAATCCAGGACCACGGGATCCTATGAGAAGGTGCGGACGAACTGCGCGAGCTCGGCGGTGGTGTCATATGCGAGGAAAGGGGTGATGAGATAGATGCCAGGGAAATAATCCAAAACGGCGCGAACCACATCTTTCGCGATTTCAACGCCTTGACGTCGTCCTTGCTGTCCTTCCGATCCGGCCATCCGGGATCGGATTTCATCTGGAACGATGATTCCTGGTACCTCGTGATGTAAGAATTCGGTCTGTTTTCCGTTCAACAAAGGCCAAACTCCGGTCAAAATCGGCACACCGAGATGTTTTGTTCGGACGTGCATTTGTTTGACGAGCATTTGATCGAAAACCGGTTGCGTCATGACATAGGTGGCCCCGGCAGCGATTTTACGTTCCAGGCGCGCGATCTGCGCGTCGAGATTCTTTGCGTTAGGATTGAAGGTGCAACCCGTAACGAAGTCAGTTGGGTATTTTATGTTCTTGCCCGCAAAGTTGTAGCCTTTATTTAAACCGCGGATGATCTCCATTAGTTGAATGGAGTTGACGTCATAAACTGAGGATGATCCTGGGTGATCGCCGAATTTGGCAGGGTCTCCCGTTAATGGCAAGATGTGTCTGATACCGAGGGCGGCGATTCCCATCAGTTCGCTCTGGAGGCCGATCAGATTTTTGTCTCGGCAGCTGAGGTGGAGCAAGGGCATTATATTGTATTGCTGCTTGAGGATCGCCCCAATCGCCAGGTTGCTCACGCGAAGAATCGCCAGCGAGTTGTCCGCCAGGGTGATGGCATCGCTCCCGGCATCGATCAAAGCCTGAGCCGCGGTGAAGTATTTTTCGAGGTCGAGCGTTTTGGGTGGATCGAGTTCGGTGACGATCACGGTCTGACCGCTGGCCATTAGATCCAGGATACTGGTCTCCGCGGGCCTTCGCTCTGGTTTCAATTCAGGCTCATCAATCCATTGGACCACTGGCTTTGAGCGAACCGGCTTTAATCCGGCGATGGCCTTTGCCACTTCTCGAATGTGCTCAGGTCCCACGCCGCAACAGCCACCAATGAGGCTCGCGCCGAGTGCGACAAACTCTTTTGCCGCTTGACCAAGGTATTCCGGCGCGGCGTTGTAAAAATAACGCCCATTCTGATAACGTGGATATCCGGCGTTTGGAAATGCACTAATCACAAATTCAGCCGGAATCCGTCGCAAAATACGTAACATCGCGTGCGGGCCGGTGACGCAATTAACTCCGACGACATTGGCGCCAAGTCGGACCAATTCTCGAAACGCCTGGGTGATCGGCAAACTGGATGGCAGTCTGCCCTCCTCGGAGGACACCATCGAACAAATGACCGGAATCTGGCCGTCAATTTTTCTCACGGCGTCGAGAGCGATCCGGATTTCGTCAAAATCCAGGAACGTCTCCAGGAGAACAACGTCGGTACCCGCATCCAGAATTGCTTCAGCCTGTTCTCGGAATAGATCCGCTCGGCTGCTGTTTTGGCATTCTGTTTGAGGATCTGAGATCCCCAGGGGCCCCATGCTGGCGGCTAAATAAATCGGGTGTCCGCCGATGGATTGACGCGCCAATCGGATTGCCGCCTGGTTCAATTCTTTGACCCGACTTTGCAATCCATGTTTCGAAAGGCGCGCCCCGTTTGCCCCAAAGGTATTCGTCTCGATCAGGCGAGCGCCGGCTTGCACGTACGAGTCATGGATGCGCGAGACCACGTCGGGAGCGGAAACGTTAAGTTCCTCGAAACAGACGTCAACCGGCACTCCCGCCGACATCAGCTCGGTCCCCATCGCTCCGTCGCCACACAACACCGAAGACTTTAATTCGTCTAAGAAATCCATCAGATTGCAAAGTTTACGTTGTAAGTGGAGGCTCCTGCCTCTTGTGACAAGCTAAACTTCGCAAACTCACTCCACCAATAGATTATCGATGAGGCGAGTTGTTCCAAAAAAGACCGCCGCGGCGAGAAGCAGGGGCAACATGGCGGGCTCCTTGGGTTCAAGCGTTTCTGGATCGACGGCGACGACGTAATCGACCTTGGCTAGCGATCCTTGCTCGATGCGGTGTCGCATCCAGCTTTCAAGAGCTTGCCGTGAAACTGGTCGCGTTCTTAGTTCTTGCTCCGCCTCGCGCAGAGTTTGCTGGATCAGGGGAGCCTGCTGCCGCTCTTGCGGGCTCAGATAGGCGTTCCGAGAGCTTAGCGCCAACCCGTCCGCTTCTCGAATCGTGGGATGCCCAACCATGCGGACCGGAAAATTCAGATCACGCACCATTCGGCGCAGAATCGCCAATTGCTGAAAGTCCTTTTCACCGAAGATCGCGGAATCGGGTTGGACAAGGTGAAACAACTTCGCGACGACGGTGCAAACACCCGCGAAATGCCCGGGCCGGGAAGCTCCGCACATCACCGCGGCAAGCGCCGATTCATTCACCACCACGGATGCGTCGGGCGCGTACATTTCTGCCGCAATCGGCGCGAACACCAGGTCGCATCTTCTTTTGCGAAGTAACGAACAATCACGTTCAATCGGGCGAGGATATTTTTGGTAATCTTCTTCAGGGCCAAATTGGGTTGGATTGACAAAGATACTGACTACCGTGGTCCCACGGGATCCCGCGAGCCGCTTGGCATGGTCCACCAGCGCAAGGTGTCCCTCATGAAGGGCTCCCATCGTGGGCACCAGGATCACTGGTCGAGGCAACCGCCGGCTGAGTTGCCGCATCCTGGTAACAGATTTAACTATACGCATAGCGAGGCGTTTGGCGTTTGGCGTTCGGCGGCTGGGAGGCGCTCCCGCGCGTCCGGCGTGGCATGTCCATAGAACGTGAATAGATAAAGAGGGCAGTGAGAATAAAAGATTGCGGGACAGAATCGACAAAAAAGGGAGCTTCGAGAATGGCCATCCCGGAGGCGCAGCCGCATCCGTGCCACACGTGGCAACCGCGCCGCACGCAAACGCCGAACGCCAAACGCCAAACGCAGAACGCCAAACGCCAAACGCCAAACGCCAAACGCCAAACGCCAAACGCCAAACGGCCGCAACGCCGAACGCCGAACGCCGAACGCCGAACGCCGAACGCCGAGCCGACCGCGCCGCCGAACGCCGAACGCCGAACGCCGAACGCCGAACGCCAAACGCTCCCCCTCATCTTCTTTGCCTTGGGTCGAGGGCGTCACGGAGACCATCTCCGAGAAAGTTCAGGGCCAGGAGCGTCAATGACATAGCCGAAGCAGGGAATACCAACAGCCACCAGCAGCCTTTGAGAGGATTGATAACCTGCGCCGCGTCGCTCAACAACAATCCCCAGCTTGCCAAAGGCGCTTGAACGCCGACGCCCAGGAAACTGAGAAAAGATTCGTCCAGGATGACAGCCGGGACCGTCAGGGTGAGATAAACAAGCGCCACCCCGAGCAGATTCGGAAAAAGATGCTGGAAAATAATGTTGAAATGACTCTGGCCGATACTCCGGGCAGCCAGCACAAATTGCTGGGACTTGAGGCTGAGGATCTGACCCCTGACGATCCGGGCCATGGTGAGCCATTCGGTCAACCCGAGGCAAAGAATCAAGATGATGATTTTTGAATACCCAATGAGCGCTTGCAACCCGTGACTTTCCATCGAGCGGCGAAGAAGCGGGTCCAGCGCACTTATGAGAACGAGCAGAAAAATGAGCCTTGGAATGGCATATAAGACATCGACGAACCGCATCATAATCGAGTCGGCTTGACCTCCGACGTAGCCTGCAACCATTCCATAGATGATCCCGACAAAAAAACTGACCAGCGCACCGGCGATGCCAACCAGCATCGAAATCCGGGCCCCGAGCAGAACACGGTAAAGCAGATCCCGGCCATTCAGGTCTGTTCCGAAAAGATGTTGGTTGGAAGGCGGCTGAAAGCTACTGCGGGTGACTTCACCTGCGCCGGTCGGCATGAGACTCGGTCCGAAAATGGCGGCGAGAGCAACGACGATGAGGATAAGAGTCGAAACAATCGCGGCAGGATTCCGACGAAGCTTGCCCCACGGGGATCGAGAATCAATCATACAGCGTGATGCGGCGGTCCAGGAAGCCATAAACGACATCGACCACCAGATTGAAGAGGACCAGAAGCGTGCAATAGATGATCACCACCCCCGCGAGCAGAAAGCCGTCGCGATTGAGTACTGAATTGACGAAAAAACCTCCGGCCCCAGGGATACTAAAGATGCTTTCCACCACGATCGAGCCGGTGAGCAGGTTTGCGGCAAGTGGGCCAAGAAATGAGACAACCGGAAGAATCGCCACCCGCAGGGCATGTTTGTAGATAACGGCGTTTTCACTGAGACCTTTGGCGCGTGCCGTCCGAATGTAATCCTGAGTCAATACCTCGAGCATGCTGGCCCGGGTGAGCCGAGCGATGTAAGCGGTGTATGGCGCGGCGAGGGTGATCGAAGGAAGGATGAGGCTTTGGAGAGTTCCCCAGCCTCCGACCGGGAGCAACGGAATGTAAATGGCGAAGACCAGCACCAGGAGCGGGCCGATCACAAAGGTCGGCAAAGATATCGCGAACAATGCGGCCAGCATGGCCGTTCGATCAGTCCAGGTATGTTGCTTTGCCGCAGCCAGCGATCCCAGCCAGACGCCTCCGATGGTCGCTGCGCAAAACGCGATTCCACCCAATAAGCCCGAGACTGGCAAGCTGTCGGCCAGTATTTCGTTGACCGATCGGTTTCTGTATTTGGTCGAGAGTCGCAAATCGCCGTGCAACAGGTCCCCGAGATAGTTGAGATACTGTTCGGGGAGGGGCCCATCTAACTTGTATTTGGCCAGAAGCTGCTTTTCGATGTGTTCTGGCAGCTTTCGTTCCCGGTCGAATGGACCGCCCGGCATCAGACGGACCAGGAAAAAGGTGATCGTAATGACGAAGAAGAGGATGACGATCAAACCGAGAACCCTTTTCGCGATGAACCTGAGCATGAGACTTCTGTGCGAGAGAAGAGTTTCAAACAGTTTGTTTCAATACATTTGTTTTAAAAAGGCAGGAGGCGGGGGGCGAGGCGACAGGAGCCAAATGCCGATTGCCTTGGAAACAAACCCTGGCATCGATTCGAGAGCCGACTCGAATGTAGGTGTTTTTCCAATCTGCCTGCCTCTTTGACGACCGAGCCAATCGGGGACGCATCGGCTAGGTGCATGAGTTTCTCGCGCTCGTTGCTCGTAAATCGTTCCTAAAATCGTCCTCGTTCTCGTCCTCGAGCTTTGTCTGTTGGTTGGTTGGAAAGCGGCTTGCGTCCCTACTCGTTGGCCCACCGAAGGAGTGACGCTCGACGCAGTGCTCCTCGAAAGCGGCTTCAGCCCGGACGACGTTCTCAGCCAGGCAAAAACACGCGGCTTTACGGGAACAATTGACCCTGCGCTGGCTTCCCGACTGCGCAAAGCCGGCGCTTCGGCTCAGTTTGTTTTAGACCTGATGGCCATCACGGCTCAGGAATCAACACCGCCGGTAGCCCAGACTCAAAGTCCAATCGCTAAGCCGCTACAACCCCCGGTCTCGTTCCCGCCCTTTGTCATCCGTCAAAAGATAAACGGAGCCTACAAGTTCGGCTACATGGATCAAACCGGAAAAATCTGCATACCGCTGAAATACGACGACGCCTATTCTTTTAACGAAGGCCGGGCCGAAGTCCGTCTCGCTCAGTATCGGAGCCATGTGGACGAAAAAGGCAACGAGGCGACGCCCCTGAAATACCAGGAGGCATTTCGTTATGACCACGGCGTGGCGATGGTGAAGCAGAATAATAAATTTGGCCTTATAGATCTATCCGCTGACGAAATTCTTCCCCCGCGATATGATACAATGCGCTCCTTTGTTGAAGATCGCGCAGCGGTACAACTTGACTCACGCTGGGGCTTTATTGACAGAACGGGAAAAGAGACCGTAAGCCCGCGATACACGGAGCTCAGAGACTGTTCCAGCGGTTGTGCCCGCGTCACAGAAAGTAATGTCGTGGGCTATTTAGACGCCCCAAGGCACTCCGTGCGTAAAACCACTATACGACGATGGCTGGGATTTCTCCGGCGATGTCTGCGCCGTGAAAAAAGGCGAAAAGTGGGGTCTGATAAACCGCCAAGGTCGCGTCATAAAGGCGTTTATTTATGACGCCGCCAGCCGCGCCTCAGAGGGTCTCTTGCCGGTCGAGAAAAGCCAGGCCTGGGGCTACATAGATTCTTTTGGTCACGAAGTCATACCACCTCGCTTCGGCGGTTTGGCAGATGTCCAAGTATAACAATGCTTTGGCTTTTAAACACGGGCTGGCTCCCGTTGCGACCAGTGAGGGCTGGGGAGTCGTCAATCGAGAAGGCCAGGAGGTGAACGGCGTCATCAAAGGACTCGAGAACGGGACCTCGTTTGCCTTGACTCCCACCGGTCAGCTTCTTTGGCGGGAGGCAAACTAATCACTGGTTGGGCTAACCCCTATTGGTAAATGAGTGTTGCTGTCCGACCACTCCTGCAAACTTGCAACCCTTCCCGAGTTAGTGGCCTTGGAGAGGGGTATCGGCCAGATGTCCAGAGCTGTCGTTGCTTGGTTAGTCAGCGCCATTCCCTCAGAAAGACTTAGGTAGATCCCCACCAGCAACATTTTTGTTTGACTCCTTTTGAGGAAATGAATGAAGCTGGCGTCATGTCGCAGCTCACCGTTATTGCCAAGTTAAAAGCCAAGAGCGGTGCTGAGGAGAAGCTCTATGAGGAATGTCGCAAACTCATTGCGCCGACCTTGGCGGAGGAGGGGTGCATAAACTACGATATGTACCGTTCAACCGAAGACTCGGGCGTGTTGATGTTTTACGAGAACTGGGCCAGCCGACCTCTTTGGGAGCGGCATATGGAATCACCGCACCTGAAGGCGTTCCCGAACAATACCGAAGGGATGGTTGAGGTTTGGGAGCTATTTCTCGGCGAGAAGGTTGTCAATGCCTGACTTGCAACTGCAATTGAAGCGATAGTTCCAACACCTGCCGCACTCAGAAGCAGGGGCTGGTTGACGCGGTGATGCTGTGTCACACAAAAGATGCCGTGATTATCATTAACTTGGAAGGCGCTGGTGAAGATCACTTTTTATGCTCATGCGAGCTTTCGCCTCGAAGCAGACGGGGTGACCGTCATCACCGACCCCTACACCCCCGGTCCTCAGGCTTGCGGTTTTGACCCGATCAACGAACCTGCCGACCTCGTGATCATGAGTTCGGCAACCGACGCATTCCACTCCGACCCGAGTCACGTACGCGGCAATCCAACCGTGATCAATGCGCTGGAAGTGCCGCCGCAGGGTGCCACCGTGCGGGGATTGCATATCCGTTCTTTTCCCGCCATGGAGAGTTACACGTTCGACTTCGGGCGCGATCCGGATGCTAACGCGTTGTACCTGTTCACCCTTGGCGGCATACGCGTGCTGCACATGGGCGATATTGGAAACCCGGTTTCGCCTGCGCATCTGGACGCGCTACGCGGGAACGTCGACTTGCTACTGGCGCTCGCGGGTGCCCACGCGACGATTGCGCTCGATGACTTGGACGCCGCCATCGCCGCCATCCAGCCCCGGGCTATCATTCCGATGCACTATTACAGTCCACGCGGCGTGCTCAATATCCTCCCGATCGACGACTTCCTGGCACGCTATCCGTCCGGATCCATCACGCGGCTTGGCGGACCCCAACTCGTGCTGACGCCAGAGTCGCTTCCCAAGGCACTCCATATTTATGTATTAGAGCAGTCGCGCTGATGATGGGCCGGCCTCCCGAGCGGGCAGCACTTGTTCCAGAGCGTTAAGTTGGCGCAGCTCCCGGACGAGTACTTCAAGGCGACCGGTCTCAGCAACGAGCCAGGCTCTCTTCTGTTTCCGGCCGCCTTGGGCAAAACCGGGAAGCTACTATCGCGCCGGCCGCTGGTGCGCACCGACGCCGCGGAGATTCGGCCTCCCGATGAAAGCTCGCTTTGCTATGAGCGCAAAGCCATCGGGACTGGGATCTTAGCCCAGGGTTTACCCTGGGTTAATTTCCCGCCCGAATTAGCCCTGAAGGGGCCACCGGGTACCGCGAGAATCGGCTCCGGACCTTTGAACCGGCGTGCACAGTCCGCAGAAGGTAAGGACGAGGGATAAACCTCGTCCTCCCCGTTGTCGCGCTGTGGTCAATTCCACAGATTTACCGGTGTGACTGTTTCAGTCGCCGGGCGACTCCAACTGGAAGAGCCCCGTGAGAGGGATCGGTGGACCGACGTATGGGTGGCGACGAAGAATTGCCCGCGGATTTTGGGTGGCCAAGGTTGCCGGACTTTTCCTGATGGGCTTGGGTGGCTGGATGGCCCTTTCGGGCGGAGCTTAGGCCGGGATGCGCTCTATGCACTGGGGTTAGGTCGCAGCGGCCATGAAAGGACGATCTCGAAGCAAGCAAAATGGCAATCGATTAATTCGGCTTCAATGGCAAACGACCACCGTTTTGACGCGGCTCTTAACTAACAACATAAACAAAGGTTATTGGTATGACACAAAAACTAAAAATGGGGATGGTAGGCGGCGGGAGAGACGCCTTTATCGGCGGTGTGCACCGCATGGCGGCCCGGCTTGATGGAGAGATTGAACTTGTGGCCGGGGCGTTTTCATCAGATCCCGAAAAAGCGAAGCGCTCAGGCGAAGATTTGTCGCTCGAATCAGAGCGTGTCTACCGCGACTACCAAACGATGGTGGAGACCGAAGCGAGGCTGCCTGTTGGGAAGCGCATCGACTTCGTGTCGATAGTCACTCCAAACCACCTCCATTTCCCGATTGCAAAACTGTTTCTCGAAGCCGGGTTCAACGTGGTTTGCGATAAACCGATGACCTTCGATCTGGGGGAAGCGTTGGCACTGCGCGACCTGGTCAAGAAATCAGGGAAGATCTTTGCACTGACGCACAACTACACCGGTTATCCTATGGCAAAGG
The DNA here is from genome assembly GCA_963789065.1 of uncultured Verrucomicrobiae bacterium. Lineage (GTDB taxonomy): Bacteria > Verrucomicrobiota > Verrucomicrobiia > Chthoniobacterales > JAFAMB01 > JAFAMB01. The sequence goes on along the minus strand of CAWBKA010000004.1, from coordinate 95,530 downwards.
AAGCTCGAGAGCTGGTGCAACGCGGCGCGTTAGGTACCATTCTAAAGGTCGTAGCGCAATACCCACAAGGTTGGCTGCTTCGGCCAATCGATGCCGAGGGTCAAAAGCAAGCGGTGTGGCGGACTAACCCAGAGCAAGCGGGTGCTTCCGCTTGCGTCGCTGACATTGGCACTCACGCAGAGAATCTTGCACGATATATTACATCTCTAAGAATTGAGGAGTTGTGCGCGGATTTTACGACCTTCGTCGAGGGGCGCCGCTTGGAAGACGATGCCAGCCTGCTGTTGCGGTACAAAGGGGGAGCTCGCGGAGTTCTTTGCGCCTCCCAAATTTTGGCTGGTGAGGAAAATGACTTCAACATACGAGTGTATGGAACCAAAGCATCTCTCGAATGGCACCAGGAAAGCCCGGACCACTTGATCGTCAAATACCCGGATGCCCCCAGACAGGTCTTGCGGCGTGGGAGCGCTTACGTAAGCGATGCGGCTCGCCGCGCTACGCGGTTGCCGCCGGGTGGTCCCGAAGCCTTCATCGAAGCGTTTGCGAATATTTACCGGGAAGCGGCGAGGGCAATCCGCGCCGAGGTCAACGGCGATTTGACTCCGGAAGATTTGGATTTTCCGACCGTCGACGATGGTCTGGAAGGCATGGCGTTTATTACCACGGCGGTTCAGAGCGCAAAAGCCGGAGGCGTCTGGGCAAAAATGCCCGCCTCCACCTAAAAATGTCCTGACTGGAAGAGTCTTCTTATTTGGCCGAACTTTCTGTGCGACGAGTGCGGACGGCAACGCCGGCTTCGCCTTGCTCAAGGATTTTCTCACTGCCGCCAAGGTCGATCTGGCCCAACGCGCGATGTCCGACACCCAGGGCGGGCCGACCGATCGGGCCACGCCGCAGACGTTCGCCAAGATTCTTCGATACTGGACGGGAGAGAAAGATTTCGACGCGTTTCGCGCGTGTTTACCGACTACCTAAGCTCAATGCGGAAGAGCGGCGGGAAATTCGGGTCAAGCTGAATGAACTCGATAGTGAAACATGGTTCGATAACGGGGAACTTAACGAACAGGAAAAAGCGATAATCGAAGCTCGCCTGGACGAGTACGACCGAAATCCAGAGGTCGGCTCCTCCTGAGAGGAGGCCAAGGCTCGCATTTTGGCTGGACTGCATGCCGAATGAGTTACCGCCTGAGAATCCGCTTGGCGGCAGAGGCGGATGTGGCGGAAGCGGCTCAATGAGACAGGCAAGGTGGTGAGCGCAAAGACCGTGGACGGTGTATATTCTCCAACTAAAGAGCTTCCAGTCAGATATTCATATGAACCCCTTTACCCGTGACCCACCCGACTGGCCAAAAGGGGACGTGTCGCACTGTACTTAAATCGAGACCGGCAAAAACCTGGGGGTCAGGCGGCGATGCCCGGTATACCGGTCCAGTCGCCCGTTGATAATCGCCGGTTTCACGTGAAGCAAGTCCCGGTGTCGATTTCAGTTAAAACGTAGACTAACTAAGACTAAGTTCCCGGATCCAAAAGCGCAAAATCCCCGGAGCCGCAAAGCGGCGAGGATCGTCCCAAGTCGGCCCAACCGCGGAAGTCTTGATTTATACAACGCTCGTTAGCAGCTCTATTCGAGCAGTGGCTATTTCATAGGATTCTTCTACGACATTCCAACCGATCGAACAGGGTGCTAGTAGGCGTGACGCTTACCTTGGTCTACGAATTAACTGAAATTGACAGTTCGGCTGTCAGCGCAGCCGGCGATGCGTTGAGCGGCTTCAAGGGTACCGTCATTTTTCCAGGAACTTCGTGATGCCGGTCGCCCGAAACGATTGGGTTTGGCTGCTGCGACGGAAAACGGGCCGGATTGCAACGATCTATGTCGCTCTTGGAGCCGCCGACAGACTTCGGTCTTATTGGCTCGATTGCTCGATTTCTCGCAAGATGGATTATTGTTCAGCAGAAATCGATGCTGTAGAGCGCCCTCCTCAAGTAACGGTTGGCATGAAAATCAACAATGCTCGAACCAAAAGCGGGAATAGGGTTCGTAATCTGGATGCCGAATAATCGTGAATAAATAATCCCAGTTCGCTAACAGGCGCACCAGGGAAATGAAGTTCCCAGACGAATGGTTTTCTACCAAAAGCCACGGCTTATCTCGAAGTATCAATTGCTCGGCTCCTAATAGGCACTGGATCTCGGCGCGATCGCGGCAGCGTACTCACCCACGTAATGGCAGGCAACAGCGTACTCGAGCGGTAGCAAATATTCGTAAATGTGCCGCTCCACGAACAATCGGTTATTTGCCGGCGGGGGGATGCTCATTGCGCGGCAGAAGAACTGATGCGCGGTGCCGTGATCGCCCCTCGCCTGTGGTAGTTCATGCCGACGTGGAACAGCGGACCAGCCCGGTCCGGCATGAACTCGTAGGCGGTGAGGTAGTGCTGCATCACTTCTGGCCAAGGCTTCGCCTTGATCTGCTCGAGCTGGGCGATCCGATACAGCGAGAACCAAACCTCATCGTTGTGGCCACCCATCTCGACTCGGCGCCTGTAATGGCTTAAGGCGGAATCGAAGTCCCCTAAAAGCAAATACGTCTGTGCGAGATAAAACACGTATCGGGCGTTGTTCGGCTCGTCGCGAATGGCTTTCTCAAGCGTCTGGGCGTCGCGAAGGCAGCTCTGCGGATCCCGGGATCGAGCACCGTCGCTGTGCGATACGAACCAAGCACCGGGGGGAATTCCTCGCTACGGGCCTGGTCACAACGCGGGTGCTCATGGAGGATACCATCATCATAGCGCCACGGTAAGGAATTTCGCAGTAGCTGCTTGCGCGCATACGTAAGAGTTCCGCAGCGCACCTCGATGTCATAAGAGTCTGCGGTCAGCCGAGGCATTTTGAAGCGGGTGGGGATCTCCAAAGTTTCGTCGGCGTCGATCACCAACACGTAATCCGCCTGGCCCCGCGCGAGCGCGACGGCCTCGGATCGATTGTGGGCGAAGTCAAACCCATGGGCGCTCAATCAGCTCTCCGGGCAGGCCATCGAGATGCTGGCGGATAGCCTCCTGGGTGCCGTCGGTTGAGCCGGTGTCGACGATCACCCAGTAATCAATGATCGGCCGGACCGAGTCGAGGCACCGCCTGATCACCCGCGCCTCGTTCTTGACGATCATGTTGAGACAGAAACTCTGCCCGTGCTCGTTCATGGACATTCTTTTCGGCGGTCTCGCGGGCGATTCCGAAGAACCTGAAGTTGTAGGTGCCGGCGGGCAGCGGGTTGCCGCTCTTATCGGTGAGGTCGGCGTTGAGGAGAAGCCGCCCGACGTCCTGGCGGCCGAGTTGCCAGACGCGGAACTTCACCCCGGTGGTCTTGTTCTCGCTCACGTCGTTAACGGAGACGGATGTTCCCAGGAAAGTGCCGAGAGCATCGTCGCCTGTCACACGGTAGAAGACCTTGCTCAGGTCGGAGCCGCATCGACATAGGGATGGAGCGGATAGCTCCAACGGCCGCCGCCGGTGTAGGCGCCGTTGGGGGCCACCGGCACCGTGCCCCTGGCCGCATCGAACAGGCCGAATGTGGTCCGCGTGACGTTGCCGATCTTGAACGTGCCGTTGGCTGCGTTGTCGCCGGCGACCTGGTCGATGCGCACCGTGGCGCCATTGGAAAGGTTGTGCGGCGCAGGTGTGGTGATGGTGATCGGCGTGGTATTGCTGACGCTCGTGATGGCGTTGTAGAGGGTATCCCCGTTCGTCGCGCTGGCCGGGCCTGAATAGGACAGGCTGACGTCTTTCACCGGACCGTAGGGGGCCTGGATGGTCCACGGATTCGTATTCTGCAGACCGCCCGCCTGGGTGACGCTGATCTGCAATTGAGTCGCCCCGCCGGCGCCGACATCCGCCGTGTCGTCATCCACCGAGAACCCGTAGCCCGAGAAGCCCAGATTGACGTGCACGAACTGGACGAAGGGATCGAGGTTGAAGACGTTAAACGGCTGGCCGCCGTGCGACTCGGTCGGGTCGGGATACCAGACCAGGTGGTTGCCCTGGTCGTCGACGGTGTCCGGATACTCGGTGAAATCGGTGACCCCGCGCAGCACGGACTTGATCATGTCGCGGATCATCGCGATCACCATCTGGGCATCGTCCGTCTTCTTTGCGACGTCGGTAAAAATGTATCCCATGTTGGCGCCGACGACGTCCTGCATGAATTTGGAGACGCTGTCGTTGTTCGGCTGCCCGATCTGGTTCATGGAGGCCATGATCAGGTAGACCTGTTGGGAGAACGTGTAGGGGTCGTGCCACAGCGGCTCGTTGGAGAATACAAATTGGTCGCCGATGAGCGGGTATCCCGGGTCGCCCTGCGCGGTGGGAGTCCAGAGCAGCGATTGCGGCGGCATGAACGTGAACGTCGCGTTCGTCGAGCCGGTGGCCGGAACCTGGCTCAGGATGACCGACCTTGTTATCGCTCGCGATTGCCAGGATCACGGCGTCCCCTTGATGGACACCGACCTCGGTCTGCGCGTCGTCCAGTCCCGGGCCGGTGACGGCCATGCCCTTGACCAGCTCGGGGTGCGGTTTGTTGAAGGCGAGTGTGGCCGTCATCGCCTCGATGGAGCCGAGGATCGCCGTCGGGGCGGTTGGAGCGCTCGATGTCTGGTTCTTCCAGTGAGCCAGGTAATATTGCGCCCAGGAATACCAGAGCCTGATCATGGCCTCGGAGGCGTAGTCGTCGACGGGCCGGGTGAACTGATACGCGCAGTCTGCGCTGGGATGGACCAGCGGCTTGCTGAGTTCCACCGTTCCGGCCGCTGGATCGATCACCTGGACGAGCGTGGTGCCGTCCTGAATGGGGTTCAGAAGCGGGGGAGTTGGCCTGCCTGTGACCAGATAGCACGGCTTGAGAAAAGCGATCTTGTCGGGCTCAGCGAGATTGAGGTGCAGAGTGGTGCTCCCTGGCTGATCGGGGGTGCCGCCAGCCCATCCGATGGTCGCCGAGATCGGCTCCGTGCCGCCGCTCGAGAGCATGTATTTGTTATTTTGCCACTGCCCGTTCCCGTAGCTCGACGGCGTTCCCTTGAGCGGGCTTTGCGCAAAGACGTTGGCGCCCGACGGGATTTTCAGCGGTGCGTTCGGGTCGTTGGTCATGTTGTAGAACGGCCAGCCCTTTCCGCCGAAATATTGCCCGAGGAGTTGGTTGTTGTCGGCGGTGAATGCCCGGATTTTGGTTTGCAAAAAGTCGACCGTATTAACGGCGCCAGTCCAGCCGTAGACGTCGGGATCCGAGCCGGGCGTCCAGCCGCTGCGGTTGGGGGTCGGCCCGGTGCCGGAGCCCTGCGGCACCACCCAGACGTCGTTGGCCTCCATGGCCAGCTGCAGGTAGAGGTTGTCGACGTTGGAGACGTCGTAATTGATCAACGTGACCAGTTGGTTGTCCGGGATCTGGCCATCGGTCCGTGTCGTGATCTGCGGATTGACCAGGTAGCCGTGGTCGCGGATCGTCCACTCCGCGAGCTGATCCTCGATGTCGTCGTTGGGAGCCTGCGCGATGCCGGCCCGATACCACATCACGACGCCGTTCTGGATCGTGTCCTTGCTGGTTTCGGCATTGGCAATGGAGCGGTGCCCGTTGGGGTCGTATGTCAGCGGATTGGGGAGTCCGGTCGGTGTGAGGTATTGTCCGTCGGTCCCGATGCCGATACGGGCGCCGTTCCAGAAAACCAGAGGCACGCTCACGAGGATGCTTTCGCCCGTCTTCAGACCGAAGTAGTATTTGCCGCCCTGCTCGTAACCGATGTAGCCGCGGTATTCCATGTTGGGCGGATCGTAGGGATCATACAAACCCACCCCGGCATTCCCCTGGAGGGTGTTCGAGTTGGGGTCCCGCATGATCGGATAAACGGTCTGCGCGGTGTTGTTGGTGATTCGCAGAGTTTTCAGGGGCACGGTGTTGCCGTCGGCGTCGACCCCATATGTCAGAAATTGCCGGGTCCACGACCCTGCGGCGGAAGGATTGGGGTCGAAGGGCTGCTGGCCATCATCCGGCTGCCCTCCGCCGTGACCGGTCGGCATCAGGTAATCGGCCTCGGCCACCGCCGCAGCCCCAAGTGTCGATCGTTTTGCGACCATTTTCGAAGAGGAAGAGAAGCAAATATATCATGTTTTCGGGAGCTGAAAACAGGCGTCCGCAAAGAATGGTTCGACAGGGCAAGCCTACGGTGCGGAAAGGCTATACCTCAAAGGGAGAGCAGTATCTCACCATCGAGTATACGGGCACGTCGGGAGGGAGTTTCGCTCGTCCGTTCAGGAAGGCCAGTTCAATGAGAAAAAGCGCCGAACCAACGAAATTCTTTACACGCTAATGACAATTCAATTTCTTAGCCAGCGATTCTAGCGTCTTGGATAGCCCGTCCATTGGACCCTACCAGCCACCACGCCAGCAGAGGCCTTAAACGCGATTGTGCGCATTCCTGCTGGATGGGTATGCCGCCATTCCAGTTCGGGGCCGAATGTCCGGACTCAACAAATGGGTTGCTCTCGCCGCAGTCGAGCTGTATCGGAAATGCCACAATATCAGGCAGGACGTTGCTTTTTCCGAGCTTCCTTCGTTTGGATTGAACATTTATATTTGCTCCCTGATGGCTAGCGCTCAAAGCCGGACGCTCGCTCCCCGGGAAGAGACCACGGCGCGCCCAGGACCCCTGTTTTAACGGTGGACGATCGAATTGCCGCGCCGATGACTCTGGGTGGCGACTTGTTCATGCCAATTGAAAAGCGCATTCGCGTCTGGCCCGACTAACCCCTCAAAAACCTCGTGGCACAACTGCCGGAATGATCCGTAAGTGCCTTCCAGGAAAGTCGGCCATGCCGTTGCGAGAGTCTGTTCCTTTATATTGCAAATCTGATAGCGGCGCGAAAAACCGTACGTAAGTGGAACCAGCGCTCCGTCCGGCTCGAGGACCATGACGCCCAACAGCAGTGCTGGATCGGTTTGTTCCTGGTCGTCCTTCTCCGCGCCTGCGTAAATGAGCTCGGGATTGGCGAGGACCTGGTCGCGATGAAGCAAATCTGTCTGGATCGTCATTACGCCGGAATACTTACACGCCAGCGCGACAGAGAGGAGATACACCTTCGACAACACGTCCTCTGCGGCGGCGAGCTCCTGCAGACTCCGTTGCGCCCGGCCGGCAAGTTCGAGCGGATGAAGTTGCAGCAGGCGTGCGCCATTCTCGGCGGCGAAGTCCGCAAGCCACAACAGATGGACCCAACTCTCACGCGTGAGGGTGTGGACGAAGCCGAAGTTGATGCTGGACGCGCGCAAATACTCCAGGCCGGCGCAGAGACGGTCAAACGCCTGTGGGGAAGCCCGCATGCGATTGTGGATTTCCGGGGGACCGTCTAGGCTGATCGCGAGCACGTTCAGGTGGCCGCATAACGGCTCTATGTGACGCGGGTCGAGAAAATGGCCGTTCGTAGTTACGGTCGTACGCATGCCGGACGCACGCGCACACAGCAGGACGTCACTCAGACCTGGGTAAAGAAACGGTTCCCCACCGGAAACCGAAAGCACCTGATAGCCCATCCGGGCGGCATCCGACACTACGTTGTGTACAACGTCTGGATCCAGCTCCTCCCGCGCCCAAGGACCTGAGCTTGAGTAGCAGTGCACGCAATGCAGGTTGCAGCGCAACGTTGGATGGATCTGGAGGATTTGCTGCCCAGTAGGGCCGCAACTCTTTAGCGGGGCCGCCCTCATGATCGCGCCCGCTCCCGAGGCTAGACCGCGGCGCCTGTTTCGGCGACGATGCCTGCTCCCGCGGTGTTTCCAAGCGCCACATTGACTTGGAAAACCTCGGGGTTCGTTATCCCGTAGGGAAAGACGGACACGCCCCCCAAGCGCGGTGTCTGATTGAGCACTGTGTTGAGGATGGCGCCCACCTTGGCTGCGTCGACGGTCGCCTGAACGTTCAGCCCGTCCACGACAGGAGGAATTCCTCTGGGGAACACGCGGATTTTATCCAAGCCTTTGCTTTGGAGACCCACCACGATACCAACCAATTCCCGCAGATTTTCCTCGTCAATCCCGCTAAATCGAAGAAGATGCAGCAATTGCTGTTCCAAGCCCGCGGCAGGCTTCGCTCCAGTATGATTAGCCATATTCTGACTCCTTTTGTATCTCTACTCTGAAAATCTCCTTTTCTCTAGCGATTTCCCAGCGTAATCGCTACCCACCAGGAATTGATAAGGAATTGCTTTGATTTGGCTTTCTTGCGGTCTTATGCCGTGGGGAACAGCCGGGGCTATCTTATTGCAGGGACAGATTACTATTCGAGGTGTGCTTTAGGGAGTAAAGTCTGCCAAATGGAGGCGATGATGGGAAAGCTGGGACTGTGTGCTTCTTTCCTGGGGACCACGAAAGCGCTTTTGGGCCAAATTGGAGGGATGGCTGAGCAGACCACTCCTACTAACAAGGTGTGGAGTACTTTCCCGTCGTGGAAGTTCCTGTGGAAAGATCAGTGGCAGTTACTATCACCCCGACGCCTGGCTGGCCTGGTATGTCGCCGCAGAACAGATCGCTCTCCGTGACAGTAAATGATCCCGCCGAATCTGCTGTAACAATTCGCTGATAAAAGCCGCCACCCCAGTCGTATACGATATCAACCGTACCACCGGGCGTAAAAAAATCACCAGTGACCGTCACCGAACCGATTCCTGGCTCATCAAGCTTCCAGCTCTCTGCTACTAAAATGGGACATACGTTGACTTGGGTGCCCGTTCCTCCACTAAGATGCCGGATGATTCGCCTCCCCAATTCTACGTTGCCCAGGACCCTCATCTTGCTGTCCAAATATGCCTGTAATGGCGAGTATGAACCCTCTGCGACGCGACGAAAAGTCTCGGAAGTCATGATCACCACCAGCGTGGGTTTCGTGAATTTTTTGGGATGCACAAACGCCCCGGAAGGCGTGAGCAAAAGGGAATAGGTGTTTCTGGTGTCCGTTAAGCGAAATTGAATGGTTGCCTTCTCTCCCAAACCGCGAAGGTGCTCTGTGCCCCTCCGCAGGATATCCTCTATCGGCTCGCCCTCTCGGGCGGTCAACTTCCGGAGATGGACATAGGACTCAGCGCTCATACATTGCCCCCTTGATAATTCCCTTTTTGCTGGAGCGGATCCACGACCTTTAGGTTTCTTTCATCATTAGACATAATAAGCTCCTCCAAGAGCGATTTAGATCATGCTTGTGCATAGAATTTATTATTAGTCACAAATGGACGCAATTACCCATTTGGGTTATTCCGCTGAATTCCTCATCCTGATTTCTTACGAGAACTGTCGCCGCATCTCTCGGCTTAATCGCCAAAAAAGAGTGCCGTCTTTATGTCATAAAAAGTCAAAAGATCTTCTGGGTATGCACTTGACTCCACCTAGCGCCAGGTCTACGGCGTGTGAAATGCGCAGATGTCGAAGATTATCCGCTGATAGCCTATTGAGCCTAACGCTGGAAAAGCCGATTTTCTCATGAAGGCAGACTGTTTAGACTATTTATTCGCGTTGCGATGGCACGGACGGTATCATCGAGTGTTGTCCCAATTGCTACCTTAACGGTTCCGAGCTTGGAGATCATTTCAGCGGGGGCTTTGGCTTGTGTTCGTGGATGCGGCAAAGTTTCGCCTTCCTGGCTGGAACGGTTTTCCAATTTTCGACTACACATCTAGCCAATGAGAACTTGGTGTTCGAGACCATCCGTGCGTATCATGCTACGCAGCTCAGAAATTATCCTCAATGAGCGGTGAGCGCTCTGGGGCTGCAAAGAGTTCTCGGCCTTGGCAGCTACCGGACGGCTTGGTTAATGTTGCACATCAACTTCGGCAGGCCATGGTGATGGCCAGGGCGGGAGAAATTGTCTCGGCGTGCTTGAGGTGGATGAAACTTCTTGGGGCAGCGCCAGGAAGTTTCGGAGGTGCAACTCGAGCACGACAAACCTTTAGCAAAGTGTTGACTCATCGTTGCCTGCAGAAGCCGATGGCAAAAGGATCGAGCGCATCCGGATGGCCCTTAGTCGAGGACTTTTGCATCGAAAAACCCTCCACCGCTTCATTCAGACTCGTGATAATATTGCATGCTGGGAAGCATGGTTTGCACGGCATGGTCTTAACTCCTACCGGGAACTCAATGGCTATATCCATAATCGAAAAGTTCAAAACCTTCGGCAGGGAGGCGAAGCCTTTGCTTCCGCGCGTTCACTTGGTCATTTACCGTTGCTGAAACGGTGGCTGCTCGGAACCCTCCAGCCAGCGCAGCGCTCGGATAAATATCTCGAATTACCTCAATGAATTCTGTTTCCTTCTTATAGAACGGAGATCTTCCTCACGCGGAAAGCTTTCTATCATTTGGCTCAACAGGCCATCAACGCCGAATCGGCGACATACTCGAAGCTCACAAGCCGGAGGATTTAGTGCCTGGTGGAGTCAAGTGCATACCCAGAAAAGATCTTGAGAATTATATTGCGCTGAAACTAAATTCACATTACAAGAAAAACCCGCGTGATCATGGGCGGCAAGAGCCTCAGTGAAGGGATTGGCAACGATCCTCCGTGCTACGTGTTCATCGAACCAGACGGTGAGATGGAAGGGTTGGACAATCTACGTGCGTGTCGCGATGGATTGTCCCAGATGAAGCTGAACATTCGACGTGCGGGCCCGGATGGGCGTAAGCGTTGAAGAGACCAATGAACGCCGACGAATGCTTGCTGAAGGAGATGTTTCTGGCCTTGCCGCAATCGGCACGTGCGTTTCTTGAGGACTATTAGAAAATGGCTGTCGAAGCGCGTAGAGAACGGCTTCGCTCTATCTTGCGGCAAACGCTCGATGAGCAATTGCCGGCAGGGACGGGAGAGGCAATCGGCAATAAGTGGCGATTATCCGGTCCTTGGGGTACATTTTTTGAAGAGCACAGCTCGTGGGATTCGGCGACGCGGCTCAACCGTGATTTGTATCGGGATCTGCACGGTCAGTTTCACGATAACCTGGTCCGAGAGATTTTGCTCGCTGCGGCGGACATCAAAATTTCCCGCACTAGCTTAAGAGAGGGGAAGATTGGCCCGCTCCGGGCGGTCGCCCAGCGGCACGGCTTTCAAATAGTCACCAGCGAAAAGCAATGGATTCCTTGCGTCGACCGGGGAAAGGAGGGTGGGCCAATAGAATGGCACGATTAGCTGAACCAGGCAACGCCGGTGGAATTCGCAACATATACATAGCATCCGACACGACCTTGGCCGAGACGGGCAGAATGTTAGATGAGGCAGGGGAAGACGACTTGTTCGGGGCGCTACTGGGCATACCGGCCTGCTGCCGCGAAGCGTTCGAGCGGTTCAAGCCTTTGGCGGCTGAGAAGCAGTACGATTTTGTGCCTTACGTTTTGGAGAACACCTGCGGCGCTATGCCGTTTGATTGGCGGCTTAATTACACGGCGCAGTATTTTGGTTGCTCGCTATTGAGTTTCTTTCCGTGCTCATTCCGTTGTCCGGCGGCCGCTACGGTGGCTGACAGAACACTCCGGATGCTGGCTGACTGCGATGCTACATGGTCGAGAAAATTCATCGAGTTACAACAATCAAATGTGCTCTACACCGAAAATAGCGGCTTACATCTTTTCCGAGCGCGATTTTGCAACGGTCTGATCGCCTATGAGCCGCAAGACCTACGGTCTACCGAAGCAAACGAGCTGGCCGATCTCCTTCAACATGGAAACCGGCTAGGTGTCAGCGGCAAGCATGCCGTGCAGGTATATCGAGGCTCAACAAAGATAGGCGAGCTCGCCGGAGAGCACGCTTGCATGTGCGCCTTCTACTAACATGGCCTTAACCTAACCTAGTGTACCGTCTCCTAAATCCCTTGGGTTTCGCCGCAGGTCAGTTGGCTGTTTTTCAAGGCGCGGTCCGAGCCGGACCGGCGGTAGAAGTACCCATATCTGGGTCATACGGGTCGAGCGAGCAACGCGGAAAAACAGCCAACCGGCCGCGGCCCGGAGGCTTGCGTTGAAAATGGGTCGGCTGCTTCGTTGTTCGTCAGATAGTGCGACCGTGCAGGTGACCTTGTACGGCGGGTCCGGTAGTGCATTTAGTAACATCATCAAAACAACTATCCACTGTTGTTCCATGCGCAGTTTGATCCGAGCCAAACCATCGGCAATGTGCACGTCTTCGACATCGTGCAAACTTAAATTACCTTTGCGTTGTGTCGGCAGCGAGTTCGGAATAGAGTTCGGCCCGGGGGCGTAGTGATGAAGCCATCGTCAATAACATTCGACTTCCAGGTTTCGAGGGCTCTAAACTTAGGTCACGACTATTCCTACCCTAATCCCGCCACGGGCGCCACCCGCATCCGTCTGAGTGATGTTGAGCGAATGCACGGTGCCTGGCGGCTCGGCTGAATCAAGCTCAACCGTCACTCGAAGGGGCTGAACGCCCTGCGGCGACAAGCTCAGGTGGAGCTGGTGACCGCCGCCGAACGGATGCGTCTCCAGCCCTAGCACTTCCTCGATAATCTCCTCCGCTTCGTGGATGATCTTTGCAAGCTTGCGGCGCACTTACCGTCGTATTCGTGAAAGACGCGAATCGGTTATTCTGCATCGACGAAACGACCAAGGCAGGGCTGGCCCCGCCCGGGATGGTGTTGGGATAGCACACCCAAGCCTGGACATTTTGTATAGACGCAGGGGGGGTCCAGAACGACCGGTAAACGGAGGCACAGCCTGGTGCGCTTGTATGAGAAAGGCGGCAAGGAATATGATCTCCGCTATCACCACAATCTCGATCATTTCCTGGATGAATACGTCGCGGCATCCAGCATCGCCGGCGACGCCAACGGTTACCTGTTGCGCACGGCGGTGCGCAAAACCGGCCTTTTGACCGAAAAACCCATGCACCAGCAGGACGCCTATCGCATGATCCAGCGGCGCGCGAAAGGGGCTGGCATCGAGACGCGCATCGGCTTTCATACCTTCCGTGCCGCGGGCATCACCGCCTACCTTAAAAACAGCGGCAAACTGGAAGTGGCGCAGCACATCGCCAACCATGAATCGCCCCGGACGACGAAGCTCTACGACCGGCGGCAGGATGAGCTCAAAAACCAATGAGATGGAACGGCTTGACGACGTAAAAGCTGGCTCCCTGGCGACTGATGGCCAATCTGGTCGCGCCGCTCTACAACTGGTGGCACCTCTGCGTGTGTCTTTACGACGCAGAGCTGGCGGAAGTTCGCCTGCCTCCCGCCTCCTGCCCTCAATACCTCACCATCGAGTATACGGGGACGTCAGGAGGGAGTTTCGCTCGTCCGTTCAGGAAGGCCAGTTCAATAAGAAAAAGCGCCGAACCAACGATGCCGCCGACTTTTTGAATCAGATTGACCGCTGCGCCCGATGTACCACCGGTGGCCAGCAGATCATCGATGAGCACCACTTGCTCGCCGGCCGTGATGGCGTCGATATGCATTTCGACCTCGGCGTCACCGTACTCGAGCTGATAGGAGGAACCGACCGTCTTGAAAGGGAGTTTCCCTTTTTTCCGGACCGGAACGCACCCCACGCCCAACTTGTAGGCGACTGCCGCTCCGAACAAAAAGCCGCGCGCATCGATGCCAACCACTTTCGATGGATTGGCCTTTTGAGCCTCCTCCGCCAGGTGGTCTATTACCCGTTGGAATAGTTGTCCGTCGCCCAGGATGGGTGTTATATCCTTGAAAACGATCCCGGGCTTCGGAAAGTCAGGGATATCTCGGATAGCGGACTTGAGCTGTTCAACGTTGATCCGACCCATGAGCAACGAACCTGAACGAACGACGGCGAACGTCAATGAACATCCATAAAAAATCTTGTACAAATGCTTTCCTCTCACCGAAATAGCGTTTTCCTGTCTCTGGAATAACGTTGCCTTGTTATGGATTGGTCCGGTCGTTTTTGGATTGAGTTGGCCTTGGTTTGTTACCTTTTTGGGTTTGGGTATTCGGTTTATTCACTGGCCGCGAACAAATTCCTCACCTCCCGCATGACTTTTTTCGCGATCTGCGCCGGTTTCTTATTAACGACAATCTTTTTGTTTGATCGTGGACACGCGATTGGGCGTTGTCCAATTACCAGCCGCTTCGAGGTGCTGGTCTTCATGACCTGGTCGATGGTGTTGATCTATTTAGTCATCGGCTCCACCTATCGGCTTTCCTTAATGGGAGTTTTTACCGCGCCAGTGGCCTCCGCGTTGCTGTTTCTGGCGCTCTCGCTTCCGGCCGATGATACGCCGCCTACAAAAATCAAGGTCAATCCTTGGCTCGAGGCGCATACTTCGTTCTTAATGGTTGCTTGCGGGGCGTTCGCCTTGGCATGCATTGCCGGTGTCATGTATCTGATTCAAGAACAGCAATTGAAGACGCGGAATCCCAGTTCGATCTTTTTTCGGCTGCCGCCGATAACGGCGTTGTCGGTCGCGAATAGTCGTTTGCTCTGGCTCGGTTTCACGCTGTTCACGGTCGGTCTGACCACGGGATTTCTGATTGGCCAACGGGTTGACTGGGTTCAGGCGGCTTGGTCTATCGCCGTGTGGTGCGTTTACGGCGGTATCTTGATCGCGCGAGTCCGGCACGCTGTGGCGGCCAAGTGGATTGCGACCCTGTCGATCGTCGCATTTAGCTTGTTGTTGAGTACCTTTTGGGGGATTCGATTCATCTCTGATCGCCCCTCGTTTTAGATGAATATTTTCTGTTTCGGCATCACTCATCAAACGGCGAATGTCGAAGTCCGGGAGCGTTTTGCGATTCCGGACGCCGCCTTGGCCGATTCGCTGATAAGGCTCGCGCAGATTCGCAGCGTCGACGAAGGTGTCCTCTTGTCGACCTGTAACCGAACAGAATTCTACATTGTCAGTCCAGAGCCTCAGCTTGCGGCCGAACTACTTTTACATGATTTCTACGGGCCGGGAGAGATATCGGAGTTCGAGCATCTTTTTCGACTGCCGGCTACGGGCACCATCCGGCATTTGTTTCGAGTGGCTTCGGGCCTGGAGTCCATGGTGGTCGGTGAGACAGAGATCTTCGGACAGGTCAAGCGGGCCTACGAGATCGCGGCGAAGTCCGGCACGACAGGAAGGGTCTTGAACCGGCTTTTTCAGAAGGCGTTCCAGGTAGGCAAGCATGTGCGATCGTCCACGGCGATCACCCGAGGGAGTGTTTCGATTGGCTCTGTCGCGGTGGATTTGGCTCAACAGATTTTTGGGGATCTCGCCGGCTCAAAAATCATGGTCCTAGGTGCCGGCGAAACGAGCGAGAGGACGGCCAGGAGTTTTCAGTCGCGCGGGGCTAAACAGCTCTTTGTCTCGAATCGCTCTTTCGACAAAGCAGTGGCTCTCGCCGAATCCATGGGAGGCAGAGCCATCCGATTTGATGACTGGGAAGAAGAATTCCATGACCTTGATATTCTGGTCAGTTCTACTGCCGCACCGCACGCAGTCGTCACCAGGGCAAAGATCGAGCCGATTTTGAAAATGCGCCGGCGGGATCGCCCGCTCTTTATCATAGATCTTGCGATTCCGCGGGATGTGGAGCCGACCGTCCACGAACTGGACGACGTCTATGTCTATGATTTGGATTCGTTGCACGCCATTGCGGATCGTACTCTGGAGGCCCGTAAGAAGGAGATGGAGGCCTGCGATAGCTTAATCGAAAAGCATGTCTGCGACTTCGAAGACTGGCTAAACCGGACTTCCGAGAGGGTGATTCCACCGGCGGCGATCGAGCGCCCGCAGACGTGAAGAGGCTTGTCCTTGGGACTCGCGGCAGCCGGTTGGCATTGGCTCAGGCTGAGCTCGCAAAAGAGGCTTTTGAGCGCCTCCCTGAGAGAACCGAAGTCACTTTGAGGATCACCACCACGACCGGTGATCGACGACTTGATATTAACTTGAGCAAACCAGGCCCGCAAATTGACAAGGGCTTGTTTACCAAGGAACTGGAAGAGGCTCTGCTGTGCGGAGAAATCGACGTCGCGGTTCACTCTCTGAAAGATCTCCCGACCGAATTGCCACCGGATCTCGAATTGGTCGCCACCTTGCCGCGCCACGATCCCGTTGATGTCCTGATTTCCAAAACCGCGACCTCCCTCCGAGAGATCCCTCCCGGAGGAGTCCTGGCCACCAGCAGCCCTCGCCGAACCCGTCAGATCGCGGTCCATAGGCCGGATCTTCAGGCGACGGACGTTCGCGGCAACGTGCCTACCCGGATTGCCAAGCTTCTGGCAGAGGACTCCTGGAACTCCCTCGTGCTCGCCAAGGCCGGGCTGGAGAGACTTGGCTACTGTTTGGCCGGCGGCCGAATGGAATTTGCAGGGCAAGGACTGTTCGTTTCGGATCTGACGGAGCTTTTACCAGCGGTTGGCCAGGGCGCGATCGGTTTGGAGGTCAGGGCGAACGATTTGGAGATGAAAAAGATCGTAGCTTCCGTCAGTCATGCTCAAACCTGGTTTTGTACCGCCGTTGAACGCGCGTTCTTGGGTCTGCTTGGCGGAGGATGCCAGTTGCCGCTAGGGATTCGTACCCGGATTCAAGGTAACGAACTCTCCTGTGAAGCGATTATCTTCGATGAGAGCGATAAGCCAAGATTCGGAATTGTCTCGGGAGAGTTCCGCACACCCCAGGAAGCCGCTTCGGCGCTTTTAAAAAGGATCTATGAAACTGCGAAGTAAAGGGATTTGCATTCTAGCCGGAGCGGGCCCGGGCGATATCGGGCTAGTCACTTTGCGGACGAAGGAGGCCGTCGAGCAGGCGGAAGTCATTGTCTACGACTACCTCTGTAACTCCGAGATTCTTAACTGGGCGCCGCCGGATGCGGAATTTGTCTATGTGGGAAAGAAATCTGGCCAGCACACCTTGCGGCAGGGGGAAATCAACCAGTTTCTGATCGATAAGACGAAGGAAGGAAAAAGAGTGGTGCGGTTGAAAGGAGGGGATCCCTTTGTTTTTGGAAGAGGCGGTGAGGAGGCGGAAGCATTGGCTGAGGCGGGCCTGGCCTTTGAAATCGTTCCCGGGGTAAGCTCCGCGATAGCCGTTCCTGCCTATGCCGGGATACCGTTGACCTATCGGGACATCGCTTCTTCCTTTACCGTCTTCACCGGGCATGAAGACCCGGCCAAGGAAGGGAGCGCGATCGATTACCAGGCGTTGGTTGCCGGGAAAGGTACTTTGGTCATGCTGATGGGAATGGAACGTCTTGAAGCGATCGTTCCGCTCCTGCTTGCCAATGGCGCAGATCTTCACCTGCCGGTGGCCCTCATTCGCTGGGGCACCACGGGTCGCCAGGAAACCGTTGTCGGAGACCTTGGAACGATTGTGACCGCGGCTGATGGGTTTCAACCGCCTGCCATAGGGGTATTTGGTCACGTAGTTGATCTTCGAAAAAAGTTGAGCTGGTTCGAACAACGGCCCCTCTTTGGGCGGCGGATTGTCGTTACGCGCACCAGGAAACAGGCGGGCGCTCTGAGCGCTAAGCTGAGACTCCTGGGTGCCGATGTTTACGAGCTCCCGACGATCCAGGTGGAGCCGCCGGAAAACCTGATGGAATTTGGTGAATTAGTCCGGGACGCTTATCAATATGACTGGTTGATTTTTACCAGTCCTAATGGTGTCGATGCGTTCTTTGAAATGTTCTACCGGCTTTATAATGATGCGCGCAGCATCGGGAACGTAAAAATCGCCGCCATTGGCCCCGCGACCGCGCAGCGGATCAAGGATTTCCATCTCTCGGTCGATCTGCAGCCAAAGGAGTTCATCGCCGAGGCAATCGTCGATGGGCTTCAGGAATTCGGTGGCGTGGAAAACCTGAAATTTCTTTTGGCTAGAGCCCAGGGAGCGAGAGAAGTTTTGCCGAAGCGTCTTTCGGAACTAGGTGCCATCGTTGACGAGGCGATCGCCTACCGAACTGTGCCGGAGACAAAAGATATTTCGGGCGCTCTAGAGAGGTTCCGAGCTGAGGGGGCGGATCTCGTGACCTTTACGAGTTCATCCACGGTGGAGAACTTTCTCGCCCTAAAGCTCCCATGGCCTGAAAACTTAAAAACGGCCAGTATTGGGCCGATCACTTCCGAAACGATGAGGAAGAGGGGTTTAAAGGTGGATGCGGAGGCAGTTCGCTATGACATGGACGGCTTGGTGGAAGCCATTCTGAAGCTACTCGGAAGAAGCCGGGCCGGGTGAGAGGGGGAGAGGTGAGTGGGGGAGGGTGAGAGGTGAGAGGTGAGAGGTGAGAGGTGAGAGGTGAGAGGTGGGGATGCGCTCCTGCGCGTCCGGCGTTAAGAATCCGAGAAGTGCCCGGCACGTCTACCAGAAAAGGCGTCAGCTGATCCCAATTCTTGAATTCTCGGCTTCTCGGCTTCTCCCAACAATGCTGCCTGCAAAAAAAAACTCCGCCGTGAGGGTGGAGTTCAATAAATCGCTTAACGAGAATGAGTTAAGGATTAAAGCGGAACTTGAGCTTGCCACGTTTGGCGGCTAATTTCGCTTTACGACGCACCTTTTGGTTTGGCGTTTCAAAAGCGCGCAATCGGCGAACCTCCTCCATAATCCCCTCCGCATCGAGCTTGTTCTTGAGCCGTTTAAGGGCTCTGTCGATGGGTTCACCTTTTCTCACGATAACTTCGGGCATAAAAATCCTCTTCTTCCAGATGCTTTTTCCAATGAGGGGTAAATAGTAGCCGGGGTTTTTCGGAGCGTCAATCGATCAAGCGAAAATCCTTCGGGCGACTTTTCAGTTGCCTCCAGAGCTTGTTTTAGCAAGGATTCAGAGCCTGAAAGCTGGATGCAGGCTTCGCGCGGAGACAATCCGCGGTTTCCGGCCTGGGCAGCATTTCAAAATTTCTCTGATTATACCATGAACAAAGGCTTCGTTTTCGGTCTAGGTTGCCTGGGAATATTACTTCTTGCCGTTGTCGGCTTCGGCCTTGCCGTGGCGGGTGGCTACAATGGCTTGGTAAGGTCTTCCACCGCGGTCGATGCGTCCTGGGCGCAGGTGCAGACTCAGTATCAACGACGAGCGGACCTGATACCCAACCTGGTACGAACCGTCGAGGGAGCCGCTAACTTTGAGAAGTCGACACTGACCGACGTCATCAACGCCCGGGCAAACGCCACCAAGGTAAACATCGATCCGTCGAAGGCTCCCACTGATCCCGAACAACTTCGACAGTTTGAACAGGCGCAAAACACCCTTTCCGGGACACTAGGTCGTCTGTTGGTAGTCAGCGAAAGATATCCGGAGCTGAAGGCGAACAGCAATTTTCGTGATCTGCAGGCCCAAATCGAAGGAACCGAAAATCGGATTGCCGTTGCGCGCCGTGATTTCAACAACAGCGCTCAAATGTACAATGCTCAAGTCCGTTCATTTCCAACCGTGATCTATGCCGGTTGGTTCGGATTCGCGCCCAAGCCCTACTTCCAAAGTGTCGCCGGTGCGGAAGCGGCCCCGAGCGTCAGCTTCCCGTCGTTCAGCCCAGCCACGAAGTGAGTGTCGGCATACGCCGAGAGGTGAGAGGTGAGAGGTGAGAGGTGAGAGGTGAGAGGTGAGAGGTGAGAGGTGAGAGGTGAGAGGTGAGAGGTGAGAGGTGAGAGGTGAGAGGTGAGAGGTGAGAGGTGAGGGGGTATACCCCCGTTACCGGCGCCTCGCGCCCGCCAACGCCCGCCGAACGCCAAACGCCAAACGCCGAACGCCAAACGCCGAACGCTGAACGCCGAACGCCGAACGCTTTGTGTCTCATCCGCCTAAAAAATCGTGATGTGAGAACAGAGCTGTCGAAACTTGCCTGCAACCCTGTTAAATTCACCTATGCTTTCGTTTGCGGCACGCCTCTATTTTCTATCCTTTCTTACCCTATTCGTTCTGCACGCGGACGCTGCCGACGTTCCGCCCAAGCCACCGCGTTACTTTAACGACTTTGCTTCTTTGGTCGATACCCAGACGGCAGAGAAGCTTAACCAGCAGTTGGAAGACTTCGAACGCCAGACTTCGAATCAGCTGCTGGTTGTTGTCTATCCCAGTCTACCGCCAGACGCGACGATCGAAGACTTTACCCAGGACGCCTTCCGCGCATGGAAACCGGGTCAGCAGAACCGAAACAACGGCGCAATACTGTTTGTCTTTGTGAAGGACAGACAAATGCGAATCCAGACTGGATACGGTCTGGAAGGAGCATTGCCTGACGCGATCTGCAAACGCATCATTTCGGACGAACTGGCACCGCGCTTTCGGGTGGGCGATTACGCCGGCGGATTAACGGCAGCTGTCAACGCCATGATCGCGGCGTCCCGCGGGGAATACAAAGGTGTGGGCCGAACCGTCGCGGAAAGTCGCGCTCGGGCAAGTCGTGACCAGCATAATATGGTGGATCTGATCATCTTTCTGGTGGTGCTCGGTATCATCGCGTTGTCGTGGTTCCGACGTGCTCGCCGGGGAACGGTTTATTCAAGTTCCGGATCCAGCGGACCCGGAGGGATCTGGTGGACCGGGGAGGAGGCGGAGGCGGATTTTCCGGTGGCGGTGGTGGAGGGGGCGGTGGTGGATTTTCGGGAGGCGGAGGCGACAGCGGCGGCGGCGGCGCGAGTGGCAGTTGGTGATTTAATTGGATATTCCGGATGAAGCCACACGAATTCCTGCAAGCCATCGATCACGAAAAGATTGTCGCGGCGATCGCTGCGGCGGAGAAGCGGACTAGCGGTGAGATTCGCGTTTATGTGAGCCATCGCGACCGAGTCGATGCGCTGGCCTTTGCCAATCGCCGTTTCCACAAGTTGAAAATGGATCGCACCCCATTGCGGAATGCGGTCATGATCTTCCTGGCGCCACGTACCCACAAGTTCGCCGTGGTCGGCGACGTGGCCGTTCATGCCAAGTGCGGAGACGGTTTTTGGCGCAGCGTGGTCGTTGCCATGGAGCCGCTGCTGAAGACTGGAGATTTCACCGAAGCAATCGTGGTTGGAGTGAGGAACGTTGGCGAGGTGCTCGCCGAGCATTTTCCTCCGTTGCCGGGTGATCGGAATGATCTGTCCAATGCCGTGGTGGAAGAATGAGGGGCAGGAGACAGGAGTCGATTCGGCGCCAGGATTTGTTCTACTCCTGAATCCTGACTTCCGACTTCTGTGTAGTGCCGGCTTTTAGAAACTATGCATCCGATTCGAATCTTGACGGCAGTTCCAATTTGTGACGGTCACGACAGTGCCATTAACACGATCAATTTGGAATTCATTCGTCATGGCATCGAGGTGATTTATTTAGGGTATCATCGCTCGGCCAAGGATATCGTACGAGCTGCCATCCAAGAGGACGTCGCCGCAATCGGTCTTTCCACCTACAACGGCGGTCACGTTGAGTTCTTTGAGGAAGTAATCGGCCGCCTCCAGAAGCATCGGCTTGCTCCCCCGATAAGGCTTTTCGGCGGGGGCGGTGGGACTATTACCGCCGAAGACGCGAAAATCATGTACGGCCTGGGGGTCGACCGGATCTTTTTCGCGGGAACGCCGCTTGAGGAGATTGTGAAATACTTGAAGGCGGCTTACTTCGATGTCGTCCGGTTGCCTTATGATTTCGAATTTGCGGGCGTTGACCAGT
The DNA here is from genome assembly GCA_963789065.1 of uncultured Verrucomicrobiae bacterium. Taxonomy (GTDB): domain Bacteria; phylum Verrucomicrobiota; class Verrucomicrobiia; order Chthoniobacterales; family JAFAMB01; genus JAFAMB01. The sequence goes on along the minus strand of CAWBKA010000004.1, from coordinate 73,906 downwards.
TTCTATCGCGACAATTGACCTTAAGCGAAGGCTGCGGGGACGGTGCGGTGAAGGCGCCCGAAATGGTCTTAGCGGGCAAAAAATCTGACCGCGTTGTCAAGGTAATCGGCTTGACTGGTCCGGGAGGCGCTGGCAAGACAACCTTGATCGATGAACTGGTTTTACGGTTTATTCACTCGCGTCCTGCCGATAAACGGGTAGCAATCCTCTCTCACGATCCTAGCGTCGGTGGGTCGGGTGCGCTTCTCGGGGATCGGGCGACGATGATCTACGCGCAAAATGACCGGGTGTTCATGAGGAGCGTCGCTACCCGAGGTATGATGGGAGGTCTCAGTCTCTCCACCAGAGAGTTCCTGAAAATCCTGGTGGAGAGTAATCTGTTCGAAATCATCTTCGTCGAGACGGTTGGTACGGGCCAGGAAGCGATTCCGTTCGCGATTGAGGAGCACTTGGTCGACAAAGCTGTCCTGGTCATGCCGCCGGATTACGGAAGTCGATTGCAACTTCAGAAAATCGCGATGATCGATGCAGCGGACGTCATCGTGGTGAATAAGTCGGACCTGCGGGGCGCTCGAACAGCGCTCGCCGAAATTGAATCCAGGATTCGCACGAGCCGAAAGGGGCAGATTATGCTCCGTACACAGGCGAACCGGCATCGCGACGCAGGCGTCAGCGAGCTTTTTGAGCTATTGTCAGCTCCTTAGACACTAACTATGACCTCCCTGGGACAAGTTGTTTCTGCCGTCGAGAATTACAGCCGGTTCGTATCAGAGCAGGTGCTGAAAGCTCGTAGAGATAGTGAATTTGGCGAACAGATTTTGCGGAAGTGGCGAGCGGCAAAATCCAAAATCGGGGTTGCGGTAACTCCGACCGGACTTCAGTTGCCGCGCCTGGCTTTGCCGGATCTGGATGAAGCTGGAGAAATTGCCCGCTTCATTTGCGCGGAAGGGTTGCCGGGCGAATTTCCTTTTTTAACGGCTGCTTATCCGGAGCAGTACCTTGAACCGGCAGTCACCGAAGCAAACGGCAATGGAAATCGCCGGAAGGATGGGACTGGGGAAAACGAAGAACCGACGCGTTTGTTTGCGGGTTTAGGTCTGCCTGAGGACACCAATGCGCGATTTCATTATCTGTCCCGCAACCAGCGCAGCAAACGATTGAGCACCGCGTTCGATGGCCCGACGCTGTATGGCGTGGGTGCGGGAGCGGATGGAGTCTTCGGCAAGATTGGAGAAGGCGGAGTGGCCATCGACACCGTAGAAGATATGGAGCGGTTGTACGCCGGGTTCGAGCTCGACCAGTCGAACGTCTCGGTTTCAATGACGATCTCCGGTCCCGCTCCCATTCTTCTGGCCATGTACCTGGCCGCCGCGAAGCATCGGTTCGGTCCAGATGTTGGCTCTAAATTGCGTGGAACGGTCCAGGCCGATGTCCTAAAGGAAGTTCAGGCCCAGAATGAGCTGATTTTTCCGATCGAACCGTCTCTCCGGTTTTTGGCAGACATGGTCGATTATTGCTCTCGGGAGATGCCTCGTTGGTATCCGATTTCCATCAGCGGATACCACATCGCGGAAGCCGGCGCGACTCCAGTTCAGCAGGCTGCCTACACTCTATCGAATGGTTTCGCTTATGTAGATTATTTCCGGAATCGCGGCATGGAAGTGAATGTGTTTGGGCCACGGCTCTCGTTCTTTCTTGACTGTGGGCTGGATGTTGAATATGTCGCGCTCGCGCGGGTTTGCCGGAAGATCTGGGCGATCGGAATGCGCGACGTCTTTGCCGGAGACAAACGGGCGCAGATCCTGAAACTTCACACCCAGACGAGCGGCCGTTCGCTGATCGCCGCGGATTGGCCAAATAACCTGACGCGAACGGCTTTGGAATTGATGCTGGCTTGCATGAATGCGACAAACTCCTGTCACAGCAATTCGGCGGACGAGCCCTTTACCACGCCCAGCGCAGAATACGCCCGCTATGCAGCTCATGCTCAGGCCATCTTGCTGGAGGAGAGCGGACTGTTTAAGCATATGATGAACACTCTCCAAGGGTCGCCGGGAATGAAGGTGATCGGAAACGCCGTCGAAGAGGCGATCCTGGAAGAATTTCGTGAAATTGAAGCACAAGGCGGCGTGATCGGGGCGGTCGAACGGCGCTACCAGCGGAGTCAGATTCAACTCTCTGGTCATACCCTGGAACGGCAGATCTATGAGGGGGTCCGCCCAGTGATAGGCCTGAATCGATATGGGAATCCGGCCGGAGGCTGGCCCGAGGTAAGCATGATCCGGACGTCAAAAGAGAAGAAACAACTTCAACAAGATCGACTGCACGCCTTTGAAGAACGCCATGCCGAAGAATCTGAGCGGTGCCTCGATCAGTTGTCGGACGTCGTCGAAAACGGAGGCAACATGTTCGAGGAGTTGACGCGCACCGTTGAACATTGTTCGTTGGGACAGATCACCGGGCGGCTATGCGACACCGTCGGGAGATTCCGGCCGATGGTTTGACCTGATTGGAGAAGATTTTTAACCGATTTTTTAACCGCAGATTACGCCGATTACACAGATTATTTTGGGTGGAAAAGCCTCCCGGCGCGCCGGGATGCGCACGTCCTGCGCGGCATGTCTCCAAGCTGCCGTTCTCGAATTGCGCCAGCAGGGGATGCGCTGCGTGTCTGAGGTGGACAGAGGTGAGAGTCCGTTACCTCGGTTCCCGACTCCCGACTACTGACTCCCGGCTACTGGCTACTGGCTACTGGCTACTGGCTACTTGAAATCACTCGTGCCTGCTCAAAACAAATTGCGCCGGCGCGACAGTCGATTCACGCACCCACAGTTCCGGGTTTATCACGATCCGGCGAACTCGGCCTTCGCCACCCCTCCGGATACGCTCGATGAGCGCGGTGGCCGCAATCTCGCCTTGTCGGTGAATAGATTGACCGACCGTCGTCAACGCGGGGTAGAAGTACCGGCTCAGCTCGATCCCGTCGAAGCCGATAACTGAGAGTTGGGCAGGGACGCGGATTCCGTGCTCGGCCGCGTATCGCAGCAGGCCGATGCCCATGAGATCGTTGCAGGCAAACACGGCTGTTAGTTCTGTCCTCTTGAGCAATCTTCGGGCAGCCTTGTACCCCCCTTCGGCAGTAAAATCTCCCATGATTACCCACTCAGATCGAAAAGGGGCTCCAGCTTCTGCGAGAGCTTTCCGATATCCGTTCAATCGTTCGATGCTGGCAACTGTCGCAGGAGGCCCAGCGATACAGCCGATCGATTTGTGCTTCAGCTCCAGCAGATGCCGGGTCGCCAGGTAACCTCCTTTCAGATGATCAACCTGCACAAGATCGGCAGTGATACCCTTGACTGCGCGATCGACGATGAGCAATGGCACCTGAGCTTCCCTAACATGTTCGGCTAGACCCAGGTCGTCTCCGGCAGAACAGATGATCAAGCCGTCTATTCGTCTTTCGAGCAGTACCCGCAGATAAGTTTGCTGTCGTTCGGGATGATCGTCCGAGTTGCACAAGATCACTGTATATCCGGCGCGGTAACAGGTATCCTCAATGCCGCGCGCCAACTCCGAGAAAAAAGGATTGGTGCTGTTTGAGACGAGCAGACCAATCGTAAAGGTCGCCTGATGCTTCAACGATCGTGCAACGGCGCTGGGAACGTAGTTCAAGCGGCTGATTGCTGCCTCGACCTCACTGCGTACCTTTTCGCTTACCGGGCGCGTCTTGTTAATCACGTGCGAGACTGTGGTATAGGAAACCCCGGCCAACGCGGCTACGTCTTTAATGGTCGACATTGAGAAAAAAATATCGCGCGATTGAGCGTTTAGCGCATCTGTTCTTAGCGTTCTAAATTCACTGGCAAGTCGCGAGAATTCTCCTTTCGTCATTGAACCACTTGAATTTGAAGGTTGTTGCCATGATTGACGCTGATTTTACCAACTTCCAAATTTTAAAGCCTATTTGACCGACTTACTCGACTCGACGTCGAGTGATCACGACACGGGCGTCTCGGCCCCCAAAAGGTCCCTGAGCCGCGAAACGCCGCTCGGACGGAGCCTCGCCCTGGCGATTTGGTCTGTCTAAACCGGCTTTGCGGCGATCTGCTTGCCTTTAGTACCAGATTCCGGCGGCCTGGAAACCTCAAGTCGCAAGTTCTTTTTCCGGAGAGTGGACCACCAGAGGACAATCGGGGCGGCGATAAATATTGAAGAGTACGTACCAACAATTACTCCGATGACATTGGTGAACGCGAAGTCGGCGAGCACAGGACCGCCGAAAAACAGGAGGGACAGCATGCAAATCAGGGTCACGCCGCTCGTCAGAATAGTTCGACTTAAGGTTTCGTTGATACTTGCGTTCATCAAGTATTGAATCGAACCTTTCCGGCCTGAGCGAAGTCCCTCCCGAATGCGATCGAACACGACGATCTTATCGTTAATTGAGTAGCCGGCGACCGTCAGGATCGCGCCGACCATGACCAGCGAAAATTCCCGACCGGTCATCACAAAAATGCCCAGAGTGATTACCAGATCGTGCAGCATGGCCACGATCGTACCGATGGCGAACGAGAATTCGAATCGGATGGTCACATACGCCAGGATACCTAAAATCGCGATCCCCAGTGCGAACAGCGAAGTTGTTGCCAGCTGCGTACCCATAATCGGGCCAACGCCTTCCGACCGTTCGATCGTGAGATTGGAAGCCGGAAATCCTTGCTTCAACTGGTTCGCGATCTTGTCCGCCGTACCGAACGGCGATCGAATTGAAATATAATGTGCAACATGGCCTTGTTGCTGGCTGGTCTCTTGCTGGATCACTGCATTCCCTAAACCCATCGTGGCGAGTTGGCCTCGAATCTGAGCGTCGGAAAGGTCCGTTGCTGACTTTACAAGCAGGAAATCACCCCCTGTAAAGTCGATGTTAAACATGTTGCTGCCCCGCAACCCGAAAGCTCCGATCGAAGCTACCAGGAAAATGACCGACCCAATCAATGCCGCCCTCCACTTGCCCAGAAAGTCGAAGCTCTTGGACTTGATCAAATGCAGCATCGAGATGCTCTTGATCAGGTTGAGCTTCAGCGCCCAGGCAAAGATATTGCGCGTCACCAAAAGCGCGGAGAACATCGAGGCTATAATGCCGATCGTCAGCGTGATCGCGAACCCTTTGACGGGGCCGGACCCGAGCCAGAACAAAATAGCAACCTTCAGCAAAGTCGTAAGGTTGGAGTCGACGATCGCGCTAAATGCCTTTCGGTATGCCGTCTCGATTGCTGGTCTAAGGCTTTTGCCGTGCTCCAGTTCTTCTCTCAACCGCTCATAGATCAGAACGTTGGCGTCGATCGCCATACCGATCGTCAAAATGATTCCCGCGATTCCCGGCAGGGTAAGGACGAATCCGAAGAGAGCCATTGCGCCAAACAACAGGACGCCGTTAACGGCCAAGCCGATAAACGCGACCAGACCCGCAGCGCGGTAATAAATCAGCACGAAAATCAACGTAGCCGCAAGGCCGGCTAGCCCCGCCGCGATACCGCGGAAGATCGAGTCCTGTCCCAACGTTGCGGAAACGGTCCGGGTTTCATCGATCGCGACTGGCGTCTGGAGTGGGTTTTCCATGACGGTCGCGAGGTTTCTGGCCTCCTCGGAGGTGAAGTTCCCGGTAATTACCGCTTCACCGTTCGGGATTTCACTTTGAATGGTCGGAGCCGATACAACTTCGTTATCGAGAACGATCGCCAGCCGATTATTGATGTTGTCTCGCGTTACTCGGCGGAACGCTTCGGCTCCTGCTCTGGTCAGCCTCAGCGAGACCTCGTAGCCCCGTTGCTCAAAAACAGGGCGAGCACCCGCGACGTCTTGACCGGTGAGTTCAGGGCGCCGTTTGACCAACAATTTCTCGGGTTGTCCATTTCGCCGTTCGATCGAGGTCAGAATCACGTAGCCAGGAGGGGTAAAAGCTGTACCAGCCTCAATCTGGCGGACAATTTGGTCGCTATTCGGATGGACGAGTCGGAACTCCAGTTTCGCGACACGCTCCAATTGCTGTCGAGCTGTTTCGACCTGTGCCGTGCTGAGCCCCGGGATCTGCACCAGGATGTGGTCAGTGCCCTCCTTGGTGATAACCGGTTCGCTGACACCGAATTCGTCGACCCGTTTCCTGATGACCTCGACCGCCTGTTCCTGCATCTCAGGGGTGATCGGGCGCGCTTTACCTCCCTCTTCAAGAACCGGTGGCACGAGCCGCACCAAAAACGAGGTACCGCCCTGCAGATCAAGCCCGAGATGAATCTTCTGCTCGAATGGCAGAAACGCGTCGATTGAAAATGCGCAAAGCAGCAGGGCCAAAGTCGTGGCAAGCCAGCGCTTGGTCCGCTCTTTATCGGTAAGAAAGTACCAGCCGAAGAGGAGTAAAATGAAGAGTCCGAAAAAGAAGGTCAACGTCGCGTTCATTGCAACTGCTAAGCGGTCGGTTTAGCCTCGGAAGCGGCTGGCTTGGGCTCGGATGACTTCTCGACTCCTGCCACGACGCTCTTGTCGATCTCGATCTTAACGTTATCAGCTACCTTAAGCAGGAACGTGGTATCCTTCACGTTGGCGATCAAACCGTGAATGCCGCTGTTGGTGACAACCCTATCTCCAGTCTTCAGGCTGGACATCAGCTGTTCATGTTGCTTGCGCCGTTTTTGTTGTGGACGAATCAAGAGGAAATAAAAGAGCACCCCCATGAAAAGAAATGGCAGAAGGGTCTGCAGCATATCTGGTTGCGGAGGAGCAGTGGGCCCGGCTGCTTGCTGAGCTAAAAATAGGATAGTTGAGATCATCGGATGCATACTAAACCCTTGACGCAGGACTTGCCTTTGGGACAGGGGAATGAGTCAATAACTCAAAGAAGCGGCTGGATCAAAACAAATTTGTCGATCTAGTAGCCAGTAGCCAGTAGCCAGTAGTCGAGAAGAACAGAAGAACACAATCTCTCACGCGCGCAACGCTTCTTGGCTACTGGCACCCGGCCACTGGCAACTCGGCTACCGGGACTGGCTACTCGGCTACTGGCTACACGGTTCGGCTACTGGCTACTGGCTACTGGCTACTGGCTACTGGCTACTGGCTACTGGCTACTGGCTACTGGCTACTGGCTACGCCCGGGCTCCTCATATCCCTTGGGATCGACGATCAGATTGCGAAACCCGATCGTGCGAAGCGCTTCCTCGATCTCTCTTTCCAGCGAAGGAAGCCTTTTCATTTCATCTGGGGCAATCTGAAGCTTGGCGACCGGCTGATTGTCCTGTTGAGCCAGGTAACGAACGCGAAATACGCAAAACCCGCGTGAGCGTACGTACTCCTCGGCGCGCTCTATCATCGCAAGGGCATCGCTGGTAACCGCGGTGCCGTGCGGTATTCTTGAGCTAAGGCAAGGTTGGGCGGGAATATCGGCGGTCGGCAAACTGCGCTGACGCGACAGCAGGCGAATCTCTGCCTTGGTCAAGCCCGCGATTCGGAGGGGCGCCAAAACGCGGAATTCCCGGGCCGCCTGAGCGCCGGGCCGCACCTGGAAGGCATCATCCGCATTTTCTCCGTAGGCCAAGGCGGCGAACCCGCGCTCACCCGCGACCTGCTCCATTCTTGTGAAAAGCTCAAGCTTGCAGAAATAACAGCGGTTAATCGGGTTCTCAGAATAGCGCGGGTCGTTGAGTTCGGTCGTAGCAATGACTTCGACGTTGGCTCCAAAGCTTTTGGCGGCCGCCAAAGCGCTGGCCAGCGAACTGCGTGGCAAGCTTGGGCTGTCGGCGATGATCCCAAGCGCGCGGTTGCCAAGCGTCTCGGTGGCCTCAGCGAGAAGGAATGTGCTGTCGACTCCTCCCGAATAGGCAATTAGGAGCGGAGCATCCCGGCTCAGGACCTTTCGAAGCGCCTGAATCTTTTCTGGAGCTACCGATTCGTCGATTCTCGCCTTGTCCATCTACAACTGGATCCTTTGAAATAACTGGTCGAGCGGAAGCTGAAGGCCGACGTAGAACTCTCCAAAGTCGGCGTACTGAGCGCTTACCTCGTCAAACCTCATCTCGTAAACGATTGACTTGATCTCGAAAACGTCGTGGGCAAACAAAGTGACGCCCCATTCGGCGTCATCCAAACCGGTGGAACCGGTAATGAGTTGACGCACCCGTCCAGCGTACTGACGTCCGATGCGGGCATGCCCGAGCATCAGATTCTTTCGCTCTTCGAAGGGAAGGGCATACCAATTCTGACCGGCATTCCGTCTCTTCGTCATCGGATAAAAACAAAGTACCGGCCAATCTGGCATGTTTGGATAAAGGCGGTCCTGGAGATACTTCTTCATTCGCTCCCGAAATTCGGCGATCGCTTGCTCAAACTCGATCGAGCCGTGCGAGAGTCCTTTCTCGCCGATCAAAGACGCGGCGTAATCCTCCTCGTTGGTCGTATATTCGCTGCGTTCAGTGACGGAGTAGAAACTGAACACGGGAGTTAAGGTTTCGGCGCCCAGGGATAAGGTGAGCTTCTTTTCGATGCTGTTCGCGGTGTGGAGATCCTCGGTCAGAAGCATGAATCCGATATCCGCCTTGGGAGAGACCATACCGAAAGTCAAAAGTTGGGTCGACGGCAGGGACCTGGCCTCCTGCACCAAAGCCGACAGATTCGTTTTCGCGGCAAGCTTTTCTTCGGAAGTCAGCAAGTGCCATTGGCCGTACTCGACATGATAAAAGAGATGCAGAACGTGCCAACCTTCTTTCGGGCGGAGTATCGCCTGATGAGTCATCCGAAACCTTACTTCTTCTCTGGAGGCTACGCTTTTGTTTTTTGCGTTTTGCTCAAGTTGGGGCGATACTCCGCTACACACACGGACAACTCAGAACTCCTACCGATGAATCGATCTGAGACTTGCAGTCTCAGATCGATTCGTTAGATTAGCGGGCTTTTGAAAAAAGCTGCAGGAAGATCGATCTGCAGGAGCCTGCGCCTGAGATCACTAAGGAGATAAAAGAGTAAGATATGGCTGACGTTGCAAATAAGTATCCGCAGAATGCTGGTGGGCGGTTTTACGTGGATGATCAATGCATCGATTGCGATCTTTGTCGCGAGACGGCGCCGGCAAATTTTACGCGCAACGATGACGGCGGACACTCCTATGTCTATAAGCAACCCGAGAACCCGGATGACGAGGCTCTTTGCAAAGAGGCAATGGAGGGATGTCCCGTGGAAGCAATCGGGAGCGACGGCGATAGCTAAATCGGCGCCAGGAAGGCGAAATTGCTTTATTCGGATGGGGCAGTCCACATTTAAACCGGACTGCCTTCGCCTTTTATGAGGCACTCGTTTCGCAAGCGTATATTGGAAGAATGGCGTGGTTTTCCCGAACCCGACGAGAAAGTGGATCGGACCGTTTCCGTCCGTGAAGTCCTTGACCAGCTCGCACCGAAGCTAGGCCTCGAGAGCCGTTTGCGGCAGGAAGAGATCGTCGGAGCGTGGGTTGAAATCGTGGGCGATTTTTTCGCGAGACATTCCCGCCCGACTAAACTGCATCAGGGGCTCCTGATCGTGAACGTCCTTCAACCGACCGTGTTGTACGAGCTCGATCGCCGATGCAAGGCGCTCATTCTGACGAGGTTGAAAGCACGATTTGGCGGCAAGCTGATCAAGGAGCTCCGCTTTCGTCTAGGGTAAGAGCGGATCAGGCGGATTTAGAAAAAAGCCACCCGTATGATCAAGAACATCATCCTGGACTGGTCCGGCACGGTGGTTGACGATCTGGACGCGGTCATAAAAGCAACCAATTCCGTATTCAATGATTTTGGACGTCCGATTATTACCAAAAAAGAATTTCGGCGGGAGTTTGCCTTGCCGCTTTCCAAGTTTTATGAACGATTCTTACCGGGAATTCCTCTGGCGCAGATTGATGCGGTTTATCACCGATTTTTCACCCTGTATCGGGATCAGATTAGTCTATTGCCTGGGGTCGCAGAATTCTGTGCGGTCTCAGCGAAGACCGGGCGGCGCCTCTTTGTCTTGAGCACGATCGAGGAAACCCACTTTGAGTATCAGGCCGCGCGGTATGGAATCAGATCATGCTTCAGCGGCGCTTATGTGGGCATCCCGGATAAGGCGAAAACCATCCATTCGCTGCTCACGGAAAACCATCTCAATCCGGCCGAGACGCTTTTCGTTGGAGACATGGTCCATGACATGGAATCCGCCCGGGATGGCGGGGTGATGGCGGTGGCCGTATTGACCGGCTTCGATCCGGTCGAAAAACTCGCCGCATGCAACCCGGATCTGATCATTCGGGATTTCGGATGTTTGCAAAGGGTCTTGGAAACCGACCGACAAATTTTTTCCAACGAATGGATCGAGATTGCTGACCTCGAAGTGCTGAGCAAAATCGGAGTTCCCGAAGAAGAGCGGGAGGTTTTTCAAAGGCTCCGGGTCTGTCTTCAATTCCAGATCGAGGACCACTTCGGAGATTTGCAGGACGACTTCGACAAAACCGTCGATTACGCCTGCGTCGCCGCTGCAGTAGAGGAAATCGCGGAGGCAAACAAGGCTCTGTTGCTCGAAACGCTGGGGTCAGATATCGCCGACAGTTTGATGAAGCGCTTTCCGATGCGCCGTCTGGAGCTTGAGCTCAAGAAGTACATTTTGCCGAACGCCCGGTACGTCAGTGTTAGGAGTAGCCGAGTAGCAGTAAACGAGTAGCCAGTAGCCAGTAGCCGAGGCGCGGCACACTGTGGGCATGGTAGGGACGCGCTCCCGCGCGTCCAAGTAAGCGTCCCGCCTTTCCTCCATCTTTCATCTTTCACAGGTTGGCCTGCAGAAAGGAAGATAGGAAATTCTCGCACGGAGGACACGGAGATCACGGAGGAAATTTAAGTTGTAGATCAAAGGCGTGCGTTGGTTTTCAGCCGTGCCTCGCCATAAATCACTCGAACAACCCAAAACAAACTCTAATAGCAAACTCTAATAAAATCCTCTGAACCTCCGCGCCCACCGTGCCCTCCATGCGAGCCATTCTCCTTCCGGATAAGCCGTTTTTGGATCCGATCCCTTTTCGCGTCCGCCCGGCGCGGCCTTCTCAAAATGTGCAAACTCCAGGCACGCGCTCCCGCGCGTCCGGCGTGGCCTGTCCAAAGAGCGTCGTATCGGCGTATCGGCGTATAAGCGTGTCGGCTTGTCGGCGTGCTCGGCGTGTCGGCGTGTCGGCGTGTCGGCGTGTCGGCGTGTCGGCGTTTGGCCACGTGACGCGGGCTGCGCACCTGGCGTGGGACGCGCTCCCGCGCGTCCGGCTTGGCACGTCCAAAGAGCATCGTATCGGCGTGTCGGCGGTGTCGGCTACTGGCTACTGGCTCCCGGCTACTCGGCTACTCGGCTACTCGGCTACTCGGCTACTCGTTTACTGGCTACTCGGCTACTGGCCACCCGACTACTCCGCTACCAGCGCTCCGCGCCTGTCATACTCAAAAGAATCAGGCAACTGTTCGAAAAAGATATTGGAGAAGCATTCGCGTTCGAGCGAAGGACAAGTTGAAAGGATTCTCAAAAATGACACTGATTCGTCGCGGATTGCAACGCAATTGAACTCCAGAAAGGAACCAATACTTGTAACCTGCTTGCCAAACCCCCGCGAGGTCAGAATTGAAAGCGCCGCCATGACATTTATTCCAGCAAAAGTGGTTGCTGTCGGTAAGGAGGCGAACAAACATCGCATCGTGGTGCGCATCGCGCTTCGGAAATATCGCGGCTCATTCAACACCCTGAAGTTCGGGGAAAACAAACCGCTGATGGGTTCCTATCACGACGGCAGATTGGACCTCATTTATTTTCGAGATCCTGGACTTATCGAAGGCCAGGCGTTTCCCCTCTGGACAATTCAGTAACAAGCCATTGTTACCGAAGGCTTCACGGAGGGCATTAGCGCGACGTCTCGCCCGAAAACGTGACTAAAGTTCGCCATTGGCAGAATTCGCAATTCGCGATCACTTGATTTCTTTCTTTTTTGGCGGTCTGCGGCCACAATCTTAAAGCCCCCCAACTATATCTCAGCATGCGAAAAGGCTACTTGGCTCTCGTTCTCCACGCCCACCTGCCATTCGTCCGGCATCCAGAATACCCGGAGTTTCTGGAAGAAGATTGGCTATTCGAGGCGATCACGGAAACTTACGTGCCGTTATGGCAGGTTTTCGAAGGACTCTATCGTGACGGCGTCCCGTTTCGGCTGACCATGTCCCTCACCCCGACGCTGTGCGCAATGCTCAATGACGAACTGCTTCGGGAACGGTATTTGCGCTATTTGGATCGGGCGATCGCCCTCTCCAAACGAGAGATCGATCGTACCCAATCCCAACCGGAGATTAATCACCTGGCCAGGATCTATCATAGCCGTTTTCTCGAATGCCGTGAGATTTACGTCGACCGTCTGAAGTGCGATCTGGTTAAAGCGTTTAAGCGATTCCAGGATCTCGGTATTTTGGAGATCATCACCTGCGCGGCTACCCATGGATTTCTACCGCTGATGGAGCAACATCCTGGGTCGGTCCGCACTCAGATCCTGACTGCCCGGGACGAATACCAGAAGGCCTTTGGCAGGAAACCGCGTGGCATTTGGCTGCCAGAATGCGCTTATTTCACCGGACTCGAAAATTATCTTCAAGAGGCGGATCTGCGATGGTTCTCCATGGATGCCCACGGTCTGATGTTCGGTAATCCCCGGCCTCGATACGCGATTTTCGCGCCCTGCTTCACTCCAGCCGGACCTGCCGCCTTTGGGAGGGACCGTGAATCCGCTAAACAAGTCTGGAGCCAGCGAGAGGGATATCCTGGTGATCCGGCCTATCGCGACTTTTACCGCGACATCGGCCATGATCTTGATCTGGAGTATCTCCGACCTTTTCTACCGTCCGACGGATCGAGAAGAAACACTGGCATCAAATATCACAGGATCACCGGACGCACTTCCAGCAAAGAGGTGTATGTGCCCGGCTGGGCTCAGGGTGCGGCGGATCATCATGCCGGCGATTTCATGGTCAGCCGTACCAAACAGATCGAGCATCTACTCGAGGTCACGAATATTGAACCGATCGTTCTGGCTCCGTTTGATGCCGAGTTGTTTGGGCACTGGTGGTATGAGGACCGACCTTCCTGAATTATTTTATTCGCAAAGCTGTCTACGACCAGAAGGTGTTTGAGTTGACCACCCCAAGCGCCTACCTGGAAAAGCACGACACCTTGCAAGTCCTTTCGCCCAGCCCCTCGAGTTGGGGCAATAAAGGCTTTTGGGAGGTCTGGCTGGACGAGTCGAATTCGTGGATCTACCCGCACCTCCACGCCGCGGCACGTCGAATGACCGAGTCGGCGCGTGCGGCCAAGGAAAAACCAAGCGAAGGAAAAGATCGGGTCCTTCGACAAATGGCCCGCGAACTCTTGCTCGCGCAATCAAGTGATTGGGCGTTTTTGATGAAGACCGGAACGGCCCGCGAGTATGCGGCGAAGAGAACAAAGGATCATGTTCTCCGTTTCACTCGTCTCTATGAACAACTGGTTGAGGATAAGGTCGACTCCGCTTGTCTGGAGAATTGCGAATGGCGGGACAACCTCTTTCCGGACCTGAAGTGGCAGTATAATATTTAATCGCTCGACTCTGACCAAAGAGCCGATGGTTCTCTGGAGTTTGGACATTTGGAGAAGGTCACGGCGAGCAATTTTTGCCTCTAGTGTGTTTTTTGGTCGAGGGAGCATTCGTATTTGTTTAGGTAGGTGTAGCACCGGCCACACGGCCCCGAAGGGGCAAGAAAGCATAGCCCCAGAGCTCCTGATGCGCTCTGGACGACATTGGGGCGTTGAGGAAATCAGATGATATTTTCTCGGCGACTCATTGTGGCATGGGCGTCCCGCCCGTGATCTTGGTGCGAGCACGGGCGGCGCGCCCATGTCACAATGCGAGGCCGACGGCTCACGCGGATTCCACGGAATCAAGGGGTCTGAGCCGAGGGTAGCCCAGGGTTTACCCTGGGAATTGGGCTTACACCGCGTTGTGCCCTGAAGGGGCTGAGACATGGAAATGGGCACGCGGTCCGGTCTCGAACCCGATTCTCACCGTACCTGACGACCGGCGCATTCTGGTGGGGAGAGTTAACCCGGGGTAAAGCCGTGCTCGTTCGGCAAGGAAAACAAGCAGGATGCTTATGCTACTTATGCCACGCGCCAGCGCTCCAAGAACCGAAGGTTCTGAGCAGGTCACGGTTGCGAGGTGCACTCTACAGATGAAGGCTCGTGCTTAGTTGGTTGCCGTAAAGATTGAGGTCCTGGAGCTGGGAGAGCTGGCCGATCGCCTCGGGCAGCGTGCTCAGTTGGTTTTTGTAAAGATAGAGATTCCGGAGTTGGGAGAGCTGACCGATCGTCTGGGGCAGCGTGCTCAGTTTGAGACCAGACAAATCCAACAGCGCCGCACCGTTTTTCCGCGCTTTCTCGATCCGGCGGAGGACTTCTGTCACAGGGTCTTTAGAAGGCCATTGAAAGGGCCATTTCGGCATAGGAGCAATGTCCGAGATATTACCGGCGTGCAAGATGCTGTGTCGATTTTCAAATGCCGTTTTTTAGCCGGTGCCCTCAAGCGGAAAGGAATGAGAATGACCATTCATCCTTTCAGGCACTCCAAGGGTTCGAGATGGGCCAGGAGTGGCAACCAATCGTTTTTTTACCCCTTTGATCTGCTCTGGCTCAACGGCAAGCCTCCTCGCAATTTAGCCCGATCTCCGAATCCTCCATCGGGATTGGGCTCCGGCAGAATGATCGAGCCGGCGAGGTTCACGCGGCCCCAGCCGGACGAGTTGTTAGGCGACGGTCCGGCTTCCGAGGTGGCACAAAACGCAAACCGGGGACGGTCAACGCGGACCGGCTTCGGGGAGTGAGGGGGGTATGGCTGGCGGGGCAGTTCGCGTCACGGTGTTAAGTTGATTGACCATTGCCAGTTCGCCGTTTTTGTACCCTTATTCGCCCCGGCCAAGTATATAGAATCGTTGCTCGCTTTCATCAGACCTGGGTTGGAAAAAACCAACGCATTGGAAGTGGAACTCCACTGCAACTCTGGGGGCAATGTAAGTTCGTTCAGTGGAGCGCGTGTTGTAACGCCCCCTTGCGACGATTTGATGCCAAAGGGATCATTTGTTGGCGCAGTCGCCCTCGTGAGATGGATCAGTGAGGTTTGCGCCGGTTGCAGAACGCTCAGCACTACGGGTCTACCTCCGAAAATTTTCCAGATGATTGGATTGGTCTGCTTAAGTGATCCATCCCCCTTTGCAGACCAAGAGGCATTGATGGGCTTTGGCGTAGCGTCGATCGATCCCGCGACGCCCCCGGTGAAAGTCCATGTGTGGTGTTCCAAATCATCATACGTCGATTGCCCAACGTCCCATCTAGCCACCAGCGTACACCTAATCCATCCGCCGTTGATATTCATCGATCACCTCGGTCAATCGTTTGGAATTACTGACTTCAGCTATGGATTGCTTTCTCGCTAAAAATCATCGTTTCAAAGAATTTAGGCTCGCCGCCAAAACTCCATCCCGGCGTAGGCGCTCAGCCAAGGGGCCCGCTTCTCATGCTCAATAGAATCGTGACTGTAGCTGAGATATGAAGTTTTGGACGCGAGGAGTTAACTCAGCTGATCCGCCAAGCGTAGGCCCAGGGTTGCGGGAATTGGGTGATGCGGAAGGCGTGGATGGTAATCTTGACATCGCCCGGAGGGATGTTGTCCCAGACGACCTGCTCGACGTTGTTGGCGCGGTCGAAACCCTTCGAAGTTCCGACGTTGCCGTGACGCTCTTGACCGTCTGATGCCTTGACGATCAGGTCGAGATCGTTCTGCAGGTTGGGGCCCGGCGGATCGGTCCAAACCAGTGTCACCTTCAGCGTTAGCCCTATGCCGAGCGGACCAACATTCTCGTTTGCGGCATCCTTGCGGGTCGGAACCTTTATCGTAATTGTGCCATCTTCGCCCTGCTTCAGCGGGTCACCTTCTCCGAATCCTCCATCGGGATTGGATCCCGGCAGAATGATCGAGCCGGCGAGGTTCACGCGGCCCCAGCCGGACGAGTTGTTGGGCGACGGTCCGGCTTCAGAGGGGTGGTATTGGCCGGCAAGGGTGACGGCGCCATTGATGAGCAGGGCTTTAATGAGCGCGGCGCTGGGGTCGCGCAGGCCGTTCTTGACCAGAGATTGCCGCAGCACCGCAACGCAACCGGCGACGAGCGGAGTCGCCATACTGGTGCCGTCGTCAAAAAAGAACGCATCATCCGACGATGTACCGAAGACCGTGGGCACGGACGCTGCCTTGCGCGAATGCGTGGACAGGATCGACGTGCCGGGGGCCACGACATCAGGTTTGAATCGACCCTCTTTAGTGGGACCACGGCTGCTGAAGGCGGCCATGCCATCCTGGTTGTTGGCGGTCCCGTCACTAAAGACCGGGTTGGTCGGCCATGAGGAGGCCCGTAGTGAACCGTAAGTCAGTCTGATGTCGTCGCGGACGCTCTCGCAGGCGCCTATGGTGATACAGTTCTTAGCTGCCGCTTCGGAGCCGATGGAGGCGTTGTCGACCAGACCATCACGGTTGGCGTCGATGCCATCGTTGCCGGCCGCAAAGCAGATAACGCAGTCCTGGTTGTTCCAGATGAAGTCGTCGATCTCGCGAGAACTCTGCGAATAGGGCAGACCCGGGGTAGTGGCGCCCCAGGAATTGGTCTGAATGCGCGCCTTGTCAGTATCGTAGGGCGGGCCGAACAAGTCGTGCAGATCATTGGGTATGCCGCCCAGACCGCCGTTGTCGTCGAGCAGCGATTGCCCAATAAGTTTGGCCTTGGGCGCGGTGCCCTGGATGGAGCCACCCATGCTCGGCGAGTTACCGTCGCCGAGCACGGACCCGGCGACATGGGTTCCGTGGCCATCAGGGTCGTCAGACGTATCCAAACGTCCGAGAGGGACAAGTTTTACCACCCGGCCGGTGAAGGCGGGATGGACGTCGCTGGTCGAGCCTTTGTCGAAGCCGGTGTCGTTAACCACCACCAATTCGCCGTCGCCATCGTACAAAGTGCCATTGACGACGACGTGTGCGTTGATGATGGTGCGGGCCACGTTATTGAAGAGCTTGACCCCAGGCACTTCCTCGAGGTGCCGCACCTCGTCGATTGCTGCCAGGTCTTCGAGGTAGCGTTCTTGCACCTGCAAACGGACCTTGTGGCGGCCCATTTGCAGGTCTTGGGGATTCATGCGGGCGGCCGCCGCGATCCGAGTCTTCAAGGCCTCATTGTTGGGATCGACGTCGTGATGCAGCACCACGTCGATTTTCCGTAAGGTCCGCGAGGTCAGCTGGCCAGGATCGGGGCCGCCGATGCTCGCAGCATGGGCCTTGTCGACCGGCGGACGCATGGCGGGCGGAATCTTAAAGCCATCTTGATAGACGCCAGTCCAAGAGACGAAGGATAGAGCGCGGATAGGGGAAAGATCCGTCGGTTTGTAGGCGCAGAGATAGGTGTTCTCCGAGACATATTCCTGGATTACGATGCCGAGGCTGCTGAGTTGAGCTTTCTGTCCCTCAGTAAGCGGTGTGGCCGACTGGATGAGCACGTAGTCCGATTTGGATGCGTCCGCCGAGGCGAGTGCCAAGACTACCGGGGCCCTCGAGGCGGGATCGAGCGAGACGCCGTTAATAGTGATGAGTGACATGGATTTTCTTTTCCGAATGGTTGATGAGGCATGAGTTGAGATTGGGTTCGATGCGCTTCTTCATCCTGAGGCCCTTCCTGATTATTTAGGGGCAGCCATTTAGGGGCGTTCATTGTCATTTGCTAGTCGAGCCGCAATTCCTGACCGAGCGACGCCGGAAGCGGTGTCGCATTGGATCGATAAGGAAGTCGCACCAATAATTTCACACAATCGGAGAACAGGTTGCTAGCGATCTCCTCAGTAGGCAATCCCCCGAATGGGTAGTTGGCACGAAGAGCATAGGATCTCCTTTCTCGCCCTCGCTCCTAAAATCGTCCTCGTCGTCGTTCTCGTTTTCTAGCCGTCGCAGCTGGGAGCGCGTGCGGGCGAGAGACAACGGGAATCGATGGCACCAAATCACCGTTTTTCTTCGGCTCCATCAGAAGACGAGAACGACGAGGACGATATTTAGGAACGATTGACAGGAACGAAAGCGAGCCGCTCGAGTGGCGACGGCGCCGCCCCCCTGGATTATTTCCATAAACTGAAACCGAATTCTCGAAACCTCGCCAAAAAAGTATATGATCCTTCTTGGTATTCGTATCACACCGAGTGCTTACAGCATTCTCACACCCCCTTTTTCATGAGTAACCCCAAAATCCTGATCGATCCTCAGCCCCGTACCATGGACCTGATCTTCGATACGGAAGCCCAGCGGCGATTGTCCGCGATCGCGGACCTGACGGTCTTCGATGCGGGTCCCATGCCCGTCGACATGCTTGAAAAGGCCTTGCCTGAAGCCGAAATTCTTATCGGTCAAACCGATTTGCCGCGAGAGCGCCTAGAGCGGGCCTCCAAGCTACGGGCGATCTTTAACGTGGAAGGCAATTTTTTGCCCAACGTCGATTACGACTATTGTTTCTCGCGCAGCATTCGGGTGCTGATCGCCAGCCCGGCCTTCGCCATCGCGGTCGCCGAAATGTCACTGGCGCTTGGCATGGATCTGGCGCGCGGAATCAGCAAAAGCGATCGCGCCTTTCGCGCAAGGAACGAGGAGTACGGTCTCGACAGCAACAAGGATTCATTCTTGTTTACGGGCTGTCGGGTGGGAATCATCGGCTTTGGCGACCTGGCCCGTGCTTTTCGCCCCATGGTACGCCCCTTCCGATGTCCGGTGAAAGTCTACGACCCATGGTTGCCGGAACGGGAACTACTGCTGCACGACTGCACGCCCGCCAGCTTGGAGGAGGTGCTCTCGTCTTCGGATGCGGTTTTTGTCTTTGCCAGTGTGACCTCGGAAAACCAAGGCTTCTTGGGTGAGCGCGAACTGGCGTTGATCCGGCCGGGAGGCCTCTTTGTGCTGATGAGTCGCGCCGGGGTGGTCGATTTTGAGGCGCTGACCGCCGCGGCCAAGTCTGGTCGCCTTAAGGTGGCGACTGACGTGTTTCCAGAAGAACCCTTCGCAAAAGATCATCCGATTCGGGACCTGCCCAACGTGGTGCTTTCCGGCCATCGCTCGGGCGGCATACAGGAGGCGTTTTATGAAATTGGCCGGATGGTGTTAGCCGACCTAGAATTGTTAGTGCGCGGCTTGCCGCCAATCAGCTGCAGAGTCGCCCAACCGGAAACAGTTAGCCGCTTCCGAAGCAAGGCGGTCACGGTGTCGTAATCATTGACCCAAAAAGTGCAGAGCAATGGCAGTCGAATACTTATCCTTTGCCGGTTGGGAAAGGAACCTGAAACTCCTTAACGACTCCGTCGAGGTCATTGTCACTCTGGAGGTTGGACCGCGCATCATTTCCTACCGGCCTCTGAAGGGTCGAAACGTCTTTAAACTCGTTGAAGAAGAGATGGGAAAGTCGAACGAGGTAGGATGGAAGATTCGCGGAGGGCACCGGTTATGGATCGCTCCCGAGGACCTCGGCAAAAAAGACGGGTTCACCTACGCGCTCGACAATTCGGCAGTAGCACATGCGATTGAAGATGAGTTTACGGCGCGAGTATCACAGATGATTGAGAACCCGGCGAAGATTTGCCGGGAGATGATCGTCAAGCTGGAAAGGACGGGCTCAAAAGTCACGGTCGAGCACCGGATCACCAACCTGAGTGGTGCGTCCTTGCAACTGGCCCCTTGGGCGCTTTCGGTGATGGCACCCGGCGGCTATGCGGTGATTCCCCAACCGCTGCCGGGCACGCATCCGCAGGACTACGTGCCTGACCGGGCCATCATCGCCTGGCCTTTCACGGACCTTTCCGACGAACGCTTGCGTGTCGGACGACGGCTCATCTCTCTCCGCCAGGCCAATCGGCCGCCGATCAAATTTGGGCTGCGCCACACCGAAGAGTGGGCGGCTTACGTCCTGGGCGACCACTTGTTTATGAAAAGTGTGCCGTTTATCGCGGAGGAAACTTACCCCGACCTCGGTTCGAATTTTGAGGCTTTTACGAATGCTGAATTCCTTGAACTCGAGACCCTCGGTCCCCTGACGAGAATCTCTGCTGGGGAAACGATCGTCCACCAGGAATCGTGGGTGGTTTTCTCAAATGTCATCGCGTGTGACCGACAGGAAGAAGAGCTCTTTTTGCATGCGATGGAGCCATACAAAAAGCAACTCAAATAAGGGCGACTTCAGGCTCTGGTTCAGGTCCACGCTCCCGCGCTCCGACGGTAGGGTCTACGCTTCTGCGTGACCGCCGTGGAGTCGCCCAAAAGTTCGACGGGGTCATTTTGCTTCGCGGTAGGGTCACGCTCCCGCGCTCCGACGGTAGGGTCCACGCTCCTGCGTGACCGCCGTGGAGTCGCCCCAAAGTTTGGCAGGGTCATTTTTGCTCTCGCGGTAGGGTCATGCGGGAGCGTGGACCCTACCGAGGCCGCCAGAACTAAAGACGCGTAGTGGACTGACTAAGCCGCATTCGCCATAGCCGAAAGCAATCAGAACACTTCGAAAAGAGTATAAGAGAAGCTCAGAGCTCGGGGTAAATTTGAGCGGCGAATTATTCGGATTCCGCAGATGATTGCGTTTAAGAAGGTGGGCGCGGAACGTTGCAAATACTCACACGGAACAGAGATACAGATGGCAAGGCCTCTGCCCTCCGATAATCTGCGAAATCTGTGGTTCCCACATCGGAATTCAAGCCAAAATAGACACCTCGGAGATTGAACATGGTTACCGCGATAGCGTTTCTTGCTGGCGTTTCAATATCACCCTTAATCTCTCTGATCGCCGGCATTCTGATTCTCCTCGTGCCACGCCTGCTCAACTATATCGTGGCAATCTACCTCATTATTATTGGCTTGGTCGGCTTGTTCCACCTCTGAGAGCGATCTGACTCTGCTTCTCTGTAGTCTCCTGGGCATTGATCCAGGACGTTATCGCGATCGCATCGAAATGCCAGCGGGCTTGGTTAGCCTTGTTAAGGTCGATGTGCATGGACCCTTGGTTCAGGCCCTGGGTGATCGCTGCTAATTAGACCTCGCTATTCCTGAAGCGACTTGCAACGAGAACAATATTCCCGACACCTTTCCCATAGCTGGCCAAGGCGCGCACCGGAGCGAAATAGGCGCAAACGCGGTTCAGCTCGGCAGTTCGGTTGGCTTGTTTCCGTTCGTGCGTTCCTGGCCCAATCCCATGGTCAGCGCTGTTATTCCGGCCATTCCCCCAAGGTTCATGGATTCCACGGCGGTGCTGGGCACGATAACGATCGTGGCGTTCTTCTTCAAACCCTCATAGAGCATCTTCATGGCCCGCAAATGAAAGGCCACTGGATTGTGATCGTAGCTTTTGGCCGCTTCGGCAAATTTCTCCGCCACCTGTCGTTCAGAATCGCCCAGAATCACTCGGGCCTGACGCTCTCTCTCCGCTTGGGCCTGCATCGACATCGCGTCCTCCAAGGCCGAGGGAATCAAGACATCTTTCACTTCCACGGAAATAACATTGATTCCCCACGGTTCGGTGCGCTGATCAATAATATTCTGCAGCAGGGCGCTAATTTTGTCTCTGCCTTCGAGCATGTCCGAAAGCATAGTCTTGCCAATGACATCGCGCAGGGCTGTTTGGGACGCCCACGCGATCGCGCTTTGATAGTCTGCCACATCGAGGGCTGCCTTCTTGGGATCCAAAACTTTCCAAAAAAGCACGGCATCTACATCGACCGGCACCGTGTCTTTGGTCAGCGTTTTTTCCGCCTTGAAACCAGTCGTGATGACGCGGGTATCGATCCAGTAAGGAATCGTATCGATAATCGGAAGAATGAAAAACGGTCCCGGTCCCTTCAGGGAGTGAAAGTGACCAAGGCGCAAGATCACGACCTTATCCCATTGATCAGCAACTTGAATGGAGGAGGAAACGACGAGCGCCAGAACCAGGGCAACGACGCCAATCCCGATGGTTTGCGCATTTGCCGCCAGTCCCTGCGTGGCATAAGCCAATGCTGCGCCAAGACCTAAAATTACAATGAATATCAATAGCCCGAACGGCGACCTGTTTTGTTTCATAATATCTTCGTAGCTTTGCTCCCGCCCAGGAGCCGTTTTTGGAACTGCCGGAATACCCACTCAATCGATCAAGTAATTCCTGGCCTATAAATGCATTCCAAATGTAGCCCGAGTTCTGAGCTTCTCTCATACTCTTTCCGAAGTGTTCGGGTTGCTTCCGGCTATCGGCAGAGATTAGCCGGCGATACCCGGTGCCATACCGGAAAGCTTCGAGAACGCTTTGGAAAAAGTATTAGTAAGTTTGGCCGATTGCAGCGATGAGAATTATCGCAGGAACAGGAACACGGATGATACGGTGTCAGCGTGATTTCCTCTGTTACCAGTGGACGGACGAGAAATGGTCGATCGCGAGCAAAGTCTGCCGTGTTTGGGGTCTAACGGAAGGGAAGCACACGATGCAACAAACCAAATGAAGGTAGCGCTATTATGATGAAAACCGTTGCCGACCAGCCCAAGACTCGCGATTCGAAATCGGTGTCGAAACCCAATGTGAAAGACGATTTGAAATCGCTGCCCATGCCGGAGGTGGAAAAGAAATTGGGTTTCTCGCCAGACGGCCTTACCCAAGTCGAGGCGCAGAAACGGCTGAGCCAATATGGGCCGAACGAGATTGAAGAAAAGAAAACCAATCTGTTACTGAAATTCCTCTCCTATTTTTGGGGTCCGATCCCGTGGATGATCGAAGTGGCGGTGATTTTGTCGGGCGTGGTCGGGCACTGGCCGGATTTTTTCATCATCCTCCTTTTGTTGGTTGCCAACGGCGTGGTCGGATTCTGGGAAGAACGCGAGGCGGGCAATGCCATCGCCGCCCTGAAGGCCAAACTGGCGATCACCGCGCGGGTGAAACGCGATGGGAAATGGGTCACTCCAGCCGCGCGGGAATTAGTGCCAGGCGACGTTATCCGCGTGCGGCTGGGGGACATTGTACCCGCGGATGCACGCTTGCTGGAGGGCGACCCGGTGGAAGTGGATCAGTCCGCACTGACGGGAGAGTCGTTGCCCGCCGAACGCAAATCTGGGGAGGCGGTCTTTTCCGGTTCGATCATTCGGCAGGGTGAAATCGACGCCCTGGTCTACGCCACGGGTGCGAATACCTACTTCGGCAAGACGGCGCAACTGGTGCAGGATGCGCACACCGTGAGCCATTTTCAACGCGCCGTCCTGAAGATTGGTAATTACCTGATCATGCTCGCCGTAGCTCTGGTGGCGGTGATTGTCATCGTCGCGACCTTCCGCGGCGACCCGATCCTGACCACGCTGCAGTTCGCCCTGGTGCTAACCGTGGCCGCGATTCCCGTGGCCATGCCGACGGTGTTGTCCGTGACCATGGCGGTCGGCGCGCGTCTGCTGGCCAGGAAACAGGCGATTGTCAGCCGGTTGGTGGCCATCGAGGAATTGGCGGGTGTGGACGTGCTGTGCTCGGACAAGACCGGCACCCTGACCCAGAACAAGTTGACGCTGGGCGATCCGTTCGGAGTAAATAATGTCCCGGCCGAACAAGTTATCCTCTACGCCGCGCTGGCGTCGCGCGCGGACAACAATGACACCATTGATTTGGCCGTCCTGGACGCCCTGAAAAGCAAGCAGGCCTTGGAAGGATATGAGGTAACCCATTTCCAGCCGTTCGATCCGGTCCATAAGCGCACCGAGGCCGCCGTCAAAGCTGCGGACGGAAAGACCTTCAAAGTCGCGAAGGGCGCGCCGCAGGTGATTTTGGAACTGTCGGCCAACGCTGGACCAGTGAAGCCCGCCGTCGAGAAGGCGGTCAACGAATTCGCCGCCCGCGGCTTTCGTTCGTTGGGCGTGGCGCGAGCCGAGGGAGAAGGTCAATGGCAGTTTATTGGCGTGCTGCCTTTGTTCGATCCACCGCGGGAAGATGCCAAGGCGACCATCTCGACCGCGCGACAGATGGGAGTAAAGATCAAGATGGTTACGGGCGATGCACTGGCCATCGCCCAGGAAACCGCCAAGAAGCTCGGGATGGGCACCTCCATTCTTGATGCCCGCAGCCTGGGCGACGTAAAGCGTCAAGAGACGAAGCCGGTGGCCGAGTCCATCGAAAAGGCCGATGGTTTTGCCCAGGTCTTCCCCGAACACAAGTTCCACATCGTGGATGTCCTGCAGAAGCTTGGCCACATCGTCGGGATGACGGGTGACGGGGTAAATGACGCGCCGGCGCTGAAGAAAGCCGACTGTGGCATCGCCGTTTCGGGCGCGACGGACGCGGCGCGCGCGGCGGCGGCCATCGTGCTGATGACGCCGGGGTTGTCCGTCATTATCGACGCGATCAAGGAGAGCCGAAAAATCTTCCAGCGGATGAATAGCTACGCGATCTACCGGATCGCCGAAACGCTGCGTGTGCTCTTGTTCATGACGCTGGCGATCCTGATTTTTAACTTTTATCCATTGACGGCGGTGATGATCGTCATGCTGGCGTTGCTCAATGACGCCGCCATCCTCTCCATTGCCTATGACAACGTTCGTTACAAGGATCAGCCCGAATCCTGGAACATGCGCTTGGTGCTGGGAATTGCCACCGTCCTGGGCGTTGTCGGCCCTGTGGCTTCGTTTGGCCTGTTTTTTCTTGGCGATCGCGTATTTCACCTCGACCGCTCCCACCTCCAGACGCTGATGTACCTGATGCTCTCCGTGGCCGGGCATCTGACGATTTTTCAAACGCGTACCCGCGGCCCGTTCTGGTCCATCCGGCCCGCACCTGTTCTATTGATGGCGGTGCTCGGTACCCAGGCGCTGGCGACCTTGATCGCGGTTTATGGACTGTTTATGACGCCACTCGGTTGGGGCTGGGCACTGTTTGTCTGGGGCTATGCTCTCGCCTGGTTTCTGGTCACCGACCCAGTGAAACTCCTGGCTTACCGAATTTTTGATCCGGCGAAAGCCAGGATTGATCCCACTAAACCTAAGATTGATCCCGCCAAAGCCAAGACGCCGATCGATTTGGCCCCGCAGATCGCCACGCGAGCCTATGAACTTTATGAGCAGGAAGGCCACCGCGATGGTCACGCTGTTCAGGATTGGACTGAGGCGGAGCGGGAGATTCGTAAAGAGTCCCTCAAATGAATAGCCTTTGCCGACTGGGCGCCTCGCAGGCGTGGAGGGACGGGCTCCCGCGCGTCCGGCGTGGCACGTCCACAGAGGCGTGAACAAGCGGCAAATAGGAGAATAACAATAGCGGGTCGTGGTCAAAGTCGGCAAAAAGGGAGGTCTCCAGACGTTCCACCCCGGATCGCGCAGGAGCGCGTCCCGACCGCAAACTCGGCCCACGCGGCCTTCTCGGCTACTGGCTACTCGGCTTCCCAGGTCAGCCAAGCAACGCCCTAACTAAGGATATGCCTGGGAAAGTAAATGGCCTAGCTGGCCCGACATCTCTGCATTATAAACCTCGATAGACTTCATAATAAATTTCGCGTTTTGAACTTTTATCACCTCAAAAAAATTGAGGATGGCTTTCCGAATTTTTGACCGATCCAAAGCTTCACACTCGCGAGAAGGCAGTACCTCGAACAGCTTTTTCTTTTCAAGATCCCAACTTTCGCAAATATGTTCCATGAAGGCTCTGTTGCCATCACCGTAGGCAGCCACAAAAGCCCTTCTGTCAAGAAGTCCAAACTCAGCTGATTCGTGTTCCAATCGTTCGATGTCGTAGCGAAGCTGACGGCAATTCACTCCAAAATCTTCATCTCTTTTATCTATTTCGAACCGGCTCTTGTACTGGTTATCTCCTTGTTCCAGGTAAGCGAAGCGGAAGCGCGATCCGAGAATGAGTCCAGCCAGGATGAGGGAAGTATCTTGCTTTCCCAGGAATTGACGTGGCAATGTTTCGACGAAGTGGATAACAAATCTTCGTGAGCCGTCATGATAGTAGTCATGCCGGGCCAAAACTGAACGCAGGATGACTTCCCGGCTTTGAAAAGTTATATCCGGTCCTGTGGCACATCGGCCTTTCGCTTCTTCGATGGTATCCCTTTCGATTTTATCCATCCATGAAGTGGTCATCGAAAGCGCAGCCTGCGCGGATCGTAGAGAACTCCACGTCGTTTTCGGCAGTCCGTCGGGTCCCGGAGGTGGTTTGGCATTAAACATGCCAAACGTATCATAGTCAGCAACGACTTCCGCATTGTCGGGAATTCCGACAAATTTTTCACCGGATTCGCCGCCACCGTCCTTAATCCTCAATTCCATCCGCAACTGAAGATACTTCCGCCGCTTCCTCTCGGTTCTGCGAGCCTCCACAAAAGCTAGAGAAATTTTCTTGGCTTGTTCGCAAGCGCGAGATTCAAACTTAAGGGCTTCTCCCTCTGGACCTAGTCCTTTGGAAGCGCAAACGTCTCGCAAGAAATGCGCAACAGGTGAGTGTGCGTAAAATTCATCCTCTTTGAAACACTCATCGGCGGGTTCGGGTGGCACCTCTATCTGCTTATGCTGGTACCTGTGGAAGATTCCGGGCGCTTGAACATCATGAAGACAAACCAGGCGGGATTTACCTTCTGGATCACCGCTAATCTTATGAGCCTCACTGAACACGCCGATCTCATAACCGCAATAATCGCTTTGGTCACCCGTAAAGATACAAACTAGCCATTCCGCTGAACGTAGTGCATGGTCCAGCGTATACTGCCACTGCTCGCCCGATTTAATGTTAGCCGTATCGAGAAAACACCTCAGATGATCTCGGGTGACCTCATCGAGCGCCGTTTTCACCGCTTTGGCGATTACGGTGTCATTCCTGTGATAGCTTATGAAGACATCATACTTGACATTTTGAAGGGGCATCTCACGACAATCCTTGCATTTTTATTTGAATCACTTTCTAAGAGCCGTACCGAACGAAACGCCCAAACGAGTAAAGGTGTCGTCGAATTGGCTCAGCCGAACCGCTTGGCCATGGTTAATTGGTCCTTGAGGGGTATGCAGTTAACAGTGGTCGTAGTTGTTAATCACCAGCATCTGTCGCTACTTACAATACAAACGCGCATAATCTGGACTGAGTTAATGCCTTAATAAGGCTGACGTTAGCGGGAAAAAGAAATCGCGCGAATAATGTTTGTAAGACCGGAGAACAATATTCACAGGAAACCCGCGCGATCTATGGCAAATATTGTCCATCGTGTTAGACCTTGGTTTTAAACAACTACTACTAAAGTAATAAGCGTCCCGTGAGATCGGAGACCGTTAAATTCAACGGGTAGGCTCGAAAGGGGAGGGCGGTTTTGCGGCTGTCGTTATGAAGGTCGTTCTTTGCCTGCCTCCAACCGGACGGATGCCTCGGTCTTCCCAATTTCGCCCACCGGGATCAGAATCGTCTGGGCATCCGAGGGAGGTACCTGGACGGAGAGCATGGGAATCGACGAATTACCGTTGCCAGAGGATTCGTGCGGCTTCGAGGGGAACCGCCACGCCGTCGCAGTTCGGTATCGCGCGCACCGTATAGTCGGTTGGTGGGCGGGTCACAGACACCGCCGCGCTATAAAGATAACCGCCCGGCACGCCATCAATTTGGCGAACACGCTGCATCTCCCGCCGCAACGGCGCAGCGCCCCCGATGCTGTCAGCGTAAAGCTCTACCCGGACCGCCTCGGGGTGTAAGTCATTGAAAAAGACTTGAGCCTTAAATAGGTGCTGCTCGCCACTCGTCTCCACCTTTACTTCACCGAAGCGTAAGGTGGCCCATTTTTCTTCCAGACTGTGATGCCAGTCGACCATTTGCCTTCCGATTTTGCCTTTGTCGGCGATACGCAAACGATAGGCGACAGCGGCCGGAAGATAGTGTTGTTCGGTGTATTCGCGCACCGTGCGGTTAGCGGAGAAGCGCGGTGTTAGTCGCGCCATGCTTTCGCGCATCCGCTTGACCCATGCGATGGGGATACCGCTCTCGTCTCGGGTATAAAACTCCGGAATCACCTCGCGCTCGAGCAGGTCGTAAAGAGCGTTGGCTTCAACGGCATCATAAGCGGGATCGTCGCCATGCTCCTGGCCATCCCCTAGCGCCCATCCCACTTCAGGCGTGTAGGCTTCCGCCCACCAGCCGTCCAGTTCCGAGAGATTAAGACCTCCATTGACCAGCACCTTCATGCCGCTCGTGCCGCTGGCCTCCCAAGGTCGACGCGGCGTGTTGACCCAAACGTCTACCCCTTCGACCAGACGCTCTGCCAGATGCATGTCGTAATCACCGAGGAAAATCACGTGGGGGCGAGCCTCGGGACGCCGGGCAAAGCGAATCCATTCCTGAATCAGGGCCTGGCCCGGCTGATCTGCCGGATGCGCTTTGCCTGCTAAGATGAGTTGCACGGGCCGCTCAGAATTTGTTAAAAGGCGAAGCAGTCGGTTCGGGTCGTGCAGCAGGAGGTTCGGTCTTTTATAGGTCGCGAAGCGGCGGGCAAAGCCCAGGATCAACGTGTGTGGATCAAACAGATGCCTCGCCTCGTCAACTGCCTCGGGCGACGCCCCGGAGGCGGCCAATTGTCTGGACAAACGCTGGCGAGCGTATTCTACCAGAGTCTTGCTGGCGGCGATGCGAAATTGCCAAAGACTGGCGTCCGACACACGGCGTATGCCCTGCTCCAAGGTGTCCATCGTTCCCAGCCAGCGCTCTTTTCCACAGACCTTGGTCCAAAGATCGTCGGCTTCCGCCGAGTCCCAACTCGGCATGTGAACTCCGTTGGTGACATATCCGACAGGGACTTCGTCCGCTGGCCAGCCGGGAAAAAGAGGGGCAAAGAGTTGTCGACTGACTTCTCCATGGAGGCGACTCACGCCATTAACCGCTCCGCTCCCCCGAATTGCCAGATAGGCCATGTTGAAGCTCTCCGACGAGTCGTTCGGGTTCTGGCGGCCCAGGGCCAGCAGATCGTGGAGCGTGATGCCGAGCTTTTGGGTGGCATAACCTCCCAGGTATTGCTCGATGAGGTTCGGAGCGAAACGGTCAAAGCCGGCGGCCACGGCCGTGTGGGTGGTGAAAAGGTTACCTGTTCGCGTGACGGCCAGCGCCGCTTCAAACGGCTGCCCGGTCTCCTGCATGAAATCTCGGGCGCGCTCCAAGACGGCAAAGGCTGCATGCCCTTCATTCAGATGACAGACTTCCGGCCGGATGCCGAGCGCCGCGAGCAGCCGCCACCCGCCAATTCCGAGGAGCATCTCTTGTTTCAATCGCAACTCCGGGCCGCCTCCATACAACTCGCTGGTGATGCCTCGATGAACAGGAAAGTTCGCCGCGTCATTGCTGTCCAGCAGGTAGAGCTTGACTCGACCCACTTGCACCTGCCACGCCCGCAGCCAGACGGAGTAACCGGGTAAGGCGATTTCCAAACGCAACCACTCGCCGTTCTCCTGGCGCAAAGGCGTGATCGGCAACTGCCCGGGGTCGTTGTACGGATAGAGAGCCTGTTGCGCTCCATCCTTATCAATTTCCTGGCGAAAATAGCCCTGCTGATACAGCAGTCCAACGCCAACCACTGGTACGCCAAGATCACTGTTGGCTTTGAGCTGATCGCCGGCTACGTTGCCGAGCCCGCCCGAGTAGATGGGCAAAGCTTCGCTCAACATAAATTCCATGCTGAAATAGGCGGCGCAGGTCAGGGAACTCTGCGGATATTTCTGCTGAAACCACGCGGGCGCCTTCAGCGCTTGCCGACCGGTCTCGATCAGGCCGTCCACGTTTTTGCGAAAAGCGGCATCGGTCAACCTCCGCTCGATCTGTTCCCGCGAGACTGTCTGGAGGACAACCCAGGGGTTATGAGTGATTTCCCACAGTTCGGGATCAAGCTGCCGCCATACGCTGTCGGTCGCATGATTCCACGACCAGCGCATATCCAGGGCCAGCTCCGCCAGGGAATCGAAACCCTCGATTTCCGTGGGTAGAAGGTTGTAGATCGAATAGCCGACGCGTTTTTGTGTAGTCATGGTTTCTTCTCCGGATCTTTCCTGGCCAGAACCTTCAAATGCTTCAGTTAGGCTTCTTTTCGTTACGCCACTCTTCCTTGGCTTCGTTCACCGTCCACCGTAAGCGATCAGAACACTTTCATCACAGGTTAAAAGAAGTTCCAACCGGAAGTCTAGGTACCCTCGGCGTTGGAGGCGCGCGAACTCTCACAGGCGCTTTGGCTTGTGAGGTTTTCGAGCGAGCGGAGTGAGAGCGTCAGCCACGGGTGATTCTCGGAGACGCAGAGCGACGGGTGTCAGAGAGGTTTGCAGAAGCTGCGGGAATCCGTCCACCCAACCACCTTCTATTTCAAAATCCAGGTTTGCTCCGATGGCTGCCCACCCGGAGCCGCCCCGGCGCTCCAAACGCGTCCCCGCCGACCCTAACGGCGTGAGGGGCGACGAAAATCGGACCTTTAAAGCTCTGGCGAACAAATGGATTATCGATTCTCGGCAGGATGTCTGCCGTGGTCCAATATCCCTTTAAAAGAGTTGCGGTCGCTTTGTGATATGAGAGGAGATTTCTTTAACCGCAGGGGAGATTCTTTTAACCGCAGATTACGCCGATTTCGCAGAGAGGAGAGATTGAAACAGGTTCCTGCAGCCACGCATCGCCTCGGACGAACGGTTGTCGCTGCTGACGGTAGGCTCTCCGCCCTCTTCTGCTCCAAAATAATCGGTGTAATCGGCGAAATCTGCGGTTAAAAATCTCCTACCGCTTCGCTTCCAGATCGAAAATCGTCGCGTAAACCCGTTCGTATCCCTCCACCATGGTATCGACCGAAAAGTATTGGCGGACACGGCTGCGGCAGGCCCGACGATCGATTTCAGAGATTCGTCCAAGAGACCGAACTGCTTCAGTGACGTTATCAACCAGGAAGCCGGTCTGCCCGTCCTTGATCACCTCAGGGCAAGAGCCGAGGTTCATCGCGATGACCGGCACGCCGGCGGCATTGGCTTCGACCAGGACGAGTCCGAATCGCTCCGGGATAGTGTTCAGGTGCAGTAGAGCTCGGGCTCTGGCGAACAGTTCGTTCTTGCCCGGCACATCCACCGGTCCGACGTAAAGGATGTTTTGCTCGTCGAGATGAGGTCGGACCTGCTCTCGGAAATAGGCTTCATCCTGAATAATACCAGCGATGATCAAGCGCCTTCCGCTCAGACGAGCAACCTCGATGGCTAGATGAACACCTTTATCCGGGTGGATTCGACCGAGGAAAATCAGGTCGTCACCGCCAGGTTCTTGAAGCGGGTACAACGAGAGGTCGATACCGTTGTAGACGGTCGCCAGGTAATTCAGCCCTGGGGCTCGATCAGAGTTGCTGATGGAAACGAAGTATCCGTCACGATACTTCCGGTAGACGGGCATGATTTTGGCTGACGAGAACCCGTGGATGGTGGTCAGAACCGGTGTCTTGACCAGGCGGGTGTAGGTCAAAGCCATGAAGTCGTAGTGGCTGTGGATGAGGTCAAACTCGGCGGCTCGCTCGAATGCTTCGGAGATGTGAAGGTATTCGGCTACTTTGGGATCGACGGTGGAATCCTCTTCATACCCCTTCTCCACCACGGCGTGCAGGTGAGCTTGGGTTACGGAATCCCCACTGGCGAATAACGTCACATCCCAACCACGGGCGACGAGCCCTTCGGTGATGTTGCTGGCCACCGTTTCCCAGGCGCCGTATTGTCGAGGAGGCGTTCGCCAGGCGATCGGCGACAAGACGGCCACTCTTTTGTCTGGCTTTGTCACCGGATGGGCTTTTTTGCAGGTCTCGAAGTCGACCGCGAGATATCGGTAATCGATCTTTTATTTTGCTGCCTGCGAATGAGCTTCGACAAACCACAGCCATTTATCTACTCCGCGCGAAATCTCGGTGAAAAGGTCCGCGGTGGCAGCATCTTCCAAGCCGTTCGCTTCCTCAATCGTCATCCGGGCTTCTTGACCGAAAGTGGATAACCCCGTAGCGACCGCGTCAACATGAGCCGCGCCATCCGCAATCGCGAGCGGATATTCTTGGAGTCTCGAGCGCGCCGCAGCGACACGCACGGTGCCTTCAGCGATCCCGCCCAATTGCACGATGCGTTCGGCAATCTTGTCCACGTAATCCCCTACGGCTTCGTTCACCTGGTCGAAGAGTTCGTGTAAGCCGATGAAGTTAGGGCCTTTCACGTTCCAATGCGCCTGCTTCAACTGCATTTGCAGATCCACGGCCGTCGCCAGACGCATGTTCATCAGCGTGCTCAGTTCCGACCGCCGGCTTGGGGTGAGGTCGTTTTCGGTCTTATATATTTTAGGCTCTTCCTCGAGGTGAGCGATGGATGTTTTCATAAAGTGCTTAACTAATTGTTGGCGGTGAGGGCTGCAGTTCGAGGTCCGTCTCCTAACCGTTTTGGCAGGAGAAGGAAATCAGACGATTAAAGGCTAGTGTGAAGAAATGCTCATTGATTTTCGCCCGCTCGCGGGGACCGGTCCAATACCCCTTACAAAGAGTTACGGTTGCTTTTCGATATGAGATAAGCTCTTGGGTCTTAGACCGCCTGGAAGGCATTTAGGAGAGGCCGAAACCGACACGCCGAGACGCACTTGACTCGCGGCGAAGTGCCAAAACTCAAACCCCAAAACCTCCCTATCCCTCTCTCCGGTCGCCCGCAGGCACTCAAAACCCAAAACCCAAAACTCAAAACCTGCCTGCGAGGGATCACAGGTTCGCGATTGGGGTATCTGGGCATATCCAAAACCACCCGAGACTCCTTGAAAGATGTATTGGAAAACCGCCACGGATCGGGCGACATGCCATCTTGGCATTATGGAAATTCTAGGATTGTGCAAAGCCATCTCGGGATCCAAGCAAGACGGGAATTGATTCTATGCAATCGCTCTTCTCATCTCGAGAGATCTCGTCTGAAAAGCGGTCTCCGCCCGCTACAGTCAATGTTGTGATCATGTATGAGGATTTCGCAACCAAGCAGCGAGCAGAAAAAGGTATGGAATACGTCGCTGAGGAATTCGGGAACGATTTCGAGTTCAGGCACTCGACATGGCGACTAGACATCCTGCAGGATTCGAACCTGAACGCCTTGGCGGTTCCCGCGCTCGCCGAGGCTGATCTGCTCATCATCTCTCTCCGCGGCGAGCGGGAGCTTCCGATTAAAATCCACGCCTTAATTGAGGGGCAGTTAGCTCAAACAGTGAATCACGAATGCGCTCTGATGGGCTTGTTCGAAAGCGTGCCCATTGCGACTGGTAGCTCGGTTTATGCCAGCCTGGCGAATCTTGCGCGGCAGCACGGACTCGACTTTTTTGAAGAGGGGATCAGGCAGGCAGAAGATATTGAGGGGCCTTCGTTGCAGCTCGTCTGGGTGGTTTGATAAATATTCGTTTCTGCTCCAAAATAATCTGTGTGATCGGAGTAATCCGCGGTTAAAAAATCCCTCGGCTGCGCCCGCGGTCACACGTTCAAGGGTTATGCCATTTCCAGTTCCGAATCTCCGGTAGATCCTGGCCGTATTTGTCGATGTATTCCTTGTGTTCGATCAGCTTGTCCTTGAGCTGCTGTTTGAGGTAGATGCCTTGGTCACCCGTCTGCGGCACTCGATCGATGGTGTCGATCACGAGGTGGAAACGGTCCAGATCGTTCAGCACCGTCATGTCGAAGGGCGTGGTGATAGTGCCTTCTTCCTTGTAGCCGCGGACGTGGATGTTGCTGTGATTGGTGCGGCGATAGGTAAGCTGGTGGATTAGCGACGGGTAGGCATGGAAGGCGAAGATGACCGGTTTGTTCTTAGTGAACAACGCGTCGAAATCGACCTCGCTCAAACCGTGCGGATGCTCGGTTTGCGGCTGCAGTTTCATCAGGTCAACGACGTTGACCAGTCGGATTTTGAGGTCGGGCAGATGCTCGCGCATGATAGAGACGGCGGCGAGCGTCTCCAGGGTGGGCACGTCGCCACAGCAGGCCATGACCACGTCGGGTTCCGCGCCCTGGTCGTTGCTGGCCCACTGCCAGATGCCAATGCCCTCGGTGCAGTGCTTGACGGCGGCATCCATCGTCAGCCATTGCGGCGACGGATGTTTGCCGGCGATCACGACGTTGACGTAATGGCGGCTGCGCAGGCAGTGGTCGATCACCGACAGCAAGCAGTTTGCATCCGGTGGAAGGTAAACCCGCACGATCTCGGCCTTCTTGTTGACGACGTGGTCGATGAACCCGGGATCCTGGTGCGTAAAGCCGTTGTGATCCTGGCGCCAGACATGCGAGGCCAGCAGGTAATTTAACGAGGCGATCTTCCGCCGCCACGGCAGCTGCGAGGTGACCTTCAGCCACTTGGCGTGCTGGTTGAACATCGAATCGACAATGTGAATGAACGCCTCGTAGCAGTTGAACAGTCCATGCCGCCCGGTAAGCAAGTAGCCCTCGAGCCAGCCCTCGCATTGGTGCTCGCTGAGCATTTCTATTACGCGCCCGGTGGGTGCGAGAAATTCGTCGTTCGGCACGGTCGCGGCTTCCCATTGGCGTTTGGTCACTTCGAAGAGGGCTTCAAGGCCGTTGGATAGCGTCTCGTCAGGGCCAAAGACCCGGAAATTGCGCTGCTCCATGTTCAGCTTCGCCACATCGCGCAGGAAACGCCCGAGCACATGCGTGTCGCCGATACCGGGCGCCCCAGGGTTTGGCACATCGGTCGCGTATTCTCGGAAATCGGGCATCCGCAAATCGCGGAGCAGAATACCTCCGTTGGCGTGAGGATTCGCGCCCATGCGTCGTTCGCCTTGAGGCGCAAGTTCGGCCAGGTCAGGTTTAAGACGTCCCTGCTCATCAAAGAGTTGCTCCGGTCGATAGCTCCGCAGCCAGTCTTCCAACAGTTTGAGGTGTGCGGGATGAGTAGCCGGGTCGGAAAGCGGCACCTGGTGAGCACGGAAGGTGCCTTCAACCTGCAGGCCATCGACCATTTTCGGCCCGGTCCAGCCTTTGGGTGAATTGAGGACGATCATCGGCCAGCGCGGGCGCGCGAAGTTGCCGTCGACGCGGGCCTCCTGTTGAATTTTTTTGATCTGCTCGACCGCCGTATCGAGTGTCGCGGCCATGGCCTCATGCATCAGTCCGGGCTCGTGACCCTCCACGAAATGGGGTGTCCATCCGTAGCCGCGGAGCAACTGTTCCAATTCCTCGCGAGTGATGCGAGCGAGCAGGGTCGGGTTAGAGATTTTGTAGCCGTTCAGATGCAAGATCGGAAGAACCGCTCCGTCGGTGACTGGATCGAGAAACTTATTGGAATGCCAAGCGGTGGCCAGCGGTCCGGTTTCCGCCTCGCCATCGCCAACGACGCAGGCGACGACGAGATTAGGATTATCGAACACCGCTCCGAATGAATGGCTGAGCGAATAACCCAGTTCGCCGCCCTCGTGGATCGAGCCCGGGCACTCCGGCGATGCGTGGCTGGGAATTCCTCCGGGAAACGAAAACTGAAGAAAGAGCTTCCGCAGCCCGGCTTCATCCTGGCTGATATTAGGATAGATCTCGCTGTAGGTACCCTCCAGATAAGTGTTGCTCACCACAGCCGGGCCGCCGTGCCCGGGCCCGGAGACGTAAATCATGTCGAGGTCATATTTTTTGATGACCCTGTTCAAGTGCACGTAGATGAAGTTCTGTCCGGGAGTCGTGCCCCAGTGCCCCAGCAGCATGCGCTTCACATCCGCGAGCGTTAACGGGCGCTTCAGGAGCGGATTGTCGTAAAGATAAATCTGGCCGACCGACAGATAGTTGGCGGCGCGCCAGTAGGCATCGATCTTGTCGAGCAGTTGAGGGGAAAGAGTTTCTGTCTGCATGGTTCAACTTTTAATCAGGTTTGTGGGTGAGCCATTCACGAAGCCATGAATGTTTAAGTAGGTGGCCATGTTGATTCGGTGAAGTGCCTCAACGCTGTTGAAGGCCACATGCGGCGTAAAGATTACGTTCGCTCTTTCGATTAACGCCTTGTTTTGAGCGAGCGCCTGGAGTTCTTGTATTTTTTCCGGTTTTTTAAGCCGGTTTTCTTCGGGTGACCGGTTTCGCTCAGCCTCTCGATCGATTTGCCTCTTGACCTCCTCTGACGAGGTGCGAAGCGTCGCCAATTCCCCCTCCAACACGTCCAGTCCGGCGCCAGCCACGATTCCGGTGTCCAGCGACTCCAGCAAAGCTTCGGTGTCGATTAAAGGTCCACACGCGGTATTAATTATTATGACTCCCTTTCGACATTTTGCGAACGCCTCCCGGTTGAGCAAGTGATAGTTCTCTGAATTCAACGGACAATGGAGCGAAAGAATGTGACACTGCTCCAAGAGGCATTCGAAGGTCGTATAACGAAACCCGAGAAGATCACAGAGGTGAAACTGCGGAGCGACATCAAAAGCTCGGACCTCCATTCCGAATGCGCCAGCCAGGCGGATCACGTGCAGGCCTATTCGACCTGTCCCAATAATGCCTAAGATTTTCCCTTTTAGATCAAACCCACGGATCGACGCCATTAAAAACTTTGGATCTTGGCCGGCCACAATGGACTCCCTGATCCGACGCGATAACATCAGGATCAAAGCGAGGGTATGTTCGGCAACCGTGTTCTCGCCATAACTTGGAACATTGGACACCAGGATTCCGCGCTGAGCACACGCGCCGATCTCAATGTGATCGAAGCCAGTCGAACGCGTACAAATCAACCGGATTGCCGGATGCGCGTCTAAAAACGACTTGTCGACATTGTCATAGATAAAGACCGACAAAACCTCAACGTCCACGGACACTTTCCCGATTGATTCGACAAATTCCAGTTCTTGCTCCGACAGGCGCTGCTTGAAAAACGCTTGCTCTTGCGACTCGGTGCTGACGAAGGCGACTTTCATAGTTCCTTGATGAAGTTTGGGATCGAACTTCTCTGACCTTAATAGCATCTGGCGGCGACGCGTGCAGGTCTGTTTCCGCACACCCGCCAGAGATCTCGACAGCCGAATTCGGAGGCCCATTTTGATCGCAACAAAATACCTCGTATATCAGGGACAGGACCCTTGGTAGCAGAGAATTCGGAAATTCAAAAATGCCTGAGCTACTCAGCTATTTGGCTTCTTGACTTCTTGGCTTCCAGGCTGCAAAAGCTCTTCCATGGCCGAACAACGCCCTCCGTTGCCTCCGTTCACCCGTGAAACTGCCATTCAGAAGGTCCGCTTGGCAGAAGATGGTTGGAACTCGCGTGATCCGGAAAAAGTCTCTCTGGCCTACACCGCGGACTCACGCTGGAGAAATCGCTCCGAGTTTATGAGTGGAAGGCGGGAAATCGTAGCCTTTCTGACGCGCAAATGGACCAAGGAACTGGACTATCGGCTGATCAAGG
This sequence comes from uncultured Verrucomicrobiae bacterium, assembly GCA_963789065.1. GTDB lineage: Bacteria > Verrucomicrobiota > Verrucomicrobiia > Chthoniobacterales > JAFAMB01 > JAFAMB01. The sequence goes on along the minus strand of CAWBKA010000004.1, from coordinate 36,402 downwards.
AGCTTTGGGCGTTTGAAGGCAATCGCATTGCCGTCCGCTTCGCTTACGAGTCGCACGATGATTCCGGAAACTGGTTCCGATCGTATGGCAACGAGAATTGGGAATTTGACGAAAACGGTCTGATGCGCCTGAGGCTGGCGAGCATCAATGACCTTCCTATTAAAGAACCAGACCGTAAGTTTCATTGGCCGCTCGGGCGGCGTCCAGACGATCATCCAGGGCTAAGCGATCTCGGTTTGTAAAAGAACGTGCTGGCGTGGCAGGGATCCGCGCGATTCGCCGTTGATCGCTTGACTCGACAAACGCTCGGGGACCTCAAGTGCTCGTCCCTCCCATGCTGGGATAGAACGAGAATCCGCCAAAACGCAGAACGCTACTCCGACACGCCGATACGCCGATACGCCGATACGCCGACACGCCGACACGCCGACACGCCGACACGCCGACACGCCGACACGCCGACACGCCGACACGCCGACACGCCTCCCCCGTTACGCCTCGCGACCGACTAGAACTCCCGCTGGCGGTAAATGCATATCCCCGATCAGAATTTCGAAGCCTCTTCCCGGTGCAAGTTCAACTGGGTAAGGATTGTAGTTAAAAAAGCAGCGCAGCGACCCAAGGCGGCGGGTCCTGACGCCCTCTGGAAGATCGATGACAGGAAGGTCCTGCTCAGTCGCCGCCATCTTTACCAGATCGCCAAGCCACCGGTCGTCCGGGGACCCGGCCAGATAAAAAAAGCGGTTGTGCCGGAACAATGCGCCGCGACCGCCCTCAAATCGGGCGATGGGCTCCAGATCACTGGCTATCTGTTCCACCCAGATTTCGGCCGTGTAACGCTCGCCATTCCATTCCACGGTTTGAGGAGCGAAACGCGGCAAGGAGTCCACCCGCAAAACCCGCAACGGGAGAAATTCTTGAATCGGGCCCGGCGGTAAATTTTCGGGAATTAGGAAGTGCGCGGTCTTTGAGCCAAGGCGCGGCCCAAACAAAACCATCCCGGCAGAGCGCCGCAACGCTTCGAGAAACTCCGGGCGCACGATTGGCAGTGAGGGCACCACGATCAGCCGATAGCCGTCGAGGTCACCTCCCTGCGGGACGATGTCGACATTCAAACCCCGTTGGCGGAGGGCGCGGTAGAACCGAAAAACCTCAGAGGCGTAAACAAACTCCTTGGACTGCGGTTGGATATCGATCACCCATGACGCTTGGTAGTCATAAACGAGCGCCACGTCACCCCTCGGCACTGTTTCTCCGGCCAGGACGTCGAGCTCTCCAATCAACTGGGTGACCTCCGCGCAAGCAGCATCCGGTTCGCCGCTGGGCAAGTGAAGCCCGGAATGGTATTGCTCTTGGCCGAATGGCGCCTGTCGCCAACGAAAGTAGCTCACGACTTCGGCGCCATGAGCAAACGCCTCCAGCGTCCAGAGACGCACCATGCCGGGAAGAGGGGCCGGGTTGTAGGGAGCCCAGTTCACTGGACCTGGTTGTTGTTCCATCACCCACCACCGGCCTCGACCGCAGGCCCGATAAAGGTCGTGGTGAAAGGGACCGAGGTCCGGGTCGCCAGAACGAAGGAAATGCTTGCGATGTCCATCCGAAAAAAGAGGAAAAGAGGCGAGAAAGCCCAATGGATAGGCGTCCCAGCTCGCAAAATCCAGGTCGCCGGCCACCTCGAAGTGGTCAAAATCAGTGAAGCCGGCCATGAAGTTATGGGTGATCGGGCTTCTGGGGCAGAGATGGCGCAACACCTCCACTTGAACGTGCTGGAATTCTCGGATCATGTCCGACGTAAACCGCCGAAAATCCAGGCAATGTGCCGGGTTTGGGTCGGCGGGCGTACGATTCGGCAAATCGATCTCATCAAAGTCTCGGTACTCCATACTCCAGAACACGTTACCCCAAGCGTGATTCAGGGCCGCGATACTGTCATAATGTTGGCGCAACCACTGCCGAAAGCCTGCCTGAGCCGCGGGAGAATACGAGACTGCCGTGTCATGGCACCCGTACTCGTTGTCGATCTGCCAGCCGTAAATCGCCGGGTGAGCACCCACTGCTTCAGCCAGGTGCGTGACAATCTGCCGGCATTTGGCGCGGTAACCCTGGTGTGAAAAACAGTAGTGGCGTCGCGAACCGAAGGCGCGAGGCAGTCCGTTCGCATCAAGTGCAATCATATCGGGCATCGAATCCACCAGCCACTTAGGCGGGCTGGCGGTCGGCGTCCCGACCACGACGGCAAGACCCTCTCTTTGGGCAAGATCGAGAAATCGCTGGAGCCAGGAAAAATCGAACACTTCGGGCTCCGGTTCGAATCGGCTCCAGGCGAATTCCGCCACCCGGACGTAACGAATCCCCAAGCTCCGCATTTGTTGCAGGTCCGTGGGCCAGCGGTCTTCGTTCCAATGTTCCGGATAATAGCAGACGCCCAGTGAGGGCGTGGAAGGATTTGGTTGTGGCATGGTTCAAGAAGCCAAGAAGCCAAGAAGCCGAGAAGTCAAGCAAGAAGACCGGTGTCGGCGTGTCGGCGTTTGGCCACGCGATGTGGGCCGCGTACGTGGGTGGTAGGGACGCGTTCCCGCGCGTCCGGCGTGCCAGGTCTATAACCATTCTTTTTCTGCGCTGACCACGTTGTTTGGACGTGCCACGCCGGTCGCGCGGGAGCGCAACCCTACCGGATTACGCAGAGCGTGTCCCTACAGGCCGCGGTAGCTTCCTGACTTCTCGGCTACTGGCTACTGGCTCCTGGCTCCTTGGCTACTCGTAACAAACCGCACCCCGTACGGCGGGATTTCCGAGCGACCGTGTAATTTCTGCCCAGCCAGCAGGTCAAAAGTCGATTCTTTAAAAGTTACCGCCTGCGGTCGGTTGGTGAAGTTCAAAAGAAAGCAGAACTGTTCGGACCCGTTGGACCGTATCACGGTCTGAACCTCGCCAGGAATATCTGCCCACATCGCCAACGGGTCTTGAATCGTCAGAGCGTCTAACAACGCAGCCACGTTCCGAGGTGTAAAGAAACTGCCAAAATGAATCACCCGTCCCCTTCCTTTATGATGAAGCGTCACGGCGGGTTGACCGGCGTAGTAGTCCGATGTATGCGAGGCGATCACGCTCACGTTGTCACCGGTAGTGGCGAGTACCTCGTTAAAAACCGGCGCTTCAAAGAGAGTTTCTGAATGCTCGAAACGAATGGCGGAGGTCTCGCCCGGCGTCACCACCGTAAAATCGGCTACTCTCGCGCCCACCAAATTCTCGTAAAAGGCTTTGCCGGCCGCGTCGTAACACCAATGGTTGCGATCCCGGTAACCGCTCCAGCAACCGAAAACCAGTGTGCCGCCGGCTTCCACGTAAGCCTGCAAAGCCGGCACGTCGGCGGCCGTCAGCAGATGCGCGGTCGGGAAGAAGACAATTTGGTATTCGGCCAGACGGTTGGCTTCCTGAACATTTGACAGGGCCAGCACGTCGGCGGACAAATGTCGTTCTGACAAGGCTTGGTACACGCTCCGCTCGTTGGCTTCCTGGCAGCTGCCAGTGACCCGCTCGATCCGGGCATGCGATTCATTGTCAAAATCGTAAAGTATCGCTGCGGCCGAAACACAACGGGTGCCGGTCAGCGTCGCCGACAGATTTCTGATTTCCTCGCCGAGCCTTTTGGCTTCCTCCAGCCGCCAGGTGTTCCGCTCGTCGTGATAGAGGAGGCCGTTCCAATGGGCTTCCGAGCCATAGGGGAGGGAACGCCAGCGGAAAAAGAGCAAGCCGTCGGCCCCGTTGGCGATAGAGTTCCAACACCAGAGGCGCATCTGCCCGGGTTTAGGCGTCGGGTGGAGATAGTCTGGGTTGCCATTAAGGACGCCGCCGATTTGACCGCTCGGTCCCGACTGTTGTTCCAGCACCATGAACTTGGGCGAGACGCCGCGCATTCGAGACAGGAGCCTGGACTCGGAACGGTCGCGAAAGTGCGCCGGCAGCGTGAGGTCGCACACCTTGAATTCCGGGTAGGAATCGTACGAGACAAAGTCAACTGCCTCCTCCACAAACTTGGACAAATCCACGCTCGTCATAGTCTGAAAGGCGTTGTGAGTCACGAACTGGTGTGGCGCGATTCGCTTAATGATTTGGCGTTGCATAGCCCCAAAGCGAATCGTCATTTCAGAAGTGAACCGATAAAAGTCCAAAAGCAGGCTCGGATTTTGATAGGTGACGGTTGGGCGCGGGAGCCAGACTTGATCCCACGCGGTATAGGTCTGCGACCAGAAAGCCGTGCCCCAGGCCTGGTTTAAGGCGGCGAGCGTGCCGTAGCGCTCCTGGCACCAGCCGCGGAAGGCTTCGTGATCCGTTGGCGCAAAACTGACGTCCAGGTGGCAGTTAAGTTCGTTGTCAATCTGCCAGCCGATGACCGTCGGATGGCCTTGGTAGTGTTCGGCCAGCGCCGTGGTGATGGCCTGAGACTTCTGCCGATAAATCGGGGAGGTGTAATTGTAGTGGCGCCGGGACCCGTGCGTCAGGCGCGCCCCTGCAAAACTCGCGCGCGATACTTCTGGGTAGCGTTCGGTCAGCCAGGCCGGCGGTGTGTAGGTCGGGGTACCCATGATCGCTTTGAGTTGGTGTCTCTGGCAAAGCTCGAGCGCGTGATCGAACAAGGCGAAGTCGTAGCGACCCTCTTCAGGTTCCCAGACGCTCCAGGCCCCTTCTCCCATTCGAACCACGTTCATGCCGGCTTGGGCGATGCGCGCGAGGTCAGAATCCCACTGGGTTTCGGGCCACTGCTCTGGATAGTAAACAACCCCGTATAGAAATGAATGGTAGGAATAGCTCTTGTTCATCTGATTCCTGATTTCTGACTCCTGTCTCCTGACCGCTTAGCCCTTCGTAGCGCCCGCCGTTAAGCCGCCACGCCAGTATTTGCCCAAGACGACGAAGGCGATCAGGAGTGGGAGCACGCTGACCAGCGAACCCAAAGCGATGAGGTTATAGACCGGCCTTCCGCCCGCCGCGGAACTCACGCTGTTCCAGACATTGAGTCCCAGAGTGAGCGGGTAAAGGCTGTCCTGGCTCAAGACGATCAACGGCAGGAAAAAGTTGTTCCAGGCCCCGACAAAGCAGAGCAGGGCAACGGTCACCAGGCCCGTTTGCATCACCGGCATACCGACGCGCCAGAAAATCTGCCATTCGCTGGCGCCTTCCAGACGTGAAGCCTCGATCAGTTCATTCGGAAAACCCGAATCCCAAAACGTCTTCATCAGGTAAAGGCCGAACGGATTGACCAGGCTCGGCAGGATTACACCCCACATCGAATTAACCAGGCCGACCTTGTTCATCAGCAGAAACAACGGCAATACCAATGCCGTCGAGGGCACCATAATTGTTCCCAGGATGAAGTTAAAGAGAAGCTGCTTGGACGGAAAATCGTACTTGGAAAAGGCGTAGCCGCCCATCGCGCAAATGAGGGTACTGCCCAGCGTAATGGAGCCGGCGTAAACCAACGAATTGCCAAACCAACGCAGAAAGATTCCGTTCTGATAAGTGAACAACCCGACGACGTTCTCAAAAAAGGACGGGGGACTGGCGAACCACAAACCAAAAGTCGAGAAGATCTGACCGTTGTCCTTGGTCATCGCCGCGATGATCCAGGTGGCAGGCAGAACGCAATAAAATAGGAAAACCGCCAGCACCAAATTGCGCAACGCGCTGGTGACGGGAGAATTCTCGGCACCCTCTCGGGAGGCAGCTGGCAGCGGCGCGAGGACGTTCCCCGCCCGCCGAGTTGCGTCGCCAGGGTCGGTTGGGGCGGCCGGTTGCTTCAAGTCCATAGGGGTCGCGGTTTACTACTTGGAACTGATGCGGCGCAAGAATGGGCCGCTGATCACAAAGATAAGGAGCGCCAGCAAGATGGCCAGAGCCCCGGCGTAGGAGTAATTGGCATCGCGCGCGGCGGTCAGGTAGAGGTAAAGGTTGGGCGTAATGTTGTCGGCCACGTAGCCGAGCGGTCGCAACACGAAGGCCTCGGTAAAAAGTTGCGAGGTGCCGATGACCGAGAAGATGAACAGCAGCTTCAGCGTGGGCATCAGCAAAGGGATCTTGATGGATCGGACGATGTCCCAAGGCGTGGCTCCATCGACTCGCGCGGCTTCGTAAAGCTCCGTGGGGATGTTCTGCAGGGCCGCAAAGAGGGTGATCATATTGTAGCCCGTCCAGGTCCAGGTCACGATGTTGGCGATCGAATAAAGGATCGTTGCCGGAGACAGGAAATCGATCGCGCCCAGGTGGAGCGCGCCCAAGACCTGGTTAAAGGGCGAAAGGTTCGGAGAGTAGAGGTAACCCCAGATAAGCGCGCCGATGGCCGACGGGATCCCGTAGGGCATGAAGAAAGCGGTGCGGCACACCTTCATGAAGATGCCCCGCGACTCGGCCAGAAGCAGCGCCAACATGATCGCCAGACCGAGCATGAGGGGCACCTGCACGACCCCAAAAACAAACATGTTTTTGAGGCCGTTCAGGAAGTCTCCGTCCTGAACGGCCCGAATGTAGTTTGCCAGGCCTCCAAACACTTCCTTGGCCGGGCCGATGCCCACCCGCTTGCGGATGAAGAGGCTAAGGTAGATGGCGTAGAGGACAGGCGTCAGGTAGAAGGCGACGAACACCGTCAGGAAGGGTGCGAGGAACAGCAAAGCTGCTTTGCGGTGCTGATGCATGGCTTAGGGGCCTTCTTAAACCCATTTTCCCGCCGCGACCTACTTGGTTTTCACCTCGTAGCCGTCACCCTTGGCGTTCTTGAGCGATTCGTTCTGCCAGGCGTCGAGGGCCTGCTTTGGCGTAGCCTTACCGCTCAGCAACCCATCGATCTGCTTGTTGTAGTTGTCGTTCACAAAGGCGAACCAGGGAGCCCAGGCAAAATCGACGTTAACGGCCTTCGAGGCTTGAGCGTAAATCTCGCCCACGTTTTGGCCCCCGCAAAATTTGCTCGGGTTTTTGTCGGGCTGGTTAAGGTCGGGCGAAGCAAACCCGGCCAGCGACGCGGGAAAAATCCCGTAGCTGTTCCAGTTGCTCATGACGGGCCCTTTGGCGGTATTTAACCAAACGGAAAAGAGGGTGGCTGCCTTCGGGTGTTTCGATTGCTTCAGTACGACGTTGCAACTACCGCCCCAGTTGCCGCTCCGGAACGGCTCATCCTTACCCCACTGAGGTAGCGGAGCGACGCGCCATTCACCGGAGGTCTTGTCGTTCAGAGATGCGGCCAGCACTCCCGGACCCCACGCCGCCTCGATGGAGGAGGCAATCTGGCCCGAACCGATCGCGTTGTAAAATTCCGCGCTAAAGCCTGGAATGGTCGATACGAGCTTTTTCTTGATCAAACCATCCCAATAGGTGAGCACCTTCTCACAGGCGGGATGGTTGAGCGCTTGAACCCAGGAGTCCCCTTCGGTTTTGAACAGTTCGGCGCCACTGGCCCACGCCAGGCTGATAAACCACGGCGCGTGGGTCGGAAAGAAGTTGATCATCTTCACCTTGCCGTTGCTAGCCTGGGCCAGTTTTTCGGCCTGTTGGGTGAACTCGTCCCAGGTCGTGGGAACGGTGAGCCCGTACTGATCGAAAGTCTTTTTGTTGTAAAGCAAGGCCATCGGCCCCGTGTCTTGTGGGATGCCGTAGACGGCTTTGCCGTCGGGAGATACCTGGCCCCAGGTCCAGGGCACAAAATATTCCTTTAGGTCGTTCGCGGCGGATTTGGCGAGGTCCGCCAACCCGTCGGTCACGATGAAGGATGGCAGAAACATGTATTCAATCTGGGCGACGTCAGGTCCGCCGGAGCCGGCTTTGATCGCGGTCTGCACTTTCTGGTACTCTGCCAGGGCCGCCGCCGACATTGTTGACGTGCACTTTGATGTTGGGGTAGGCCTCCTCGAAGAGCTTGGCGGCTTTGTCCAGACCGCTCACCCAAGACCAGACCTCAAGGGTGATTGGACCGCTTTCGACTGGGAACTTGCTATAGTCGGGTTGCTTAAAAGCTTCTTGGGCGCTCGCGGTTGCGAGCGACGACCCAGCCAGCGTTCCAAAGAGCAAGGCAACGCCGATCTGACGGGAGTTGGATAAACGCGATAACCAACGGCAAACAGTGAAGTGGTTCATATTTGAGGGGGAAAGGGCCCACCGATTGTGGGCATCCCAAGGCAATCCCAAAACGCACCACATTGCAAGCGCCTTTTCTATGAGTGGCAGAGACAACACCCGTGTCGGCGTTTTGTCACGTGACGTGGTAGGGACGCGCTCCCATAAGCGCTAACTTAATCAAAGCCTCGGCGCGGAGAATGCCTTCGTCCCAGAGGGACAGCAAGATAGTAGCCAGGCACGAGTATCTGTTTAGCGTCGCTGATACGGTCCGATGCGGCTAAGAGACTTATCTTGGCCCTTGGCGGTCGCTCCTAAAAATCAAAAATCCTTTTGTCCTCGTGCTCTCGTGCTCTGGGCGTTGCCGGTTCATAGCGGTTGGCGCTTGAAGGAACCCTCGAGGTCAGAATCAGCCGCTCAACGTCAAAAAACGAGAACGAGAACGACGACGAGGACGATTGCCAGGAACGAGTGTTCGAGGATCGAGACACCCGCCTTCGTTGGTCTGGCTCCGCTCACCGCAACCTCCTTCGCCTTCGCTCCTCATTCCATCGTTCCTAAAAATCGTCCTCGTCCTCGTCGTCGTTCTCGAGCTCGTGCTTCAAGCGTTGCCGGTTCAAAGAGGTTCGTGCTCAAAAGAGACCGGCGCTAAACACAAACAGGCACTTCGTGCCTGGCTACTATCAGCCTGTCCCTCCGGGACAAAAGCCAATTCACCCATCCATTTGTGTGCGGTTCACGTTCTCTTGCCGTGCCACGCCGGTCGCGCAGGAGCGCAACCCTACCACGCCCATACCGCCGCCACGCCGCTACGCCCATACGCCGATACGCTATCCCAGAATTTTCTCGCTCTCCTGTATCTCCCCCTCCGCTACGTAACCGGTCGTCTCTTTGTTCATGTCGGGTACGCCGAGGAAAATTCCTACCAGATGCAGATTTTCGAAATAGTCGGGGTTTCGCGTGTAGTGCCCCGTTCCGGTCGGGAGATACATGGTGGTTCCCGGAACGTATTCAAACTCTTTGTACGTCCCCGGTTCTACCTCGATTCCTTCGACACCACGGCCCCCAACGCAATGGACAATCTCGTCGCACTTGGTGTGCCGATGCTTGGCGTGCTCTTCGCGGGGTCCAAATACCGCCTTAAAGACGCAGATGTTTTCCGATCCGTTCGCCTCGCGCGAGATCAGTTCCCTGCATTCAAACGTCGTCAGGCCGTCCTTTACATGCACGAATTCGTGCTTGATCACGCCTTCACCTATCCCGACCTTGTACTTGTTAATAGCCATTTCCGAACCTCTAAATCGAATGGACGTCCGTCCTTGCTCGATCGCCTCCTGACATCGAGATCCTACTGTTTATAAACCCGACTGGCGATCGCCATGATGTCCGTGAGATTAGATTTGTCGGTGAGAACGAACGGGATCAGGATTTGTTTCGGTAGATCCTTCCTGCCGTCCAGATACATCGCGGCGGCCATGATGCCGCCTGCACCCTGGCCCTCGGGATTTTGAAACACCGTCGAAACGATCTCGCCTGCCTTGATCCCGTCGAGAACTTCCGGAAGCCCATCCACGCTGCAGTAGAGCCGAACCTTTCCGAGTAGCCCCGCCGACTTTACCGCACCAAGAGCGCCCAGGATCATGTCGTCGCCGTTGGCAATTACGAAATCATAGTCCGGCGACTTGTTCAAAATCGACTCGGCAACCGACTGCGCCTTGCCTCGGGAGAAATCGGCATATTGCTCTGTCCAGATAATTTTGTCCGCGATGCCCGCCTCTTTGAGCGTGTCCTTAACGCCCTGATTGCGGATTTCGTCGGTGATGTAGCCGGCGATACCCCTCATGTAGATCCCGTTCAAGGTAGGCTTACCCAACTCCTTATACAGCTTGACGATCTGTTTGCCCATGATGATACCGGAATCGATCTGGTTCGAACCGACAAAGGTTACGTACTGGCCGCCCTCGGCCAGGATGTTGAAGTGCACCACCGGGACGTTAGCCTTGTTCGCTGCCTCGATCGATGCACCAGAGGCTTTCAAACTGGCTCCTTCGAAAAGTAGAAGGTCAATCTTCTGCTCCAGTAGATTCTCGACGTTGCTCAACTCGACGTTCGTGTCGTTCTTCGCGTCGACTTCAATGATCTTGACGCCCATTTCCTTCGCTTTGTTTTGAACCGCCCGCTGAAGGGCAGCGATGTAGGAAATCGAGACGTCGGTGTACGATACACCAATGGTCCACTGCTTTGTTGCCTTGTACGGCGTGAGCCACCAACCATCCTTCGCGACATCCACCGAAGCTGCCGGGGTTTGGGCTATAGCGGAAACGCCAAGCAGGAGAGGTGACGCAGCCAGGAACAGAATCGCGATAGATTTTAATAGTTTCATGTTAATTTTCTTTCCATTATTTTGACTTGTTAATTGAAAACAATCCTCGGATCGGCCCTGACCGCCTCACGCCCTCTCTTCTCTGAATGAATAAGTCTACCCAGACGGCGAGAATTATAATGAAACCGAGAATCGCCTGCTGAATCGGCGAAGGAACATTGAGCATGACCAACCCGCTCTGCACGATCTGCATGATCAAGGCGCCGACAATGGTCTTCCCGACCGTGCCCCGCCCTCCGAAAAGGCTAGCGCCTCCGACCACGACGGAGGCGATGGCGACCATCTCGAATCCTGCTCCCGAGATCGACTGAGCAGCGCCAAGCCGGGAAGTGAAGACAAGGCCCGCGAGACCACAAAAAAATCCACTGATCGAGTAAACGCAGAGCTTGACAAGATTGACATTGATCCCCGCCGCTCTCGCTGCATCCTCATTGCCGCCGACTGCGTAGACATACCGTCCGAAGCGAGTGCGGTTCAACACCAGGGAAGTGATTGCCGTCACAAGAAGCAGGATGATCACGGGAATCGGGATAGGACCAATCTTTTCTTGTCCGAGGATGCGATACCACGGTTGAAGTTGGTAGATGGGATTAACGTGGTACCACACGATGAAGCCGCGGAAAGCGTACATGGTACCGAGGGTAACAATCAGCGGTGGCAGTCTGCCCCAGGAGACGAGGTATCCGTTCACCAGGCCGCAACCCAATCCAAGCAGAAGAGGTACCGCCAGGGCGAGCGCGACATTGACCGGTGTGGGTTCCTGCTTCGCCAGCAGGCCAGAGAATATACCAGCGATCGCGAGGGTCGAGCCAACCGAAAGGTCGATTCCCTTCGAAAGAATGACAAACAGCATCCCCACCGAAATAATTCCCATTACACTGACCTGTAACAGGATCAGGATGAGATTGTTGATGGTTGCGAATCCTCTCGTGGTAACGGAAAAGGCGAGCGTAATAATGACGAGGATAATATAAATGCCATAATCACGAAGGATCATTGATCCTGCGGAGCTTGCCATTGACCTGCCGCTCTGGCCATTTGGAAGCCAGTCTGCTTTTGGGTCAGACTCAGTCGCACTTTTCGGCATATGCCATTTCCTGATCAGCGGCATGCTAGGCCCGGGAACTAGTTGTCTGCTCGCTAAACTCATGACCGACACGCCAAGTGGGGCCGAGGATGGGTTAGACTACACAGGCATCAGCTAGTCCGCCCTCCTATAGGCTATAGGTTACTGTTTTGAGATGAGGTGTCAAGATTTCACGACTTTCCCATAACGTTCATCATTTAGCGCTTGCCGTTTGGCGTTCACCGGGCTCCGCGGACCATTTTCGCACCGCAGTGAAATAAACCGAAGGTGACCGTAAAAACTAACCGTTGGCGATCTCAGCCACCGAGAGCGCGAAGACATGGCCGGCAGCATGGGGAAGAGGATTGACGCGCCAATTTCTTCCGCGGTCAGACGAATGCAGGACCTGACCGATCTTGCTGCTGCAGAATACGTGATCGGGTCGGTTCGGGTTCACGGCGAGACCGAAAATAGTCGTCTTCAGCGGTATGCCCGACATTCGCCGGTTCCCAAGTGGCGCCATCGTCGCGACTGACGAACAGTGCGCCCTTGTCTCCATCGAAATCGTTCCCGGCTGCCGAGATAGAGTGTGTCGGGGTCGCCTGGAGCGTAGGCCAGCCTCCGGCAGTAAGAGCCGATCGGGCGAAGAAGCGGAGCCTTCAGATCTTTCCAATGCCAGCCCCGATCGAGACTGCGAAAGGTGCCAAAGCGCGTGGCAATCGGTCAACTGGCCAGGGAGTTTCGGGCTGACCACTACCGAATGAATGTCGACGGAACCCTCATCGATGTAGAGACCCTCAATGAGGTTGCTCCAGCTTTGACCGTTATCGAGGCTTCGCAGCAGACCACCCACCTCGATGCTGGCATAGATTTCATCCGGATTCGCCGGATCTACCGCGATCGAAATGACGCGCTTCGGAATATCAGGATGGTCTGATATCGCCGGAAAGGTCACCTTAACCGGCAGCCTCTGCCAGGTAGATCCGTCGTCCGTGCTTCGATAAATCGCGCACGGCTCGTAGCCGGCGAAGATCGTATCGGGCTCACGCGGGTGATCGGCAAGCGACCAGACCGCGAATTCCGGCTTCGGAGCGCTGAGTCGTCGCCAGGAGTCGCCGGCATCATCGCTTCTCCAGACCCCGTCTTCGGTGCCGATGGTGATCCGGCCCGGACGTCCGCGATCGGTCAGGATCGCGAAGACATGAGGCATCGGGTCGATCTTGCCGCCCAAAGATTCCCAAGGGCCATCTCCGTTCAGGCTTCGATAAAGACCAGCGCTCCAGAATCGGCCCGGGTCTGTGTCCCCCGCTAGCCCAGCATAGACATAAAATCCGACATTGGATTAACCTCCTGACAATTGGTCTTATTTTGGCTTTGTCCCGCGGCTGATGGGTCGCGCCGGGAACACCATCTCCCCGTCCGACAAACCGGATAGCCTTGACGTCGGACAGACCGAGATCATAGTTTCGCCCAAGCCTGTAGCCTATAGGAAGATGAAAAATTCGCAATTCCTGAGTGCTCAATCTCTTTAGCGGACGCCAGGCATCATGCGAAATGATCTTTCCATTGCGCCGATCGTCAGGATGGCGGGCATCACCAAGAGCTTTACTGGTACGGACGCGGTCCGAAACGTCGACCTGGAGTTCCTCCCGGGTGAAGTGCATGGGCTGGTCGGCGAGAACGGCGCCGGGAAATCCACTCTCATGAAAATTCTCGCGGGTATTTATCCCGACTACCAAGGCGAGATTATTTTCAAAGGGCGACCGACGAGCATCCACACCCCGCGCCAAGCGCGTGAATTGGGAATCGCGATGGTGCACCAGGAACTCAGCCTGGTACCCGAACTTTCGGTGGCCGAGAACATGTTTCTCGGAAGAGAAGCCCGCTCACGAATTCCGGGGCTCATCGATCGACAACAGATCGAGAAAAAGGCCGGCGCGATTCTTGCCGAAATCGAAGCCGGCATATCCCCTGGCCAGAGGGTTAACCAGCTCTCGATCGCGAAGCAGCAGTTGGTCGAAATCGCCAAGGGGATTTCCATGCATTCTCAGGTTCTCATTCTCGATGAACCGACCTCCTCGCTCACCGAGCCGGAGATCAACGATCTTTTCAGGGTCATTCGCACGACGAAGGAGAAGGGGGTCGCGGTCATCTACATCTCGCACAAACTGGCAGAGATATTTGCCATCGCTGATCGAATCACCGTGCTTCGAGACGGAGTGAGGCTGAGTTCTCGCCCCGTCGGTCAGTGGGACGAAGAAGACCTCGTGAGAGAGATGGTCGGAAGAACTCTTTCCGAATTCTTTCCCCGCAATCACCAGCATCTTCAAGACCATCCAGTCCTGGAGGTTACGAATCTCACCCAGTTTCCACACTTTGCCGACGTGAGCTTTACGGTAAACCGCGGCGAAGTCGTGGGCATTTACGGGTTGATCGGATCGGGGAGAAGCCGGCTCGCCAAGACGATTTTCGGACTCTCCCAGGCCCAGAGCGGTCAGATCCGGCTTCAGGGTCGGCCCGTCGAGGTGCGGTCACCTTCTGATGCTATTGCCAATGGGGTCGCGCTGGTTCCCGAAGACAGGCGCACGCTTGGCCTGGTTCACATCCTCGACGTCAGGAAGAATCTCACGCTTGCGCATCTGAAGGCGCTCTCGAACTTCCTGCTCATCAACAACCGGGAGGAGCAGCACCTGGTCCGCGAGAATATTGCCGGGCTTAAGATCAGGACCTCTTCAGCCAGACTTCCCGTCTCGGCTCTCAGCGGCGGCAATCAGCAAAAGGTGGTGTTGGGGAAATGGCTGAATACGAATCCGGTAGTCCTGATCCTCGACGAACCGACACGGGGAATCGACGTGGGGGCGAAAGCCGAGATCAGAAACAGGATCGACGCCCTTGCGGCGGAAGGAATGGGTATTCTTCTCATATCCTCTGAACTGCCTGAGATCATCGGTATGAGCGATCGAATCCTCGTGATGAAGGACAGGAGAATCGCCGGAGAGTTTCGCCGCCATGAGTTTGACGAGGAGACAATTGGCTCCTGTGCGCTGCGGTAGAGGTCTGAGGTTCTGAGTTTTGGGTTTTGAGTTTTGAGTTTTGAGTTTTGAGTTGGGGTAGTTCGTTACGTAAAAGCCAAAGAAAGTTCGGTGCGGAAATCAGCCGCTCACTCTCAAAAAACGACGATTAGAGGATTGTCGAACGATTGGGTTCGGCGAGACCGAGGAGGTCCATGGTGGTGTGGCCGGCGCGCAGCGCATTCATCATGATGGCCTCTTTTCGACACCGCTCCTCGGCTCTTTCCAGGACATGCTCGGCCTCCTCCGGTCGGATCACGACGATCCCGCTCTCATCGGCGACGATCAGGTCGGACGACCAGACAGGAGTGCCTCCGCATGTGATGACCGCGCCGACGGTTCCGTGGGCAGACTTGGTCGTCCCCCGGAGAGCCGTTCCGCGGGCGAACACCGGAAAGCCTAGACGTCGGATGGCGCCGAGGTCACGAACGGACCCGTCAACCACAAGTCCCGCAATGCGTCGCGCCATCGCGGCCACCGTCAGCACCTCGCCCCAGACCCCGTTGCTCGCGTCATGGGATTGCACCACCATGACCGCGCCGGCCGGAGCGCGCGCAACAGCCACATGAACCATGAGGTTGTCGCCGGGATGGCACATAACCGTAAGGGCGGGACCCGCCAATCGGCGATCACCGGACAACATCTTGATATCCGGCGTCATTGTTCCGCTTGCCCCGGACTCGAAGAGCGTCGCCGTGTCCAACGCGCCGAGGCGCTCAGTAAGCGCGGTTTCGATGAATCCCCGTCGGTCATGGCCACCTAAATACGCAAAAAATTGAGAAGGATTTTGAGGTGATGTTTCCTTTTGGGATTGGTTAGCTTGTTTCGCTGGCCTTCGCCACCAGATAAGGGTGCGCTGTCCACGCCCCCACGATGTCGGAGATGCGGCTATGTGACCGCTCGATATGAGCGCGCATCAGGCCAGCGGCGTGTTCGGCGTTCCGGGCCGCGACGGCTTGCGCTATATCGATGTGCTCCTGCCGCGATGTCGGGCCTTCCATCAGTTCCTCCCGGATCAGGATCACGCGGTAGCGATCGGTTCTGTCCCAGAGCTGATCCAACAGACCAATCAATGCGCCGTTTTGACTCGATGAGTAGACGGCTCGATGGAACCCGCGATTGCGCTCGAGTTGCAGAATCGGTTCAGAAACGGTTTCTTGTTCAGCCAGCTGATTGATTTCTTCCAACTGCGACTTCGATCCATTTGTGGCCGCCAGGCTCGGCAGCAAGCGGGTCCAACTCCTTGCGAATCGCGTACATTTCGTCGAGTTCCTTGCTCGTGAGGGGTGCGATGATCATTGTCCGGTGCGCCTCCAGGCGGATTAGCCCCTCCATTTCGAGGCGCCGCAGTGCTTCGCGGAGCGGTGTAATCGAGACTCCGAGATCCGCGGCTAAGGCCTCCTGATTGACTGCTGAACCCGGGGCCAGCGTCCCTTTAGGATGCGAGAGCGTGTCTCGACGTAGACGGCCTTGGCTTTCGTTACCGCCTCCACCGGAACCGAGACGCCTCTCGGCGAGAGTGGCTTGATCAGTACGGTTGGCTCCACGACTTTGTTCATTCTTAGGC
This sequence comes from uncultured Verrucomicrobiae bacterium, assembly GCA_963789065.1. GTDB lineage: Bacteria > Verrucomicrobiota > Verrucomicrobiia > Chthoniobacterales > JAFAMB01 > JAFAMB01. The sequence continues at coordinate 20,215 of CAWBKA010000004.1, read as the reverse complement.
TGCAACCTGCCGACAAGACTATAGCCTATAACCGCCGCCGCCCGTGTCAAGCCCTAGTGGGGGGTGGAGATGGGGAATGGGAGGTGAGAGGTGAGAGGTGAGAGGTGAGAGGTGAGAGGTGAGAGGTGGCCGGCGTGCGCCGCCGAACGCCGAACGCCGAACGCCGAACGCCCAACGTCAAACGCCAACCCTCTCGTTTGCGGTTGTATTACCGTTCCAGGAAGGTAGATTCGCCAGAAGATCATGAAGTGGTTGGCAAAGGCGAGGTTTTCTAAAGCGGCGGTCGTCGTACTGGCAGTGCTCGCCTGGTTTACCGCTAGCAATCATTGTCTGCTAGGATCTTTGACACAGCCGCGCGCGACGACTGTAGCAATGTCCCCTTGTCCGGCGCATTGCTCCAAAACCGACGCCAAATCCTCGAGTCAGTCTGGGATGTTAGCTTGTTGTCAGGGGCTCTTAAGTTCGAATCTCGACACCGGCAGTGCCAAAATCTCTTTTAATCCTCTGCTGGCGGGGATTCAGCTATTTATTACCGATCGGCTAAATTTGCCAAAGACGGCAAGACGGATTCTTCCGAGCAGGGAGTACGATACTGGTCCTCCAGCGTCGAACTTCTTCATGGAAACTGTCCTTAGGCGTTCTCTGCGCGGGAACGCTCCTCCGCGCCTTTCTTAAAAGCGGCTAGCCTGCTTGCTAGTCAGGAGCCAGGATCCGCAGGATTCAGCGGCGAATGCCAATGGTCCGGAACGAATACTGGCGCCGAATCGGACGGGCTAGCCAACTGAATTGTTCTTCGCCTGAAAGCGAGTGAACTACCATCAACGCCCCGGAAACTCGCCGTTCCATCCGGCAACTCCTGACTCCTGATTCCTGCCTTCTATGTCGAACTCACATTTTATCGGCGTCTCGGCAATCCTGCTGTTGGCCGGCTGTGCTATACCCAACCCGCCACCGCCAGATGCAGGGTCTCCGGCAAGTCCTCTGGCGATAGAAAGCCCCCTCCGCAATCGAATGAAACCCTTGAGTTCGGATCAAATTACCGACCAGACACGACAGTTGCTTCAGCAAGCTCAAAAAGAGAATGAACAATAGGATCAGAGGCAAACGGATCGCGGAAGTATAAAGATGAAGTAAAGAAAAACAGCCGATGGTAACTCTAAAATTGCTAATATCTTGGCTCTGGCTCTCACCGGATTCGCGTTGGATGCCACAGTCGCCGAAACCAGACGGACGAAATTTACGGAGAAGTAGGTGACCAGGTCCAACAACGTGCTGGGAGCGCGTTGCGGTGGGAAAAGGACGCGATATCTCGAGAGCAAAACTTGGAGGAAGCGCGCAAGCTCTTGAAGGGTCCGCTCCGGTTCAATCAGCGGTCCAAATCGCCTTTCTCAACAATCGTGCCCTGCAAGCCACACTGGAAGATGCGGGGATAGCACTCGCTGATTTCCGCGAAGCCGGCTATCTTCAGAATCCAACCATCGGGGTCAATCCTCAAATTCTCACTGTCGCGCCTCGAACTGTCGAGTGGGACTATTCTATCACCTTCGACTTGCTGGATGGTTTGTTTATTCCGCTTCGGAAGCGACTGGCTCGCGAAAAGCTCGAAGCCGCGAAGCTGCGCGTTGCCGAAAAGGTATTGCAGCTGGTTGCGGACGTTAAATCCGCTTACTTTGAAGTGGTCGCCGACCAACAGACGCTGGACCGCTTGCTCACCATCCAGTCGGCCTTCGGTGCTTCACTGACCTTGGCGCAGAAACAGTTTGAGGCAGGCAATATCACGGATGTAACCCTGGGTTTGGAGCAGGTAAATTATAGTCAAATTCGGCTGGAGATTGCTCAAGCGAATGCAAATCTACTGGAAGCTCACGAAAAATTGAATCGTTTGCTCGGAGTCTGGGGACTCGATACCGAGTGGAAAACTCAGGGCACGCTCCCGCGGATACCAGACGCGGATTTACCGGGGCACGGGTTGGAGACTTTGGCGGTCTCGCAAAGGTTTGATTTAGCCGCGACCGAGCATGAATTGCGATCCACCGTGCAAGCGCTTGGTATTGCCAAGACTTACCGGTTCGTCAGCGCTCTGGAGGTTGGTATTGGTGGCACGCGAAACACCGACAAGACAAACCAGTTAGGGCCGAATTTAAGTATCCAGTTACCGATCTTTAATCAAGGGCAAGATAGGATAGCGCGTGGAGAAGCACGGCTTCGCCAGGCTGAGCGCAATTTTGAGGATCTCGCGATCGAAATCCGCTCCGAAGTTAGACTGCTCCGCGATCGTTTAGCCAGTCGTCGAGCGACTGCGAGATTTTATGAAACCGACATTTTGCCGTTCCGTCGCCGGATACTTGGGGGTCAATTTCTGCAGTACAACGCGATGACCGTCGGCCCATTCGCCCTGTTTCAAACGAAAATAGACGAGCTCCAAGCAGAGAAAGATTACATCCAGGCGATGAAGGAGTACTGGCAAACCCGCGCCGAATTAGAGCGCGCCGTCGGTGGTAAGCTGAGCCCCAATTAGTTAGTAGTCAGTAGCCAGTAGCCAAGTAGCAAAGTAGCAAAAAGGCCTTGAGTTCTACGTTTGTGTGACTGGTGGCGGCTTAAGGCAACTCAAATCCCAAAACTCAAAACTTAAAGCTCCATGCTCACTAGACGTTCTTTTGTCGGCGGTACTGCGGCGTTAGCAGGCTTGTTTGCGATCCCTGGAATTGGGCGCGCGGAGGAAAACCGCGGCCACAAAATAGAGAGTACCGACGCGTCGCTGGCACCACCACTTGATCCAAAGGAGATGCAGCCCGCCTGGACCAAACCCTCCCTTGAACCCGGAATGCCAGGTAAAGACTATCGACCGGTTATAACCCTGAACGGATCGACGCTACCCTTTAAGGTAGTCGATGGAGTTAAGGTCTTTCACCTTATTGCCGGGGAGGTCAAAAACCACGAGTTCGCGCCTGGAATCAAAGTGCACTGTTGGGGATACAATGGCGAGGTGCACGGTCCAACGATCGAAGCGGTCGAAGGGGATAGAGTTCGAATCTACGTAACAAATAAGTTGCCCGCCGCCACCACCGTCCATTGGCACGGTGTGATCTTACCTAGTGGCATGGACGGAGTTGGTGGCTTAAGCCAGAAAGCTATTCAGCCTGGCGAAACCTTTAAATATGAATTTACGCTGCAGCAGCATGGCACGCAGATGTATCACTCGCACCATGACGAAATGACGCAGATGGCGATGGGGATGATGGGACTATTTATCATCCATCCTCGGAATCCCAACGGTCCGCTGCCGGATCGCGACTTTGCTTACATGATCAGCGAATGGCGAGTCGATGTTGGTACCAAACGGCCAAACCCGATTGAAATGACCGATTTTAATCTGCTGACCTTGAATGCCAGGGTTTTCCCTGGAACCGCGCCGATGGTGGTAAGAAAAGGTGATCGCGTTCGGGTACGTCTCGCTAACCTCAGCGCGATGGATCATCATCCGATGCATATCCACGGTCATATTTTCAGGGTAATCGGTACCGATGGAGGCGAGATCCCAGAAAGTGCGCAACGACCGGAGGTTACCGTTTTAGTGTCAGTGGGCCAGACTCGGACAATCGAATTCATTGCCGACAATCCGGGAGACTGGGCTTTCCATTGTCACATGACTCACCACACCATGAATCAGATGGGCCATCAGACTCCCAACTTGATAGGAGTGAATGCAGACGCGGTAGACAAAAAAGTCCGGAACTTTCTTTCCGGATTTATGACCATGGGCAGCGAAGGGATGGCTGACATGGGTGAGATGGGAATGAAGGTTCCGGCCAACAGCATTCCGATGGTGGGCGGGCAAGGGCCTTATGACTACATCACGATGGGCGGTCTCTTTTCCATCCTCAAAGTTCGGGAGAACCTGCCGAACTATGAGGCAGATCCTGGTTGGTACGATATTCCGCCGGGCACACAGGCAAGCCTGGCGAGCAATGAGGAATTGCAGCGCGATTTGGGGCGGTAGGGACGCGCTCCCGCGCGTCCGGCGTGCCTCGTCCAAAGAACATCGTCTGGGCGTGTCGGCGCCGGCGTAAGTAAGGCGTCTCGCCTTACCCTGGAGTTTGGACATTTTTGAGAAGGCCGCGCCGGGCGGACACGAAAAGAGATCGGATCCAAAAACGGCTTAGCCGGAAGGGGAATGGCTCGCACGGAGGGCACGGTGGGCACGGAGGTTCAGAGGGTTTTATTAGAGTTAGTTATTAGAGTTTGTTTTGGGTTGTTCGAGTGATTTATGGCCAGGCACGGCTGAAAACCAACTCACGCCTTTGATCTACAACTTAAATTTCCTCCGTGATCTCCGTGTCCTCCGTGCGAGAATTTCCTATCTTCCTTTCTGCAGGCCAACCTGTGAAAGATGAAAGATGGAGGAAAGGCGGGGACGCCTGGACGTGTTTAGCGAAGTCTTTGAGTCTTCGACCCTGAAACCGACCTAACAACTAAGAAAAAAACCGAGGACGAGGACGATTGGGGAACGGTTGCGAGGAACGAGACCGGCAAGAAGCACTACTTACCACCGCGATTCTTGAGCTGGTCGAGAATAACAGCACCCACAATAATGCAGCCCTTGACAATCTGCTGCCAGAAGGCCGAGACATTCATCAAGTCAAGGGTATTGTTCAATACCCCGATAATCAGCGCACCCACAATCGTGCCTGCCACTGTCCCGATTCCACCCGCTGAAAGGGAGGTACCACCAATCACCGCGGCCGCGATGGCATCCAGTTCGTAGCCGACGCCAAGGCCCGGTTGCCCTGAACCAATGCGGGACGAAACCACCAAACCAGCCAGTCCCGCCAGAAGAGACGCATACACGTAAATAAGTGTCTTGTACCGGGCGGCATTGATGCCCGAAACCCGCGCTGCCTGTTCGTTGCCGCCAATCGCGTAGATGTATTTTCCGAATTTGGTATGGGCATAAAGAATGTGGGTAACCACCGCCATGACCACCAGAATGATAATGGGAACCGGAACACCGAAGACATCCCCCTGGCCGATGAAGTTGTAGTCATCCGTCAAATTGGAGATCGGACGACCGCCGGTATAGAGGTTGGCCGCACCACGAATCGCGGTAAAGGTGCCCAAAGTCGCGATGAACGGCGGAATGCGGGCTTTAGCGACGAGGGTACCATTGATCAAACCCACCAAGGCACCCACCGCACAGGCCGCGACAATCGGCACAATCAAGGGCAGGTGGAGACCGGGATAAAAGGCGGCTGAATAATCAGGCATCTGAGCCAGGCTGGCCGCCACCACCGCCGTCAAGCCCACCACGGAGCCAGAGGAAAGGTCGATTCCGGCGCTGACGATAATCCCGGTCACCCCCAGCGCGATCAGGCCAACGATGGACATCTGCCGCACGATATTGATCAGGTTGGTACTGCTCACGAAGGCCGGTGAGAGCATCGAGGCCACCACAATCATCACGGCAAAAATCAGGAAGATCCCGTATTTGCTGAAGATTCTCGAGATCTGGTGACTCGTCTCTGGCCGCTTTTCGGGCTTGTTGGCAGTAATGACTCCAGGATTGGCCATAATGTTCCTTTTTTTATGCAGTCAAACTCATTCCCGTCGCCATTTGAAGAATCTTTTCCTGGGTGGCTTCCGCGCGCGAAAGCTCACCGACCTTGTCGCCTTCGTGCATGACCAGGATTCGATCACTCATGCCCAGGACTTCCGGCAACTCCGACGAGATCATAATGATGGCCTTGCCAGAACGAACAAATTCGGTCATCAGCCGGTAGATTTCCGATTTGGCGCCGACATCGATCCCACGGGTTGGCTCGTCGAGGATCAAGAGATCCGGCTCGGTCAATAACCAACGGGAAATTAAGACCTTCTGTTGATTGCCACCGGAAAGGTTCTTGATGATTTCCAAGAGGCTGGGTGTCTTGATGCGCATCAAGCCGCGCATCCTTTCGCAATCCTTCCCGATCTTTCCGAAGTGGATGAAGGGTCCCAACATGTAGCTATCGATGTTCGCGATAAACATATTTTCGCGAACGCTGGCATTGAGGTACAAGCCGGTTAACTTTCGGTCTTCGGTCAGCAAAGCCATCCCACCTCGAATCGCATCAGCCGGGGAATTGATTTTCACGGCTTTCCCATCAATATGAGTGGATCCACCATGGGACCGGGTCACCCCAAAAACCGCTTCCATCAGTTCGGTGCGTCCCGCCCCCATCAGGCCCGCGATGCCGAGAATCTCGCCGCGTTTGACCTGGAAACTGACATTGCGAAATCCTTTTCCACTCAAGTTTTGCACATCGAGGAAAACCGAACCCATATCGGTCGTTTCCTTGTGAAACATATCGGTCAGGGTCCGGCCTACCATCTTTTCGATGAGGATGGCATCGGTCAAATCGGCGGTGGCGTCGGTGCCCATGTATTGACCATCGCGGAAGACCGTGACCTCATCGGTAATTTTGAAGATCTCGTCCATTTTATGGCTGATATAGATGATCGCGCAGCCCTGGGCCTTCAAAGAGCGGATGATATTAAAAAGGCCTTCCACCTCTGCCTCGGTAATCGCCGAGGTCGGTTCATCCATGATGATCAAGTCTGAGTTATAGGAAACGGCCTTGGCGATTTCGGCGAGCTGGATATTGGCAATACTCAGCTCGTGCATTTTCGCGGTTGGTTTGATCTTGATGTGAAGCCGATCTAACAGTTCGGCGGCCATGCGGTTCATTTTGCGCATATCGACCAGGCCATACCAAGTGACGGGTTCACGACCAAGGTAGATGTTCTCCGCGACGGTCATCTGAGGAATTGGGCTCAGCTCCTGGTGAATCATCGAAATACCCTTCGACAGAGCGTAGTGGGTATTGGTGATGTTGAGTTTTTCACCCTTGAAGGTGATGGTGCCCGAATCTGGCGCATAGATGCCGATCAAACATTTCATCAGGGTCGATTTACCTGCCCCGTTTTCGCCCATCAAGGCGTGGACCGATCCCTTGCGGGCATCGAGCCTGACATTGCTAAGGGCACGAACACCTGGGAACTGCTTGGAAATACCCTCCATACTGAGCACGTACTCGTTTTCCATAGCTTGCTGCTCTCTCTGCGCTCTCCTCTAGACCCACTGGCTACCAGACCCAGGTAGCCAGCGGTCAAGCGATCACTCACTTCATGAACGTCTTGTAGTTTTCCTTGGTAACGGGCTGGTAGGGAATCCAGATAACATCGTCCACCACTTTCGGATTGGCTTCCTTCTTGACCATCAGATAGGCGGCATTGACAGCCTCCTCACCTTGGCCAACGGGATCCTGGAACACGGTGTTGTTCAGTTCGCCTTTGCTCATGGACTCCAAAGCGTCATGGCTACCATCCGTGCCGCCGACAGGAATCTTGCCGAGTTTTCCGGCCGCCTTGATCGCCTGCAGCGCACCCAGCGCCATTTCGTCATTGTTGGAGGCGACGCCGTTGATCTCCTGGCCTGAAGCCAGCCAGTTCTCCATAATGGTCTTGCCCTGCTCACGTTTCCAGTTGCCGGTCTGTTCGCGGACGACCTTGATATCTGGAAACTTTTCCTTCACGACTTTCTTGATGCCGTCCGTCCGGCCGATGGCGGCTTCATTGCTCAATTCGCCCATCAGGATGACCAGATTACCCTTGCCGCCCATCGCCTTACCAAGTTCCTCCATGTTCATGATCCCGGCTTCAATGGACTTGGAACCGGAATAGACCACACCCTTTGGCAGGTTGGCGGGTTGGCGGTTGACATAGACCAAGGGCTTACCGGCTTTGACGACCGCCTTCGTCATCGGTCCGGTCGCCGCGGTATCCACTGGAAGGATGACCACGGCATCCATTCCCTGAGCCAGAAAATTCTCAATCTGGCCGGTCTGCTTGGCGGTGTCATTGGCCGCATCGACAATCGTGAGTTCGACATCAGGGTGGCTCTTGGCCCATTTGGTCATGGCATCCCGGACATAAGTTAGCCACACATCGTCGAACACAGCCATGGCAACCCCGATCTTGACTTTGGATGGGGCGGATTGAACAGGTGTACTGCCAAGGACCATTGCCATCATGGCAATGGCTGGAACAAAAAATTTTGCGAGCTTCATTTCTTTCATTTCTTTCTTCTACTGGGGGTTGCTCCGCAGCGCAGAGCTATCAAGCCGAAATCTCAAACAGCAACGACAGGAAAAACGGCTGCAATGAGGTTCTGCCCGGGGGGTTAGGATGCCTAGAGCACCCAAAAAGTAATTCCGCCTTCTAACCTTGTCGAGAATTTTTGCAATCAATTTGGGAAGGGTTCCGGAGTTAGTAGCTCGCTCGAAAAACTCACGAGCCGAGCGCGGGCGAGATTTTCCAGCTACAGAGTCGCTTAGAAGGCGGGTTTGCGAGGAAGTTCGCTTGGTAAGAGGTGAACGCCGAACGGTAAACGCCAAACACCAACGCCAAACGTAACAGGGTCAGGGCTAATCCCGAGGTTTTGTTATAAATACTGGCAGTGGAGTTATTCTAAACGACCTTGGGACTTCGCAAACCGTCCCTATCAGGCGCGGAGCCTACTGGTTTTCGTCAATAGACTTAGATCCCTTGATTCCGTGGAATCCGCGTGAGCCGTCGGGCTCGCATTGTGCATGGGCGTCCCGCCCGTGCTCGCACCAAGATCACGGGCGGGACGCCCATGCCACTATGAGTCGCCGCAAGAAAAACGTATCATCTGATTTCCTCAACGCCCCCATGTCTACGCATCAGGAGTTCTGAGACTAGGCATCGGAGCGTCGGGGAAGCAACACCTGGTCCATCGCCTTCGATATCGCCTTTTCGTCTTCAGACGGAAAGATGATCTCAAGTTTCTCTTCCCCGTGCGTTCCGTGTACCTGGAGAGCAAGAATGCCGAAGTATTCCTGATGGTTCACCTGAAAGTTTGCCAGCCGAGCCCGAGGAACAAAGGTGATGATTTCCGCGGTTTCCTGTCCGGGTGGCGTTTCCTTGGATTCCTCTGCGGAAGGGACTTCCGGAAGGGATTCCGCTGAAGATTTTTGCTCCTCCGAAATCACTACCAGCTCACGTTCGGTGATTAACAGTGCGCCAGCGGAAGCAAGTCGTTGCTCCGCTCCGCTGAAAATAGCCGGCCACTGGATAGCGGCCAGCAGCCGTTGCCCTCTGGGCTGATAACGCTGTGCCTCGTTCCGGAATTTCATCGGCCAAGCCTCGAACGTCGAAGCTTCGCTCCGGTCCTTCTCGTCTATGGCCGTGATCGCGGGATCGATGCCTGCGAGGATCAGATCAGTTGCCTCGCGATATAACTCGTGTCCGACCGCATCGAAGTTTATCGTTGTCGAGTGCGACGTGTTTCCCGCGGCAAACGAAATTTTTAACTGGCCCAAAAGAAGAATTGACGTCAGTTCAATAAGCAGGGTGTCGCTGAAGTCGGACTTTTCCAGAACGGCGCCGCCGTCTGCGGCCTGCGAAGCGACGAGCCAACCATTGTTCGTCACCGCAAGCACGGTCGCCGGCGATTTTTCGAGCTCGCTTTGAAAAGCCGGAGCGTGCACAAGTAAACGGACTGGCGTTCCAGCTGGCAAACCTTTTACCAACGCGCTGCGGAGCGGTTCCGGCGCGTCAGAGACTGCATCAATCTTCGTGGGGAACTGGGTGTCGATTTCCATACTCTATTTGATCGCAAAAATGATCGGGAAAAAATACATGCTACTCTGGGGACGAATATCAGGTCGCTGGCAGGGCGTAATCGCCGCCTTCGTCGATCGGAACCGCTTGAGCAACTCAACCGATTTTCGCCGTCGCTCATCCTTACTCTCCAACAGAGCCCGCAGATTGGCGTGGGGTGCGGAAGGCCAGTTTCCCATTCCAATTTCCAATGCCGCCAGACCGAGGCCCGCTGATACTTTCGCAGCTTCCGGGAAAGCGAGGTGTCCCAGACTTTCAGATACTGCACATAGCTTCATTTGAGTTTCACCATCTTCAAATTACTTGGCGGGCTTAAGCGCCTGGACATTGCTGACCGTTGCCGCGATTCCCTGAGACGCATAAATATAACGCCGGATGCCCGTCAATACGGCAACCCTGGGTAAACGCGATTTACTAAACATTTGATTGTTCGCTCCTGCTGAGGAGAGCTGCTCTGCGGAAGTGGACCCTGCTGCTTCTTGCGTTAGGGGGAATTAGCAATAGCTAACAGCTGACCAAACAAAGATCAATCAAAAAAAGGTAGAACTAGCCCGATTTAGCGTCAGTTACCGCCCGAAGGGTCCTGTAATTTTGACATTTCCAATCTGTGGCCCGAAGTGGCCAATAAAGCATACCCTGGGCTATGCTCTCTTGGCCTTTCGGGGCGTATGATCGGCGCTAAACGCAAACAAAGCTCGTGAAATATTCGGACCTAATTCAGTTGTCAAAACGAAGAACCGCTATCTTTATGTCACGGGATAAAAATTATTAGCGACTACCAAACGCCGTCCGACCGGCCGATCCGGCGACCTGCTGACCTGTTACTCACAAACCTCGGAATTAACCCACACCCCTTCTGAAACTCTTCTCTCCCGAAAAGCAAGTTAGTGGTAAATGCTGGGCTTTTCCTTCAAAGAAACCTCGACCTTCTCGCCGCTCTTTTGCGCAGCCACACCTGCCTCGCAACAAGCTGAGGTGACATAGCCATCCCAAGCGGTGGGTCCGCCCACTTCGCCTCGTCCTGGCGGCATCGACCCAACTCTGCACCTCGACTGTCGTAAGCGCTTCTGAACCGCTCGACGAAACCCGGAGTAATCTCGCCGCCCCAGCGTGCCCGGCTACGAACGTAAGGCCCGCCGTCCTCGCCGATGTTAACGATCCCTTTCTCGAAAACGGCTTGAGTGGTCACCTGGTACCCGAATTGCGCATTGACGAAGATCTCGACGTCGGCCAGCAAGCCATTCTCGGTCTCAATCAGTACGTGCTGCGGATCGTGCTGGCCAGACTGGGCATGACGCGTAGCCCGGCCCAGCCTGACCTGAACATTTTTGATTTCCTCTCCGGTGAGATAGCGAATTGCGTCGAATTCATGGACGACAGAATCCTTGATGAGCATCTCGTTGGTGAATTCCGGGAGGATCCGGGATTTCGATGCGAGCAGTGGAGCATCAGGAGCTCCCCCATTTCGCCGGACGTGATCAGCCGTCGCAGCCGCTGATATTCGGCATCGAAGCGGCGCATGAAGCCAACCTGAATGCGTTTCTTTCCAAGCCGCTGCTCTGCCTCCACGATTTCCCAGGAGGAAGCCGCGTCCGGAGTCAATGGTTTCTCGCAGAGAATCGGCAGGTCCCGCTCCCGAATCTGGACCAACATTTCTTTGTGAAGGAAACCGGGGGTCGCGATAACGACTGCATTGACATCTTCCCGGTCCAAGGCCTGTCCGATATTGGACAAGCCACGCGCAGACGGAATTGCTTCGACAGCCTTCTTCGCACGGGAGACATCGGCGTCGACCACGACGGAACCTCGGCTCCGACGATTCGGCGCGCGAGACGCTCGATATGATCGGCACCCATTTTGCCGGCACCGATAACGCATACTCTCAGGTTTGCTGAATAGATTCGGACTATCTTTGACTCCATGACCCATTGGCAACGTTCCGCCCTGAGCGTTACGAACGCCCCCTTTTCGGCGCCAACGTCGTCAGCTCATGCCAGGTCACTGCGCAGTTGCTTTTGAGTTCGATGGCTTTCCCTAGCCGAAGAGACGCTCCCGGCCGCCTCCGCCAGATAAACCGCCCGTAGCCCGTCAATAGCGTTGACCGGGGGCGCGCGTACTCAGCAGCCACCCGCCAAGAAATGTTTCGATTTCCATGCGGTAGCTGTCACCGTAACGGTCCATGAAAAAGGTGAAAACACGATCCGGCGCCCCGAAGCTGGTGCTTGAATATCGCTGTACGGCCAGTGGCCCTCGGATTGTCCGAGATGACCATGCCGGCGGAGCCGAAAGCCTCGACCCGTTGATCATATCCATAAACCGCCCGCCGCGAATTCAGGATCACCGCCTGCTTGCCGCTCGACGTAACCATGGTCACGCAAGCCGTGTCGATGTCGCCGAGTTTACCGATCTGAGGGTCGACCAGGCAGCTGCCACGACTGTAAATGCTGACCGGCTCTTCGCCGAGGATCCATCGGGCCATGTCAAAGTCGTGGATCATCATATCTCGAAAGAGCCCGCCGGAATTCGGGATGTACTCGAGCGGCGGCGGCGCAGGATCGCGACTGGTGATCGTTAGTTGCTCGAGGCTGCCGATTTCGCCGGCATCGATCGCCTTTTTAAGCGCGGCATGCCCCGGATCGAAACGCCGATTAAAGGCGAGAAAGACATTGCCAGCCTGGGCTCCCAGGACATCGATGCACCGCTGCGCGTCTGACAGACTCGGCGCCAGCGGCTTTTCGCACATGACCGCTTTTCCAGCTTTAACCGCTTGGATGATCAGATCAACGTGCGTGTCCGACGACGTCGCCACTAGAACGGCATCGACGTCAGGATGGTCCAAGGCCTCTTCCACACTGCTCGCCGCGGATGCGCCGGCATCGGAGGCAAGAGACTTGGCCGCCGACTCGACGACGTCGTAAACGGTTACGAGTCTTCCTCCGGCCGCACGAATGGCCTGGCATGCACTCGGGCCATACGGCCTGCGCCCATTAATGCGATTCCGATCATCTTAAGTTCAGTTGTTAAGTCCGCCGAAACAGAGGTATTTTACTTCCACGAATTCCTCGATGCCGTAGTGGGAACCTTCACGACCGAGCCCTGATTGTTTGACACCGCCAAACGGTGCAACCTCGTTCGAGATGAGGCCGGTGTTAATGCCGACCATTCCAGATTCCAGCCCCTCGGCTGCTCTCCAAATGCGGCCGATATCGCGACTATAGAAATAGCTCGCGAGACCAAATTCGGTATCATTGGCCATTTGAATTGCTTGCTCATCGGTCTCGAACCGGAATAGAGGCGCCAGGGGACCGAAGGTCTCTTCTCTAGCGACCTTCATTTGGGGAGTAACACCCGCCAATACGGTCGGTTCAAAAAAGGTTTGACCAAGAGCATGGCGTTTACCGCCCAGCAGAACATGGGCTCCTTGCGAAACGGCGTCTTGAATATGTTCCTCGACTTTCTCCACTGCGGCCTGGTCGATCAAAGGACCTTGGAGAACTCCTGGCTCGAAGCCGTTGCCGACTTTAAGTTTTTTAACCGCGGCGACGAGTTTCTCGGCAAAGGCATCGTAAACGCCTGCCTGGACATAGAGACGGTTGGCGCAAACGCAGGTCTGACCGGCATTGCGGTATTTGGAAATAATCGCCCCTTCGACCGCGGCATCCAGATCGGCATCGTCGAAGACGATAAAAGGCGCATTGCCACCCAGCTCCAGCGAAAGCTTCTTGATGGTGCTGGCGCTCTGTTTCATGAGCAGGCGACCCACCTCGGTCGAGCCCGTAAATGTCACTTTGCGCACATCCGGATTGGAGGTCATTTCTCCGCCGATCTCTTTCGAGTTGCCTGTCAGTACGCTAAAGACCCCGGCTGGAATACCGGCGCGTTCTGCCAATGCCGCAAGCGCCAAGGCGGAAAACGGGGTAGAACTGGCGGGCTTGGCCACCATGGTACAACCCGCCGCCAAAGCCGGTCCGGCTTTGCGGGTGATCATCGCGGCCGGAAAATTCCAAGGAGTCATAGCGGCACAGACTCCAATCGGCTCCTTAATCACCACCAGCCGACGATCATTCCAGGGCGAAGGAATCGTGTCTCCGTAGACGCGTTTTGCTTCCTCAGCGAACCACTCGATAAAGGAAGCGGCGTAGGCGACTTCGCCTTTTGCTTCGGCCAGCGGCTTACCTTGTTCCGCTGTCATCAGCTTCCCCAGATCCTCGATGTTAGCCAACATCAAATCATGCCACTTTCGTAGAAGAGCGCTTCGATCTTTGGCAGGCTTGCGACGCCAGTCGACCCAGGCGTTCTTTGCCGCTTCGATGGCGCGCCGAGTTTCTGCGGCGCCCATCATGGGCACGGTGCCCAAAATCTCCCCGGTTGCGGGATTGTTGACTTCCAGCGTTGCGCCGTTGTCGGCATCACACCAATGCCCGCCGATGTAGGCTTGGCGGCGAAAAAGATCCGGATCTTGCAAAGAGAATCTCGTCATAAAATTCGAAGGGGGCTTACTTTTCCGCAATCACTTTCAGCCGAAAATTCCAGATTGGCGAATATTTTTACGACAAAAGCCCAATCAAAAAACGAAGAAGATCCAAACCGTCGATGACCAGATACCACAAATGACGGCCGCGAGGAGTTTGGCGTTAGACACTCAGTGGGAGCAAATACAGGCTGGAGAATGTCGCCCGTTAATCCGAGGGGACCAATTAGCATAGGCTCTCTCCGAGGCTGGCTGACACTATATATAAGTAAGATGCAGTAGCGTGCTTGTCCCGGCCCTGAGTTTTTCGAGTGGTCTATTTGGTTAGTTTCTGCCATACTCGAATGCTATGGTAACTATACAAAAAAAGTATTGGAGAAGAAGATCCTCCTAAGCAGACTCTTGGTGCAAACATTAAACTTCGGCGGAGAGTCCCTCAAAAGGAGCACCAATCATCTGCCTTTTTAGGATAACGACCCCCAGGAAATAATGCGTTCCTTGTCAAGTTCGAGGCGTGTTTTGTCCGCGCTAAGTTTGATAGCATCTGGTTTGCGCTCGGCAGAACGTGATTCCGGCGCCAGAGATTGGAGCGTTGGCCACAAAATGGACCTGCGACCCGAAACTGGGAAGAAGGCGCATCGGGTTACGATCATCGGTGTGGACGATAACCCGGTTTCGCTTCCAAGGCTACGGCGGGCCATCCTCTTTCAACGATCAGTCAGGAGTTCTGGCTGCGAGGCTATGTGCCGTTGCCTGGCCGGCGAATTAACCGACGTTGGCGCTATTTGTTAGCCATAGATCATGGTCAGACTTAAAGAAGTCGATTTGTCAGCCAGTTAACAGCATCGTGAACCGATGGGCCTGGCATACACGAAGGGAGAGCTCGGTTTTCCGGACGCGGCGGACGGTGCCCGGGGTGTGTCGTTTGTGGAAAGTGCCATGCGCTCCTATGCCAAAGGCGGCGTTTGGACAAGGGTCGAAGACATTTGAACACGAAATCGCCAGGAGAAATAGGCGGATTGCCGACAAGGCTACGGAGTCCCTCAAGCCGGGCGAGCGGTAAAAATTGTTAGTTGAGTAAGAAAAATGGCAAGTTCAAAAGATTCGGAATTGACGGTCCAATTAGGAGTCAGCCCGCTTAGTTGGACCAACGACGTGCTGGCGGAATTAGGAGGGGATATTCCGTTGGAGGTCTGTTTGCGGGACGCATCGGATGTTGGCTATGACGGTGTGGAGCTGGGTCGGAAATTTCCGAGGAAGGCGGGGGAGCTTTTGGGGAAACTGTCTGGCTATGGGCTTCAATTGGCCACCGGCTGGCACTCGGGGTATCTCACCGAGCGGTCGGTAGAAGCCGAGTGGAAAGCGGCCACGGATCATGTGCGATTGTTGGAGGATTGCGGCTGTCATGTGCTCGTCTATGGCGAGTGTGGAATGATGCAAGGCAATTCGCCGTGGGACGAGCCCCTCAGCCGAAAAACCAATCTCAAATCAATCGACTTGGCGGCCTACGCGGAGACTCAAGATCATAGAGCACCGGGATGAAGAGCAGGTTCAGCAAGGTAGAAACGATCATTCCGCCAACGATCGTTGTGCCCACTGAGTGGCGCCCAAGTGCTCCGGCGCCGGTTGCGAAGTAGAGCGGAAGCACGCCCAGGATAAAGGCAATCGAGGTCATCAGGATTGGGCGCAGGCGAAGCTCCCCTGCTTCCACGGCAGCATCGACAATCGACTTGCCCTGCTCGCGAAGCTGCTCAGCAAACTCCACTATGAGGATTGCGTTCTTTGCTGCAAGGCCGATGAGCATAACGAGGCCGATTTGGACGTAGACGTCATTCGACAATCCGCGCCACGAGATCAGTTGCAGCGCACCAAGTACCGCCATGGGCACGGACAGCAGAATGATGAACGGCAGCGCGAAGCTCTCGTACTGGGCGGCGAGCGTGAGGTATACGACGATGATGCCCAGCGAAAAGATGATGAGGGCCTTGCCTTGCGCTTCGACCTCCTCCAGCGCGAGGCCGCTCCAGGAATATGACATCCCCTGGAGCATGTTCTGTTTTGCAAGCTGCGCCATGGAGTCCAGGCCCTGGCTAGAGCTGTAGCCGGGAGCAGCCGCGCCGTCGATCTCAGCCGAACGGAAGAGGTTGAAGTGGTAGATAACCTGGGGGCCCTCGGCATCGCTGATGCTCACAAGGTTGTCTAGCGGAATCATGCCTCCGCTATTATTCCGGACATAGTACTGGCGAAGATCGCTGACCTTCAGGCGAAACGGCTGGTCAGCCTGAATGAATACACGGTAAGAACGATTGTTGAAATTGAAGTCATTGACATACTGCGACCCCATGTAGACGCCCAGTGCATTCGTGATCTCGCTAATGGGCACGCCCA
This sequence comes from uncultured Verrucomicrobiae bacterium, assembly GCA_963789065.1. Lineage (GTDB taxonomy): Bacteria > Verrucomicrobiota > Verrucomicrobiia > Chthoniobacterales > JAFAMB01 > JAFAMB01. Next base: position 3,675 of record CAWBKA010000004.1, on the reverse strand, counting down.
TGGCTTTGGCCTTGACACGATCAATATGGAGAAGAAGTTGCGGGTCGTTTGCCGTATAGCTGGTAAAGAGTCCGGTGAGGTCATTACGCTGGCGACTCGCGGCGACGATCTTGTGTGCGACCATATCCAGGTCCTGCAGCGTATTTCGTCCCAGATCCTGCAACTGGAATTGAAAGCCGCCAAAGCTACCAATTCCCTGCACCGCAGGTGGCTCAAACATACGACGATGCCGCCGGGAACCTGGAAGAGCTTCGGCCCAAGGCGAGCAACTATCTCTGGCGCGCTGTGCCCCTTGCCCAGCCGCTGGTCAACCGATTTGAGCGGCACGAAGATGAGTCCGTAGTTAGGAGCGCTGCCGCCGGAGAGGCTGAAACCGGGCACCGAGAAGGTCCCGAAGACATCGGAATCCTGCAATATCAATTCCTCGGCGCGATGGGAAAGCTCGGCCGTGTAATTCAGCGAAGCGCCCGGAGGCGTCTGCACCACGCAGATGAGGTAGTTCTGATCTTCCTGCGGAATGAAGCCCGTGGGTACGTGCCGATAGACATAAACCGTGGCCGCTAGTCCGGCAAAAAAGATGACCAGCATCACGTAACGCATCCTCAAAACAAAATGAATGATGCGCGCATAAATGCCGCCGGTCCACCGGATCGCTGCCTCCACACCATGGGCGAAACCGGAGTAGGCGCGGGAGAGCGGCTTGATGCGTGTCCAGTCCAGCATCTTGTACTTCTCTTCTTCGCCGCGCAGGAAGAGCGCTGCCAGAGCGGGTGATAGCGTGAGAGCGTTGAATGCTGAGATCGCGATCGAGAAGGCAATCGTCAGAGCGAATTGCTTGTACAGGATTCCAGTAGTGCCGGGGAAGAAGGAGACCGGGACGAACACCGAGATGAGTACGAGCGACGTTGCGATGACCGCACTCGTGACTTCTTTCATCGCATTGGAGGTTGCTTTATGCGGATCGCATCGCTCAACTGATATGTGCCGCTGCACATTTTCAATCACGACGATGGCGTCGTCCACCACGAGACCCGTGGCAAGCGTGATGCCAAACAGTGTGAGTGAATTGATGGAGAAGCCCAACAGCTTGATGAATACGAAAGTGCCGATCAGAGAAACAGGGATGGTGATCGCGGGAATTACGGTGGCCCGCCAATCGAGCAGGAAGAGAAAAATGACGGCAATTACGATGACGATTGCCTCTTCCAGAGTCGTGATGACTTCTTTGACGGAGTCACCGATTACGGTTGTCGTATCAAATGCGACGACGTACTTCATGCCGGGAGGAAAACTCTTCGACAGTTCGAGCAGCGCGGCCTTCGCTGCCCTGTCTACCTCAAGAGCATTTGCGTTCGAGAGTTGTTGTACACCGACACCGATCGCCTCATGTCCGCTGTATTCCAGGTCGGTATCGTAGGATTCAGCGCCCAGCTCAGCATGGCCTATGTCCTTGAGTTGCACGATGCCATTCGGGGTGTTCTTCAGAATGATCTCTTCAAATTCTCGGCGGATCAGTGAGACGTCCGACTACGCGAAGTGTGAATTGAAAGCCCTGCGACTTTGGTGCGGGCGGACGACCCAACTGTCCCGAGGGGATTTCGACGTTTTGTTCCTGGAGTGCGCTGATTACGTCAGTAGCAGTCAGATTACGGGCCGCGAGCTTGAGAGGATCGAGCCAGATGCGCATGGCGTACTTGCGCTCGCCAAAGATGACCACATCGCCGACGCCGTCAATTCTTTTGAGAGGGTCCTTCACATAGACGTCGAGAAAATTTGAGATGTATTGATTCGACAGGCTCCCATCCGGCGAATAGAATCCGGCGGCGAAGACAAAATTAGGATTAGCCTTGGTAATGGTGACGCCGGTGTTCTTGATTTCCTGCGGCAGACGACCTTGGGCTGTGGCAACGCGGTTCTGTACGTCCACAGCCGCGATGTTGAGGTCGTAACCCGTCTTGAAGATGACATTGATATTGCTGGTGCCGTCGTTGGAACTGGTCGAAGTGATGTAGTGCATTCCCTGGACGCCGTTGATTTGCTGCTCAAGCGGAACCGTGACTGCTGACTCCACTACCTGGGCGTTGGCGCCGACATAATTGCTGGTGACCGTAACCTGCGGCGGAGCAAGGTCCGGGTAGAGCGAGATTGGCAGCGTGGGGATGACCGCCGCCCCAGCAAGAATAATCAGCAGGGCGCAGACAGTGGCAAATATTGGTCTTTGAATAAAGAAATCAACCACAGGAAAATCCTTTCGCTACGGGGCCGCCGGCCCCCAACTTGTGATGCTGAGCTGGAGCGCAGTTGAACGAATCCGCAATCTGCACCTAATTCCGCAATCGCCCATGGCGATCAACCCAATGGCTGCACCGGAGCACCATCGACCAGGAACTGCGTGCCGGAAACAATGACCTTATCTCCATTGTTCAGGCCCGCCTCGACGGCATAGTCGTTGCCGATGGTGTCGCCCAGTGTTACTGCCCGTTGCTTGGCGACAAACTTTCCATTGTCGTTTTGCGCCACGTACACGAATGTCTGTCCGCCAAGCCGGGTTACAGCCAGTACCGGCACCATAGGCGCGGGAGACGTTTCCAGATTACCCTTGCTTTTACCAGTTGCGCCGTTCGAACTCTAGCCTGCTCTGATCGTACCGGGGCCTTGGCCAGGATTCCCTGCAGTTGGTCATCCACCTGCGGAGAAACGAAATTGACAGCGGTGTGCTCGATGAGCTGCTCCGTTGTTGTCCAGAATTCCACGGCGAATCCGCGCGGACCTGGGCTGGCCCGCTCAGTGGGTATATAGATATAGGCTTCGAGGTCCTTGTTTTCATCCACCGTCGTGAGCAGAGTTGATGGCGGAAACATAATCTCCCAGATGCGGTGGAATATCGCCGACGATGCCATCAAAAGGCGCGCGAATTTTGTAATATTCCAGTTGATTTTCCTGAGTCGCCGCGCGAAGCGACCGCAGATTCGTAGTCCGCTTTGGAGTTTGTATGACTGCTCAGCCTGGTCCAGCGTGTCCCGACTGGTTACTCCGGCAGCGAAAGCTTTCGCTGTCGCTCTACTTCGGTCTGGTTGTATTGATACACCGCAAGCTTCTGCCTCTCGGTCGCCTTCTGCGTTACCGTCGCTTCCTGCTTAGACGGATCGATCACCATGAGCAACTCGTCCCGACTTTTACATGGTCTCCAGAACGTGCACCAGAATCTTGACGAGATTTCCTGGCACCTGGGGCATGATCGTCGCCGAACAGCGCGTTTGATGAGTCAGACACATACTCGTCGCCGCGCGACACGGGTGCGGCTCAACGGTCACTGTTTTTACCGGCATGGCCTGGGCCCCTGCCTCCCGCACCGCCCTGGCTGTGCCGGTTTCTGCTCTGCATCCAGTTACAACTATTGCGATCAAAAAACCGCTAAACGCGATTTTGAATTTATCTTTCCACGACGGGGCCTCAGAAATTTTTGGGGAACCTGACGATGATTGCCTGGATGATCGCCCGGCGTCAGAGTCTGAGTTCTGCATACTGGATCGAAATGGACGAAATTCTGGCTTCCTGCATTGGAAAACAACCATCGCCTCAGCCTGTCCATTTCAATAGTTTGCGTTATAAATGTCTTTTGGATGTACATCCGCGGCAAATGCTTCAAACAATTTGCCGAGGCGAGCCAATGGT
>CAWBKA010000003.1:0-140920 GCA_963789065.1 uncultured Verrucomicrobiae bacterium | reverse complement strand
GAGAAGAAGCCTGCGTCGTGAGATGGAAGAATTGCAGGAAGATCGAGGTAGTCTCCGAAGCTGGCCGAGCTGAGCAAGAACGTCAACGAGACAGGAAGAGGATCGTGCGTGCCTTACCAGGCGAAGTTCCGTCTCACTCCCCATGTCCTGCAAGACTCCGCCACGAAGCACCTGTTTTCAGAGCTGCCGCGCCGTCCGCGCCGCGCGCAACGGCGTCAGGCGCGTACGCGTTTGCTCATCTCCTGCCTGGCCGTTTTGGCTCTTGTCGCGATCGTCATCCTGCTGGCGATTCAGATGTTTCATCACTTTTAGTGTCCTGTCCCCGAAATACCCGCTATTTCGGGGATAGGACACTAGCACGCTGCCCATGATGTGCGCTCAAGCGTCAGAGATCCGGATTTCGCGCTTCAGCTCAGGAAACTCCTCCTCTCTGAACTCGTGGACCGGTCGTACGCCGCTTTCATGTTCGCTGCCTCGCAGTGACGCAAATCCACGCGACGAATCTTGCCTGAGATGGTCTTCGGCAGATCCGAAAATTCGATTCGTCGGATGCGATTGAAAGGTGCCAGCACTTTGCGGATATGCTGAAAAATCGACAGCGCGATCTCGCGCGAAGGCTCGTCTCCCGACCGAAGAATCACGAATGCCTTTGGCACGGCGGAGCGAATCGGATCGGGCGATGGAACCACCGCACATTCGACGACCTCGGGGTGCTCGATCAAAGCGCTTTCAAGTTCAAACGGGCTGATTCGATAGTCCGAAGCCTTGAAGACGTCATCGGACCGGCCAACAAACGTGAAATAACCATCGGCATCGCGTGACATGACGTCACCTGTTCGGTGAACCTTCCCTTCGAGCGGAGATATTGTGCCATCATCTTTCTGGTACCCAGGCATTAGCCTATCGGCCGGGGATCGAGCGTCTACACAGAGTTCACCTTCGTTCGCCTCTCGATCATTGGCAGTCCAGCAGACCAGCGTTAAACCAGGCAACGGTCTGCCGAGTGATGCCGGCTTGACGAGTTGCGCCGGGAGAAGTGCCGGCCACGGCGGTGCTTTCGGTTTGGCCGTATCCTTCGCGGATCGTAAGACCCCATACGCTCTGCACGTGTTCGATGATTTCAGGATTCAGCGGCTCGCCTGCACTCACCACTTCGCGCAGCTTCGTTCTTGTACTCCGCCAGTTGCTGCGTGACCAGCATGCGCCACACCGTGGGCGGAGCACAAAACGTAGTCACCTCTGCGCGGGTAATCGTCTCCAGCAAACCTTTCGCGTTGAAGCGTGACTGATTTGGGACGAAGACCGTCGCCTCGGCATTCCAAGGCGCGAAAAAGCAGCTCCAAGCATGTTTCGCCCAACCTGGAGACGAGATGTTGCAGTGTATGTCGCCAGGCCGCAGCCCAATCCAATACATCGTCGAGAGATGTCCGACTGGATACGTGACGTGCGTGTGCATCACGAGCTTGGGCTTCGATGTCGTACCAGAGGTGAAATAGAGCTGCATCGGATCGCTGGCTCATGTTTCTCCGTCCGGCTTAAATTCCGCCGAGGCCTCGTACCCATCTTCGTAGGCATGCCATTCGGGCACCGGTCCGCCTACCACAATGCGCGTGCAATGTTTTGCCAACTGACCAAACCTCGATACGCAATCGGCGGCACACACGATGTGTCGCACACGCCCTCTTTCAATTCGGTCGGCGAGATCGTCTCCGCTCAGAAGAGGTGTTGCGGGCAGGATGACGGCGCCAAGTTTGATCAGGGCCAGAACCGTCTCCCAAAGGGGAGGAACGTTTCCAAGCATGACCATGACGCGATCGCCTCGACCGAACGCCTAGCTCACGATAGTAGTTTGCTATCTGCGATGATCGATTAGAGAGTTCGCGGAAAGAAAGCTTGGTTTCCGTCCCATCCTCAAAGACAACCCAAATCGCTGGCTGATCGCATTCTTTCGCCCGCAGCGATGCTGTCGAACCAATCCAGAGCCCAATTGAACCGGTCCAGCTTGGGCCATTGAAAGCCTCTGTAGGCAACGTCGTAATCGGTACGATTTCGCGAGGAGGAAATCTCGCGCTGCTCTGAATGTATCCGACATACTGAGAGTTTGTTTGTCTCGCTCTATTCCGGAAATTTCAAGCAAAGCGCTGGTGGGATTTTCGCGCTATCGATGTTTGATAGCACGTTCGGGTAGCGGAGAACAGCTGACGGCGAAAAACATTCATAAACGAAGATTGCTGATCTAGTGAATTCATTGACGTTTATCACCCTGGCAACAAATGATTGCGAAGCAGGCGCCCGCAGATTTATTCGCTTACCACCGATTACCATGAGCTCAACGAACTTTGACGTCGAATATGTGGCCGAGTTGGCTCGCATCAAATTGACACCGGCGGAGATCAAGACCTTCCAATCTCAATTGGGGCACGTGCTCGAGCATGTGGCAAAGCTAAATGCGGTCGATTTGTCTCAGGTGGAGCCGATGGCACACAGCTTCCAGATTTTTAACGTCTTCCGGAAGGATGAAACGCGAGAAAGTCTGAATCGTGAACTCGCTCTGGCGAACGCGCCACGCCAGGCCCAGGGATTGTTCATCGTAACGAAAGTCGTGGAGTAATCGGTGGAATTAACCTCCCTGACCGTTCACGAAACCCAGGCCCTTCTCCGTTCCAAAGAAGTTTCACCGAAGGAAGTGGTCGAAGCGTTGGTCCACCGGATTGAATTGGTCGATCCCGCGATCCACGGTTATTTGTCATATGATCTCGATCGGGCGCTGTCCGAGGCTCAGTCCGCCGATGTCAGCCTCCCGTTAGGCGGGGTGCCAATTTCCATAAAAGACGTGATCAACGTGAAAGGGCATCCGTGCGGCTGTGCCTCAAAGATTCTGGAAGGTTACATCGCGCCGTACGATGCTACGGTGATCGCGAAGCTGCGGGCGGCCGGTGCATCCCGTTCGGCCGGGTGAACATGGACGAATTCGCCATGGATCTTCTACCGAGAACTCGGCTTTCGGACCGAGCAGGAATCCGTGGGACACGACCCGAACCCCGGGCGGTTCCAGCGGCGGCTCCGCCGCCGTGGTAGCTGCCGACGAGGCCTTCGCAGCTCTCGGATCGGACACCGGCGGTTCAATCCGCCAACCGGCGGCGCTTTGCGGCTGCGTTGGGTTAAAACCAACCTACGGTCGAATCTCGCGATATGGCCTGGTCGCGTTCGCATCCTCACTCGATCAAATCGGACCAATCACCAAAGATGTAATGGACGCAGCGCTTCTGATGAACATTATCGCCGGACCGGACGCTTGCGACTCGACTTCTCTGGACGAACCGGTGCCGGATTTTACCACTGATTTGGCGAAGGGCATCAAAGGACTGAAGATCGGACTTCCAAAAGAGTATTTTATTGAAGGTCTCGACCCAGAAGTCGCAAAAAACGGTACGGGCAGCCGTTGAGCATCTTGAGAAATTGGGCGCTGAAGGTGATCGACATCTCGTTGCCTCGCACACCGAGCACGCTTTAAGTACGTACGATATCATCGCCCCGGCTGAAGCGTCAGCGAACCCGCCAGATTCGATGGAGTACGGTACGGCTTTCGCGCGAAGGAGGTAAGCGGACTTCTTGACCACTACGGCAGAACGAGAGAAGAGGGCTTTGGTCCTGAGGTAAAGCGCCGCATCATTCTGGGCACCTACGTGCTGAGTTCCAGTTACTACGACGCCGATTATCTGCGGGCCCAAAAGGTTCGCACCTTGATCCGTCAGGATTTCGCCTCCGCCTTTGAGCAAGTCGAAGCAATTGTTTGCCCGACATCTCCGCTCCTGGCATTTAAACTCGGCGAGCGCACCAACGATCCACTGAGCATGTATCTGGCCGACATTTTCACCTTGGCCGCCAACATGGCGGGAATCTGCGGGATCAGCATACCGTGCGGGTTTTTGGAGAATGAAGGAAAACAACTCCCGGTCGGTCTTCAGATACTTGGACAGGAACTCAATGAATCTCGCGTGCTCCAGGTCGCCTATGCCTATGAGCAGAGCACCGATTGGCATAAGAGGAAGCCGTAATGAGCTCATCGCGTTGGCGTATCAACCGCGAATGACACGAATTCGACATGAATAAAAGCCGACTTGGAGTCCGGTCCCCTTCGTGTCTATTCGTGTCCATTCGCGGTTCTTTCCAATCTTCAAGGCCACAGCGCTAATTAACAAACGGTTAGCGCGGGACCACGTCGAATAGGAGCAATTTTCAACCCCGAATGGACACGAATTGACACGAATGAAAGCCGACTTGGAGTCCGGTCCCCTTCGCGTCTATTCGCGTCCATTCGCGGTTCTTTCCAATCTTCAAGGCCACAGCGCTAATTAACAAACGGTTAGCGCGGGACCACGTCGAATAGGAGCAATTTTCAACCCCGAATGGACACGAATTGACACGAATAAAAGCCTACTGGAATCCGGTCCCCTTCGCGTCTATTCGTGTCCATTCGTGGTTCTTTCCAATCTTCAAGGCCACAGCACTAAACAAACGGTTAGCGCGGGACCACGTCGAATAGGAGCAATTTTCAACCCCGAATGGACACGAATTGACACGAATAAAAACCGACTTGGAGTCCGGTCCCCTTCGCGTCTATTCGTGTCCATTCGTGGTTTTTCCAATCTTCAAGGCCACAGCGCTAATTAACAAACGGTTAGCGCGGGACCACGTCGAATAGGAGCAATTTTCAACCCCGAATGGACACGAATTGACACGAATAAAAGCCTACTTGGAGTCCGGTCCCCTTCGTGTCCATTCGCGGTTTTCCAATCTTCGAGGGCTTACTCATTCCTCCTGGCCGCCGAGCTTCGATAGCACATTGAAATCTTCCAGGGTTGTCGTGTCGCCTGTGACCTGACCTCCACTGGCAATTTCCTTCAACAACCGGCGCATAATTTTTCCGCTTCGAGTCTTTGGCAGGCCTTCGGCGAAACGAATATCGTCCGGTTTGGCGATCGATCCGATTGCGGCGGCGACGTGCTGGCGCAATTTTTCACGAAGTTCCGGTGATGGATGCTCCTTTTCCTTTAGGGTCACGAAAGCAACGACAGCTTGACCCTTCATCTCGTCCGGACGTCCAACGACCGCAGCCTCCGCGACAAAAGGATGGCTGACCAAAGCACTCTCGATTTCCGACGTGCCTAATCGGTGTCCGGCGACGTTTAGAACGTCGTCAATGCGGCCGACAATCCAAAAGTAACCATCCTTGTCTCTGCGCGCCCCATCTCCGGTGAAGTAGCATCCCTTTATCTCGCTCCAATATTGTTTCTTGTAACGCTGCTTGTCGCCCCAAATGGTTCGCAGCATCGAGGGCCATGGCTTACGGATCACCAGTTTACCCCCAACATTCCGCGGCACCTCGTTTCCCTGGTCGTCGACAACGGCAGCGTCAATTCCGAAAAATGGCAAAGTCGCCGTTCCAGGCTTCAGAGGGGTGGCTCCTGGCAACGGAGTGATCATGATCGCTCCCGTCTCCGTTTGCCACCACGTATCCACCACCGGGCAGCGACCACCGCCGATCACAGTGTGATACCACATCCAAGCCTCCGGGTTAATCGGTTCTCCCACCGTGCCAAGCAGCCGGAGGGAAGATAGATCATGGCGATTTGGGTACTCATCGCCCCATCGGATGAAAGCTCGAATCGCCGTGGGCGCTGTGTAGAGAATTGTCACTCCGTACTTTTCGATCAACGCCCAGAAACGATCTGGTTCCGGCCAGTTTGGAGCGCCTTCATACATCAAAACTGTGGCCCCGATACAGAGAGGGCCATACACGGCGTAACTGTGGCCCGTGACCCAGCCAATATCTGCCGTGCACCAGTAGACATCCTCCTCTTTGACATCGAAAACATATTTCGTGGTAAGGGCCACTCCCAGCAAATACCCTGCGCTGGTATGGAGTATCCCTTTCGGTTTGCCGGTCGAACCGCTGGTGTAAAGGATGTAGAGCGGGTCCTCTGCATCCATCGGCCCCGGAGGGCAATTTGCGTCGACGTATTCCATTTCGCGGTGCCACCACACATCCCGGCCTTCCTTGATGTGAATCTCGTTATGAGCTCGACGAAAAACTATGACCCGCTCGATCTGTTCGTTGTCTGTCAAAGCGTCATCGACGTTCTTCTTCAGCGGGATAATTGCTCCGCGCCGGTACCCTCCATCCGCAGTGATCACCATCCTGGCCTGGCTATCTTTGATCCGGTCTTTAATCGATTCGGAACTAAACCCGCCGAAAACTACCGAATGAATTGCTCCGATTCTCGCACAGGCCAGCATCGCGATAGCCGCCTCCGGGCACATCGGCATGTAGATGATAATCCGGTCCCCTTTTTTAATATGATTCCGCTTCAGAACGTTTGCGAATTTGCAAACTTCACGATGAAGCTGCTGATAAGTAAGCGTCACTTTTTCCCCTGGCTCGCCTTCCCAGATCAGTGCCGCCTTATTCCGCCGGGCCCCAGTCAGGTGCCGGTCGAGGCAGTTCTCAGAAACATTCAATTTCCCGCCAACGAACCACTTCGCGTATGGCTCTTTCCATTCGAGAACCACTTTCCATTTCTTCTGCCAGACAAGAAACTCAGCCGCCTTTTGGGCAAAGAATTTCTCCGGGTTCTTGATCGATTGCCGATATAATTCTTCGTATTGCGTGAAACTCGAGATCTGCGCTTTTTTGGAGAAGGATTTCTCCGGTCTAAAGACCCGATTCTCGATCAGATGCGATTCGATGTTGGTGCTCATGGGGGATTAAGAACAGTCACTTGATAGGGGTCTTTTGTCTAAAACACGGCATCGGAAAAGGTTGGTAATATTGAATCACAACCTGACCACTGCCAGAGGGTAACGAAGAATCAACTCGCCATCCAAAAGAATCTCAACATGGTGGATGCCGAATTGCTGGAATTGCACGCCGGCAAATAGGTTCACGTTAGTCACGTTCCCTTCCAATTCCTTCAGCTCAAAGTCGATGTGCGATTCCGCTATGATCTGCACTTCCTCGACTCCAAGAATCCGACAGGTTTGGCGGAATTTGCCGAAACCGCCGCACCATCGCGTCCACAGGCAGAGCTTCAGCAGGCCGACTGGCAGCGCAGGGGTCGGCAGCACGTTGATCACTCCGACGAGCGTCTGAAGACCATTTAACTCCTGCCGAACATCCTCGCACAAAATCGACGCCTGGAGATCAGGAAGGACATCGGTAGCTTCCATTGAATCTCTCTTGGCGTTCAGAGCGTCCGGGCATAAACTCGCCCAATATCCCGGATCGGCGTGGTCGCCTCAGATCGCGTCCTCGCCCCGTTCTTCGGTCCGAATTCGAATGACTTCTTCAATCGCCACCACAAAAACTTTTCCGTCGCCGATTTTTCCAGTTCGAGCCGCGTCCACAATGACTTCGACGGCTTTCCGAACACGGTCGTCCGGCACGACGATTTCAAATTTCACCTTTGGAAGAAAATCGACCGTGTATTCGCTCCCACGGTAGATTTCCGTATGACCTTTTTGTCGTCCGAAACCTTTCACCTCACTAACGGTCATCCCCTCAATCCCAATCTCCGTTAAGGCCTCCTTAACGTCCTCCATCTTAAAGGGTTTAATGATCGCCTCGATTTTCTTCATAACTAGGCAAGAGTGAGACACCAATGGCGAAAACGCAAGAAAACAGACCAGATTTCGTGGAGGCCAAGAGAGCCTCACTCAGAGGTCACGGAGGTCTGAGAGAATTTTTAGAGTTGTTCGATGGATTCTGGCGACGGACTTCCAATTCTCCAATTTATTGATCTTTAAACCTTCGTGACCATTTGTGCCGTTAGGATGAGTCCTCTGCCGCCAAATGCTCAATCCTCCGGTCCGCGAAATCTGGTCGCGATTTCCGCTACCACAGCCGGCAACAGCGCATGTTCGGCCGTTTGAATCCGAGCGTGTAGACGTTCAGGCGTATCATCCGGCAGTATCGGCACGGTCTTTTGGCCCAAAATTTCGCCACTGTCTATCCCGGCGTCGACGTAGTGCACAGTGCATCCGGTCACCGTTTCCGCGGCCGCCAACGCCTGCTTCCACGCCTCCAACCCAGGAAACTTCGGCAGAAGCGAGGGGTGAATGTTGATAATCCTTCGGGGAAAGCCATCAAGCAGCGAGTGCTTAGCTATCCGCATGAAACCGGCGAAAATTACCAGTTCCACGCTCGCTTCGCGCAACAATCCCACCACGTCCTCCTCTACTTCCGGCTCGAGCCTTGTCCGGAACCGGCCCGGGCGAACATAGAGCCCCGGAATCTGAAAATCGCGAGCCAAACTTAGAATGCCGGCATCCTCAACGTCGGAAATGACGATACGCACCTCAGCATTGAGTCGGCCGTCGTTGATCTGTTCCATGAGTGCACGGAAATTTGATCCTTTTCCAGATCCCAGTACTCCCAAGCGCAGCGGGTGCCTCATAGTTGCTGAATGGTTTGTACGAGCTTCGAAGTTGATTTACCAGGTACCAACGGCAAAATTTCGATCCTCGCATTGATTTCCTGCAGCGCAGCAACCTCTTCCGGATCCAGGCTGTCCACCGTATAATCACCACCTTTCACATAGATGTGCGGACGCATTTCCCGCAAAAGATGACTAACTCTCTTTTCTTCGAAGATGATCACGTGGTCGACCGCCTCGAGAGCGGCCATCACTTCCGCACGATCCTCTTGCGAATTCAGAGGGCGACCGACCCCCTTGAGTTCGCGAACTGACGCATCACCATTCAGACCCACGATCAGGATGTCTCCCAATCGTTTGGCGGCCGCCAGGTAGCGCACATGTCCGAGGTGCAGGATGTCGAAACAACCGTTCGTGAAGACAATCGTTTTGCCTGCGTACTGGTCCCGCACGTCGGAAGCGTTGGCTCGATCCACCATCTTAGTCACCGCCGTACTCATTTTTTGAGTTGCAGTAGCAGTTTATACCACTAAGTCTACCTATTTCCCATGTTAGATCCCCGTCTTGACGCGCTGGCAGATGTATTGATCGGCTTCTCAACCAATCTTCAAAAAGGAGAACGGTTCCTTATCGATGCCTATGATGTGCCCCCGGAGATGGTGATTGCTTTGATCCGGTGCGGACGCTCCAAAGGGGCTGTTCCGTTTGTGAATCTACAAGCGAACACCATCGTACGCGAAATGCTTCGAGGCGCGGAAGAAGATCAGTATCGAACGCTTTGCGATTTTGAGTTGGCAAGGATGACGGTGATGGACGCTTACGTCGCGCTTCGAGGCAGCCATAACGCCACCGAATTCTCGGACGTGGAACCGGGTCGCATGCAGGTGGCAATGAAGTTGCTCCAACCATTGCTTGAGCGACGGCTAAACAAGACAAAATGGGTGGTTCTGCGTTGGCCGACCGGGGCGATGGCGCAAATGGCGGGCATGAGCACCGAAACGTTCGAAGACTATTTTTTTAAAGTCTGCACGCTCGATTACTCCAAAATGAAGTCTGGGATGAAAGCTCTGAAGGCGCTGATGGAAAATACGGATCAGGTGCAAATCAAAGGACCGGGCACAGATCTGAAATTCAGCCTCAAAGGCATTTCCGCCATTGCCTGCGGCGGCCAGCATAACATTCCGGACGGCGAGGTTTTTTCTTGTCCGATACGAGATTCTGTCGAGGGTCATGTTCAATTCAATGCCCCGACCATTTACCAGGGGACCGCTTTCGACTCCGTTCGCCTTGCGTTCAGGAAGGGCAAAATCGTCGAAGCTTCCGCGAATAACACCGGCCGGCTAAACGCCATCCTCGATTCAGACGAAGGAGCCCGCTACATCGGCGAATTCGCGCTTGGCTTTAATCCATACATCCAGGAACCGATGCGCGACATTCTGTTCGACGAGAAGATTGCCGGCTCGTTTCATTTCACTCCAGGCCAAGCCTATGAGCGAGCGGATAACGGGAATCGGAGTCAGGTTCACTGGGATCTAGTCTGCATTCAGCGGCCGGAATACGGCGGCGGCGAAATCTATTTCGATCAGAAGCTGGTGCGGAAGGACGGGCTCTTTGTCCCGAAAGAGGTGCAAACGCTGAATCCGGAATACCTCGTCGGGCCGCCTTCGCAGCGGTAGCCCGATCTCCCGGTTCTCCAAGTGGGGAACGCGCGAAATTTAAAGCATTCAAAAGGGTTGCGGGTGAAGATATTGAGGTATTGGACGCTTAGTAAGCTTGTCGTCTTGATTCTCATGGGAGGATTCGTCCTCCTCCTGACTCAGATCCGCTACGACCATCGCATGATTCTCCAAAAACAAGCGATCGCCTGGACTCCGATAGTGTTCTCGATCTTGATGATCGTTTCTTGCGTCCTTGGCCTATGCCTCTGGAATCGAGGTGGAAGATCGGCACTTTCCATTGGGTTTCTAATTGCGATCGCCGTCGGGCTTCTGGGGCTTTGGTATCATTCAGACGGCCATCCAATTCGAGAAACGACCCATGACCTCTCGGCCTGGGTAAGAAAGATTCCCGACGAAGACAGGCCGCCCACCCTGGCGCCACTCGCGTTTGTCGGATTCGGGTTGCTGGGATGGTGCGCCTGCGCCAAGAGATTTCGCTCAAAAGAAGAGCAAGAAGAGGGGTAACCGCAGATTACGCAGATTCCACAGATGATTGGAGATAAAATAAAGAGTTGTTAGAGTTGTTTTAATGTTGGCGCGCACCAGCGTTTGGCTGGCTTTCGCACGCTCTAAAGACAGGCGACGCCGGACGCGCGGGAGCGCGTCCAGGAGCGCGTCCCTACTGCGGCTTCGCCACCACTCCCTAAAAGCTCATCCTGAATCCGCCCGTGACGGCGTTTGAATCGTAATTCCCTCGCCCTAACTGACCGTCGTAGTTCACGTAGACCGAAATGGCTGGGGTCAATTGCGCCGAGACTCCGGCGCTCACGATCGCGCTATCATGACCTTCGCTCGGGCCGTAGAAGGTGGCCGACGGCCCGGAAATCCCGGCAAAGCCCGCCGTGATCGGTAGCGCAGAATAGAGGTACTCATGTTCCCAGGCCGCTTTGAGCGAGGGCTCGATCACCACCTGGCCGATTTGCCATTGGTAAAAGAGTCGGAAGCCGACATCGGTCCGGAGGGAATCCGCAGAGTCCGTTTGGATCGCCATCGGGGCCAGTGAGCCGTTCTCGCTGAATCCATCCACATTCACATACGTATATTGCAGCGCGGCGATCGGACCAACCGTCAGATGGCCAAAATGGAAATCGTATCCGCCGCTCAGAAAGGTGCTGAGCTCGGCTCCCTCGGTGCCGCCGTTGGCTTGGCCCCCGAGCCCCGAGCGGCTCGAATCATAGCTGTTGTAGCCTCCGTAGATCGCTCCATTGAGGTAAATCCCATGGTTGAACCAGGTCGCGTATAAGCCACCTCGTCCGCTATCGACATTCATTTGACCGCTCGGATTGAGTGAGGTCCAGGTATGCGAGTACTCGCCCATCACTCCCACCGCCAGTTGATCGGTGATCCGGTAATCGACCCCTAAGCTGACTCCACCGGTCGTGAAGTCGTAGCCATTCGAATTGCCGTCGCCGTTCACATTGACAAAGTCACCGAAGCCAGTCACCCACACTCCCCAGCGGTTTTCCGGTGCCGGCTGGAGGACCGGCTCCACCACGCTCTTCGAGGATTTTCCGTCCGCGCCAACGACATTTTCCGTACTCACCGTCGCGCCATTGACCTTCATGTTGGAATTGAATCCGTTGGATCCGTTTCGGATATCATCCAGTCGGCCTTCCAGGTTTAATCTCTGAATGTTCGAGTTCGAAAAGCTGATCTCGTAAAATGCCGTCAGACCGTCGGGTGAGATTTTCTCGAAGTCACCGGGCAGATTGGCAAAAGGCTGATTGTTAATGAAGGAAATGAGATTCGCCGCGCTTGGATCCAGATGCACCGCATCGAGCAGGTTCGCCGATGCCAGCTGGTTAGGAGTGAGCGCGAACGAGGCATAGTTGAAGAATTCCAGGAGAACCGAGTTCGGTTCGTAGACCAGGCCGGCGAAACTGAATCCCGGACCGGCAAACGGATCGACAAACTGGGCAAAACTGCCCGAGACCAATCCGCCGGTAGTTACCAGTGTCAGCTGGTCACCGGACTTGGGTTGAAACCCAAGGGAGATCAATTGCAACGTGCCACCAAGTGTAGCATTACCACCGATCTTTAGGGTGTCGTACTGGCTCGAGTTGGCGCCGGCCACCTGCAGTTGCAAGGTCCCACCCGCATTCTGGGTGTAGTTACCCTTGACAATAATTGGCTGCGGGTCAGCTCCCAGAACGCCACCGTTGACTACCACGTCGCCCAGACCCAAGGCCTGGGCGTTGTTCACCAGAAGTGTGCCTTTGTTAATGATCGTACCACCCGAATAAGTATTGGTTCCGCCAAGGATGGTCGTTCCCGCGCCGTTCTGAGACACGCTGCCGGAACCACTGATGGTCTCGTCAAACGTCACCAGATCTTGTCGGTCGAAAGCCAGTTTTCCATTGTTCGTGACCTTGCCCACGATGCTTCCGGTTACTCCGCCGGCGCCCAGTCGCAGCGTCCCCGCACCGATGGTCGTACCACCCGTATAAGTATTGGCGCCTGTCAGGGTCATTGCTCCAAACCCGGTTTTGGTTAATCCCAGCATGCTGGACCCGTCGCTTAAGATTCCACTGAAAATGGTGCTCGAGTTGTTGCCGCCGGCGCTCAAGATTGCCGGGGTTATACCGTTATTGGTCACCGTTCCGCTACCAGCCAATGAACCTACGGTGTTGGAGTTACCGTTGAGATCCAGGCCCGAATTAACCGTGAAGGCCGATGTCGCACTCAATGCCGTTGTCGAACCGGCCCGAAGCGTTCCAGCCGTGTTCGTGGTACCGCCGGAGTAGGTGTTGGCGCCGGTCAGGAGGAGCGCGCCGGTGCCCACCTGGGTGACGCTTCCGCTACCGGTAATCACGCCGCTAAACTCCACGCTATCGGAGTGGTCGAAAATCAGAGCGCTGTTGTCTATCACGTTGCCGACAATGCTGCCGGCGGTGCCGCCGTTGCCGATTTGCAGCGTTCCGGCGGTGATCGTGGTTCCGCCGGTGTAGGTGTTGTTTGCTGTTAGATTGTGGTCCCGGTCCCAAGCTGGGTCAACTTTCCAGTGCCGGAGATCAGATTGGCGAACGTCACCGTGTCTCTGCGATCGAAGGCCAACGTCGCGTTATCGATGACGTTCCCCAGGATACTGCCGCTGGCTCCGCCATTGCCTAGCTGCAGCGTGCCCCCGCTGATCGTGGTGCCCGCACTGTAAGTGTTTGCCCCTGTCAGGACTAACGTGCCGCTGTGGAGAATCAGACTACTGGGACCACTGGGGCTGGAGAATAAGGGCACGATGACGGGTTTGACGATTCCGGCCAAAAAAAAAGGCGTCGGCGATTACGGGGGCGATAACTAATGTCGTGCCGGCATCGACTGACACATTCATCTGGAGAGCTCCCATGGTGATGGTATTTCCCAGACCGACAGCAATTTGCAGCGTACTTCCCGGATTTCCACCCCGATAAGTCAGATTTCCGACTCTGACGTTTGCATCCAGAGTTACCGCAAAGCTTCCCGTCGCTGATAGATTGAGAGCGGAGAAGACGGCGCTACTTCCCAGGTTATTATTCCAGGGTATTAGCGAGCCGCCTCCGGCCGAAGAAGAGACCAAAATGAACTGGTGGTATTCCATGAACCGCTGGGAACGGGACCGGGGATATCCCAGTATGCAGTGGGGGGTACGGGGGCCGCACGGACCACCTGGGGAATGCAGAGGATCAAAAGAGAGCATACCAGGAAATTTTCCAGGTTTTTATAGGCCTGAGATAACTGCCACATAATCCGGTATTTTTATAGATACCGTAAGGCAACGCAATATAAATTCCAGATTTCACGGTGGCCCCGTCGAAGACCATCGGCCTATTTGAGACGGAAAGTCAGACTAAAACTAAACCGTTTGGCGTTCCAGGCTCGGCCTACCTGGGAGGTATGTCCGCGATGGCGCGCCGTATGGCTCGGACGGAGCCTCGCCCTCCACGGCTTCGCCGCCGCTCCATCCCTTCCATCCTCAACCTGCCGGTCTTTCCCCTTCGCACGCTCTAAGGACAGGCAGCGCCGGACGCGCGGGGAGCGCGTCCGCGCTAACTTAATCAAGGCCTCGGCGCGGAGAATGCCTTCGTCCCAGAGGGACAGCAAGATAGTAGCCAGGCACTTCGTGCCTGGAGCTGCAGTTTGGACATTTTGAGAAGGCCGCGCCGGGCGGACGCGAAAAGGGATCGGATCCAAAAACGGCTTAGCCGGAAGGAGAATGGCTCGCACGGAGGGCACGGTGGGCGCGGAGGTTCAGAGGATTTTATTAGAGTTTGCTATTAGAGTTTATTTTGGGTTGTTCGAGTGATTTATGGCGAGGCACGGCTGAAAACCAACGCACGCCTTTGATCTACAACTTAAATTTCCTCCGTGATCTCCGTGTCCTCCGTGCGAGAATTTCCTATCTTCCTTTCTGCAGGCCAACCTGTGAAAGATGAAAGATGGAGGAAAGGCGGGACGCTTACTTGGACGCGCGGGAGCGCGTCCTACCCAGGCACTTCGTGCCTGGAGTCATGAGGAAAAGAGCCCCGTCCCAGCGGGACGATTGAACGGATCTCGGCTTAGATCAGACGCCAACAGACCTTTCAACAGGAATACCTGGGGTTCCTAAAGCGGCATGAACTCGGTTTCGACGACTAATATCTCCGGGACTGACAATGACTTCGACCCTTCGACCGTCCCTCCGGGACGGGAGCTCTCTGCATCGATACCCAGACACTTCGTGCCTGGCTACTATCAGCCTGTCCCTCCGGGACAAAAGCCAATTCACCCATCCAAGGGCCTCGCATTAAGTTGGCGCTTATGGGAGCGCGTCCCTCCCACAGCTTAGCCGCCGCTCCACCCTCTAAAAGCTCATCCGGAATCCGCCCGTGACGGCGTTTGAATCGTAATTCCCTCGCCCTAACTGACCGTCGTAGTTCAGGTAGACCGAAATGCTGGAGTCAATTGCGACGAGACTCCGGCGCTCACAATCGCGCTATCATGACCTTCGCTCGGGCCGTAGAAGGTGGCCGATGGCCCGGAAATCCCGGCAAAGCCCGCCGTGATCGGTAACGCGGAATAGAGGTACTCATGTTCCCAGGCCGCTTTGAGCGAGGGCTCGATCACCACCTTGCCGATTTGCCATTGGTAAAAGAGTCGGAAGCCGACATCGGTCCGGAGGGAATCCGCGGAGTCCGTTTGGATCGCCATCGGGGCCAGTGAGCCGTTCTCGCTGAATCCATCCACATTCACATACGTATATTGCAGCGCGGCGATCGGACCAACCGTCAGATGGCCAAAATGGAAATCGTAGCCGCCGCTCAGAAAGGTACTCAACTCCGCTCCTTGAGTGCCACCATTGGCTTGTCCCCCAAGGCCCGAACGGCTCGAATCATAGCTGTTGTATCCTCCGTAGATCGCTCCATTGAGGTAAATCCCATGGTTGAACCAGGTCGCGTATAAGCCGCCTCGTCCGCTATCGACATTCATTTGACCGCTCGGATTGAGTGAGGTCCAGGTATGCGAGTATTCGCCCATCACTCCCACCGCCAGTTGATCGGTGATCCGGTAATCGACTCCTAAGCTGACTCCACCGGTCGTGAAGTCGTAGCCATTCGAGTTGCCGTCGCCGTTCACATTGACAAAGTCACCGAAGCCAGTCACCCACACCCCCCAGCGATTTTCCGGTGCCGGCCGGAGGATCGGTTCCACCACGCCCTTCGAGGATTTTCCGTCCGCGCCGATGGATTCTCCGTACTCACCGTGGCGCCATTGACCTTCATGTTGGAATTGAATCCGTTGGATCCGTTTCGGATATCATCCAGTCGGCCTTCCAGGTTTAATCTCTGAATGTTCGAGTTCGAAAAGCTGATCTCGTAAAATGCCGTCAGACCGTCGGGTGAGATTTTCTCGAAGTCACCGGGCAGATTGGCAAAAGGCTGATTGTTAATGAAGGAAATGAGATTCGCCGCGCTTGGATCCAGATGCACCGCATCGAGCAGGTTCGCCGATGCCAGCTGGTTAGGAGTGAGCGCGAACGAGGCATAGTTGAAGAACTCCAATAGAACCGAGCGAGGCTCGTAGACCAGACCAACGAGATCAAATCCCGGACCGGCAAACGGATCGACAAACTGGGCGAAACTGCCCGAGACTAATCCGCCGGTAGTTACCAGTGTCAACCGGTCACCGGACTTGGGTTGAAACCCAAGGGAAATCAATTGCAACGTGCCACCAAGGGTAGCATTCCCGCCGACGTTTAAGGTGTCGTATTGGCCCGGACGAGCGCCGGCCACCTTCAGTTGCAAGGTCCCTCCCGCATTCTGGGTATAGTTCCCCTTGACATTAATTGGCTGTGGGTCAGCTCTCAGGATGCCTCCGTTGACGGTGACATCGCCGGTGCCAAGCGCCTGCGCGTTATCCACCACCAGGGTGCCCAGGTTGATCACCGTGCCGCCGCTGTAGGTGTTCGCACCGCTCAAGTCGTGGTGCCGGTACCATCCTGAATAACGTTGCCCAGCCCGCTGATGATCTCGCTATGGGTGACAGAGCCTGAACTGGCGAAAACCAATGAACCATTATTCAGCAGACTCCCGACGACGTTACCACCGCTACTCAATTGCAGACTTGCCCCCGGGGGTGATGTTGACCTGCGCACTGGTCAGGGCGGCCTCCAGGACGAGTGTCCCGGCCAGTATATCCGTCCCGAGCGGGGCGTAAAGCGGGCGATCGATCGTCCAGGTGCCGCTGCCTTGCTTGACCAGCAAGCCGTTGTTGGTCACCGTTCCGCTCACCGCCAGACTCAACGATTGCTGGCCGGCGCCATCGAGAATCAGTGTCGAACTCGCGGTCCCGCTGAGGCCCAGATTACCGTTGATTTGGCTCCCGGTGAACAAGTGCGCAATATCGATTGCTCCGCCAAGCTGGACATTGCCGTTGATGACCCCGGAGTTAATCACGGTCTCCGTTGCGGCTGGCCCGTCCAGGACGTTGTTGTTCAGCGTTCCGGCATTATTTACAACACCTCCTGCGACAAAGGTCACCGCGTTGGGCAGGGTTACGCCTGGCAGAATCATGAGCCTACCGCCGAACAGATCTACCGAGCCCGTGCCCAGGGTGTTGTCGGCACCTGCCACCAGCGTTGCCAGCAATTCGATGTTCGTCCCGCCGTTGTACGTGTTGTTCCCGGCCAGCACGACTGTACCGCCGCCGGCGATCGTCAAACCGCCCACGCCGGCAATGACCCCGGTGTAAGTGGCCACACCGGATTCACTGGCCAGAGTATTGACTCCAGCGCCGGACTCCAGCGCAATGGCCCGCGCGGACGCAAAGCCATCGACGGTTGTTTGCAAGGTGCCTCCGCGGAGGGTCAACCCGCCGCCGGTGTTTCCCAATTCTCCGTCCGTGCCCACCTTTAAGGTCGCGCCGCCCATGATTGTGGTGCCGCCCGCGTAATCGTTCCCGGCATTGGTCAGCGTGGCAAAAAACTTCGCGCTATTGATCGGGTCTCCCACCGTCAAAGCACCCGCGCCGGTAATCAGGCCCGTGAACGTCGTGAACCGCGGAATGTTGCTGTCCGGAGCTGTCAGGGTGTTGATACCGAGGCCAAGGGTAAGGGTTCGGGCGGTCGAAAACCCGTCATCGGTGATCACCAACTTGCCGCCCTTGAGCGTGATCCCGCCGCTGGCGTTCCCCAACTCCGCATCCGCATCAATCCTCAAGGTCGCGCCACCTAACACCGTCGTGCCTCCAGAATAAGCGTTGGCCCCGCTCAAGAGCACCACCGTGCCCGCGTTCGTTCCATCGCCGACCTGCAGGCTACCCCCGCCCGAAAGAACTCCCGAATAGTTTGCCGTGGTACCTGTCGCGGCCGCCAAGATATTGGCGGGCCTGATCGCGTTGAGTGCTACCAGTCGCGAGCTGGAAAAAATCAAGCCGGTGCTCAGCAATTCGCCGCCTTGGACGGTGAGGCCTCCGCTCGCATTGCCTAATTTGGCATCAGTGCCCACGCTAAGCACACCATCCGATACCGTCGTCCCTCCGGTGTACGCGTTGGTTCCGGTCAGGATTAGCGTCCCAGAACCGTTCTGGCTCAGAGTTCCCGTGCCCGAAACAGAGCCGGAGAACGTTACTGAATCGCTGCGGCTAAAAGCGAGGTTGGCATTGTCGATCACATTTCCAGTGACACTTCCACTCGTCCCTCCATTACCAATCTGCAGGGTCCCCGCAAATGGTCAGTTGGCGGGCCTTTTTGTCGGCTCACCGGAGAGCGCGTGGGACCAGGCGAGCGACCTTTCCCGGACCCTCCACATTACTTATAAGGAGAGCCCATTCCACACCGTCCTCTCGTGCGCGCCGCAGATGTACGATGAACTCTGGGTAGGGGGAAAATGCATGTATAAGCTCGAACCGGTGGTGGCCGACGGGGGCTAATCGTCGTGGTGCCAGTGTAGGTATTGGCGCCGCTCAGCGTTAGTGTACCGGTGCCGACCTTGATCAATGCGCCGCCGGTGCCGCCGATCGTCCCGCTGACTTCGGTACTGAGGTTATTGGATCCCACCGTAAGCGTCTTTGATCCCAGAGTATAAGTGCCCGCGCCCTCGATCGATCCCGCCGTCATCCCGCTTGTTGTCAGTAACGAAATACTGAGGGTTCCCCCCGCGTTGGTAATCAGACGGGCTTGGCCACCCGTGCTTGCGAGAGAGAAGGCCGTGTTCTTGGTACTGACGGTGGTGATGGTCGCGTTGGCCGCCGAACCCGAGATTGAGAACAGCAAGTTTCCGCCGGTGAAAGCGGGCGCGTTCGAGGAGTTATTGACAATCCCAGTTCCAATGGTCAAAAAAAAGCCGGAGAGATTAAACGAATACGCTGGCGCTCCTGAATTGAACTGGAGAGCTCCGATCGCGGCGAGACTGGAGAACGTGAGATTCGTCGTATTCGATGCCCCGAATGTAGCCGTTAATGTCGGCACTGTGGCTGGTGTCCAATTAGCGGCGGTGTTCCAGACGCCAGACCCTGGGTTAAGGAGCCAGGTTGAGCTAAGGGTAATCGCCTCAGCCGCGACCACCCTGAGGCATAAGGCGATAAGCAGCACCAACACAACATTGCGCAGCGTCCGCGATAGGAAGCTGGCCAGGGGTGAAGATGCCTGGGCCCCGATGGCCCACGCCGAGGAAAGCCTCCAGTCCTCTTGGAATCCGACCGAGTTGATCACCGATCCGTATTTCAGAGATTGTCCATGGCTATCCAAGATTTCCATATTTAAAGATTTTTTTATAGATGCAATACGGACAAGCATCTTTATAAATACGCGTCACGGACGCAATAAAAGTCTTTGACGTCATTCGTGGGTACTCGACTAACTCTGAAGCCGAAGGGGCCCTCGGTCGGAAAACTTTCCTGTTTTGTTGGTGACCTTCGCGCCCTTCGTGTGAGTCTCCTATCGCACGCTCATCTGCCGGAAAGTTTGAACGCTTGATAAACCGGGTTCCTCCCCAGCTCCGGACGCTTCCCCAGTAGCTCCGCGTCCAACCGCCGGGCGAATTCTTTAACCTGGTGTTTAAATACAGGCAATGGGGCTCTAACTATTCCCTGGGCGTAACTCCCGGAGATGGCCACTTCCTGGCCTTGGCGTTCGAACTTCAGCGTCGCCTCCGACTCGGTGAACTCAAAGGTTTCGCTTCCCTCTTCGACGGCCAAAGCCTCGGCTATATCGCGCAAAGCCAAGGCGAAATCGATCAAGGGAATCCAGCCCCAATTCGCACTCAGGTCTGTCTGATCTCCTCGGAGCGCGATGTCCCCGGGCGCAACATAGTAACGGAGATCTGTCTCTGCCACAGTCGACAAGTCCGTGGAATCTTCGTCCCACTTTTCAGAAAGCCGGTAATCGAGATGCATAGGTAGGATCCCAAGTCTTAGCGCTAAAACGGAAACGCAGTGATGAGTCGATTGTGCGCGTTCACCACGACTCGGAGCCTGCTGGCCGGTCCGCCGTCGATCGTGATGCCGATTGGTCGGCCGAAATCGTATTCGTAGATTTGGCCGGGTCGCCCGTTGGTGTTTCGCCGCATGCGTCCATTGGCGACCGTTCCGTTGATCAACTCCCTGAGGGCGTCTTCCGTGATCCCCGGTGAGAACTTCCCTGCACCCTGAGCCGGACTATCCGGCCAATGCCTTTCTTCGATGTGCCGGAGCGCCCGTTCCGTAATGATAACCTGCCGCGCGGGTTGGTCGGGAAAGTCAGTCCCGCTCTGAGCCTGAACAAGGCGATCACCGAAGACGATTGTCAGTACGGCAACCCACATCCATAGGCCGGTAATCCCCCTGCGTTTCATGCTAATGTGAAAACGTCATAAGCCGCGTAACTCTTTGATCGCCCGCGCTGCGTCCGGTGCTCTAAAAAGCCCAGTACCGGCGACAAAGACATTGGCACCGGAGGCACGGGCGGTCGCCGCCGTCTCTGTGTGGATGCCGCCATCGACTTCGATGTGAAAATCGAGGCCGAGCTGAGCTCGAAGGGTTGCCGCTCGCTTCACCTTGACCATCATTTCCTCCATGAACTCCTGACCACCGAAGCCGGGATTGACAGTCATGACCAGCAACAGATCGATTTGGTCGAGGTACCGCTCCACCTTTTCGAACGAAGTCGGCGGACTGATCGCCAGGCCGCAGGTCGCGCCAGCCGCACGAATACCTTTTAGTGTGCCACCAATATCGTACTCAGGTTCGACGTGAATTGTAATATTGCTGGCGTACGGGATGAAACGGGGAAAGAAATGGTCCGGACGTGCCACCATCAGGTGGGTGTCTAAGGGGACGGTGGCCACCTTGGCGACCGATTGGACAATGGGCGGACCAAACGAAATATTGTCCACAAAATGGCCGTCCATCACATCCAGGTGCAGCCAATCCGCGCCCGCTTTTTCCATGCGTGCGCATTCGGCTCCGAGCTGGTTGAAATCACACGCGAGTATTGAGGGAGCAACGATTATAGGTTTGCTGTTCATCGATTCTTCCTTCTCTTTAACACTTAGCATGGACGATTTGCTGGATTTTTCGAGCGATACCTACTTTATGGGTGAAGCTTTGCGGCAAGCCCGTAAAGCCGCATCACAGGATGAAGTGCCGATCGGTGCAGTCATCGTTCGGCATGCGGATGTCATCGCCCGTGCCTGGAACCAGGTTGAAACCTTAAAGGACGCCACGGCGCACGCCGAGATGCTGGCCATTACCCAGGCCGAAAGCGCGGTGGGCGACTGGCGATTGTCCGACTGCGATATCTATGTGACCAAAGAACCCTGCCCGATGTGCGCCGGAGCGATCGTCCACGCCAGGCTCCGACGCGTAATCTTTGGATGTCCCGATCCGAAAACCGGCGGCGCCGGTGGATTGGTCAATCTGCTTCAGATGCCTCCGTTGAATCACCAGTGTGAAATCACGCCCGGCGTAAGGGAAATTGAGTGTCGCGATATTTTGCAGCGGTTCTTTCGCACCAAACGGGAGGCCAAGGAGGGTTTTGAGTTTTGAGTTTTGAGTTTTGCGTTTTGAGTTTTAACTACCTTACTAGCATGCAATCCCCGTAACTGAAAAACCGGTACCGGTCTTTTACTGCTTCCGAGTAGGCCTCCATCACAAACTCACGGCCAGCAAACGCTGCCACCAGCATCAGGAGCGTCGATCTTGGTAAATGGAAATTGGTCAGCAACGAATTCACGCGTCGAAACTGGAACGGCGGGTGGATAAAGATATCGGTCGTGCCCTTCCCTGGCGGTATCTTGTTGAATCGCTGCATCAGGGCTTCGAGGGTTCTTACGGTAGTGGTACCTACTGCTAGAATCGTCTCGGCCGATTGGATCTTGTCGGCTGCGGCTTGTGTCACCTCGAAACCTTCGCGATGCAGGCGGTGCTCGGAAATAGCTGTCGCCTTCACTGGTTTGAAAGTACCGGCGCCGACGTGCAGCGTGAGAAATGCGTGAGGCAACCGCGCCAGGATCTGGGGCGTGAAATGTAATCCGGCGGTCGGTGCGGCGATTGCCCCTTTGTGGGCGGCATAAACGGTTTGGTAGCGCTCGCGATCGATCGTCTCCGGCGGCCGAGTGATATAAGGAGGCAGCGGCATTTCACCAATTTTCTCGAGATCAATGGGGCGATCGAACCTGATCACGCGATCGCCTTCGTCGACGATCTGAAGGACCGTTCCCAGGTAACCGGCAATCGAAAATGTGCGGCCCACAGAAAACCATTTTCCTGGCCGGACAAGACATCGCCAAGTCAGCAGGTCGAGCTCCCCGAGCAACAGCAACTCGGCGTTACGATCAGGGACCTTGATCCGAGCCGGGATAACTTTCGTATCGTTGAGAACGACCAAGTCTGTCGGTTGGACCAAATCGACAAAGTCACCAAAACGCAGATGGGTTATCTGCTGCCTCTTCCGGTCCAAAAGCATCAGTCTCGATTCGTCACGCCGCTTCGCGGGATAGCGGGCGATAAGCTCATCCGGAAGCGGATAATCGTAATCAGCGGTCCGCAGACTCATTCAATCTGATCTCTCAACCCGTTTCTGCCAACCGCAAAAAGGTTTTTGTTCGCCTCTCACATTCCTTGGACGGGCCACGGCGGACGCGCGGGAAAGCATCCCGCCTGTCGAATGCCTTTAACCGCGAATGGACACGAATTGAGGCGCATAGAAACCGCTTCTAATCCGATCACCTTCGTGTCCATTGGTGGTTTTTCCACCAGCCCTTTCCCTTGCCAGATTTTTCGGGCTAAGCAGGTTTACCGAACTTTTTGTCCAGGGTTTTGTTCCACTCCTTCAGCCGCGCTTCCTGGGCGATGAACAATGCCTCCGTTGAGTCGAGAATATCGATTGATTGAATTTTATCCCCTTGCCCGATCTTTTTGACGACGTCGAGTCCTTTGGTGACCTGCCCGAAAATCGAGTAACTGCCGTCCAACATTTTTATATGTTCTGGTGGAAGCGCGTCAATCGTGATGTAGAACTGGCTTCCGTTGGTGTCTGGACCCGCGTTTGCCATCGCCAGGACACCCACGTTTGCATGAGACAGAGACGCGTGAATCTCGTTTTCAAATCGGTAACCCGGTCCGCCGCTCCCGGTACCTAATGGATCTCCGCCCTGAATCACGAAACGCGGCACTACCCGATGAAATTTGAGCCCGTCATAGAATTTGCGGGATGCCAGGTTCAGGAAATTCGCAGCCGTCACGGGAGCCTTGGACGGAAAAAGGGTGGCGTCGATGTCCCCTTTTACGGTGTGAATTACAATTCGAATATCGATCTGCATTACCATCACCCTCGTTCGCAATTGGTGCCAGTCCAAGGGAAAACTGACCGAAGAGAAATTTGCAATTCGTGCTTTGCACTACAGGTCGATCCACCCTAGTAAGCTCCATGCTCAAGCTCGGTTTAGTCCAGATGCGATGTTCCATGAATCCCGCAGAAAATCTGGACAAGGCGGAAACGATGATCCGCGAGGCAGCGGCACAAGGGGCGCACGTCGTTTGTCTTCAGGAGATTTTCACTACGATCTATTTTTGCCAAGTCGAAGATCACCAGTATTTTCGGTTTGGAGAAGAGATTCCCGGACCGACCACGACTCGTTTGGGCCTGGTGGCCAAGGAGCTCGAGGTGGTGATCATCGCGCCTCTGTTCGAGAAGCGCGCAGCCGGTCTCTATCACAATACGGCCGCAATCATCGACGCCGACGGCACTTATCTCGGAAAGTATCGAAAAATGCACATTCCGGACGACCCGCTTTTCTACGAGAAGTTCTACTTCACTCCGGGTGACCTCGGATTCAAATCCTGGAAAACCAAATATGCGAAAATCGGCGTCTTAATCTGTTGGGACCAATGGTACCCTGAAGGCGCCCGGTTGACCGCATTGAGCGGCGCCGAAATTCTCTTCTATCCGACTGCTATTGGCTGGCATCCCAGTGAAAAGCAGGAGCACGGCAAACGGCAACATTCTTCCTGGGAAACAATCCAGCGCGCCCATGCGATCGCCAATGGCTGTTACGTCGCGGTGCCGAACCGGACAGGGCTTGAAAGGTGGGCCGGAGGAGATGGGATCGAGTTCTGGGGACAGAGTTTCGTCGCGGATCCGGCGGGAGAGATTGTCGCCAAGGCGCGCGTCGACCAGGAAGAAGTGTTGGTGGTCGAAATCGATCTTGCACTGCTGGAGAAACAACGAACTCATTGGCCTTTCCTGCGCGATCGCCGAATCGACGCGTATGCGGAAATCAGCAAGCGCTACATCGATTGAATGGTTGTTCAAAAGTTTGATGATAAAAACGTTCACCAAAAACTCTCCCTCAGCAGAAGGGTATCGCATGCCTGCCGAGTGGGAATCCCACGAAGCAACATGGCTCTCCTGGCCGCGTCGTGAAGGGATAAGCTTTCCGGGCGCCTACGACGACGTGATGCCGATTTTCGCCGAAATGGTTGACGCACTACGGGAATCCGAATTAGTGCGAATCAATGTGACTGATCGCGATCATGAGCAAGAGGTCCGTTTTTTCTTGAAGGATGTGGACATCGGTCACGTCGAATTCTTCCACATCCCAACCGATGAACCGTGGTGTCGAGATCACGGACCAATATTCATTAAACGCAATCAGGAGCCACAACTGGCCGTCGTCGATTGGGATTACAATGCATGGGGCGGCAAATACCCTCCTTTTGACCTGGACGAGGTGGTGCCCACTAAGATAGCAGAACGTTTTCGACTCCCCGTTTTTTATCCGAAGCTCGTCATGGAAGGCGGCTCTATTGATCCGAATGGAGCGGGTAGTCTGCTGACCACCACTTCCTGTCTCCTTAATCCCAATCGCAACCCTGGAAAATCAAAAGCCGAGATCGAGGAATCTCTTATCGACTATTTGGGTGTCACGAACATCCTATGGCTGGGGGACGGAATCGAAGGCGACGACACCGACGGGCATATCGATGACATCTGTCGATTCGTCGATCGCACGACCGTTTTGATCGCAGTTGAGGAAGATCCCCAGGACCCGAATTTCGAACCGCTGCAGGCAAATCTTGCTTTGATCGAAAAGATGAAAGCGGAAGACCAAACAGCACTTAACGTTTTGACGCTGCCGATGCCGCCGCGCGTGGAAAAGGAAGGACGACGCCTTCCGGCAAGTTATGCAAACTTCTATATCGCAAACAAAGTAGTCCTGCTGCCGGTCTTTTGCTCGCCACAGGACAAACTCGCTTTGGAAACTCTGCAAAAGTGTTTCTCGGACCGGCGAATTGTCCCAATCGACTGCCGAGAATTAATCTGGGGTCTCGGTGCCTTCCATTGCCTGACGCAGCAGCAGCCTGCGCTTTAGCGAGCAGGCGGCCAGCATATCGATACGGGCGTCTCGCCCGTGCGGGGACATTTGAAGATCGTCAGGAGGGTAAGGCGAAGCTCCGTCTGAGCCGGAGGCTGACCGCAAACCCTGAGGGAAAACGTGTTGGACTTGCCACGTGACGCAGCCGCGCGCGTGGCTGGTAGGGATGCGCTCCCGCGCGTCCGGCGTGGCACGTCTGGAAATCTCCGTTTGCTAGTCCGCTACGCGCGGGGCGAACTTCTTTTTGACAGTCGATCGCAGTGGCAAATCCGGTCATTGCGAGATGCTCACCGTCTGGCGTCCCTTCAGGACGCGCCGCGTCGTGGGAGTTCCCAGGGTTTAGCCCAGGGTTTAGCCCAGGGTTCAGCCCAGGGTTATCCCTGGGCTGAATGGCACGTAGATAAGGAGGATTGAGAGCTTCATACCCCCGAAGACCGAAGAGGCGGTGCAATGTAGCATAGGCTTCCAGCCTGTCTTTCGTGTGTTGGCAACAAGCGACGTCTTCGCGTCTTCGGGGCGGTCGGGAGTATTCGCGGGAAGAAGAAGCGTGCGAATATCAAGTGATCGGCTCGAGACAGGCTGGAAGCCTATGCTACTCTGCGCTAGCCCAGTCGGCGTCTTCGGTGAGAAAACCACCCGAAACAGCCCTTAACTTCGCGCCATTCAGCCCAGTGTTTAGCCCAGGGTTGATCCCTGGGCTGAGTTCTGTAGCCCTTGCAGGGCAAAGAACGCTTACGCTCAAGTGGCTCATCTACCTCAGAAAACCGAGCCACTTGGCCAAGAACATTCTTAACCTAGTTAGCGCCATTCGGGTCAGTCAACAAAACTAAACCGGAGTAAACCCTGGCCTGGGCTAAGTTTATTTATTGCTTCAGCGAGAAAGCATTGGGCTTTGAGCGACCCATAGCGGCTAACCGCAACCCAAAACCCAAAACTCAAAACCTCACCCCCCTACCTGACCTTCACGTTCTTCCGCAAAAATGTCGGAACGTCCAGGTCCTGACCGTCGATAATCGTGGGTTCGCTCTTCTCAAAACGCCCGCGCGAAACCGGCTCAAACTGCAAAGTTTCCTGCTTGGCTTCGGCCTTCTTGGATGCCGCGCCCTGAAGTTTCGAGTCCGGCTTGACAGCCACCCGAACTGGCGTTGGCCTTTGCGGCTCCGACTCTGTCCGTGGAAGCATTGAACCCTCATCAGAGCGTTCCGGTAGACGTTCGCTTTGCGGTGCGCGGTCCGGCAAAGCGGCGATCGGAGGCGATGAGGGAATGGCGACAGACTTGGACGGCTCCCCTTTCGACATCGGCTCGAGAGCATAAACCGGCTTATTTGGAATCTGAAGCAATGGCTTGGCCGCACTGTTGCTCAACGAACTCAAGATCGAAACCGACAACCGATTCGACATCCGGGGCTCAATGCTGATGCCCATGAAAAGCTGCGTCTGATCGTTGATGTGCCGATTGAGCTCCTCCATGATAATTTGAACTTCACCTAAAGTGACGTTCGCACCGCCACGGATGTGAATGATCGCGTGAAAAGCCTCCTCCAACAATGCGCCCCGATTCATCAAGGGATTCTTCAGCGCCTTCGCCAGCGCGTCATGCGCGCGGTTCTCACCCTCTGCGTCGCCGTATCCGAAAAGGGCGCGCGCATCTCCGTTTCGCAAGACAGCGCAGACGTCGTCAAATCCCACGTGTAATAAACCGGGTCGCTGCAGCAAACCGGCCACGGAGCGGATGCTTTGCGATATGGTCAGGTCGGCAGCGGTAAAAGCTTCGTGAATTCCCATCCGAGGGAGAGTGATCTCTGCCATCCGGTCATTCTCAAAACAAACTACGGCGTCAGAAATCGCGCGTAACCGCGTCAAACTCTCTACGGCTTGCGCGCAACGCCTGCGTCCCTCAAAACTGAATGGCACCGCCGCGAAAGCCAACACCAGGGCATTCTCCTCTTTTGCGATCTGTGCGACCAGAGGGGCAGCTCCCGAGCCAGTCCCGCCGCCGAGCCCGACACACAGAAAAATCACCGTACCGCCTTGAAGAACGGATCGAATCTCTTCGGTTGCTTCCTCAGCAGCTGCATAGCCGAGTTCAGGGTCCCCACCAGAGCCAAGGCCACGAGTAAGATTTCGGCCAAGTTGCACTTTATGAGCGGCCACCGACGCGGTCAGCGACTGAACATCCGTGTTGATCGCGACCATATCCGCATCATCGATACCGTCGAGCATCACGCGGTCCAGGATGTTCGATCCTGCACCACCGATCCCGACGACCTTGACGCGAATCGATTCGCCAGAGTTATTCTCTCGATCGTATTGTCGGTTTAGCTGCACCATATTGCTGAACTAGTTACGAAATATTCCTTTGAGTTTCTGAAATGCGTTCCGGATAACCCCGCCGGAGGATGGCCTATCCATCTGGACCAGGTGAGCGTACTTCACCAACCCTAATGCAGTAGAATAATGGGGATTCTCAAAAGCTGAGGTCACGCCAGCCATTGGCAGCGCATGCGACATCGCGACCGGCATCCCAAAAACATCGGAGGCCAGATGTTCCAAACCGCGAATCTGGCTGCAACCTCCAGTAATGCAAACTCCCGCTCCGACGTAGTGGAGATTTTGATCCGCCTCAATCTGGCGTTTCACGATCTCTAAAGTCTCCCGCAGACGGTAATGAATAATCTGGTTCAACGACTCTCTCTCGATCTCCCTTCCAGCAAAGCCGGTTTCGTCCTTTAGCAAAATCGTTTCACCGGGGAAGGCGGTTCCAAGTGTGACGTTCCCTTCATCGACCTTGAGCTTTTCCGCGCGAGCAGTAGGGATTTTCAGCCCGATCGAGATATCATTCGTGATGTGGTCACCGCCGACCGCGAGCACTCCGCTCTGCTTAACTGCTCCGTCAACATAAACGACAAAATCTGTCGTTCCTCCCCCGATATCGATTAAGATTGCTCCCAACTGCTTTTGATTTTTATCAAGGACAGCCTGTGCCGTGGCAAACGAGTTAATGATCACGTCAGCCGGCTCGAGTTCTAATTCCTTTACACAACGAATCTCGTTTTGGATCCGGGTGCGGATCCCGTAAACGATGTGAAAATCGGCCTCGAGCTTTTTCCCCAACAAGCCGACCGGATTGAGGACTCCGTCCTGGCCATCCACGTAGTAGTGCTGGATGATGGTATGGAGAATACAGTCCTCCATTGGCAAACTCACTTCCCGAGCGTTGGTGCGAACGTCATCGAGATCCTGCTCGTCAATTTCTTCTCGCCCGTCCTCGAGCACAACCACCCCACGGTTATTGAAGCTTCGGATGTGACTGCCGGTGATTCCCAGATACACCTCACTGATTTCAACGTCGCTTTTTTCTTCCGCATCCACAATCGCGTCGTGGACACAGCGCTTCGCCGTCTCAAAATCGACTATCTCTCCCTTACGCACACCACGTGCCGGAGCATTCCCCACACCGATGATTTTGAGACTGCCATCGTTCCGCGCCTCCGCGACAACAACGCAAATTTTAGAAGTGCCAATCTCAAGGCCCACAAAGATGTTGTCTCTAGCCATTCAATCCAGTTTTTCTACAGGGGTTGTCCGTCCAGCAAAAGGCACAGGTTCCGCCACCTCCGCTTCCGTGTCCGCAGGTGGGCGGGTCAAGGCTCGTCCTTCTTTAAACGGCTTCAATTTGCTGTGCTCCCGTTGTTGCATTTTCTTTTCCGGTGATTTCGAACTCTTCGCTGAAGCGCCTTTGGACTGGTTTGGCGATGGCGATCCTGCCTGACCTGCTGAGGCCGGTTTTGGCTTAGCGTCGCTGGCCGGTACCTCCTTGGGAGCGGCACTTGAATCGCTCGGGGACACCGGTGCAGATTCCTGCACAAAAGTCACCGGCACGTTTCGCTGAGCCATCAGATTTACCGTCTGCAGTTCACGGTTATTCTTGTCGCAATAACTGAGGACCGTTTCCAGCCGATGCAGTTGCCATTCGATCTCATCTGCGCTGAAGGTTATACTGGCTCGCTGTTTGTCGGTGACGAGAAGTGAGTATCCCTTCGACACGTCGATGCTTTGAATCTGCAAACGACCCTGAAGAATATCCCCTGAAGCGCGGATTAGATCGAGCGCCGCTTTTACTTCGTCCCGATCCAACGGTTGGCCCGCCTGGCAATTTGAGGTGTCGACACCGATGATCAGCGGCAATCCAAGGTATTCGGGCGCCAGCGATTTTGTCTTCAGGAGGATTCCGCGCCGATCGACTAGATAAGCGTTTTCAAAGTTAAAAGATCCCGTGTTAGTCTCAGGCGGTATGACCCACGCAACCGGCCTCCGTTCCTGAATGGTAATTACCAGCTTGTTCGGAAGAATTCGCTGGATGCGGCTATCCTCGACCTGCGGCAGCAAAGCTAGCTTTTCCTGCACTTTGGGAAGATCGACTGAGAAAATGTTTTTCCCTTCGGCGACGTCCGCCGAATGCAAAATCGTTTCGCGACTCAGCTTGCCATCAGAGATCACCTCGATCGTTTTTAAAGCATAGTCGGAATTTGCAAAGAACAACGCATTTAACACCCGCTTCGCCCCAAAGGCGATCCCTCCGAGCACAGAAGCAATCAAGACCAGGCCGCAAACAGTGACGAAGACACTCTGCGTGCGCCGCTCGGCAGCATTTTTTGCGCGAACTTTTACATCGAGCAGATGCTGATGCTTTCGCTGCCGCGTGCTGGAAGCGCGTTTGTTCTGTTTACGTACTGTCTTTTTGATGATCACCGATTCCGCGCGACCCTCCTTTCCAGAGATAATCGGACCAGCCGCTCGCACAGCTCGGACATCGAAATGCCGGCTGCTGCAGCAGCCTCGGGTAACAAGCTGGTCTCCGTCATCCCAGGAATTGTGTTAACTTCCAGGACCTGAGGCTCTCGGTTCTTATCCAGAATGACGTCCACCCGAGAGTAAATCTCCAATTCCAGCGCACGATGTGCCGCAAGGGCTGCCTGCTCGACCAACTTTCTCTCCGTCTGGCTCAGGCGCGCGGGACATTCATGTTCTGCGGCCCCACCCCGATTGGTCCAGGTGTATTTATTTTCGTAACTGTAAAAGCCACCCCGCGGCCGGATCTCAATGATTGGTAATGCGGTATCGCCCAGAATACCGATGGTTAGTTCCCGGCCACTGACAAACGTTTCCACCAAAATGGTATCGGCTTGCGCGAATGCCTTTTCCAACGCCGTTTCGCCCTGGTCAGCATCTTTCACGATATAGACGCCGACACTCGATCCCTGACAAGGCACTTTCACCACGTAAGGAACCGCGAGATTAAGAATTTCTCCCTTCTGCAAGGTGACATACGGAGCCGTTGGTACCCCCTGTTCAACAAAACGCATCTTGCTCTCGATCTTATCGAAAGCCACGCGGCTGCCTTCGACGCCTTCGCCCGTGTATGGAATTCCCTTGTTCTCAAGAATTGCCTGCACGGTGCCATCCTCGCCAAAAGTTCCATGTAAAGCGTTAAAGGCGAGCTCTGTTCCGTCGGGCAGGTGAAAATCACCGCCTTGCACATCGATCTCGAAAGCTTCCGCTCCGAGGGCTCTTAAGGCCTTCGTCACAGCCGATCCAGATCTGAGCGAAACCTCTCGCTCGGAGCTCGGTCCACCACACAACACCGCGATTTTTTTCCTGAACAAGAAGCTATTCATCATCCACTCCAACAATCTGAACTTCGGTTTGCAAATCGATTCCTCGCTGTTCCTTAGCCGCCAGCTGAATCTCACCAATCAGCTGGAGGATCTCCTGCGCACGCGCGCCACCATCGTTCACGATAAAGTTACCGTGAATCTCCGAAACACGCGCCGCACCCACTCGGCGGCCCTTTAGTCCTAACTCTTCGACGAGTTTTCCCGCCGGGCATTCGCGCGGATTCTTAAAAATACAGCCCGCACTGGCCGCAACCGGCTGCGTGGTCTTTCTTTTGCGATTCGAGTCTGCCAGGCGTCGATCGATCGCATCGATATCAGCTCGTTCCCCGCGGAAAATCGCGGAAACTGCATAGTGATCACGCAAGGTCGGTACGTTCCGGTATTGAATCTGCATCTCATCTGGTCGCAGGGTCTCGAACTCGCCCCGGAGATTGACAACTTGCACACTGGCAACTTGTCCAAACGTCTCAAATCCCATCGCTCCGGCATTCATGCGAAGACTGCCGCCCACACTTCCCGGAATCCCTTCCATCCACTCGAACCCGCCAATCCCGGCGTTGCGCGCAGCGGCGGCGACTTGCTTAAGCCGAACCCCGGCACCGACGTGAAGCTCGGTTTCCTGAACGCTCAGCACTACGAAATCGCCTCGGGTCAAATGAATGACTACGCCGGCGATACCGCCATCCCGCACTAAGAGATTCGAACCTCGACCGACTAACATGACTGGCAATCGGTGTGCAGCACAGTATTCCAAAACGTTGGCAAGCCCGCCTCGAGTCTCCGGCTCTATCCAGAACTGCCCCGGTCCACCTACGCGCAGGGTGGTGTGCTTGGAAAGCGGCTCATATAACCGGACCTCTCCTGAACCCATCACCTCGCGGAGCTGCGTGGCCATCTCGAGGTCTTGGATTAGCTTCGTGGCCTCTTCATGGATATCTCCAGCGCCTAGGCTCAAAATCAAATCACCCCGCTCCGCGATTCGCCCAATCTCACGATGGAGAGAGTTTCGTTTGGGCACATAAGCGGCGGCGGCATGTCCGTGATCCCGCAAAGCAGACACGATCGTGTCGCCGGAGACTCCTGGAATTGGTTTCTCGCTCGCGGCATAGATATCGGTCACAAAAACGAGGTCTGCCCGATCGAAAGCTGAGCCGAATTCTTTCTTCAAGGCCTCTGTCCGAGTATAGCGATGCGGCTGAAACATCACCACGATTCGCCTTTTCTCAAGCGAGCGCGCAGTCTCGAGCGTAGCCTTAACCTCCGTCGGATGATGACCGTAGTCGTCCACGACCGTATACGCTTCGGTTTGCAGCTTTATTTCAAATCTTCTCTTGGCTCCTCGAAAAGACTCCAGCGCTTTCTTAATACTACGAAACGGCACTCCCATCTCCACCGCCAGTGCAACAACCGCCAACGCATTGCTGACGTTGTGCGCGCCCGGAACACCCAGGGTAAATTCCCCGAGCCGAAAATCTCCTCTCCAAACTTCAAAACGTGACCCGGAAGGTGTGCCTTTGAAATTTCGATATTGGTAGGACGCCGCTTCAGATTTGCCGTAGGAAACGGAATTCGCCCGCGCCGCGCAAAGTCGAGCTGCATGGGGATCGTCGGCACAGTAAATGATTTTACCGGTCACCTGATCCATGAACTGATTGAACACCCGTTCAATCGCGGCCAAGTCAGCATAAAAATCGAGGTGTTCCTCTTCGACATTCAGAATAATCGCGTGCGCCGGACGGTAAATCTGGAGTGTGCCGTCACTTTCATCTCCTTCCGCAACAAAATAATCCCCAACTGGCTCCCAATGCGCATTCGTGCCCAGGATCGGGATCTCAGCACCCACATAATGCGAAGGGTTCAGGCCGCCAACACGAAGGACAAGCGCGGTCATCGAGGAGGTCGTGGTCTTGCCATGCATCCCGGCGATCACGATCCCCTTTTTTATCTGCATGATCGCGGCCAGCGCTTCAGCGCGGCGCACCAAAGGGAGTTTCAACCTGATCGCTTCATCGAATGCCGGATTCCCAGCTTTGATCGCGGAGGAATAGATCACCAACTCAGCACCCCGAACGGTCTCCTCTGTTTGCGGAAGATAGAATTTTAAGCCGAGCGTCTCAAGCCGCCTCGTTTCGAGCGTGCTCACTCGATCACACCCGCTCACGCGATGGTCAAGTGCCAGCAATAAACCGGCGATGCCGCTCATCCCAGAACCTGCCACTCCTATCAAATGGATGTGTTTCGGACCTTCCAAGAGAAATGCATTGAGTTTTTTCGGCAGATCAAGCGTCATTTAGGCGATCTCTCGATGATTTCAGCGATCCTTTTCGCAGCGGTCTCCGGTCCAAGTGCGCGAGGTTGCCCGGCAGCCGACCGCAGCCTCGCGCCGTTATTCAAAAATTGGTCTATCAATGAGCCGAGCGTATCTCCGTTAACACGCGACTCCTCTAATACTTCAGCAGTGCCATGCCTCGCAAACATTTCCGCATTTAAAAGTTGATGATTTTCCGCCGCGAACGGATAAGGAATCAAAATCGTCGGCAAACCGAAGTACGAGATTTCGGTGAGACTAGCTGCGCCAGACCTGGCGATGGCGAGATCCGCGACGGTGTAAACTTCTTCCATTCGATGATAGAAGGCGCTCACAAAAGCGGGGATTCCTTTCTCCTGATAACGTTCGGAAACGAAGTTCTCATCTTCGCTTCCCGTCAGATGGATAAACTGCACAGGCCTCCCTGCAAACCGCGGCAAGGCCGCCAATACCGCTTGGTTTATTCCATGCGCCCCCTGACTTCCGCCCATGACCAGGACGGTTTGCCAGCCCGGTTTCAAGCGTAGATTGTCCAACGCCTGCTTGCGTTCGACACCTCTCTGTAAACTGTTGCGAATCGGGGTCCCGGTCACTTCAATGGCTGCATCCGGAAAACAGCGGGCGCACTCCTCGAAACCCAGCAACACTTTTTTTGCCAGCCGGGCATTCAAACGGTTGGCCTTACCGGCAATCGCGTTCGATTCGTGAATGTAAGTAGGTAGTCCGGCCATCCGACCGGCTAAAATAGGACCGGTTGAGGTGAATCCACCCATGCCAAGCACCGCGTCCGGGCCGAACGAACGATAGATGCGGCGACAAGCCGCCAGGCCATTCAGAAACTTCACCGCGAACGAAAAAGCCTGCGTCGAAAACAGCTTGGGTAAACCCACGGCCGGGATCTTCTCGATGCGAAACTCCTTTCGGTCCCGGACCGCGGTCGCATCAATCTGCTTCTCGGAAATCAACAAGAGGACCTCATGACCGCGATTTCGCAAAACCTCGGCAACAGCCAACCCAGGGAACAGATGACCTCCTGTTCCTCCGCATGCGATGACAACATTCATTAAACGAATTACTAGATTCGGGAAACATGCCTGGCCCGAACCATCATTGGGGTAGTTGCCACATTCTTGTCCCCTTTCCCTTGTCGGTAAATGTTGATCAGAATCCCAATACAGACGAGACAGAAAAAGACATTCGAACCGCCATAGCTGATGAACGGGAGCGGAAGCCCTTTATTCGGCAACAGTGAAGTCGTCACCCCTATATTGATTGCGGCTTGCAGACCCAGAATGGCTGTGCAACCGAATCCGAGCAACATCCCAAATCGGTCTTTGGCATTTAAGGCAATCTGGATCCCGCAAGTGGCAATCAGGAGGTAACAAAATACGACCACCAGCGTGACCCGCAAACCAAGTTCCTCACCGATCACTGGAAAAATGAAATCGGTATGCGCGTACGGCAGGTAGAGCATTTTTTGCCGTCCGTTCCCCAAACCCAGTCCTTCAACTCCGCCCGACCCGAAAGCAATCAGTCCCATCCACTGCTGGTGGCCTTCTCTTTCCTGGTATTGGTCGGGATGCAGGAACGCCATCAACCGTCCTTGTCGTTCGGAGATGTGCCAGGCGATGGCCAAAAGCCCGGCGACCCCAGCGACCACCAACGGCCCCAGAAATCTTGGACTGGCGCCCGCAACGAACATCATGAGAAAGACCACTCCACCGATCAGCAGTGTTGTCCCAAGGTCGGTCTCAAGAACGATCAGGGTGAGAAGCGTCCCGATCACAGCGACAGGATAGATCAAGCCCATCAGTAATCCTTTGCATTTCGCCTCAAACTTTGAGAACCACCATGCAATAAAAATTATCGATGCGAGTTTCGCTAACTCTGACGCTTGAAAGGTGATTGGTCCGACATGAATCCAACGCCAGGAACCGTTGACCCGCATCCCGATCGGACGGATAAAGCAAAGAGCTAACAAAACGAGAGCAGCAGGGAATAAAATGTACCAGGAACGCTGGAGCCAATGGTAATCGAGCAACGCGAATACGATGGAGAAGGCAAACCCTACGCCCAACCAGACGCTCTGTCTCTTGAGAAAATTGAACTGATCTCCATGACTGTCGGGGGCGAAGGCCCCTGTGCTGTAAAGCATAACCAACCCAATGGTGACTAGTGCGGCGACAGCCAAAACCAAAATATAGGCGCTTTGTTTATACATTGGTATCTGCGTTATCCGCATTACGGCGCCCTTAAGCATCGACGCTCAAAGCATCGACGCGGACGGGGCAGTACCTCTCACCAGGGCCCGTATTAGTTCATGGAATTACTAACTTTTGTCCAATCTGCAGTTTCTTGGCATCCTCGATGTTGTTCGCCTTCAATAGGTCTGAGGAACTAACTTTGAACCTCTTGGCAATCCCGGCGGGACTATCTCCTTTTTGCACCACATAAGATCTCCCTGCTTCGCCCGAGCCCTCCTGGGGGAGGTTGCCATACTGCGTCTTCCCGCCGCCAGTCCCTGCCAAGCGAGATGACTCTGCTAATTTCTGCCCGTCTGCCGAAACAGCTTTGTTCCCGGATTTATCCACGATGGGATCTCGCGCCGCCTTAGGTTGCCCGGAGGCCGTCTTTCCATTACCCGCTTCCGCCTTGCCGGCAGTACCGCCCGTTTGCTGATCCTTCAACGCGCTAAACGCGAAGATCCCTCCCACCGCGACAACGTGAAGCAGCAGCACGACCACGAATGCTCGCGATAACTTTACATTCGGTTCCTCAGCAGAGTACTCCTCTTCCGCATATTTCGCGACGGATCGCTGACCGGCCGCCCGGAGCTTCTTCCTTGGGGTCTTTTTGACGGGTCTCTTGATTAGTCTCACCTTGCTAACTCCTTGATGATCTCGCGGAATTGATTGCCGCGATCGGCATAGTTTTTGAACATGTCGAACGAAGATGTTCCCGGTGAGAAAAGCACGACCTCGCCGGCAAGGCTATGTTGTCGAGCCTGGACGACCGCTTCCCTCAGCGTCTGTGCGCATGAACA
Organism: uncultured Verrucomicrobiae bacterium; assembly: GCA_963789065.1. Classification (GTDB taxonomy): domain Bacteria; phylum Verrucomicrobiota; class Verrucomicrobiia; order Chthoniobacterales; family JAFAMB01; genus JAFAMB01. The sequence goes on along the minus strand of CAWBKA010000003.1, from coordinate 104,436 downwards.
TGGCACAACCTTCGACCAGCTCCGGCAAATCCGATCTGCCATCTCGCCAATTAATACGGCGTGCTTAGCCTTCTCGTGAATTAAATCGATGATCCCCTCAAACCCAAAGCCTTTGTCTTTTCCACCCGCAATCAAAACCACTGGTTTAGGCTGCGATTCCAGGGCCTTCACAAGGGCATCCAGATTCGTTGCTTTGGAGTCGTTAATAAAAACTACACCGTCGACCTCCCCAACGTTCTCGCAACGGTGCGGAAGAAGGTGATATTCCGTCAGTCCGCGCCTGGCCTTCTCCCAAGGGACCTGCAGGGCATACGCTGTACCCAGCGCTGCCATAAGATTCTCGGCATTGTGAATTCCGGAAACGTGCGTTTCCTGCAAATTCAAGATCGGTTTTTCCCGAAAGTGAATCGTTTCGCCCAGGAGAGTGAAATCGGCATCTTTCGCATACGCGCTAAAACGAATCTGTCGCGCGACGATTCCCGGCAAATCATCCGCGCGGTTCGTCACCGCAAAATCGCTCGACCGTTGATTTTCAAAAACTCGCAGTTTTGCCAGCCGGTACTCCTCAACATTCGGATACCGGTCCAGATGATCCGGGGTCAGGTTCAACCAAACCGCCACCGTCGGCCGAAATGTCCAAATCGTTTCTAACTGAAAGGAACTGACTTCCACCGTGAAAATATCAAATTCCTCCTGCCGCTGGACTGCTTCAGAAAACGGCGTTCCGATATTTCCGCAGGCGATGGTGCGAACGCCGGCCGCATTGAGCATCGATTCGATCAACTGGGTCGTCGTTGTTTTACCATTGGTACCGGTGACCGCTATAACCGGCCGCTGACAAAAGCGAAAAGCCAGCTCGAGTTCGCCGGTGAATGTGGCGCCTTGCCGGAGGAAATTTTGGACCAGGGGAACGACCGGATCTATCCCAGGACTCAAGACCACCAGTTCATAATCGCACTGAGCAACCTCCGCGGCCTGGCCGGTGACCACCGAAACACCAGTCTCTTCGAGTCCCTGAATCTTTTGTGGATCCGGCTTGCCGCTGTCAAAAACTGTGACCCGCGCTCCATGTCGCTGGAGCAACCTGGCCGCGGCTTCTCCGCTGGTTCCCAACCCTAGAACGGCCGCTCTTATGTCATCGAAATTCATCGCAATTTCAAAGTCGCCAAACCCAAAAAGGCGAACATCAGTGACATGATCCAGAACCGCACAATAACCGTGTTTTCTTTCCAACCTTTGAGCTCGAAGTGATGGTGCAATGGCGACATCAGGAGAATCCGTTTGCCGGTGAGCTTGAAACTCAGCACTTGCAGAATCACCGAGAGCGCCTCGATCACAAAAATGCCCCCAACGACAATTAAAAGGAGCTCCTGCTTACAGCAGATGGCAATAACACCCAGAGTCCCACCAATGGAGAGTGATCCGGTATCACCCATGAACACTTTAGCCGGATGGCAGTTAAACCATAGAAACCCGAGGCCCGCTCCCGCCAGTGCGGTACAGAGAATTGTCAGTTCCTCACTCTGTCGATAAAAAGGTAGATCCAGGTAGGTTGAGACACCGAGGTTGCCCGCCGCATAAGCCAGGATTGCGTAGGTCGAGGCCACGGTCACAGTGCACCCGGTCGCGAGGCCATCCAAGCCATCGGTCAAGTTCACGGCGTTAGAAGTGCCCACGATGACAATGGCAAAGAACAAAAGCGTGAACCAACCCAAGTTAGCAATAATCGGCTCTTTGAAGAACGGGATGTAAAGCTCCCTGGCCTGGACTTCCAGCGACGGATTCAGCAAAAAAAAAGCTGTCACGATGGCAGCAAGAATGAATTGGCAAATCAGCTTAATTTTTCCCGAGATCCCATCCGACTTTTTCTTTGTTACTTTGAGATAGTCATCGACCAGCCCAATCCCAGCGGTAAAAAAAATCGTGAAGACGCAAAGCCAGACAAATCCGTTATCCGGACGTGCCCAGATGATTGTCGAAACCACGACCGACCCCATAAAAAACACCCCACCCATGGTTGGCGTGCCCTTTTTGGCTCCATGGAGTTCGTAAAGTCGGTGTACCTCATCCGCGGTACGGATCGGCTGACCGAATTTCAGCGATGTCAGCTTGCGAATCACCCAACTACCAAAAACCAGGCAAAGCAGGAACGCGGTGATCGCCGCACAGACAGCGCGAAATGAGACGTACTGGAAGACGTTAAATCCTCCAGCGATCGCGTTTGGCCCCTGGCTCAGGTAGTACAAGTAGAACATCATGTGGACCTCCACCTGGCTTGATTCTTTACCGCTTCAAGCCCCGCCACCACGCGTTCCATGGCAGACGAAAGACTTCCCTTCACCAAAAGAAGATCACCCGGTTCCAGGTAGTCGAGGAGCGCTTCGATCGCTTGCTCATGGGTGTTCGCTTGCTTGGTGGATTTCAGGCCCGCCGAGTTGGCAGCTTCTGCCATCAGCCGGGCTTCGTCGCCCACCGTAACCAAGTGGTCGAATTCGCATTCCACCACCGCTCGACCCACCCGGCGATGGCCGATTTCAGACTGCTCCCCAAGTTCCCCCATTCGGCCAAGCGCCGCGACTCGACGTCCTCTCACCGCAAAATGCGCCGCGGTCCTGAGGGCTGCGACCATCGATTCCGGATTTGCGTTGTAGGCATCGTTGATCACCAGCACGCGCCCAAGTCTTTGCACCTTAAGACGATTTCCCGGAATGGTAGTCCTTGCCAAACCGGCTGCACATTCTTCGAGGGTCAAGTCAAGACCGATGCCGACCGCCGCAGCCAGACACGCGTTCATTACCATATGCTCACCGTGGACCGGCAACGACATTCGCCTGGAAATCGCGCCATAAACCAGAGTGAAGTTTGCGCCTTTCTCACTGTGCTCGATATCGCGCGCCTGGAGGTCCCCGAGGTTAATCCCGGCGCGGATCACCCGGGCCTTACAGCGTGCTGCGATCCAGTCCGTAAATTCGTCGTTCGCATTGAGAACGACAATTCCTTCGGCCGGAATTGATTCGGCAACGACAGCTTTCTCCTTCGCGATCGCCTCTCGAGTCCTGAGGAAGCCGATATGAGCAATGCCCACATTGGTAATCACGGCGACTTCAGGGCGGGCAATTTCGCAAAGCGGCGCCAGCTCGCCGGCGTGGTTCATGCCCATTTCGAATACGCCAGCCTCGTCCGCGCAGCTGGCCCCAAGAATGGACAGCGGCACCCCTATATGGTTGTTGTAATTTCCCACCGTTTTTGCGACCGAAAATCTCTCTCGGAGCACCGAGGCAATCATTTCTTTCGTGCTCGTTTTGCCACTGCTTCCGGTCACCCCGATGGCTCTCAGACGTAGTTCGCTTCGGTAGCCCTTGGCCAGCCGTTGCAGTCCTGACAAAGTATCCGACACCTCTATCTGAGGCAGGCCGCTCAGGCTGAGATTGGCCTCGCTCACCAGTGCACCGGCAGCTTCCGCCTCCCAGACTGCCGGTAAGAACGCATGGCCATCAAACTGCTCGCCACGCAAGGCCACAAAAAAATCGCCCTTACGAATTGAACGGGAATCGGTCAGCACTCTTGTCACCACGGCAGAACCCATCCCGTGCATTTTGCCGCTCACCCACTTGGCGATATGTTCCAGCGTTCTTAGGATCCATGCCTCGACAACTCCACCGGGTGTTCTTCCAACGCACGCGCGGCTACCTCGACGTCATCAAATGGAACCGTGTAATCAGCAAATTCCTGGTATTTTTCATGACCCTTGCCTGCGATTAAAACGATGTCTTTAGGTTGAGCGAGAGCGATAGCCCGTGAGATCGCTTCTTTTCGATCGATGATTTTCTCGTAGTTTTTACGCTTAAAGCCTGCTTCGATTTCTCGAACGATTGCCTCCGGATCCTCCTTGCGCGGGTTGTCCGATGTCAGGATGGCATAATCAGCGTATTGATCGGCCACCGCCCCCATCAGCGGCCGCTTTGTTCTATCCCTGTTTCCACCGCATCCGAAGACAAGGATCAACCGGTTTGGATGCAGATCGCGACAGGTTCTGACGACGTTCAACAACGCATCGTCAGTGTGCGCGTAATCGATAAATACCTGGAACTGTCGCTTGGCCGGTACGGCCTCGAGGCGTCCCGGGATCTGGGGTGCATTGGCGAGGGCCAGCACCGATGTCCGCAGGTCAGCACCGATCGAGTGGGCCACCGCCAGTGCCGCCAAAGAATTGTATATATTGAATCTTCCGATCAACGGGAGCCGGACCAGGTAACTCTTCTCTTTCGCGTTTAACTGGTACGAAGTCCCGTGCATTTCCACCTTGAAGTTACTGGCGCGAAATTCCGCCCGGGCACCCATTCCGTAAGTAATAATCGGAAAATCCCTGCCGAATCGGGCAGCCACTTGTTGTCCGTACGGATCGTCAATATTGATTACCGCGGCCCTCTCCTTCTTCTGACTATCCCGGACGCTTTCGAACAAACGCATTTTTGCCTCAAAGTAGTCTTTCATCCCGTGATGAAAGTCCAAATGGTCCTGCGTCAGATTCGTAAAGGCGCCCACATCAAAGGCTATTTCACTCGCCCGCCCCTGACTTAACGCGTGGGAGGAAACCTCGAGCACGACGTTCCGACAGCCGGCGTCTACGCACTGACTCAGAAGCTCCTGTAAATCAAGTGACTCCGGCGTCGTTCGGCGGGCCGGCAACACTCGTTCACCGATTTCATATTGGACCGTGCCGATCAGGCCAGTGGATTGCTTTGCCCGTTCAAGCAGGTGTTTAACGAGGAAAGTCGTAGTGCTTTTACCGTTCGTGCCGGTTACTCCGATCACCTTGAGCCTGCGGGAAGGGTCGCCGTAATAGGTCGACGCCAACCGGGCCAACGCCTCACGCGAATCCGGCACCACGATCATTGTCGCCCGATGAGAAAGACCGGCCTTCTCTCCTACTATCGCCACGGCTCCTTTTTCGACGGCTTGTTCGATAAAGGAATGGCCGTCAAAGCACGCACCGCGCACCGCGATAAAAAGATTCCCGGGCCCGACCCGGCGCGAATCGTACCGGAGACCGTTTACCTCGCGATCGACCGGGCCGTTTATCGATGTCGCTCTTAGCCGTTGAATGAGATCTGCCAGTTGCATGATGCTTGGACTAATCGCGATTCCGCTCAGATAATGCCACTTTTTTCGACCCGTTGGTGAGCTGCGGGGGAGCAATATCTTCCGTCGGCCGGAGATCTAGATAACGGGCCGCTTTGGTGGCGATTCTGGCAAAGATCGGCCCCGCGACCGTACCACCAAACGCTGCACCCTCCTTCATGGTGGGGTCGTCCAGGAGCACCAGCAACGCAAATTTCGGATCATCTGCCGGCATGAACCCGACAAAAGAGGTGACATACCGGCCAACCAGATAGCCACCTCGAGGATCGATCTTTTGTGCAGTTCCCGTCTTTCCAGCAACACGAAAACCGGGTACCTCCGCCTTTTGCGCGGTGCCCTGTTTGCTAACCACGTCTTTTAAAGCTGATACGATCTTGATGGCGGTCGCTCCGGAAATGACATCGCGAACCATCTCCGGAGTGAAATTGGCCACTGGACGCCCAGAGGTGTCTTTGATTTCCGAAACAATCATCGGCTTCATCAGCTTACCTCCGTTCGCGATACTTGACATTGCCGTAATCATTTGCAAGGGAGTGACTGCCACCGATTGGCCCATCGGAATTCGGGTGATGTCAAGCTTACTCCAGCGGTGAGGCGGATTGACCAGACCACTAATCTCTCCGCTCAAGGTAATCCCCGTCTTTTCGCCAAAACCGTATCGGCGAATATATTCGTACAACTTTGTTTCCCCAAGCTGCAGTGCCAGTTTGGCCACGCCGATATTGCTGGACTTCATCAAGACCTGATGGACCGTCAAAACTCCCATCGGATGCGCATCTCGCAGCACCCGCCCCGCATACTGAAAATGTCCGTTTTCGCAGTACACCGTCGTATCGGGTGTCACAAGCTTCTCCTCAAGGACCGCGGAAGTCGTCACTATCTTGAATGTCGAACCAGGTTCGACCATGTCCACAATCGAACGGTTTTTCTCCTGGTCCGGTACCGCTTCACCCGGTTTGTTGGGATCAAACGTCGGACGACTCGCCATCGCCAGGATTTCTCCGGTCTGAGGGCGCATCATAATGGCGGTCGCATTCTTGGGTTTAAATTCCGCGCACGCCGCGTCCAATTCTGTTTCAAGAATATTCTGCAGGCTAAGGTCAATGGTGAGTTTCACGTCACAACCGTCCTTGGCCAAGCTTTCCTGCCCACGGTACGGCACTAATTCTTTGCCCGTCCTGTCTGTCTCGATGTAACGAAAACCGTCGGCGCCCTGCAGAAAATCCTGCATCGTGCGCTCGATCCCCATCGTTCCCTTGTGTTCGTGATCAACAAACCCGATAACCTGGGAAAGCATCTGCCCATTTGGGTAGACCCGCACGAAGTCCTGATCGAAATAGATCCCCCGCAAATTCGCGACGCGGAGAGATTCCTTAATCTTTTCGGCCGTCTGCTCCGGAATCTCTGCCTTCAGAACAATGTGTTTGCTACCCTTGCCGTTTTGTCTCAGCTTATCTGCGAGGTCGCGCGGATCCATTTCAAGCTGATCCGCGATTGCCGTTGCCACAGCCACCGGATCCCGTATATGCGACGCGTCGGCAACGACGGTCTTGACCGGGATGTTTTCTGCAAGAGGCTCGCCATGAGCGTCTCGGATGATACCACGCCTGGCATAAATGATTTGTTTGTGGTTATGTTTTTCAGCCGCAAGCGTCGTGAACTTCTCGTACTGCACGATCTGTAGATCGATCAGGCGAAACGAGTAGACACTGAATAGGCCGACCAATCCGAAACAGACTGTGACGGCGCGCGCTTGCGCATTCCAGATCATTGGTTAAAGCCGCGATTGGAGACGACCCTCAACTCATCTCCGATGCCATCGTGCCGCTGGTTAAGGCGAACGAGTTGATCATTTACGATCGGCACAAGGCCAAGCGAATTCTTAGCCAGCTTCTTTTCGAGAATACCTCTCGAACTGAGTTGGGTAACTTGCACACGGACAGCCTCATTGGCCGTTCGGATTTCAGTGAGTTCGTGCTCCAATCGACGTTGAATCTCTCCATATTGCTGGAGCTGATTCTTCAAATAGACATAAGACAATCCGGCGGTCGCCATGATTGCCGTGCTGACAACTACCTTTAAGATAGAAGCAACCTTGATAGAATATGTGATGTTACTGCGATTACGATTCATACCTGATCCCTTCAATGACCCGCAGCTTCGCGCTGCGAGCTCGTGAGTTTTTTCCGACCTCTTCCTCGCTCGGCTGAATGGGCCGAGACGTTATCAACCGAAAGGCGTGCCCAGGATTTCTTCGTGGCGCCGGCCACTCAGGCCTGTCGATCCATTCCTGAGTTACTTCTCTAAAATAGTGCTTTACGATGCGATCCTCCAAAGAGTGAAAGGTAATGACAGCCATCCGTCCCCCGGCCTTTATCGAACGGCTGAGCTCGGGCAACGCGCGCCCAAGAACGCTTAACTCCGCGTTGACCGCGATGCGAAGTGCCTGGAAAACTTTCGTCGCCGGATTCTTTGGCCCTCGCTTGGGGATGATCGACTCCACCGCCCTCACGAGATCTTGCGTCGTCTGAATCGGAGCCCTTGTCCGCACCTTCACCAAATGCGCAGCCAGGCGCCGCGCCGCCGGTTCCTCCCCGAATTCGAAAAATATCTGCGCCAGCTCTGCCTGCGAACTCTGGTTCAGAATTTCTGCTGCTGTCCGCTGGACATGCGGCCCCATCCGCATGTCCAGCGGCCCATCCCCCAAAAAACTAAAACCGCGGGAAGGGGTATCAAGCTGATGCGACGAAACACCGAGATCGAGAAGAATACCGTCCAATTCAGTCACGCCAAAGCTCTGCAACCGATCAGGCAGGTCAGCAAAATTCGCCTCCACAAACCGAACTCGGCCGGCAAATGCGGCCAACCGACTTGAGGCTTCTGCCAAGGCCTCGGGATCCTGATCGCAAGCGATCACCGACGCACCCGCTTCCAATAAGGCAAGAGAATGACCGCCCCCTCCAACTGTTCCATCCAAAAAAATCTTGCCTGGCGCCGGTTGCAGCGCCGAAACAGTCTCCCGCAACAGCACCGGCAGGTGAAAACCGCGACTGGCGTTTTGTCCTTCTAGAGGAGGCATGTATTTCTCTTCAATCAGCGCGATCATCCCGGCCTTTCAGTTGAACCGATTGTCCTTTGCAAAAAAGCCAGTAAAACGTCTTCATCGCTTAGATACCAACCCTCCCCAGCATGTCACTGAACGCTTGGGCGTCTGCTTCCGTGGTCTTTTGCCAAACTTCCGGACTCCAGATTTCGAACCTGGAATAATTCCCGACCAGCACCACCTCGTTCCGCAGATTCAGCAGTTTGCATTGCTCGTCGGGAAGCACGATTCGTCCCTGCTTATCACTGGTGACATGTTGTGCCCGGGAAGAGAATTGACGGATAAACCTGCGCCGCTCGGCCGGCGCCAAACTCTCGTCATGCTCCACCTTTTCGGCTAAGCGCTTAAACTCCCCTGGCGGCATCAGCATCAAAAATCCTCCATCGAGATTGGGAATGGCAAAGAACTCGTCTATATCGCCCCGACGCCAGCGCGAAGGGATGGTAACGCGATTTTTCCCGTCCATCGCGTGCCGGAATTCTCCGGTAAATATCGGCTGCTCAATTTGGGGCGATTCCATCGGCAAACCATGGTCAAGTGAACCACTTTACTCCATAGCGGCCCATTTCTACCCGCCGGACGCCACTTCGGTCAATGAAATTCGCTAGAGAACAAACTATTTTGCTTGCCGAACCCGCAAAGTTTTGTTCCGAGAGCGCGCGCGGCAGAGAAATGGATTAGTTGTCAACCGCGCGGGGGGGAAAGTTTTGCGTTTTGCGTTTTGCGTTTTGCGTTTTGCGTTTTGGGTTTTGGGTTTTGAGTGATCGGCGCCGCCTTGCCGCAACCCAGAACCCAGCGTCTCGTTCGTCGCGTTTGCTCCGCGATCGAACTTATCGCAGGAAGGCGACGTTCACCGTGACACCGGCGTCCCGCCCGTGGGCGAGGTTTTGGGTAATCGTGGCCGCCCTGGCACAACCCAAAACTCAAAACGCAAAACTCAAAACTTCATCTCACTTGGCCCGTGCCCTCTACGAGATACTTGTAGCTCATGAGCTCTTCCAAACCCATCGGACCACGCGCATGGAGCCGATCAGTGCTGATTCCGATCTCCGCCCCAAAGCCGAATTCGCCACCATCGTTGAACCTCGTCGAAGCGTTCCAGAGGACCGCCGCAGAGTCGACTTGATGCAAAAATTTTCGAGCAGCCACAGGATTCTCGGTGACTATCGCGTCGCTGTGATGCGACCCATAGGCTCCGATGTGCTCTATTGCCTCTTCGAGAGTGCGGACCGTCTTAATCGCCAGGACCAGGTCCAGATATTCGGTGCTCCAGTCTTCCTCCGTCGCCGCTCGCACTTTGGGGCCCAGGATTTCTTGAGTCACAGCGTCACCCCGCAGCTCAACGCCTTGCTCCCAGAGAGCAGTGGCGCATTGTGGCAGGAATTGACGACTGATCTCTTCGTGAACCAACAACGTTTCGATAGCATTGCAGACGCCTGGTCGCTGGCATTTGGCGTTGACCACAATTCGTTCCGCCATGCGAAAGTCTGCCGCTCGGTCCACGTACACGGCACATATTCCATCGAAATGCTTGATCACCGGCATTCGCGCCGCAGAGGTGACCGCCTCGATCAATGAGCGACCTCCTCTCGGAATGATCAAATGAATGTAGCGGTCAAGCTGAGCCATCAGCGTGACAGCCGCCCTGTCCGTGCCAGGCACCAGCTGGACTGAGTATTCGGGCAAGCCGGCGTCCTGACATCCAAGGCTAACCGCCTCCGCCAGAGCCATGTTCGACCGAATCGACTCAGAGCCACCCCGCAAGATCACCGCGTTTCCAGCCTTAAGACAAAGTGAAGCTGCATCACTCGTGACGTTCGGGCGGGATTCATAGATGATCCCAATGACTCCAATCGGAACCCGGATCTTCGAGATCTTCAGGCCGTTGGGGCGTGACCATTGCTTTAACACCTCACCTGCCGGGTCGGTAAGATGAACCAACTCGCGGACACTGTCGGCGATTGTTTGAATTCTTCCGGGATCCAGCCGGGTCCGATCAAGCATTGCTGAACTCAAACCCCGTTCAGAACCTGCTTTTAAATCGGCCTCGTTCGCGGCGAGGATAGGCTTCGTCTTCTCGGCGATTCGACGGGCAATCGCCAATAAAGCCTCGTTTTTTGTTTCAGTCGTCGCTTGAGCGAGGATATGGCTCGCGGATTGCGCTCGCTGCCCAATCCGCTCAAGAGCTTCTGAGAGGTTTGATATCATTTGTCTGACAGAAATTGGGTGCCGGTCGGCCGACCGGCGGCTGTCGCAGCGAGGATCCCGGCGTCAAACCCGCTGGCGATCACGGTGGGAATCCCGGCTTGAAAAGCCATTTTTGCCGCCTGAAGCTTCGTCGTCATGCCACCTGTCGAGTGAATTCCAGTCTCGTTTCTTGCCAAATGAAACACCGAATCAATATCCGTCACTTTCGGGATCAACTTTTTCTGCTCGTCCAATAAACCCTCCACGCTGGTTAAGATCACCAGCAGATCCGCTTGAGCAAGGATAGCGACCTCAGCAGAAAGGCGGTCATTGTCACCAAACCTTAATTCTTCGACAGCGACCGAATCGTTTTCATTGATGACCGGGACGACATTTCCGAAGCGCAGGAGGCGCTCCAGCGTGTTTTTTGCATTCTGGTACCGGGTGCGGCTGTCGATATCCTGATGGCTCAAAAGTAACTGAGCGACATGGAGTCCATGTCGATGAAACAATGTCTCATAGAGCCGCATCAGGCGAGATTGCCCGATCGCCGCGCAGGCTTGGATGGATGGAAGATCTTTTGGGCGCTGAGGAAGACCCATCAACATCAATCCGGCGCCTACCGCTCCGCTGCTCACCACAAGGCATTCATGACCTGCTTGCACCAAATCCGCCACTTCTGTCGTAAGCCGCCGAAGCTGCTTGGGGTTCAATGAGTTACCGGATGATTTCGTAAGAATTCCGGTCCCAAACTTTATCACAAACCGTTTCCGCTTATCAGACATACAAGGCCCGTATATATCGTCACGGGTTGACCAGAATGCTAGTGTCCTGTCCTCGAAATAGCATGCTATTTCGGGGACAGGACACTAGCACCAGTTGATAGATAAGCGAAGGAAACCACGTGGATATTCTGACCATCATCCGAGGACATGCGGAAACGCGGCCCAACCACTTGGCCTTTTCAAGGCTTGAGGGAGACGAAGGCGTGACCTACCGGCAACTTATCGAGCGCGTCGACAACGTGGCTCATGGGTTAACTGAACGGGGATGCCGCAAAGGCGAAAGATGCGGCCTGATGTTGGCGGATGGAACAGATTTCCTGGTCTCAGCCTTAGGCGTGCTCAAAGCGGGCCTTTGCCTTGTCCCAATTGCCACCTTCCTGCCCGAGGAAGAGAAGGATTTCGTGATCAAGGCGGCCGGAGTGCATTGGCTGCTCCGGGAAGACGGCCGTTTGCTTCGTTTTCCATTTGCGGATCCCGTGGACGATCAGAACGACAAAGAGTTCCGCTCGTGCGACCCGGCGTATATCCGATTTACCTCCGGAACGACGGGAGTTCGCAAGGGCATTCTACTAGGGCACCAAACGATTCTGCAGCGCTTAGACGCCGCGGACGCGATGTTGCAAATCAACCCAGATGATAAGATCTGGTTTGCGCTGCCGATGGCTGATCATTTTGTTGCCTCTATCCTCCTTTACCTTTCCCGCGGCGCCACCGTCCTCACAGCTGCGACGAGCGAAAAACGGCGGCAGATAGCTCACGTTGATCGCCCGACAATCATTTACGGTTCGCCCGACTTCTACCAGGATCTCATCAGGTCGGATATCGCGACGCTCGATTCCGTGCGCCTTGCCATCTCCACGACGGCGCCTCTCCAGGAGCAGGTTGCCGGGGGTTTTGCCGGACGCTTCAACAAAAATCTGAATCCCGCTCTGGGTATCATAGAAGTCGGTCTCCTGACCCTCAATACCAGAGCCGATAAAGTGGACTCGGTCGGTCTCGCGATGCCCGCCTACACGGTAACTTTGGTCGGCAAGAACGGTAAGCCGGTCGAGAAGGGAGAAATCGGGGAGCTGCACATCAATGGCCCGGGCCTTCTCGATGCCTATCTGGCCCCCTGGCGTCCAGTGCGACGGCTCCTGAAGGAGTACGGGTATCCAACCGGCGATTTTGCTCGGCTTGACGAGGACGGTTACATCTTTCTTGCCGGCCGCGGAAAGAATCGGCTGCAGATCAATGGAATTCAGTTTTTTTGCGAAGAGGTAGAGACAATTCTCAACACCTTGCCCGGAATTGAAGAAAGTCGAGTGTTCTTCGATTCGGCGTCTCAGACGTTGTCTGCCGAGGTCGTGGGTTCGCCGGGCCCGACCGAACGACTCTCAGAATTGCTCCTCCAGAGGATCGACCCGCGAAAAGTTCCACGACGCTTCCGCATCGTGGAAGACCTCCCGCGCACCCCGAGCGGAAAGCTGCGCCGCACGTAGCGGGGTCAGCCGTTTTGAGTTTTGAGTTTTGGGTTTGGGTTTTGGGTTGGCACCGCCATTCGTTTCCGCGCATTCTGGGGCCACCCACCCCCCACGCAAAACTCAAAACCCAAAACCCAAAACTCCCCTTCCCATGTCGATCGTTGTTCAGAAGTATGGCGGCAGTAGCGTCGCGGACGCGCAAAAGCTAAGACGAGTCGCTGAGCGCGTAATGCAGACAAGGGCTTCTGGCCACGCAGTGGTCGTGGTGGTATCGGCAATGGGAGATACCACCGACGAGCTGCTCGCGCTTGCCAAGACGATTTCGCCCAATCCCGACCGGCGAGAACTGGATATGTTGCTTTCGGCCGGCGAGCGCATTTCGATGGCGCTCTTGTCCATGGCGATCCGAGAACTAGGCGGGAATGCCATCAGTTTCACCGGAAGCCAATCGGGCATCATCACGAACGATCGCCACGTGGATGCCCGGATCATCGAAGTTCGTCCATTCCGAGTCCAAGACGAGTTAGCTCGGGGAAAAATTGTGGTCATCGCAGGCTACCAGGGCGTTTCCTACCGCAAGGAGATCACCACTTTGGGCCGTGGTGGGAGTGACACAACGGCTTTGGCCATGGCTGCGGCGCTGGGAGCGGAATGGTGCGAAATTTATTCTGATGTCGACGGCGTCTACACGGCAGATCCGCGGGTCGTTTCACAAGCCTGGAGGATTCCCGTTCTATCCTACGAGGAGAGCCAGGAACTGGCTGAGTCAGGCGCCAGGGTCCTTAATGCCCAGGCTGTCGAATTTGCCAAAGAAAAAGGGATTTCGATCTATGCCAGAGCTACAAGCAGCCCATTGCCTGAGGAAGACTCGACCGCGGACGGCACCGTGGTTCGCAAGTATGGTCCTCGGCTACCGGGTTCGGTTGTAGGGATAACGAGCGAAAAAGAGGTTTTGGTCGTTCAGAGTCGCGAAGTGGATCGCTTACTGATCTTGATGGACAATTTCGGTGTGCCTGGTAAGCAGCTCCACGTGACCACCGGAGGGACCGAGCAGGATGGTCTTACAATGGTCGTGTCCAAAGAGAATTTTCACCAGATAGCCCAGCTGGAAGCGGCCATCAAGGCTCTTCCAGCGCGTTGGGATGATTCCGCGGCGGCCGTTAGCATTATCGGCGCGGGAATTACCGCTTCACACGGTAAGGTACTTCAAGGTTCGCAAGCCCTGCGCGAGCGAAATGTCCGTTGTTTCGGAATTGCCACCTCGTCGTTCCGAGTTACTTGGCTTGTTGATCGCACGCGGACTGAAGAAGTCGTTCAACTGTTTCACCGCCTCTTCGTCGAGTGCCAAAAACTGTGATGAGCGTCGCGGGTGGCTTGGACTAAAAACGTCTGTGTAATCAGTGAAATCTGCGGTTCAAATCTTCGGTTAGCTCAACTGAAATCGTGAAAAAAATAAACCAGCTCGATCAGAGGGGGAACACGTTCTGGGGGCCAATCGAGCTGGTGGAAAACAGTATTCGGCGGTTGACTCTTCATCAACTGATTTTTTCGCCATTTTCGAATATTAATGCATCTCGAAAGACATTTGACCCAAAGGATCATAATCTCCAGAACCCCTGGAGAACGCGCAACAACGCAACTTTTGTGTTGCTCTCCTTCAAGCGCCGATGAACCGTGATCAGCATCTAAGAAGATGTTCCATCCCCAGAGCTATCTAGCCACCAAGGAACTCACCGACCGGATTTTCCAAGAAGCCTTCGGCGATGCGGAATCGTATCCCGCCAAAGACCTGATCACGTTTTCCTTCGACCTTTTCCATGGTCGCGACCCGCGGTTTCAGGCATGTGATACGGCGTTTCATGATTTTGATCACACGATGCAGGCAACGGCCGCGGTCGTCGAACTGCTGGCTTCGCACCGGCGCAATCCTATTATTTCGTCCCTGGCACAACGGGATTGGAACCTGGCCATCGCAGCCGTTATTCTCCATGACACGGGTTACCTGAAATTTCGCGACGATCTCGACGGCTCCGGCGCAAAATATTCCGCGATTCACGTCGGACGCAGCTGCTTCTTTGCCTGGGATCTGTTGCCGGCTTTCGGTTTCAATCGCGACGAGTTACGCCGAATCCAGAACGCGATCAGCGCCACGGCTATCTCCGAACGCATGGAGGACATCCCGTTTCGCGATTCTCGCGAATGGTTGATCGGAGCGATCGTGGCCACTGGGGATATGCTTGGCCAGATGGCCGCGGAGGACTACCCGGAACGACTGGCTGGACTGTACCTGGAATTCCGGGAAGCATCACATTTTTCTCGATTCCAAAAGACGAGCTTTGCCGTACACAAAAATCTCCTTGATCTACTGGAAGGCACCGAAAAATTTTTTAACGGATACGCCATGCACATGCTCGAAGAGGAGTGGAGTGGGATCTACCGAGTTCTTGATGATCGACTCGGCAAAAACTGTTACATCGAACGTATTCGAGCCAACATCTCTCGAGTAAATCTCATGGCCCGCTCTTTAGCTGCCAGCCAGCGCCAACCGATTGCCCGAAGATTACGCTGAAAAATGGGACAGGTACCTCGCTCGTTTCTACGGTTGGACGGCCCAGACTTCAACTAACCGGTTTTTATCAAGATTGGATTGGTCAAAAAGATCCTGACCGCCCATCCCGACGGTATGCATGATGTTCGTCAAATCTGTCTTCTCCCTCAA
The DNA here is from genome assembly GCA_963789065.1 of uncultured Verrucomicrobiae bacterium. Lineage (GTDB taxonomy): Bacteria > Verrucomicrobiota > Verrucomicrobiia > Chthoniobacterales > JAFAMB01 > JAFAMB01. The sequence goes on along the minus strand of CAWBKA010000003.1, from coordinate 89,037 downwards.
TACCTTCACCACGCTATCCGCTCGGCTTCGCGAAATTTCCACATTTCTTGGCTCCTCACCCTGCTTGTCGGCATATCCGACCATGATGAGGATAACGGTCGGGTCAGCTAGAAGTCTCCGCAGGCCCGGTTCATTCAGGCTGGTGATTAACCCCTCTGTCTGAGCGGCTCCGGGCGTTGTCCCATTTTGCGTGAAACGGACAATTCCGATCTTTGTAAAACCTCGAGCTCGCTCGACCTGCACATACAGTTTGTCTTTCTCCGCGTCGGAGAGACCTCTCATCAGGTCAATTCTTTTCAGTACTTCTTCGCGAACCTGATCTCGCTCGACCGGATCGAAAGCCACCGCCGTTGGGGAATCGCTGTCCGCGATCATTGGTTTTGGGCGTTCCACTACGCCTTCCGCCTGCGATGAACTGGTTACGCCCGGCACCGCCTTTATCCTCTGGCTGCCAGCTTCATTCACCGCCGGAGGGGCCGTGTTAAGGATTGTCTTCCAGGCAATGAAGGCGCCAGTCCCTATTCCTCCGATGACAAAGAACAGTCCCATTGCCACAAGCACCCAAACTCCCGCCGGGGTTTTGCCCGCGAGGCCTTTCCTCCGTGCGGCGCCTGCTGAACGAGTCCCTCTGGTCAAGAGTTTCGCCATCAGCCACCGATAGCGGTTTCAAGAGATCTTCTCGAGCAGAAACGACTTAATTTCAGGAATTGCGATCCTTTCCTGCTTCATCGAGTCTCTTTCGCGAATGGTGACTGTACCCTCGTTTGCTGGCCCATTCTCACCGATCGTATCGAAATCGACGGTCACTCCATAGGGAGTACCGGCCTCGTCCTGCCGGCGATAACGCCTCCCAATCGCGCCTGACTCATCGTAAAAAACCATCAGATGGGGCCGGAGGAAATCCAGTATCTCGCGAGCCTGGCGGACTAATCGTTCGTTGTTCTTCAGTAAAGGGAAAATCCCGCATTTAATGGGCGCCACCCGCGGGTGAAATCTTAGTACGGTCCGGATTTCCGTTTTGCCCTTTTCGTCGGTCACATGTTCCTCAACAAAGGCCGCGCAAATCAACGCCAGCACTGTTCGATCCACGCCAGCGCTCGGCTCAACCACGTGCGGAATAAAATGCTGCTTCGTCTCTTCATCAAAATACTCTAGAGGTTTGCCGCTGGCCTTTTGGTGTTGCGTGAGATCGTAGTCCGTCCTGTAGGCCACGCCTTCGAGCTCTTGGACCCCGAACGGGAATTGAAACTCGATATCGTAGGTGCCCTTGGAATAATGTGCACATTCCTCGGGCGGAATCCTATTGACATGCAAAAGATCGGACGAAATGCCAATATCCGAGTAAAATCTCAAGCGCTCTTTCAACCAGTATTCGAGGAGTTCGAGTCCTTGGTCGGGGCGACAAAAATATTCTAATTCCATCTGCTCGAATTCCCTGGACCGGAAAGTAAAATTCCGCGGATTTATTTCGTTTCGGAACGCTTTCCCAACCTGCGCGATTCCAAACGGAAGCTTCTTTCGTGACACTTCCAGGATATTCTTAAACTGAACAAAAATTGCCTGCGCGGTTTCGGGGCGAAGATAGGTGACGGCCGACTCGTCTTCCGTCGCCCCAACATAGGTCTTAAACATCAGATTAAAGGCGCGAGGTTCAGTCAAATCGTCGCTCCCGCAAGCAATGCACCGTTTCCGCCCGTTCTTCTCCGGTAGTTGGTCCGCTCGGAAACGAGATTTGCAGATCCGGCAGTCCACCATGGGATCGGTGAAAGTGGCCTCGTGACCGCTCGCCACCCAAACCTGACGATTCATCAGAATCGAACCGTCCATCCCGACCACATCATCACGCTCGCGGACCATCCGGCGCCACCAGAAGTCTTTCAGATTCCGTTTCAACTCCGTCCCCAGAGGTCCGTAATCCCAACACCCGTTTAATCCACCATAAATCTCACTCGACTGAAAAATGAACCCGCGCCGTTTACACAGGCTGACAATTTTCTCCATTCGTTCAGAAGCGGATTTATCCTGGGCCATAGACAGGTAGCGAACGTCAACGAAGGACAGCGAACGTCAACGGAAAAAGAAGCCGAGAAGCCAGGAAGCCGAGAAACCGAGAAGGACCGACCATCTCGTCCGAGCATAAGATCAAGCCTTCTTCTTGCGTCGTTAAACGACGAAAAGCCAGGAATGGAGCGATTCAAAAAGAAGATGATTAGTCCTTCTTGGCTTCTCGGCTTCCTCACCCACGCACCCGTTGTCCTTCGCTGCGGTTCGTTGTATACTCCGCAGCTGTATGGCCCACTATTCAGAGGATCCAATTGCGGACAGCGCAGTATCGCTCAGACATTGGCTTCTGCCTGCGATCGCTCTCTCGTTTCTGTTTCATTTCGGACTCTATTACTATTTCAGCAAGAAAACGCTCGACCGATTCGTACAGTCCGACATTCCGCGTCTTGTTCCTCGCGCTTTCAACGTTAGTCGCCTGCAAATCGACAAGAAGCTGCTGGAAACTGATTCCAAACCAGCCGCAACTCCAGGCAAACCCTCCGGTGACTTCGGTACCATCGCAAATCTTACCCAATTTGATGGTTCATTCGAAAAGGACATTCAGGAATTAAGGGCAACGCCTGAAGTGAGTTCACCTGAAGTCCCTCGGCTCAAAGAAAAGCCCAGTGTCGACACTCAATCCGCCCAAACGGCGGCAGCCAAGGCAAAGGTGGAAAGCGCCGTGGCCATTGAGAAAGAACTGAGCGAAGTACGCGAGCAGCTGCTCACGGATAAGCCCGATATGCCAACACGCCCGAAGATCGCTTCGGGAAATAAGAGAAACCCGGGTAAAACTGACAATCAGGACGTCGGTGATTCAAGCATTTCCGGTAGCGCGGGAATCCCGGCGGGGTTCAGTAACCTGGACCAACTTCTTTCGGGCTCAGGACAGCTTGGTTTGGGAACCGCACCGATCTTGATGCCAACCGATCTTTTGTTTGACTATGACTCAGCAAATCTTCGTCCGGGAGCAACCGCCAGCCTGCAAAAATTGGGACGCCTCATCCAGCGCAATCCTCAAGCCGTCTTCAAGGTCGAAGGTCACACCGACTCCTTCGGTGGCGACGAGTATAACATGGATTTAAGCCAGCGCCGGGCCGAAACCGTAAAGGCATGGCTGGTCGAAAATATGAACATCGAGGCGGACCGAATCCAAACGCAGGGTTATGGCAAAACTCGGCTCATCGTACCGGCAGATCGCTCCGTCGATGAACAGCAGCTCAATCGCCGCGTCGAGATCGTCATTCGCTCGAAAAAAGGATGACCTTGCTTTCTCCGACTCAATGCCGGGATGCGCTCAAGGCATTACCCCGACATAGCGGGCCCTTGGCCGAATGAATACTCCGCTTTTATGCTGCTCCGCGGCATGCGCAATCCAGCCGACGGTCCGGCCTAACGCGAACAAATAAAATCCGGATTGCGGAGGCAGCGCCAATACTCTCGCCACCGGCCGCGAGCGCCAGATCCACATTTGCCGACTTGCCCAGTACCCGCTCCGAATCCTCAATCCTTTTTTGGATTTTTGAGAACTCCGCCGGAAAATCTTCCCTCAGCAGCTGCAGAATCAATCTCGCGCGCGGATCACCGCCGGATATAGAGCGGATGACCGAATCCAGGAATTTCTTCTCCCGAACGGAGACGGGCGTGAATCACGGCCGGAGCGTTCTGTCCGGCCACCAACGCCTGGTTTGTGGTGCGCCAGCATCTTCATCGTGAGCTCCCCAAAGGAGATGCAAAAATCCAGGCGGCTCACAACTGGATGCTCCACCAATTCGAAGAAGGACGCCAGACGGCCATCGAATGGGAAGAAATCGAGCACTTCTTTACAGGCTAGTGTCCTGTCCCCGAAATAGGAGGCACTTCGTTGCGATCAGTGTAGGAGATAAATTCCAAGAGCGACCCATCCGGGTCCCGAAAGTAGATTGAGATCCCATCGCCGCGCGCCCCGAACCGACGCACCGGCCCGACTTCCACCGTGACGTCGTGGGCTTTCAAGTGTTCCACCGCCTGACTAATCGGCCCGGACCATTCAAAACAGAGATCACTTCCCCCTGGTGGGACCGGAATTTTTGCCAATGGCTCTGCTTTCCCGCCCGGTCCATGCAGGTTGAGCTGGGCATTGGCAAATCTGTAGGCCCAACCCCCGTTTTTTGCCACCAATTCTACTCCAACAACGTCCCGATAAAAGCTGTTCGACCGCTCCCAGTCGGACACGTGGACTACGCAATGATCAAATCTGGTTGGCAGACTCATACGAGAAAGATACCCACAATCGCCATCACACCGAAGAATGAACCTCGCCCGTTTTCGATAGCAATATCGAAACCCAACGCGTCGAGTCAAAATTTGATAGGACAATTACGAGAATAACCGTGAGCGGAACGCACAGGAATGCCCCAACAATCCCCCAGAGAGAGCCCCAGACGATTAACGCGATGATCACTGTCAAAGGACTCAGATTGAGTGATTCTCCCATGACATTCGGCTCGACAACGTTACCCATCAGCTGGGCGATCGCGGTGATCCCGATACCAATGATCAGAAATTGGCCGAGGTTGTCGAATTGCACCGCTGCCAGCACGGTCGGGAGAAGTGTCGCCACGATCACCCCAATGGTCGGTATGAAATGTAAGATGAAAAGGAGAAGAGCCCAGAACTCCGCGAAGTCCAATCCGACGATCCGCATCAGAATGTAGGCGAGTAGTGCGCTGGTAAAACTCACCGCTGTCTTCACCCCAAGATAGGTATGAATATCGCGATCAATTCGACGCATGATTCGAATGGCGTTTTTTCGCCGATCGGGATCAGGAAATAACGCCTGAACCTTGATCGGAAAAAAGCGTCGTTCGAGCATGATAAACAACCCATAGATCAAGACGAGTGTGACGTCCTCCAGGACGCCAGCCACTTCTTTGGCAACAGTGGTAAATAACGACCGCAGGTCAACCTCTTTCAATAGTTCCCGAAGTTCCGGTGGTTCCTCGATGCCCACCCTGGAGAAAATCTCGCCCTGCAATTGCTGTAAGCGGACCTGGTACTTCGGCGCAGCTGCCGCGATGTGAAACGCGTTTTGGGCAACGATTTCAATGAGCGCGAACCCAAGCCCGAAGATTATGCCGAAAGCCAGGATCAGAGAAAGGATCGCCGGCACGGAATGCTGGGCGATTTGGATCTTACGTATCACCCGACTGACTATATCGACGAGATAGACTGCGAGTACCGCCATCACCAAAGGCACAAAAAAGTGTTCCCCTTTGCTGAGCACGTAAAACGTGGCAATAATTATTCCAAAAGTCAGAGCAACAGAAAGTAAACTACGTTGGTAATTCAAACGGGGAGCGCCTTGATTGGTCGTCATAAGGTTGGGATTGGGGACATTAGAAATGGTGGGCCCAGCCACCCGGACTTGGCGTATCGGTCATCGTACTGGCGATCTGCAGTGTCTCCAGGAAACCCTTTCCCATCAACTCACACCGGCACCGATTGACCCTTATTCGCGCTTTCAATCGCCCCTAACACCATCGCCAGGCTATGGATGTTATCGGAACTGCGCGTCTCTGCCGGGACACCCTCGGTAACATCCCGGAGAAATTGCGCCATGACGCTAAAGTGCCCTCGCGTTTCCCTGGGATCCGGCTCTTCGGTCGGCCCGAAAGGCTGCATTTCGAAAAAGAACCCGTCCGGCTTCTTTACGTACTCGCCTCGGATGTCTTCAAGTCCGTCCCAAATGATCGTTCCTTTGGTGCCGATAATGCGCCATGCCGAGTCCCAAGGCGTCCGCAACCCCTCGGAGCACCAACTCCCGCGAAAAGCGAACCTGATTCCCCCGTTCATTCGAAACATGGCGTGAGCTGACGCGCCATGCTGCCACCATGACCCTTTGGGATTCCACTCTTCGCAATAGACACTCTCCGCATTGGCGCCGGTCAGGCAGCGCACAGCGTCAAAGGGGTGGATGGCCATGTCGATCAACAGAATATGATCCATTTTTTCCCTGAACCCGCCAAAATGAGCCGGGACGAAAAAATCAACATTCACCGTCGTAATTTCACCAATAAGACCCTGGCTCAAGATCTGCCGAATTTTGCGGACGCCAGGATTAAATCGCCGGTTCTGTGTGACCACATGGACCAGGTTGTTCTTTTTTGCGGCATCGACCAGGCGCTGCGCGTCATCGAGATTTGTCGCGAGCGGTTTTTCCTCGAGCACGTGCAGTCCGTTGGCCAGCGCCTTTAGATCAATTTCGGCGTGTGCGCCCGGAACGGTACAATCGAAAAGCATCTGCGCCCGGGCTTTATCGATCGCTTCATCCAAATTGGAGAAGAGCGGACCGTCCAAGTGGAACTCTGCCGCGCGTGAACGCGCGAGTTCCAGGTTTAGGTCGACCAGTGCGGAGATCTGAATTCCAAGCTCCTTGGCACTTCGAATCCATTCGGCGCTCATTGCGCCGCAACCGACCAGAATAGCTTCAAGTTTCCTCGGCATGCGTATTAATTCTCCATCTCCTGCGGACTCAAGACGAACTCAGCTGCGTCACTTTGGGCGCCTGTCCGTTGCATGGACCAAGGTCACGGGCGGGGAAGCCCATGTCACGTGGTAAATTCAGGCTCGAGTCTGCAGGATTTGTGAAGCTAATATGCAGATGATTCTAATTTTTTCATCACCCCAATGAACGACCGGCTTTACGGATCAGGTTCGCTGCGTCTTTCGGACGCTCTAAAGGTTGAAGCCTGCAATGCCGGCCTCTTTGTCTCGCCGGCTCAAGGCATCCATCACGGACGGGTGATTGACTCTTACGAACTCATCCTGTCCAGAACCGGTACGCTCGTTTTGAGTGAGGAGAACACCGTTTTTGCGCTTGAACAGGGTGACACGCTCATCCTTTGGCCGGGGCGTTTCCATCGTGGAGTTGCGCCCTACGGCCCGAATACCTCGTTCTACTGGGTGCATTTTTACCTTGGGGCTGACGAGGCCGAAGCCGGAGTCGAAGGGCCGGTGATACCGCAGCATTGCCGCCTGCCGGAACCGCTGCGTTTGACGGAGTTATTTCTTCGATTTTTGGATGACCAGGAACGAAACCGGCTTGAAAAAAACTACGCTTCGACGCTGGTCAAGCTGATGTTGCTAGAGGTTGCCCTCCAATACAGCCCGTATTTTTCCGCCGCGAGTCATTCCCAAAACCTTGCCATCCAGGCTCAGACACTAATCACCCGCAACTTCCGTGAAGCGCTCTCCACCTCCCTGATCGCGCGGAAACTTCACTGCAATCCGGACTATCTCGGGCGGGTCTACCGACAGACGTACGGTTGCAATCCCACCGAAGGCATCCATCGCGCCAGAATGAAACACGCGAAAAATCTGCTCCTCCTGACCTCAATGAATGTCAACGAAATCGCGGTCGCGAGCGGTTACGAGGATTCCGACTATTTTCGGAAAGTTTTCCGGCGCTTCTTTGATATGCAACCTCGCCGTTTTCGGACGTTGCACGCCAGGCAGCATCTAAACTCCGCCTAGCCCGCAAAAATCACCCATATGCTGAAGCGACGAGCTCATTGCGGGCTAGATTTATTTTTCCGGGCTGGCGCCTTCCACCAGATCCTTCTGCCGTTTGTAGATTTCCGTGACCAACCGCAAGACAACGATCGATAGCGGGAGCGAAAACAAGTCTCCCAAAATTGCGAAGATCGCGGCAAGTCTCCACTGGTCGTTCGTCGAGGCCTGGATCCCGATCTGGAGCGAGACTTGGGTTACTCCAGAATACAGCAAAAACAAGGTCCACCATGTCGCAATCAGCCATGAACCGGGATTACGCGGCCAGTTTCTGGGATCGTAACTGGCTCTCCAAATTTCGCTCATCACCTGCACCGGGCGAATGAGACTCAGTATCGGAATAAAATAGTACCCAATCGCCCAACCCGGCGAAAACCGTAAGCCTTCCGCACCGAATCCCTGGACATTCTTGTAAGCGCGGTAGACCCATTTCAAGAAGGTAATGGCGGTGACAACGCCAATTCCGGATTGTAACAATCCTACGATACCCTGAATCGGATCGCTATTCGTTAACTGGTCAGGGGTAACCCGCCCGATTTGCACCTGGACAAATTCCACAATATCATCCACCAGCGCGACAGCCGCGACCGCCACCCCAATCCAGAGTAACCGTTGAAGCAGCCTCGTCAGGCCGGTGGGATCCACCAGGAAATGGTACCCCCTGACTTCTGTCTTCGTTTGGTCCGGTGCCAGCTGAGATAGCACAACCGGTTTCTCTCCGAGCCAATTGGAGACCGGTTGCCAATCCGGCATTCCCTCCTGCCAGTAAATCGTCCCGTCCGGCATTAACCCCTCGCTCCAGAGACGACGTGTCTCTTCGTCGGTTCGTTGCGTCATCTGGCCGTCAGGATATCGGATATAAATAAAGCCCATGCGGGAGGAGTTCCCTATAAAACACTACCGGCAACGTCGCAAGAGGGTGAATCTTCAACCAGTCGCGGCGCTGCTGATAGTATTCCGATTCGAATATAGCGCGCTTAAGGCCGATCGCGCCGCGCTATTCTGTGGCGATAAATTCCTCCTTATGGCGCGCGATAAACTCATCCAAAGCTGATCGGATGGCGGCACCGATATTCGTGAGTTTAAACCAGTCGTTCGGATGCCGGACCACCCATTCTGCCAACGCATATTTGAGAAGTTCGGTCTTGTTCATGACGTTGCCTTGCTTTTCCAGCCAAAGGACGTGGTAGGTCGAAAGTTGGGATTGAACCCAAGGATCAAATTGATTCGGGTCGTTGCCGCCAGGCGACCCTCCGTGATCTTTAGCCATAGCCGGTTAGCCTGCTCACCCGCGAGCAGGGACTCTACTTTGTCTCGTACTCGCCTCCAGTGGCGGCGGTGATCAATGAATTCTGAAGCTGCCTAAGGGTCGCTTGATCGGTAACCTTTCCTCCTTCCGCATCGGTCACATAAAAGCTATCGAAAGCGGCTCCCTTTTCTGTCGCGACGCGCGATAACGCGATATTCACCCCCGCCCTCGAAAGACAGAAGAGCACGTCATACAACAAGCCGAGGCGATCCGCCGTTTGCAGATCGATCACCGTGTAGTTTGCGTGAATCTCGTTCGAAATAACCAGCTTCGTCGGAAAATCCATTCCAAGCGGCAGGTGAAATGCGGTGCGCTTCCTTGCCTTCTCCAGAAGCGGGGCAAAGTCGAAATCTATTTCCTCAAGTGAAGCTTGGAGAACCGATTCCACCTGCTGCAGGTCTTGCTGATCGACGACCGGCCGGAAACTGGTGTCGCAAACTCGAAAGATCCCTAACATCAAATTGTCGACGCGGGTATAGGCATCCGCACTGAGGATATTGATCGAAGCCGTCGCAAACGAGCCAGCGATCTTGGCCATCAAAGCGACCCGATCCCAGGTACAGATCCAGCACTCGCTATGACCTTGATCCGGTTTGCTGTGCCATTTGACCACCGATGAAAGAGCTAACTCAGGATCACGGGATCTCGTCTCGACGAAGCTCCTGAACAAACGCAGGTGTCCAACGATCTCGTTAATATTGTGACTTTGAAAGTACCGATCGGGCATCGAATGAAAATGAACTTCGATTTCTTCGCCAAAGTCTTTCGCCATTCTCTTGGCAACCGATTGTTGCAGGCTTTCACGTTCAATTCGCCGTTCCGCGAAGAACTCGCGTTCATCATGTAAATAACTTGAGGTAGCGTGGTACAGGTGCCAGACCAGCGTCTCCTTCCAGTCGGACCAATTCATCCCGCCTGTTCCTTGTCCATCCGCTAAAGTCAGCAGCATCAGTGCATCGAGGTTTTCCGGACTGCGAACGATCTCCGCAAAATCGCCGATCGTTGCCGAATCCTCTAAGTTGCGGCGTTGAGCGATCTCGGAGAGGGTCATATGATGGTCTACGAGAAGTATCAGTTTTCGTCTTCGTTCCGGAGAAAGCTGGAGTCGGGCGGCGACTTTCTGCGCATTGAGCGCGCTTGCCTCAGCGTGGTGGCGTGCACCGGAGGCTTTCCCGGTATCATGGAGCAAGAGCGCCAAGTAGAGGACGTAGGGATCCTCCAGCTTCAAAAAAAGCGCCTTATAGGATGCTAATTTCGGATCCTCCGTATCGATGAGAGAGTCCAATTTCTCGATACAAACCAGGGTATGTTCATCCGCGGTGTAGCGGTGAAAAAATTCGTGCTGCACCAGGCAGGTCAGCTCGCCGAATTCCGGCATATATCTTCCCAGGAAATCCACTTCGTGCATCATCCGGAGAATGTGTCCGACCTGGCCTTTCCGCGACAAGATGGCCGCGAAAGTCTCTCGGGTAGATCGTGCGTACTGGAACGTGCGATTTACCAACCTGGTTCGCCTGCGAATGAGCTGCTGGAGCTCCGGACTCAGTTCCATTTCACGCTGTTGTGCGTAGAGGAAAACGCGCATCAAACGAAAGGGATCTTCGTGAAAAATTTCGCGATTCTCGAAATAAATAAGCCGGCCGTGGCTGTAAAATCCGTCAAAGTGTTCGGTCTTCAGTTTCCGGTTAGCCAGAAACCCAAACACCGGCTTTTCTTCTTGCTCGGTGATCGCAGGCAAGAGAAAGCGTTCGGTAACCCGCTTGGTCGTCAAATAGATTGTCCGGGCGTTTTGGTAATAGTCCCTCATGAAGGACTCGCTGCGGCGAAGAACGTTCTTTTGTGGATAATTGAGAACATTGGCAATTTGGCCTTGGAAAAAAAGCGTTAACAAATCCGAAGGCCGCTTGCTTAAATAGTGCAGTTCGGTGCGAACCCGCAGGAGGAAATCGTAGGCGCGATCAATGGCGCGGCGATCGCTTTCGCTGATGTACTTCCGCTCGACCAGTTTCGCGGTACTCATTACGCCATCGCGAAAATAGCAAATCCATTGCATATTGTGGTAGTCGCGCAACCCGCCGCAGCCATTCTTCACGTTCGGTTCCTGCATGAAAACCGAGCCGCCATACTTTCGGTGGCGTTCGTCCTGATTTTCCAGGCGCCACTTGAGGTAGTTCTCCACCTGACCTCGGACACAGCGCTCGAAAAACTCCCTTCTGAACTTGGAGTGCAGCCGCTGATTGCCCGCTAAAAACCGCGACTCCAAAAGTGACGTTTTCGTAATCACGTCGGAATTTGCCAACTTGATCGCGCCGTCAATGGACCGGGTCGAATGCCCAACCTTGAAGCCAACGTCCCAGAGCATGTACAGCACTTGCTCGATCACTTCCTCGGTTTCATCGGCGATGCGGAGGGAGTCGTGCAGAAATAGGATATCGACATCGCTGTAGGGATTCAACTCACCCCGGCCGTAGCCTCCAATCGCTAGAAGGGCAACCGGCGGCGTTCGCTCGGCAAATCCCGAACCTTCCAGCGCTCCATCAAACAGATGGCGGAGAACGACGTCCAAAAGCGTCGCGCGATCGCGAACGATTTCCAGGCCGCCGGCTCCTGAGTAATGCTTCAACCTCAACCGATGCTCTTCAATCTTAAGAAATTTCTTGTATAAATCCAGACGTTCCCGGAGGCGCCTGCTTCCCTCTGAGGTCAATTGGCGTTCGGCATGCGCCAGGATTTTCTCAAGATGCTGCGACATTTAATAGAGGAACGGCAGAATACACGAAGTAATTAGGATTTACAGACGGGAAATTACGCCTCAACCACGAGTCCCGCTTCGCTCTTGAGATCCGAGCAAAGCGAGGACGCCTGCGCGAGGAGCGAAACACCCACTTTACAACCCGGAAGCGCGTTCGCGGAGTTGCTCCAACTTCCGTAAAAAATCTATTTCCCTTTTCCGATGTTCGGCAACGATCGCGCCGGGCGCACGGGCGACAAAGCTCTCGTTGGAAAGCTTTGTTCGAACCGTTTCAAGTTCCGTCTCCAATTTCCCAATCTCTTTGGCAAGCCTCTCCTTCTCGGCGGAGAGGTCGATAAAACCCTCCAACGGAATGAAAACCTGACCCAGCGGCGTCACCGCGATGGGAAGACCCCGGCTTGGGGTAAAGTCATTGTCGACCTCGAAAGGGCCTGCGCCAATCAAGCGCGCAAACACGCTGAAATCAGCCGCAAAAGCGGGCTTTAGGATCATTCGTACCTTTTTATTCGACGGAATCCGGTACTCCGCTCGAAGGTTGCGGACCACTGGTCGTCGCTTCGTACACCTGTCTGGCAAAAGCGATTTCGAGCGGATTAAGCCTGCTGCTATCGACCCCCAAACCGTCCAAACTAGCAAATTGAATGCTGGAATTCCCAAATCCCAATCGATACCAGAGCTCCTCCGTAATATGCGGCATGAAGGGATGCAACAGTCTCAAGACGCTGGACAGAACGTGATCCACCACGCTGAGGCAGTTATTGCGGACAATCTCCTGTTCGCTCTGTAATTCAGTCTTTGCCGCCTCGAGAAACCAATCGCAAAAATCACTCCAGACGAACTCGTAAAGCGATTGGGCGGCCTCGGTGAACAAATAGTTGGCGTAAGCATTTTCGACACCCTTAACGGTCTCGTTCAAACGGAAAAGAATATCGGCTGAATAGGGACTCAGAGGCTGCCGGGAGAGCGAGTCGGTGGGCGGGCCATGCAGCTGACGAAAGCGGCCAGCGTTCCACAGCTTGTTGGCGAAGTTTCTTCCCTCTTCAATTTGCTTCTCGTCAAAGCGGATGTCTTGGCCGTGCGGCGCGATCCGCATCAGACCGAACCGCAAACCGTCTGCCCCGTACTTGGCGATTAAATCGAGCGGATCCGGAGAGTTACCCAGGCTTTTAGACATCTTCCGCCCCTTGAGATCGCGGATTATGCCGGTAAAGAAGACGTTCTCAAATGGTATCGTCCGCTTGTATTCAAAACCCGCCATAATCATCCGGGCGACCCAGAAGAAGATGATATCGGGACCCGTTACCAAGTCCTGGGTCGGATAGAACCTCCTCGCGGTCGGTTCGTCCATCGTGGCGAACGGCCAAAGCCAAGCTGAGAACCAGGTATCGAGCACGTCGGGGTCCTGATACCAGTTCTCCGGATCTCCAGGGGGTTCCGTGTCGACGTAGATTCGGTTCGGATCATCGTTGTGATACCAAACCGGTATCCGGTGACCCCACCAAAGCTGTCGGCTGATACACCAATCCTGAATGTTGTCGATCCAATGTTCAAAGGTCTTTATCCAACGCTCCGGTCGAAATCGAATTTCGCCGGTCGAAACCGCTTTGAGAGTTTCCTGAAGGCACGGATATTTCAAGAACCACTGCTCGCTGAGTCGCGGCTCGACCGCCACCCCTCCCCGCTCGCTGTAACCAACATTGTTCTGGTACGGTTCTTCCCGCACCAGCAGTCCGAGATCATGCAACTTTTCGGCGGCTTTCTTGCGCGCCTCAAATCGGTCCATCCCGCTGAATTCTTCACCGGCCAATCCATTCAAAGTCCCGTCCGGATTCAAGACGTCGACCACTTCGAGCTGATGCCGCTGTCCAATAGCGAAGTCCAGCTTGTCATGCGCGGGCGTAACTTTTAGCACGCCGGTGCCAAATGAGGGGTCAATCTCTGCGTCTCCGATGATTGGAATCTTTGCCCGCGGAAAAGGCCGCCAACAATGTTTACCAATGAAACGCTTGTAGCGTGGATCGGCAGGATTCACCGCGACGCCCGTATCGCCCATCAAGGTCTCGGGGCGGGTGGTCGCAATTTCCAGGTAGTTTCCAGGCTCTTCGACAACTTCGTATCGCATGTAATACAGCGTTCCGTTCGTCGGTCTGGAAATGACCTCTTCGTCGGATAAGGCGGTCTGATAGAAGGGATCCCAGTTCACCATGCGTTTGCCGCGGTAGATCAATCCCTTTCGATACAGATCCACGAAGGTTTCCTGCACCTTCCGACTATACCGCGGATCCATGGTGAACCGCTCTCGAGACCAGTCACACGAACAGCCTAATTTCTTGAGCTGCTGAATGATAATGCCGCCATACTTCTCCTTCCAATTCCAGATCCTTTGCACAAAACCCTCACGACCAAGGTCATGCTTCGTCTTGCCCTCCGCTCGGAGCTGTTTTTCCACCACGTTCTGGGTCGCGATGCCGGCGTGATCCATACCGGGAAGCCAAAGCACCTCTTTACCCAGTGCCCTCGCACGACGCGCAAGGATATCCTGGATCGTCGTATTGAGGACATGTCCCATCGTCAACACGCCGGTCACATTCGGCGGAGGGATGACTATCGAATAGGCTGGCTTGGAGGATTCCGTATTCGCTTGGAAGCATTTCTGTTCCAGCCAGATCCGATACCATTTTTCCTCTACCGACTTGGGCTCATAGGCGGTCGAAATCTCGGCACTCATGGGAAGCGGAATCTGCCGCTGAGGTCGCGACTCTGCAACCTAAGAGTTCACCCGGACAACCCGCGGGTAAGCAAAGCGTCCCTGCTTTGCCTCTTGAGAACGAGCGAAGCGAGACGCTTCGGCAACAGCCGCGGCGTCGGCTCACTTCATATGGACTAAAAAGTGCTCCCAATCGGCAACATTGTGAGCGTTTCGGATGAAGTAGGTCGCCGGCAACTCGCGGGGAACTTGAGGCCTCTTTTTCAACTGTAAGCCCACCTCTTCGGGTAAACAGTTCCCTTTCAAGCTGTTGATCCGTTTATCGGCCAGGACACAGTTTTCCCATGATGTCAGTCCACCGCGCGAACGCGGCACGATATGATCGATATTGCCTTCATGCGGGGCGAGTTTCCTGCCAGTATATTGGCAGTGGCCCCCATCCCTTTCCCAAATCCCCTTTGCGGAGAGCTTCGGCCGGCGCTTAGGCACCTTGTTGTAACGGGCCAAAACCAAGACTGTCGGGACCCTGACAAACCCGCGGACCGTTCGGACCCAACAGTCCTCTTCCCGAACAGGAAGCCCAATCCAATCCTGCCAACGGACCGGACGCATGTCGCTTGTGCCAAACATGTCGAGAGCGGTAGCGTTGCCGTTTGCCATCATGCAAAAGGCCTGTGCAGGCGTCTTCACATCGATGGCTTGCCAATTTCGGTTCAATACGAGAACTATTGCTTTATTTAAGACGTCGTTCATAGCGTCTTCGGATTCTGTGTTCCGGCAAAAAATCGTTGAACAATTGCCTCAAAAGAGGCAATTCGTCCAGCAGAGAAAACAATCACTTATGTTTCCGACTCGTGATTACCACACGCACCCTCAGGGTCACAATGTGCGCCCGTATACCATCGAGCTACTGCAGCCATGGATTGAACAGTGCCGGGCAAAAGGGATTCAGAGCATCGCTTTTACCGATCACGACCGTTACATAGGCGGGGTGGATTTTGCGGTCATTGACCGCCTCCGAGAGCAGAATCCAGACGTCCAAATTCTCGCCGGAATCGAGCTGGACAATGATCCTCTGACCTCTTCAGACGGCCTGCACTGGGTGGAGAAGAATTGGGATCGGCTCGATTTTGTACTCGGTTCCGTCCACTACTTCAGTGGGGAGACTGAGATGCTGGACCGCGCCGGGGAAACTGAGCAGATAGAATCCCGTGGCGCATCGGAGGCGTTCGACCAGTATGTGCGCGAGCTTGAGAAACTCATATCGCGCGGTCACATCGATTGCCTCTCGCATCTCGACCTGGTAAAGATCCACGGCCTGCGTCCCCAAGACTATGATCCAGCCAAACTGTTTCAACCGATCCTTGGTCTCGCGAAAAGAGCCGGTCTGGCCATCGAAGCAAGCACTGCCGGTTGGCGAAAGGCCGTCGGCGAACAGTATCCTGATATTTCGATCTTAAAATTGGCGGTCGATCTCGGTATCCCGGTCACAACTGCCTCGGATGCCCATTCCCATGTTCAGGTCGCGGATGGTTACGATCAGCTAGGCACCGTACTCGACGCCGCCGGTGTGATGGAGACGGTTACATTTCAGCGGCACCGGTGGGGAACGTAGTAGGAGCAGCGCGTCGGCGTGTCGGCGTGTCGGCGCGTCGTGTCGGACGCGGGATGCGCTCCTGCGCGTCCGACGTGGCACGTCCATAAAATAAAACGTTGTCAGCCCTTGCGGGTAACCCGCCTTCATCACGCCAACCGCTGAGAGCCAGAACTATCTTATCTTGGACGTTCTTTCGAAAACGTTTCGGCTCATAGAAACCGCGTCGAGACGTGCCACCCCGGACGCGCGCATCCCAAGCTGAGAATCTTACCGACGGTCTCATCCCGCAATAAGCTAAGACGCTTCCGACGACGCCAACACGCCGACACGCCGTTACGTTCTCCTCACGTTTCCCCAAGCAACGTCATCCCTGGACAATGCGCGTCTCGACCGAATCAATATCCAGCCGCAAGACTTCTTTCGCGGTGGGCAGGAACGAGTTTGAGCTGTCGGTCAAAGCCACGTTCAGCTGCCCGGACGTCTTCTTTGCGTTTTGCAGACCCCATTCCTCCAGAGTCTGTTTCACCGCGACCGCGCAGTTCTTCGCAGAATCGACCAAATGAATTCCGGGGCCGGCAACCTCCTCGATCAAAGGCGTCAGCAACGGATAATGTGTGCAACCCAAGACCAGAGTGTCGACTCCTGCGGTGACGACAGAATCCAGGTAGTGATGGAGTATTTCTCGAGTAATCTCCTCGTTCAACCAGGCCTCTTCGACCAACGGCACCAGCAGGGGGCATGCCTGGCTTGTCACGCGAACCTCAGAGTTCAATGCGTGGATCGCCCTCTCATAAGCCCCGCTCATGATAGTCGACCTTGTCCCGATCACTCCGACGTGACCGATCCGCGTCTCTTTCACCGCTGCTCGGGCTCCTGGGGCGATCACTCCGACCACCGGAACTTTTAGCAATTCCTGAAGCACCGAGACGGCTAACGAAGAGGAGGTATTGCAGGCCACGACGATCATCTTGGAGTTCTCCGCCAACAATAAGCCGCTGATTTCGATGCTGTAGCGCTCTATCGTCGATTTGCTCTTACCGCCGTAGGGCAATCTGGCAGTATCACCGATGTAAAAAATATCTTCGTGCGGCAGCAGATCACGCAACGCGCGAACAACGGTGAGACCTCCAATACCGGAGTCAAATACTCCAATCGGCCGACGCGAAGGCTCACTTTCGCGCATCATCAGGGAGAGTATAGACATTCGGCCTAAGTGGGTCCCAGACGGACGCTCCGAGATCGGTCGCCGGTTGGCCAGCGGTGTCGTTGCGTTTGACCATCATCTGATCCGAAGCGTCGCGTCGTCGAACCGCACGATTGTAAGAAAGCACTCCCTGCAGAATCGCCTGAGCCAAAATCTGTCGGTAGACCGGGGTCGCGATCCGGACCCGGTCTTGAGCGTTCGTCAAAAAACCTCCTTCGATGAGCACTCCCGGGATGTTGCAGTCACGCAGGACGATAAAGCGAGCTCGCTTGATCCCTCGATCGCTCACCCCCAGTTTGGTAATCAGCGCGGTGTGCATCGCCGTCGCTAACGCTATATTCTCCGGGTCGCGGGTGTTGCCAATGCAAGGCTGGAAATCGGCAAAACTCAGGTTTGCGTTATTCGTGGACGGCACACCGCGTGGTGCCAGGCTGTAGGTCTCCACCCCGCCGGCATCCTCACGCGCTCCGGCATTGAAATGGACACTCACGAAAACCGCGTTTGATTGCCGGTTGGCAAAGGCGGCTCGAGCTTCCAGTGGAACAAACACGTCCGCCGAGCGCGTCAAGCGAACGTTGAACCCCGCTTTGGTCAATAGATCCCGCGCACGCTCCACCACGTCGAGCGCGAAGTCTTTCTCGTTTCCTAACATGCTGAACGCCCCCTGGTCGTAGCCGCCATGCCCCGCGTCGAGGACGACTGTGCGAACGGGCGCGGTTTGGATCCGCGCCGGGCGCAGCACCGGCTCCACTAGCTTGCTAAGATCCATCCTGGACATCAGGATCCTATTATCCACTTTGACAATTGGGAAACTGAGAATGAACTTGAGACCGTTCAGGTATAACTCTCGCCCGTTCGCTGTGCCCTGCATCCGGAGCGTCGCGCCCTGAAGATTAACGGTGTCGTTCGCATAATCCGCTTTGGTGAAGCTATAGAATCTCGCCAGATCTTCCACCGGTACATAATCGCGTCCGTCGTACTTAATGACTGTCCAATCGAAGGCGAGCGCTTTACACGCTAACAAAGACAGCACCGCAACACCTACCCACCCGCCGCGCATCACGACTGGGAGAATGCTTCTGGGAAAAATCATTGGCAAGGAAAAAGGCCGTGCATGCCGCTTACGCTTCCTGGCCTTGCAGCTCATACGCCAACACGCTTAAGCTATAGATTGCAGCCGTTTCAGCTCGCAGTACGATCGGCCCCAGGCTCACTGGAATACACCCGGCTCTTTTGGCCAATGACGTCTCAGCCGGCGTGAAATCCCCTTCCGGCCCGATGAGCATCAGAGCGGAACCGGGACGTCGCCCATGTTGCTCTCGAAATTCGGCCAAGGTTACCTTGAAGCTACGCGAATCCTGTTGCAGAGAGGCGATCAACGGAAGTTCGTACCGATCGAACTCCGCGAAAAACTTCTTGGTAGTGATCGCCTCGGCAATTTCCGGAAGCCAATTTTGGCCGCATTGTTTCGCCGCTTCGATCACCACCTGCCGCCACTTCTCCCCCTTCTTTCGCGCTTCGTCATCGTCAAGTTGGACAACCGCCCGATCGGAGAGAAGCGGAACGATTTTCGCCACACCAAGCTCGGTCGCCTTCTGGACAATTAAATCCATGCTTTTCCCCTTCGGAATCGCTTGGGCAAGCGTAACGGCGCAGCGAAGAGGCTCCGTTTTCACGGACATCAAGTCTTTCAGATGCGCTATTCCTTTTCCGACGGATGTTATCTCGGCCGTGATCTCCGAACCCTGACCATCAAAGATCACGACCCGCGCACCAACGCCAAGCCGCAGTACGTCCAGGCAGTGATGCGCCTCAGCGTGTTCCAAAACCAAGGGCTGCAAAGTCCACCGCTCCGGCGGAATATAGAATCGATGTGTACTCACCTGGCCGGCTAACGGAAAAAATCCTTAGCCTTTTCAAAGAAGTTCTTGTGCATCGGGCTGTTATCGTCGCCACACGAAGACGCAAATTCCTCTAGTTTCCGTCGCTGTTCGGTATTCAACTTGGTCGGCACCTCGACAATGACCCGCACTCGCAGGTCCCCCCTATTCTTGGTGTCCATGTTTTGGACGCCGTGACCGCGGAGGCGGAACTGCGTGCCGCTCTGTGTTCCAGCCGGGATTTTCAATAGAGCCTGACCCTGAATCGTCGGCACTTTCGCCTCGCCGCCTAAAGCTGCGGTGGAAAACGAGATTGGAATATCACAATACAGGTCGTCTTCCTCGCGAGTAAAGATATCGTGCTCACGAACGTGAATCACCACGTACAGATCCCCCATGGGACCTCCGCGAATTCCGGCCTCGCCATTGCGAGAGGAGCGGAGACGGGCGCCGTCATCGATTCCAGCTGGAATCTTTAACTTGATTCGCGACCTCTTTTCCAGCCTGCCATCGCCGCCACAGTCACGGCACGGACGCTCAATCACCTGTCCCGTTCCGTGACAACGAGGACAGGTCTGCGAGACCTGAAAAAACCCGCGCGAGGTAATGACTTGTCCGCGGCCTTGACAGGTCGGACAAGTCGTTGCGCGAGAGCCAGTTTCGGCTCCAGATCCTCCGCAATGAGAGCAGGCTTCGTGCTTCAGGATTTCGATTTCCTTTTCGGTCCCGAACGAGGCCTCCTCTAAAGTGATTTGCAGATCATACCTTAGATCGGAACCGCGTTGCCGGCCGCTCCGATCTCGTGAAGCCATGTTGGAACCGAATAACTGGTCAAAAATTCCGCCGCCTCCCTCGGAACCCATCCCAAACACTTCGCGAAAGAGATCGAAAGGATCGTGGAAACCGCCGCCCGCTCCGCGGGCCGCGCCAGCCCCGACTCCCGGGCCGAACGCCGCGTGTCCAAATCGGTCGTAAGCAGCTCTCTTGTTTTCGTCGATCAGAACCTCATAAGCCTCACCGACCTCTTTGAACTTCTCCTCTGCGCCGCCGTCACCCGGATTCTTATCCGGATGATACTTTACGGCGAGCTTGCGATAAGCCTTTTTGATGTCCTCGGAGCTTGTATTCCGATCAACTCCCAAAACTTCGTAGTAGTCTCGTTTCGTAGCCATTCGTCACTTACTAGCGCCGGCCTTTGCAGAGTCTTCGCCGACGGGTACCCCCTTTGAAACCACCACGTTCGCGGGTCGAATCAATCGATCCTTCAATCTGTATCCTTTTCGGAGCTGTCGGATAACAACGCCGTCATTCACTTCGGCGTTCTCCTCTTGCGCGATCGCCTCGTGCAAATTCGGATCGAAATGTTCTCCAGTCGCGTCGATCGTTTCCACGCCACAACTGGCCAGAAATTCCTGCAACTGCTTGAATACCATCGACATTCCGTCAATCACCGCCGACTGAGTTCCTCCCACTTTGGCTGCCTGAAGACCTAGTTCAAAACTATCCAGAATCGGGATCAGGCGCTCCAGAAAACTCGCGTTGGCGTAACGAATTGCGTCGTCCTTTTCTCGAGCCATCCGTTTTCGATAGTTATCGAGGTCCGCCACTGAGCGAAGTGCGATATCCTTGTATTTTTCAAGCTCCGTCTTCAATTGCCCGAGTTGCTCTCGGGTATCACCCGACTGCTTGATACTGATTCCTGCGCCTTCTTCCTTCACCGATTCCTCATTGAGCCGGGATGCCGTCTCTGGATTGCGGGCTCCACCCGATATTTCAAAAGAGGCATTCGGCTTCGCCGATGGCTCACCAAATGGATTCTCTTCAATCAATTTGCCTTCCAATTTAAATTCTTTCTCTGGGTCAACCTCACTCATAACTTCCGAATCGCGATTAGCGTAATATCGTCGTTCTGCGGATGGTTGCCTACGAAGATCTTCAAGTCACCGGTCACGCGACTTAAAATCGCTGGAGCTCCGTCTGCAGCACTGACCTGAATCGCCTCGATCAACCTCGCTAATCCAAATTCCAGGCCATTGACGTCTAAAGCTTCGGTCACGCCATCTGTATACAAAATTAAGCAATCACCGGTTTCAAGGCGGACCTTGAAATCGCCCGTTACCCTATTGAAAACGCCTCCGCTGTCAATTCCAAGCGCCATCCCAGGTGGGTTAATCTTGACCACGGAGCTGTCCTGCACGCGGTAATGGAGCGGCGCGTCATGACCAGCTCTGGCCAGAACAAGTTCGTGATCCTCCTTTTTGGCAATCAGGTAAGCCATGCTGATAAAGATATCCTCCTTGATGTCCGGATACAGTTGGCGATTCAGTTCGTGTAAAACAGCGGCGGCAGATTGGCTCGAGCGCGCAACCGAGCGCAAAACGCTGCGGCACATGGCCATGATTAAGGAAGCCGGGACACCTTTGCCGGAAACATCTGCGATCGCTATCCCGAGACTCTGATCATCCAAGGCGATGTAGTCATAGTAGTCACCGCTCACGTGGCTGGCCGGGATATTGAGTCCGGCAATCTGGTACCCCGCGAATGCGGGCGCAGCGTTCGGTAACAGGATGCGCTGAATATCCCGAGCCACATCCAAATCGCGATCGATCCTTCTTTTCTCGCTGGCCTCCGAATAGACCACCGCATTGTAAAGGGCGAATGCCGATTGCTCAACAATGGACTGAAACACCACAAAATCCGAGGGAGAAAAAGGAGTGGTCATCGGTCCATTCGCCACGGCCAGCACCCCGAGATTCTGGTTCCCGTAGACGAGCGGCCCGATCATGACCGAATCCATCTCGAGAGCGGAGTGCCTCAGGCGATCAAGGCGCGGATCCGCATCCCTGCTGGAGAGAAACAGGGGTTCCTTTCGCTCCCAGACCGCGCCAAGCAGACCCTCGCCCGATTTTACGGTATGAAGTCGGAGATAACTCTTCAACGCCGGCGGCGAATTCAGACTTTGCTGGGAGATATGTCTCGGAACTTCGACGAGAGGTGGGCAGTCCTTCGAAATGAAACTCGGAACCAGCAACTTCCCGGTTCGGTCAACCAGATAGAGCGCTCCGCCATGCGCATCGGTAATTCGCGTCGCTCCTTCCACAATTAGCCGATGTAGATCAGAGGAGCGCAAGTCTTCCGAGAAGGCTTCCCCGAGACCATGCAAAAAATCGAAAACCCGGTTTTCTTCAACCTGTAACTCTTCTCTCGCGCGCTTGAGTTCCTCGATTCTCCGCGCCTGCCTGCGAACTACGACGATCAGGACGATGATGCTGGCGGCAAGTAGTCCTATGAGCAAAGAGGACCACATTGAATGAAGCTATTTGGAACCAGCACGAAGATCCTGTTTCAAATACTCAAGAACGTCTTTAAATCGCGCCAAGTTCTCCGGATCGGCGTCAACCAGAGCCTCGTGGGCCGCAATCATGCACTCAGCCTGGTCTGTGCGATCGATCGGGTGATCATCTTCTAAGGGAGCGGCCCCAACCGGGTTCTCCGTTGCCATCTCGGAGCCCTTCGACTCCGCGTCGGACACCTTCGATTCGACCTCAAACAGGTTGTTCAATCCCAGGTTCTGGAGTAGATCCGCGTTCCGCTCGTTGGCATTTCGGACCGAAAGCGAACCGTTACCAAACTCCCGCAGACGCAGGGCAATCCCCGCCAGGGTGCCCATAAAGGTCGAGTCCATTACAGGACAGCCCTTCAAATCTACCACAAAATGGCGATAGCCTCGCTCCAACATATGCTTTGAGAACTCCTTCAAAGCAGGGCTGTTCTGGAACGACCCTTTGCCCACCACCCTGACATGGACAGCTCGGCTCGTTATCCCAACCAAGATGGAAGGTGGCGAATTCACGAAACTCCCGAAATATATCTTCCCCAGTGTTTAAGTGTCAAATTTATGACTCGCACGCGACCTCATTGCCATGTTCGAGACTGAAGAAGCGCCACTATTTTTTGATTCTCGATCAAAATCGCTCTCCAGGAAGTGATCGGCCCGTCGGTCTCGTAATCGCTTCCGACAATCGCGAATTCTGAAGTACGGCTTCCCTTCGCGTTCGGGTAATACAATTCCCTGGCCTGGACGTAGTTTTTCAAATTAGCTTGCCGATATTCCAGGCGAAGGGTGAGATTCGCAGGTCTCTTGGCACGCCAGAAAAAGGTGAAATATTGACCTATCTTGCCAAAAACGTCGGTAGCCAGAAACGCTCCCCAGAGTCTGCGCTTCCGCTCAAAGTCGATCATCAGGTCCTTTGTCGGGATGGGAGTGGCCCCAGGAACGATCGTCGCGTTGCGAAATATTTGGAACTTCCGGAACTCAAAATCGTCACTGATGGCTTCCGGCAACACGTTAGCACTCTCGATCGGCAACGGATACTCGGCTCTGACTATGATAACTCCGACCACCATGGCCAGAAACGCCCCAGGGACCAGACATCTCATGAAGAGCGATCAAACTCCGAAGCTGCGGAGGTGTCAATCAGGAGTTTCTTCGATATCGGGAGAGCGGTGGCCCTCCGCTGTCTTAGATTTACCTTCCAAAATGACTAAGTTGAGAGGATGAAGGTCACCTTCGAACGTGGGATCCTCCTTCCCGAGTTAGATCTCTGGTTAGATCCACAGGATGAGCGCGACACCGCGTTCGTTTCCCACGCTCACACCGACCACATCGGGAATCATCGGGAGGTCTTTCTCTCGGAAGTCACCGCCAGATTGATGGCCATCCGATTGCCGGGCGCAAGAATAGAACACGCGCTCCCGTTCCACTCTCCCGTACGTTTTCGCGGGGCCTCAGTCACCTTGCTGCCCGCGGGACATATTTTCGGCTCAGCCCAGCTCTACATCGAAATGGGAGGCGAGACTCTACTTTACACAGGAGACTTTAAGCTGAGGCCGGGAAAGTCCGCCGAATTTATCGAATGGCTTCACGCGGACACCTTGATCATGGAAACCACCTACGGGCTGCCTAAGTATATTTTCCCACCCATTGAACAGGTGGTTGCCGAGCTCACCAAGTTTTGCCTGGAGGCCCTTGAAGAAAACCTTGTGCCTGTCCTGTTCGGCTACTCGTTAGGAAAAGCACAGGAAATTTTGGCGGCGCTTGAAGGAACCGGTCTCCGCATTCTGCTCCACCCGAGCGTCTACAAAATAACCAAATTGTACGAGCAGCTCCGCCAACCGCTCCCAGAATATTTTCCATACGATGAAAGTCGAGCCGCTGGCAGCGTGGTCATCTGTCCGCCGACCGCGAATCGGAGCAGGCTGGTTCAACGGATCAAGAACCGGCGAACGGCGATCCTAACCGGCTGGGCGCTCAATCCGGCAACGATTCATCGATACCAGTGTGATGCCGCTTACCCGTTGTCCGACCACGCCGATTATCCGGACTTGATCAGATATGTAGAATTGATCCAACCCAAGCGGGTCTTCACTGTCCATGGGTTCGCCCGTGAATTCGCTGAAGACCTTCGGCGCAGAGGTATCGAGGCGTGGAGTCTTTCGGAGGATAATCAGCTCGAACTCGCACTTCCGATAAGTGCATTCCCGGTTCAAACGGTCCCAGTTCAAGTTGTCGACGATAGGCCCAACTCCGGATTTCTTAAGTTCGCCGAAATCTGCAACCAGATTGCCGGTCTGACTGGTAAGTTGAAGAAAATCGAAACTCTATCCAACTATCTGGTTTCGCTGAGTGACGAAGAACTACCTCTCGTTGCCACATTCCTTACTGGACACGCTTTCCCTCGCACCATCGGAAAGACGTTGCAAGTCGGTTGGGCGGTCATCCGCAAAGCATTGATCCAGGCTAGCGGACTGAGCGAGGCAAATTTCCGTAGCATTTCTGCCGGATACGGGGACGCCGGCCGAGTCGCTTACGAAGTGTTGTTGGGTCGAACCATCGGCAGGGAAATACCTATCCGTGAGGTCTCAAAGCAGTTCGTTGCTATGCAGGATGCCATCGGACCCGTGGCAAAAACAGCGCTGCTCGTGGATTTGCTCCGAATGGTTGGTCCCGAGGGCGGCAACTATATCGTTCGCATCATGACAGGAGATCTCCGAATCGGCCTGAAGGAAGGCCTGTTGGAGGAATCAATTGCGGCTGCGTTTGGAGCACGCCTCGAACAGGTCAAGGAAGTCAATATGTTAACAGGAGACATCGGCGAGACGGCGCGCCTCGCGAAAACGAATCAATTCTCGGCCGCAAACCTCACCCTGTTTAGGCCAGTCAGATCGATGTTAGCGATCCCCGAATCTTCAGCCGAAGCGATTTGGAACCGCGTGCGATCGGAATTCCCGACCCAAACTGCTCTTGCCGAAGCGAAGTATGATGGAATTCGCGCCCAACTTCACGGAACAGCCGATCGGACGGAGCTCTATAGCCGGGATTTACGCAATATTTCCCAGGAATTTCCGGAGTTAGCTGGTCTTCGATTCGCCGAAGAGCTCATTCTCGATGGCGAACTTGTGGCCTTCGGCCCGGAGAGGAAGCTCTCGTTCTCTGATTTGCAACGACGGCTGGGGAGGAAGCGTCCGCTCGATTTTTTCGAAACCGAAGATATTCCGGTCCTCTACATGGTGTTCGATTTGCTTTCCTTGAACGGTGAGACTCTAATGAAAGCGCGATTGAGCGAGCGACGGCGACGGCTAAACCAGCTGATACTTCCGGATCGAGTCAAAGTCTCTCCAATTCGGGAGATTGCATCTATCAGAGAGATAGACGAGGCGTATCAGACGGCCAGGCATGAATCTCAGGAGGGCTTGATGATTAAAGACGCCAACAGCCTCTATACGCCTGGGAGTCGCGGCGGCAGTTGGATCAAATTCAAAAAAGAGCTAGCAACCCTCGATGTTGTAGTAGTGGGCGCCGAACAGGGTCACGGCAAGCGCAGTCATCTGCTCAGTGACTACACATTTTCCGTTCGGAATGAAGAAACCGGTGGATTGCAGACCATTGGAAAGGCCTATTCGGGACTTCGAGACGAGGAAATCGAAGATTTAACGGAGCATTTCCTTCGAACCACTATCCGCAAGGAAGGCCATTTTCGTGAGGTTACTCCCGAGATAGTTCTCGAAGTCGCTTTTGATGCCGTTCAACCGAGCGATCGTCATGCCAGCGGACTCGCTTTACGATTTCCGCGAATCAAATCGATTCGGCGTGACAAAAAGGTTCAAGAAATCGATACCGTCCAACATGCGCGCCAACTGGTCCGTACAGAGTAAGCTTGCGTGTAACCTTTCCTCCCTACCCCCTCACCACCGAAAACGGCAAAAGCTGAAACTTTCAAATACTGTCCGGACGGGGACTCCGCGTGTCAGAGTTACTCGGCAGCAAACTTGCCTGGGCCCACCTGCGTAACCCCTTTCAAACGATATATTCGCGCAAATAGATTCTTCTTAGGCTCTGGAGAAGCGAACTTATAGCCATTTGACAAAAGGCCGTCCAAAATCTCGGAAACGCTCATCGGCGAACTCCTGGATTTCAGAACCTTTACCACGGCTGGAGCCAGCGGGCCTGTCGGCGATGTGGACCGCCGGCCTCGACCTCTTCCACCCGAGGCAACTGCCGCCCCCTTTCTTCCACGCCCACGACTCACAGTAGGAGTAGCCGCTGCTGCGGCCACCGGAGCCGGACTAGTCTCTTCGCCCGTTTGTAACAAACCGTCGAGTTCCGCCTGCAAATGCTCGATGCGCTCCTGAATTTCTGCTGCTTTTTTTAGAGTGAAGGAAGATAATTTCACAGGCGTGAAACTATGCATGGTTTCCTTTTTTGCAAGAAACTTTGGATAGTTTTGATCTTTTGAGTCTGAGTGAGTTAGGCCTTCCTGACCGCTAGTTGTTTGTAGTGCCACTTACACTTAGGCATCAGAGTCGAGTTGGCCTTCCAAGACCGGTTTTTGCGGGTAGCTCAAAGTCGAAAACAGTTTTCACTACCTAAAAAGATTCCTTACTTCTATTAAACGCTGATCTTCTGCCTGAACTAACGGGCGGGAGTACAATAGAAGGCAGCAGCGGCGACCAATCCTGCAAGCCGACAATCTCACGAACCTGGCTTGTCCGGAATCGGATTCCAACATTCTGCTTTAGCGTTATTAAGCAATAGATCACGCCCGACGGACCTTGGCGTTTTCAAGGAAGCATCCTGCCAGTAGTTGCCTGCGGAGAGGAGCGACGCGTAAAGCAATTTAGGCTTCCAGCCTCTCTTTTGCTCGCACCGAACGACCTCTGCGAAACATTGGAAGCGTTTCCCAGACGACTCTATCTACCCTGCACGATCCGTGGCCCGAAGTGGCCAGAAAGGGATACCTCAGACAGCTAAGAAACCGAGGACGAGGACGATTGGGGAACGATGGCGAGGAAGGAGAAACGAGCGGTCGAGTACCAGCTTTGGTCGATCTTCCTTCCCTCCCGTCTCCAACAATCGCTTTCGCTCTTCAGATCCAGACGGGCCGAGCGAGCAACGCGGAAAAACACTCGCCTTCCAGGCAGCATCAGAAACCGAGGACGAGAACGACGACGAGGACGATAATCAGGAAGCGGACGCCAAGGTCAAAGAAGCTCTTCCTCCGCGTGCAGGCCAGAATCTTCTCGGATCGAGCGCAACCGACGCCTCATTCCGAGTTTTGACCGCGGTCCATTAATCAGGTCAACGACCACTCCGACAATGGCGGGAGTCGTCGTTGCCAGCGCCACGAGGAGCATTGCCACGGCGGCTGTGGTTCGCTTGTTTCCGCTAATCTTATCCGCGAGTAATATCCCAATTCCGCAACCTATCGCCGTCTGGGAGATCGTGAGCAACGCAGCCGAGGGGAGCGAAAGCGCAACAGTATTATGATTATCGCTGGACATAAAACAGTATTACTCTGTTGGGGGGCTGGCCGTAAGTTTCTATCGCTTGCGGCAGCCGGTCGTTAATTTAATGAAAAACCTTGGGCGATAATTGAGCGATGTCGAATTCTTTTTATGCACTTGTGTTGGCAGGCGGCAGCGGGGAACGGTTCTGGCCACTTAGTCGGAAAGCCACACCCAAACAGTTGCTGCGTTTGTTCAGCTCCCAATCTCTGCTCGAAGAGACGGTTTACCGGCTCGACGGACTCGTTCCTCCGGAGAACATTTTAGTTCTGACCAACCAGGAACAGGAGGCAGCCATCCGGCAAGTATTGCCAAATCATCCTGCGAACAACATCGTCGCAGAACCAGCCAAGCGGGATACCGCGGCTGCGATCGCGCTTGGCGTGGGGATCATTGCCGCGCGGAATGCTTCCGCCACCATGGCCGTCCTGCCGGCCGATCATCGCATCGCCGATAAGGCCGCCTTTCAACAGGACCTCAAAAGCGCGGCAAACACCGCCGAGCGGACCGGAGACTTGATCACCATCGGAATCACCCCCACCTGGGGATGTCCGGGCTTCGGTTATATAGAGCGAGGCAAGCAGATTGGGAATTCCGACGTTTTCGAGGTCATCCGGTTCCGTGAAAAGCCAAATCCAGATCTCGCTGAATCGTTTGTGCGCAGCGGTAACTTTTACTGGAATGCGGGAATGTTTATCTGGTCGGTGCATTCAATCCTGACAGAGCTCAATCGACATGCACCCGATCTGGCAGAATTTGTCTCCGCAATCCGGAATTCGACTGATAAAAAAAAGGTGATCAGGGACCGTTTTGAGACTTTGCGCAAAACCTCGATTGATTACGCGATCATGGAAAAAGCCAGTCGCGTTCTCGTCAAGCCCGCGACATTCGACTGGGACGACGTTGGCGGCTGGACCGCTATCTCGAAATATCTCGAGCAATTGCCTGGCAACAATACCGCCAATTCCCCCGTGACCCTCGAAGCCTCATCGAATAATATTGTCTTTTCAGATTCGAAAATGCACATAGCCCTTCTCGGAGTGAGCGATTTGGTCGTCGTGCACTCAAAAGACGCCATCCTGGTTTGTCATCGTCACGATGTCGAAAAAATCAAAAAGCTGATCCCTCAGGTTCCGGAGTGCCTCCAATAGGTATGCGCCTGCTCGGCATTGACTACGGAGATAGTCGGATAGGTCTTTCGATCTCCGACGAATTGGCCTCCTTTGCCCATCCGTATCGCACCCTGCCACGCGACGGGCGGGTTTTTCTCGAAATTCGCCAGATCGTGGAGCGCGAAAGAGTGACTGGGATTGTAATCGGGCTGCCCAAGAACATGGATGGAACACTCGGCCAATCAGCCGCCAGGGCGAAGGCCTTTGGCAGTGAACTTGCTCTAATCACTCCATCGATAGAAATCCTTTTCTGGGACGAACGACTGACTACCGTCGAAGCCCAGCGCGCCCTGCACGCTGCTGGCAAAAACGCCCGGCAAAGCAAGAAAATGATCGACCAGGTCGCTGCGCAGATCTTGTTGCAGAGCTATCTGGACTCGTTGCGATGGGCTGCGGGCGATAACCAGTGAGCGTCCGGGCCCTCCCCCATGCCGGCCCTCGAAAGATTGAAGCTGACTGTCGCCTATGACGGGCGACATTTCAGCGGTTGGCAGAGCCAATCGAACCGAAATGGGGTCCAGGATCACCTGAAGCTAGCCTTCCTCGCACTATTGTCGGAGCCAGTAAAATTACACGGTGCCGGGAGAACAGACTCGGGAGTTCACGCTCTCGGACAGGTTGCGCATGTCGATGTACCGCAACACAAATTTGCTCCGGCCAAATGGATCGCGGCCCTGAACGCCCACCTGCCCGCTCAAATTCGCGTCGTCCGTTGTCAACCTGCGGCAACTTGGTTTCACGCCCAATATTCCGCAGTCGGAAAAGTATATCAGTACCGCCTGTGGAATGACCCGGTGTTTCATCCCTTGGAGATTGGAAGGTCCTGGCACGTCCCTCAAATTCTTGACCTGCGCACTCTTCGGTCAGCCGCCGATCGCCTTACCGGCACTCATGACTTCGCTTCCTTTTGCGCAAATCGCGGAAAAGCGCTTGAAGCCACAACCAGAACTATCCGCCAGATTCGCATTCGGCGCCGCAAACAGCTCATCGGGATGGAGTTTGACGGGAACGGTTTCCTTTATCGAATGGTCAGAATGCTTACCGGCGCTATCGTTCGGGTTGCTTCCGGACGCGAAGATCTGAACTGGATCGATCAACTCCTCAACGAGCCGGGTAAAACCAAAGCAAACTATACCGCACCCGCCGAAGGATTGTACCTCGTGAAGGTCGAGTATAAGTGAGCGGGCCCAATTCACCTTCACCTCTCACCTCTCACCTCTCACCTCTCACCTCCCGCCCTCTGCACCGCCGGAACGCTTGGACTGAAATCTTGAACCGGAGGAATCAGCGCAGTCTCAACAACCATCGAGTATTCGACCGTCACTTTACCGGCGCGCTCGACTTTTGTTCCTTTCGCTGGATCAGCGTAGGTGTATACGGCGAGGCGACTATCGGTCAACCATGCGACCCGAATACCTATCTCGTTGCCGTAGGCAAACACGTTACCATTGCCGTCCGGCAAACTTTCTTGCGCTCGCAGGATTGATACATGTGTCGTCATTGAATGTTCTTCAGGGCAGATCCGACGGAAAGTGACCGCCTTCAGCTCTCCGTCCGGCGAACTCTCTTCCGCGGTGATTAGGTTGCGGCATCGCTCCGGTTCATGACAGGAACTCATTAAAACATTCGCGAACAGCAACGACAGGCACCAGAGGGAGACCGTTCTTAGTTTTCCTAAAAGGCCCGCCCGCATGGCCGGCAAATTCCTCAGGTTTCAGCTCCAATCGGAGAACTTTGATTATCGGAGGATGGAACTTCGGCTGAAGGGCTGTCGCCGCGCGACGGCGATCGAGATAGACTTTGCAAATCCCTTTCATCCGCGTGAGTACGTAATACACGGTCTGGCTGCGTGCTCGAATTAAATCTCCGCCAACTATCTTAGGCACGAAGTCGCTCGGCACTTCGAGAACCTCAGTGACCGTGGAATGCTCCAGTCCACGGCAAAGAATCGAGGTCATTGCCCGGGTCAATGTTTGCACCTGAGAACCCAGTGTTACTCGAAATATCCCCCTGTCTTCTTCGCCCACCTTCAGAAAGACGCCCACGGTATCGGTGCATTCCGCATCCTTTCGGACATCCTCAAGGTCAAAAGTTTCACCGACCCTGGGTTCCCATTTGCGGGCTTGATCAGCATACGAAATCAGTGCGTCACGCTTTTCCTGGTCAGGCAAGGATTCAAACAAATTAACGATCGTTTGCAGACCCTTTGGATAGACCGATTCAGCCTCGCGCTCCGGGTTCGAGATTCCGTGCTCCATATTATGTAAGGCCAGAGTGTTTCCAGGATTCGCGTTCGAGAGATACCTCTCTTTACGCGTTAGATTCACAGAACGCCAAAAGGCGAAAGAAGCAAGCCCTAAGCTTAGAAGAGCGTTTTGGCTGAGGGTTAGGGCTAAAAAGGATGCATCAAAGCAAACTGTTTTTAAACTCTGCTCCCCAAAAAGCAGCGAAATTTTCCGGCGTAGCCGGAGAATTCCGCTGCTACAGCCTGAGTCGCTCACAAATCTCTAAGGATTTGTGAGCGATGCAGGCTAGGGCTTTTGAATCGGAGCCCTCACCTTGTTTCCCCACTCGGTCCACGAACCGTCGTAATTCTTCACGTCCTCGAATCCCAGAAGCTTTGTCAGAACAAACCAAGTGTGGCTCGACCGCTCGCCAATCCGGCAATAAACAACGGTGTGCTCCGATGGATCGAAGCCAAGATTATCAACGTAAATTTTTCGGAGTTCATCAACTGGTTTAAACGTTCCATCCTCTCTGGCCGCAGTCTTCCAGGGAACGCTCTTCGCCCCAGGAACGTGACCACCGCGCAAAACTCCCTCTTGGGGATATTCCGGCATATGGGTGACCTCTCCCTTATATTCTCCAGGGGATCGAACATCGATTAACGGCTTCCCGGCCTTGCTTTGCTCCAGAGCTTCGTCGTAGAACGCGCGAATCCTGTCGTCTGCCCGGTTCTCGGGAACTGGGTACTGCGTCGAAGCATATTTCGGTACTTCTCGAGTGAGATCTCTTTTTTCAGCGATCCATTTGTCGCGGCCACCATTGACAATTCTCAAGTCCTTGTGTCCAAAGAGGCTAAACACCCAGAGCGCGTAGCACGCCCACCAATTCGATTTGTCTCCGTAAAAAACGACCGTCGTATCCTCCGCAATTCCGATTCGGCTCGCTAATTCAGCAAAGCCCTTTGGATCGATATAATCGCGCACGGTCTGGTCATTCAGATCCCGTCGCCAATCGACATGGACAGCACCAGGAATATGACCGGTATCGTAAAGCAGCACGTCTTCGTTGCTCTCGATGATCCGCACGTTCGGATCATTCACGTGGTCAGCAACCCAGTCCGTGCTAACCAAAGATTCAGGATGAGCGTATTCAGTGGAGGACATAATGGCCGAAACTACACAAAGAAGCGGGTTCCGCAACTAATCTCTACTTGTCCGTAGAGTTTAGTATGTTTCAGGAAACTCCAGCGGCCCATTGCTCCCTGGTGCAACTGCGCCGAGGGAAAATCTGCCCAAATCTTGGCTCCGGCTCCGAGTCAAAATCAACGCGTTTCGCGGGCACCAATTCCGTCCCCGGTGACCCGGCTCAAAGGATTTTCGTTTTGCAAAATGGATCTCATCCATTCCACATAGTCTGCCAAAACCTTCCTCCGATCTGTTTCATTGTGCAGTTCGTGTCGGAATCCGGGATAGCCCTTAAAGGCTTTCGAGGGCGCCTCCAGCCGTTTGAAGAAATCCTCTGCGGCCTCGCGCGAAGTGATTTCATCCTCGTCCCCGTGGACCATCAAGATCGGAAAATTGATCCTCCGTACCTCAAGAATTTCCGACGCAGCCCTGGCCGCCTCCAGATACATCCGAATCGTAACGAACCTGTGCAGCAGCTCGAGATCTTCCAGGGAATCAAGATGCGTCCGGTCGTGTGACAGTTTCTCGCCATCGATACCGGTCGGAAATCGAAGGCCAGGAATTCTTCGATTTAGCCCTCTGGCAACGATCGCCTTCCATTTCGGAGGCGCGTGGGTGAGAGCTAACCAGGCCGCACTCAAGATTAATCCCTTCAATTCGAGCTGAAAATGCTGAACGGTCCAGAGGACCAACTGCGCGCCGAGACTGTGGCCGAATAAGAAAGCCGGACTTCCGATGAAGTGCTTGATTACGCAGTCAACGTCGGAAGCCAGTTCCTGATAGCGCCTGATGAAAACGGGGTTTCCGTCGCTACGACCATGCCCCCTGAGATCAAAGGCAATCGTTCTAAAACCTGCTTCCGCGAAATACCTTCCGACGTGAACATAGCGTCCCGAGTGTTCGCCGAGACCGTGAACAATAAACACGTTTGCCACCGCACCATTTTCCGGATCCCATCGACGGTAGAAAAGCGAGAGACCGTCACCAGAAGTAATGGTCCCTGTCGAATAATCAGCGGCACCGGTAGAATCCATCATCGCGGTTTCGGCGTGTGTTTAGCCCAGGTCACACGGTCCGAATGGCTCGCCCCGAAGCCGAAGGGGTAAGAAGGCATTCCTGGCCACTTCGGGCCACGGATTGGAAACGTCCAAACTCTTTCGGGCACGTGACCGGCGCTAGACAGATACAGCATTTAAGTGGCCATTCCTCTTACCTATTGTTTCGCCAGGGCGGCTTTCCGCGACTTGAAGGTTAGTTCGGAGATACCCGACTTATCAATTTCTCCTAAACCCACTTTCACCATCTGGTCGTACTGACGTTTAGATGCTTCAAGTAAGGGGAGAAAAAGAGCTTGTTGTTTGGCGAGTTCAAGCGCGATACCGGAATCTTTCGCTGCATGCGAGGCAGAGAAAAATGTCGAATGCTCGCGCTCAAGCATGTCGGGACCGTCCGTCTCAAGCACCCGCGAATTCGCTCCAGTCTGCGAAAATACTTCTTTCACAATTTTCAAGTCCAGGCCCAACGCTTCAGCCAATCCGAGACCTTCGGCCAGTCCCGCGGTGTTAATATTCATTACCATATTCACCAAGGCTTTCAGTCCAGCCGCTTTACCCGGACCGCCGACGTAACGGAGCGAGACCGTGAGATCCTTGAGGAGTGGCTCAGCCCTGCGGAAACTCTCTATTTTCCCGCCGATCATCATATACAGTTTTCCTTCGCGTGCGTGGGTCATACTGGAAGCCATCGGTGCCTCCAGAACTTCTGCTCCTAGCTCATCGCCTCGGTTCTCGATCTCAATATGAACTTTCGGGCTGATGGTCGCACAATTTATAAAGACCTTTCCGACGCATTCAGTGAAAAGATTGTCCGGCCCGAAAAAGATCTCCCTCATCGCCGCATCGTCGGTCACGACCGTGAAGATGATGTCGGAAAGCCGACTCACATCCGAGACCTTGTCAACCGCCTTGACACCCAATTCCTCTGCCAGGTTCGCGGCATTCTCCCTCTTTGCATCGAAGACTGCTGCGATCTGATATCCAAGCTCGCTCAAGCGCCGAGCCATATTCGCGCCCATGCGACCCACGCCGACAAAACCGATTCTGGAGGATTTCATACCGACAAGATTATCATATCCACCGCTTGGAGTTTTGGGTTTTGGGTTTTGGGTTTTGAGTCTGTGGCGAACCTTAGCGGCTGGCCGCAACTCAAAACTCAAAACTCAAAACTCAAAAACGCAAACTCACCCGCCGCCGGGCGTCGTCGCTGCCGAGGGGGCGGTTGTCGCATCGGCAGGACTCGGATTGGCTTTTGTCCCAGTAGGCGCGATCTGGACTCCTACCCCGTGCTGATACACCATGGCTCCCCCATGCTGGCCGGCTTCGACCGCAAAGTAACAGGCAGTAGCCGCGGCGACGGTAGTTATGAAAGCCAAAATCCGCCGAAATCCATTAGACCGGCGGGAATATGGATCACCACCCACTCGGGTACGCCCGCCTTGGTGAGACGCCATAGCTACCAGGGCGGCGACGACGGCGGCCACCGCGGCGATCACGGCGGCCGTTCGCATAAGCTCACCCCACTCTGCGTGATCATGGATCAAAGATCTCGCACTCGGCATCCGTTGGATGACTTCATCCGCCTGGTCACCACCCGTGTACACCGCAAACTGCGCTGAGCCAGCCGCCAAGATCAAGATGGCGGCCGCAAACTGCGGCAGAGCTCCTCGCCGTGTGAAAATGGTCAGAACCGAGATCAAGGTGCCGAGGAAAATCAGTACTATCGGAAAATGTACGACCGCCGGATGGAGAGGATCTGGAACCTCGAACATAGGATACCCATTCGCTTGGAAGGTCTATTAGAATCCGAGCAAAGCCTTCAAAGCGAGATCTTATCGCGGCAGATCGCCTAAATTTTTTGCTTTTCTTCCCACCGAATCGCGTTATTTTCCGAGTCCTTCCAGGAAGTGCGGGGTCTTAGCTCAGTTGGTAGAGCGCCTCAATGGCATTGAGGAGGTCAGGGGTTCGAATCCCCTAGGCTCCAATCCCTCTTAGAGAACGACTTACAAAATCCGGCGGCTGAAGTCTACGCATTTACTTTACCCAAATTTCTTTGTGCGTCTGTGTTTGTATATGCGAAACCAAGCGCTCTGCCCGATGACTCCATTCACCATGATTTCGCTCTGGTCCGTTACCCGCAGATCCCGCCGAGCCGCCAAGTGCTCGAGCGCGTTACTGATCGGCACAGTTCAAGTTTTCGGCTTGCCGCCTTGTTTCATCCGCGAATGGAAATCTTTCGGCGTTCGAAAAACCATCGTCCGTCCGCGTTTATTCATCGAGAGCAGTCCTAGTTTAACAAGGTTTAGGAGATCACTTCGAGCCGTCTGATAAACGACTCCGTGACTGACTTGGTGGTCCTTAATGGTTTAGGCCGATCCAGGGTGCCGTTGGGCGTTGCTGATTAGCGCCAGTTGCCGGTGATTAAGCCCAGGAGCCCAATTGCGCAACAAAGCGTCACTTTCGCTTAGTTCCGAGGTCTTTTTCGCGATGTAAGCGTGCAAGCTTTGAATGGCTTTTTCGATTACCTCAATCTGATGGACGATAAAATAGGTCGCATCGTTGTCGTCGGTCTCGCTGTACAGGAAGGCTAAATAGTATTTCGCCACCAAAGAGCAACGAAATACTATTTTAGTACAAATTAGTTTATCCGTAGTATTTGGGTAAAGCTTGCCCAAAGATCGGGCGGGGCTGGTCAGGTCCCTCGTCCTCGAGCTCTGGGCGTTGCCGGTTCAAAGCGGTTCGCACTCAAAGAGACCGGCGGTCAACACAAACCCCGTTTTGGCTGGTGAAGTTTTCGGGCCCTGCTGACCTCAGGGCAGAGGAGGATCTATGTCCATTGGCGCATTCGGACCAATATTGTTATCCGCCAAAGACCTGCTGATGCAACAGCAGGACGACAAGCCTGAACCCAAACAAAGGGCGATCAGAAGCATTCCTAGGACGCGGGCAATCATCTTCATTTCAGGTTTCCAGGTTCCTCGACGAGGTTTGTTCGTTCGGAACCGATACAATTCTTCAAGGGAATTCACCAGCTATTTTCATAACGCTCATAACTCCCGCTCTTTTCAACTCGACCAAGTCGTCAGCCTCCATCGCTGCCAAATCTCGAAGGATTGGTCAGCGATGCAGGCTATATCTTTAATTTATTCGATTCCGAATGTATACCTAGCTTTCGCCCCCCGAAGGTATGAAAAAATATCGTCTCAATCGCCTGTTCAACCCGGCTTCCAATCGCTGTCTCGACGTTGCGGTTGATCATGGGTTTTTTAACGAACTGAGTTTCCTCAGCGGAATTGAGGACCTCGCGAAAGCCGTCGACGTGCTTGTCGAGGCCAATCCCGATGCCATTCAGCTCACAGTGGGCCAAGCGGAACTCCTGCAGCGGGTTCCGGGCAAATCAAAGCCGGCCCTCGTGCTTCGCACCGATGTCGCGAACGTCTATGGCAAAGACCTCCCGCGCACTTTATTCAGCCGAATGATCCAATGCCCGGTGGAGCAGGCGATCAGGCTCGACGCAGTCTGCGTCGTGGTGAACCTCTTCCTTATCCCTGGCCAGCCTGACGCTACCGATCAGTGCATTCAGAACATCCTGAAACTGAAGCCGGAATGCGATCAGTATAGCATTCCCCTGATGATTGAACCTCTCGTTTTCCGGCCGAATACGGAGGCCGGCGGCTACATGGTAGACGGCGATATAACAAAAATTCTTCCCCTGGTGCGCCAAGCGGTCGAGTTGGGAGCCGACGTGATCAAGGCTGATCCAACGGACGACCCGCAGCAGTATCACAAGGTCATTGAAGTAGCGCGCGTGCCAGTGCTCGTGCGCGGTGGGGGCAAAGCCGATGATCTGGAACTTCTCAATCGGACCGAACAAGTCATGGCTCAGGGCGCAGCCGGAATCGTCTATGGCAGGAACATCATTCAACACGGGAACCCGGCAGGCATGACAAAAGCCCTGCTGGCCATCGTGCACGATGGGGCGACGGCCGAGAGAGCGGCTGCTTTCTTGTCGTCGCCACCTGTCCCTGGTCCGCGAAAATCGGGTCAGCACTCAAAATGAGCGACCGCAAAGGAATTCTTGGTGCTGGCAACTGGATTGTCGATCACATAAAGGTCATCGACGCGTGGCCGAGTGAGGAGACCTTAGCGAACATCAGGACGGAGTTTCGCGGAACAGGTGGCGCGCCATGCAATGTCCTGATTGACCTCGCAAAACTGGGAGCCGATTTTCCACTGGCTGGTGCCGGCATCGTCGGCCGGGATGAGCCCGGCGACTGGATTCTGGAAACGTGTGAGAGGTTCGGCGTGAACGCCAGCCTCATTCGGCGAACCGACCAGCAACCAACCTCCTACACCGATGTGATGACGGTCGAGCGAACGGGGCGCCGAACATTCTTTCACCAGAGAGGCGCGAATACTTTGCTCGATGCAGACTCGATTCGTATCGATGCCTCTGGTGCAAAGATCTTTCACCTTGGTTATCTGTTGCTGCTCGATCGGCTGGATCAGCCATGCGCTGGCTTCGGAACGAGAGCCGCAGAACTTCTCGCCAAAGCCTCCGAACTCGGCTTCATTACGTCCGTCGATGTGGTCAGCGAAGAGAGTGATCGGTTCGGCCGAGTCGTGTTGCCAACGCTTCCGTTTCTGGATTTCATTTTTCTAAACGAGTTCGAGGCCGCGCGCATCTTCTCGCTTGAAATTCGCCAGGGAGGCAAGATCGATTTCCCGACCCTCTTGAAAACTGCCGAGACCCTGTTGGCCGCGGGAGTGCGCCGCTGGGCGATCATCCATTTTCCCGAAGGCGTACTTGCCGCCTCGCCTGACGGCCGGCGAATCTTTCAGCCCAGTCTTCTGATGCCTCCCGGCCAGATTGCGGGCACGGCCGGCGCAGGTGATGCCTTCGCAGCTGGGTTTTTGCTCGGATACCACGACGACTTGCCGATGGAAGATTGTCTGGTCTACGGCGTTTGTGCTGCGGCCGCATCGCTCCGTCATCCAAGCACGACTGAGAGCGTAGAACGCCTCGACGCCTGCCTGGCGCTCGGATATGAATTCGGTTATCGCGAGTCGATCGTTTAGCAATTCTCACCCTGCAAAGCGGGACGCTTCACCTGCTTGCTGATACTATTGATCACTCATCCTCCGGTGGACCAGCCTCAGCCAATGACAATAGTCTCTCCGCCTGTCCTGCCAGCGCAAGTGTGCGAAGTAAAAGGTCGCCCCAGCCAATAAGCCCAACATGATACCGCTCGTAAAGACGCCTAATCGCCACTCTTCAGGAAGTGCCAGGCAAGCGAATGGCACCAGCAACACGGCAACCACCAACAGCATGAGTTTCGAAACGGTCCGCCGCGCGGATTGCAATCTACGGAACAAAAATACCGCTCTCCGGTAATCGTCTTCGCTGCAATGATGGTCGCCGAACTGCCGCTCAAGGCTGCGGAAGAAGCGTTCGGGGGTGAGTTGCGCCTGAGCCCGAAACAGAGCGTCAAAAGACGGTAATCGTTTTGGGTGATCAGAAAAGTAGCCTTCGCTATTTAAATCTGTAGAAGACATGCCCGTGCCAACAAAAAGCCCACAAAGAGCTCAATGTCACCATCTTCGCCTCGTAATGTCAAATGGCTCTTCTCTTCAAAACAGCCTGCATCGCTCACAAATCTCGAAGGATTTGCGAGCGATGCAGGCTGGCAGCTTCCAAATTCTC
The DNA here is from genome assembly GCA_963789065.1 of uncultured Verrucomicrobiae bacterium. Lineage (GTDB taxonomy): Bacteria > Verrucomicrobiota > Verrucomicrobiia > Chthoniobacterales > JAFAMB01 > JAFAMB01. The sequence continues at coordinate 49,810 of CAWBKA010000003.1, read as the reverse complement.
CCGCACGATCGACAAGAGCTGTTCTGGATCGAATGGTTTGCGCAACAAGAGCCGTTTGGAAATCAGGGCGTCGGCAGAAGGATGATCGAGCAAAGCGCCCCCAGTCATAAACAGAACAGGTAAATCCAGCTGCCTCCGGCGCACTCGGTCGGCCAGTTCAAACCCGTCGAAAGAATCCGGCATCACGATGTCCGTTAAGACCAGGCGAATTTCATTCTGATCATCCAGGATCAGACGCCAGGCGGCCTCCCCGGTATGAGCGGTCAGAACCTTGAATCCGAAACGCAATAAAACAATCCGCACGTACTCCAAGATGAATTGTTCGTCATCGACCACCAGGATGGTAGAAGCCGGGCGTACATGGTCAGGAAGCATAATGTCGTGGATACTTTTAATGTCGCCGGCGCTTTGGAGTGATTGAAATTATGATTATTATAATTCGACGCTCTCTGCCAGCTTTTTAGATAAATCTTCAATTTGGCGAATTTCACCCAGCCCCTTGCCGCCAATTTCGGTAAACCCAAGCCCTCTGAAGCCGCCGCCGTCGATTGACAGGATGCGATAGAGCGTCACAGGTTCTCTTTAGCGCGATCGGAGCAGCACCGCACGAAAAAAGCTTCGGTTTGGCGGAGGTTTTAACTGGAAAATCTCACCAGCTAAAGCGCTCTTGAGATTTTCGCGCTATGGATGAGTGAGATTCTTCCCTTCTTGCATTTTATGAGCTTCAGTCACGACTCGCTTCGCACCCTTGACTATTCAGTTGTCCAGCAATGCATGCATTGTGGGTTCTGCCTCCCTACCTGCCCGACCTACGAAGCTACCCATCTGGAGCGCAACAGCCCTCGGGGGCGCATTGCACTGATGAGGGCCATCGCTGATGGACGATTGGAGGTTACTCGCGCCTTTTCGGACGAAATGTATTTTTGCCTGGGCTGTCTGGCCTGCATGTCCGCATGTCCCGCCGGAGTCGAATATTCGCAGCTCTTTGAAACTTCTCGCGCCACGGCCGAACAGTCGGGCGTGCTGAAAAATCCGTCGCGCGACTTGATCAGAACCTTGCTGCTCACAGGCCTTTTTACGAGACCTTTATTGCTTCGGCTGCTGGGCAAAATACTTTATCTTTACCAAATATCGGGCTTACAAGCCCTCTTTCGGCGTTCGGGCCTTACCAAATTGCTTCCGGGTCGCATTCGGCAACTCGAACCGCAGACGCCAACCATCCAAGCGAAATTTTCGCACCAATTGATACGCGAGGTCGAGCGGCCTCCCGACGGCAAGGTCCGACATCGCGTCGGATTGCTGACGGGTTGCATTCAGGACCTCGTTCTGCCGAATATCAACCGGGATACGGTCGACGCTCTCCTCGCGAACGGATGCGAAGTTCACACACCGCATCTCCAGTTTTGCTGCGGATCGCTCCACGGCCACAACGGTGAACCAGAGACTTCGCGTGTCCTGGCCCGGCGCAACCTCGACCTGTTCGATGTAGAAAAGCTTGACGCGATCATCACCAACGCAGCCGGATGCGGCTCGCACCTGAAGACTTATGACCGCCTTTTGGCCGAAGACGAGCGGTACGCCGGACGGGCGGCGGTTTGGTCCCGGAAATGCAAGGATATCAGTGAGTATCTTGTCGAGATCGGATTCCGGGCGCCAACTGCCGTGCCTCTCAATATCGCAACCGACAAGCTGACCTATCACGAGGCTTGCCATTTGTGCCATGGCCAGAAGATCACCGCGCAGCCTCGCCGGATATTGGAGTCCATCCCCGGGCTAAAGATCACCGAACTCGCCGAATCGACCTGGTGCTGCGGGAGTGCCGGAATCTACAACATCATTCAACCCGCGATGGCGCAGCAGTTACTCTCCCGGAAACTTGGCCACATCGCCCGTACCGGCGCTACGATTGTGGCAACCGCGAACCCGGGTTGCCACCTGCAAATTGAAAATGGTGCCAAGGCAGCGGGACAACCGCTCCAGGTGATGCATCCCGTAACCCTTCTGGCCGCCGCCTACCGCGCAAACGCCCTAATTTGAGCCTAGCGGTACAGAAATGAGATCCTCGATTTCAGAGTCTCGACCGAAACAACGTGGTACAGCCGGAAGGAGCGCCGTTTGTGCGGGTGATGGTGCACTTGTTTGGGCTTTCTGTCGGGTTGCAGGACCAGAAAGCCCCGCAGAAAGGGAGCCAACTCTCCGCAGTCGTTCGTCACCACTCACATTTCCCATCTGACAGCCGGCAAGTTTACCACCCGAGCGCGGGAATCCACCAAAAATATCTGTGTAATCGGCGTAATCTGCGGTTAAAAATCTCTGCGGGTCTCGGCTAATTAAGTCGATCGTATCCGCGAAGCGTCAGAAATTCGACGAATTGGTCATTGGTCGTTAATTCGTCGAAGAGGTCAGCCGCTTCTTGAAATCTCCCGCTCGAAAACCGCTCGTCGCCGACCATCGACTTGATCTTTTTAAGCTCTTCGTCAAGCACGGCGTGGAATAGTTCCTTGGTCACTTTTCTACCGTCAGCCAGGATGCCGTGCTGACTTCGAATCCACTGCCAAACCTGCGCCCGCGATATTTCAGCCGTCGCCGCATCTTCCATCAGGTTAAAGATCGGCACTGCGCCGGACCCGCGCAGCCAGGCTTCGATATATTGAACACCGACACTAACGTTCATCCGGAGGCCTTGCTCCGTAATCGGGCCTTCCGGACCAAAACTTAGGATGTCGGCCGCCCGAACGGTCACGTCCTCGCGTTTTCGATCGATCTGGTTCGGCGTCCTCATCACTGCGTTAAAGGCTTCCAGAGCAACGGATACCAGACCGGGATGGGCGACCCACGTGCCATCGTGACCGTCGTTCGCTTCGCGTTCCTTGTCGGCACGGACTTTGGCAAAGGCTTCGGCGTTTGCTTTCTCGTCATTCTTGATTGGAATCTGTGCAGCCATGCCGCCCATCGCATGGATCCCCCGGCGGTGACAGGTCTTAATGCAAAGCAGCGAATACGACCGCATGAAGTGCGTAGTCATGGTCACCAGGGCGCGGTCAGCCAGAATAAACTCGGATTTATTCCGGAAGCGCTTTATACAACTGAAAATGTAATCCCATCGACCACAGTTGAGACCGGCCGAGTGTTCGCGAAGCTCATAAAGAATCTCATCCATCTCAAAGGCTGCAAGAATTGTCTCGATCAGCACCGTGGCCCGAATTGTACCCCGCGGAACTCCTATTTCACTCTGCGCGAGATTGAAGACGTCGTTCCAGAGACGTGCCTCCAGATGGCTCTCCATTTTCGGCAGGTAATAATAGGGTCCGGACCCTCGTTGAATGAGCTCTTTCGTATTGTGGAAAGCGTAGAGCAGAAAGTCGAATAGCCCGCCCGAGACGGGTTCTCCATCAACCAGCACATGTTTCTCCAGCAAATGCCAGCCACGCGGACGAACGAATAGGACCGCCAACTCCTCGTTCAACCGGTACTCTTTTCCTTCGGGGCTTCTGAAGCCGATCTTCCGCCGGATCGCATCGCGTAAGTTCGCCTGACCTTCCACCATGTTTGACCACGTCGGCGCATTGGCATCCTCGCAGTCCGCCATGAAGACTTTCGCACCGGAATTGAGCGCATTGATAATCATCTTCCGATCCGTCGGGCCGGTGATCTCAACCCGTCGATCCTGAAGGTCGGCAGGAATCGGTGCGACCGTCCAGGCGCCTTCTCGAATCTCCTCCGTCTCAGGCAGGAAGTCAGGTTGTTTACCAGCATCCAATTCGGCCTGCCGTTGCGCCCTTCTTTTCAGAAGTTCAACCCGCCGCGCGTTGAACTCTCGATGAACCTTGGCAACAAGCGCAAGGGCGTCATAAGTCAGGATCTCGGTAGCACCTGGAGAATTTTCTCCCGTCACCACAACACCGTCCGGTACCTGGAGTTTCATATTTGATTGAATGGGTTCGAAGGCAATCAACTCAGCGGAAAAGAAATTGTCACCCGATCGGAGTTTCTTGTTTCGTGGACCTGAGACGAATCGTCTTGTGATCCAGATCATGGTAAGCTTCGATCATTCGCACCGTCCTGCTTCTGGCGCGCATGAGGATGGAATGAGTGACCGCGGTATGCCCTCGCACCCGCACGCCGCGTAAGAGAGGCGAGTCGCACACCCCGGTCGCACAGAATATTATGTTATTTCCTTTCGCGAGATCCGCGGCGTAGAAAACGCGCTGCAATTCTTCCGCAAATCCCTGCTCGATCACCTCTTTCAATTCTTCATCGTCTCGAGGCCACATTCTGGCCTGGATATCGCCGCCCAGACAACGGATAGCGGCGGCAGCCAGCACTGCCTCAGGCGCTCCTCCGATACCAACATAGAGATCTACCCCGCTCTCTGGAATCGACGGCGCAATCGCGGCAGTGATATCCCCATCGGAGATCATTCGAACCATGGCTCCTGAGGATCGAATGGCCGCCACCAGCTTTACATGTCGCGGACGGTCCAGCACTACTACCGCCAGATCCTGAATCCGCTTCCGCAGTGCTTTAGCCACAATCGGAATTATCTCTTCGATCGGATTGCGAATCGATAGGATGTCAATACCCGTTCTTTGCATGTAACGAACAACCTTTATGCCATAAGCAAGCTTCGTCATGTAGAAGGTCGGAATGTCTTTCAGCGAAGCCTCGATCTGCGCCTCCGGAGACGCAGCCGCCAGGCAGCAGATGGAGCCAGGCAGTCCCTTGGCCACATTTGTAGTGCCATCGATCGGATCGAGAGCCAGATCAAATTTGTGGCTGCCCGGTATCCAGGTGCCAAGATGTTCGCCCTTAAATATCCCAGGGGCATTGTCCTTGATCCCCTCGCCAATCACCACTTCGCCGCAAATGTTCATCAAATCGAACATCCCCCGAATCGCATCGCACGCGGCAGCATCCGCCTTTTCTTTCTCGCCGCGGCCGATCCATTCCAGGGTATTCAATGCCGCAGCCTCCGTGGCTCTGAGAAAGTCAAACTCGATAATCCTTTCCAAGTCCTGGTAAGGTGGCTGTTGGGTGCGCATAGTCAGGCTGCTGGGAGCTCGTTGTATCAACGTTCAATGGAACTCAAGGGTCGTCGAGACCCCAAAGGCAAGGAAGACTTTAATTTAGTTCTTTAATTTTAGTTTTTATTTCCGAAAAGCAGCGGAATTCTACGGCGCAGCCGGCGAATTCTGCTGCCACAGCCTGCCTTGTTGGCAAATCTCTAAGGATTTGTCAGCACGGCAGGCTTCGGCGTCTTGAGTTGCCTCTTTGATTGTTCCGTGGTTTGGATCTGACATGAACAAGATTCGAGTGGTTGTCTGGGGCGAAAATGTCCACGAACAGCGATCTGAGGCTGTTCGCAAGATCTACCCTGACGGCATGCACCATTGTATCGCGAAAAGTCTGGCAACCGACGGCTCGTTCCAAGTCGGGACGGCAACCCTTCAGGAACCGGAACACGGCTTACCAGAAGCGCGCCTGTCGGAAACGGATGTTTTAATCTGGTGGGGACACCTGGCTCACGCCGAGGTGAACGATCAAATCGTTGATCGAGTGCAGAAACGCGTGCTTGAGGGCATGGGGATGATCGTGCTGCACTCCGGGCATTACTCCAAGATCTTCAAACGCTTGATGGGAACAACCTGCTCCTTGACCTGGCGCGAGGCCGGTGAAAGGGAACGCCTTTGGGTCTGCAATCCCGGCCATCCGATTGTCCGCGGGCTCAAAGGCTACTTCGAAATCCCGCATGAAGAAATGTACGGCGAACCGTTTGGAATTCCGAATCCCGACGAAGTCGTTTTTCTCTCGTGGTTTCAAGGAGGCGAAGCCTTTCGATCGGGTTGTTGCTGGAAACGCGGCAGCGGCAAGATCTTCTATTTCCGTCCAGGCCACGAGTCTTTCCCGACCTACTATCAGCCAGAAATACAAACGGTGCTGCGAAATGCCGTGAACTGGGCCGCACCCACGGGCTCACCCTGGATCGACTCCATACCCAATGTCAGGGTTTCGCCAGAAGGAATTCGACAGGAATAGGTTCCCTCTTGAAACTCGTATCTCTTTCAAAAAGCAGCGGGATTTCCCGGCGTAGCCGGAAAATTCTGCTGCCTGAGCCTCCATCGTTGGCAAATCTTTAAGGATTGCGGGCGGCGCAGGCTAACGCCTGAACAACCAGCCTAGCAGCGTGAGAACGAGACTGATCAGAATGCAGGTGACGACTGGAAAGTAGAACGAGAAGTTTCCTTTCTGAACGGAGATATCGCCAGGGAGTTTGCCAACCCAACCGAAAAGGCTTGAGAATCGCCAAAGGATTGCGCCGACCACAACCAACACCAGCCCGATGATCAAGACGAATTTCCCTATCTCCTGCATGAGATGAATTCTAGCCTGCATCCCTCACAAATCCTTAGAGATTTGTCAAAGCTCCGATCTTAAAATATGCCCATCGCGTTCTACGTTCACTATCTCAGTCCGTTCCTCGTTCGCTTCAACGAACAGTTCGGCATCCGATGGTACGGCCTTGCTTACATCGCGGGATTTATCTGCGCATTTTACCTGATGAAATGGCTGGCTCGAAAAGGCTATGGCTCCCTCCGGGAGAACCAGGTCGGCGATTTTGTCTTCTATTCAGCGCTATTTGGCGTTCTCCTGGGCGGGCGTCTCGGGTACGTTATTTTTTATCGACCGTCGATGCTGACCGAAGATCCCCTTGGGATCTTTCGTGTCTGGGACGGAGGTATGGCCAGTCATGGAGGCATTCTTGGAGTGGTCATTTTTAGCTGGATCTACGCCCGGCGGCACCGCATTTCGTGGACCGGGATCGGAGATAATCTGGTCGCGGTCGCGCCTGTCGGGCTCTTTTTCGGTCGGATCGCGAACTTCATTAACGGCGAATTGTATGGCAGGCCGACGACGGTCCCCTGGGCAGTACAGTTCCCGGCTGAGTTGCTTGATCACCCGAACGAGGCGACCCTCGCGTTTCAGGAGACGATTAAAATCGACCCGAACCTGAATAACATTCCTGAAATCATTGCCGCCGCCCGGCACAGCGCGCAGGTTCGCGAAATCCTTGGCGGCATTCTTACACCGCGCCACCCGAGCCAGCTTTATGAGGCATTTTTGGAAGGGATACTGCTTTTCACGTTGCTCATCCTGATCAGGCTGAAATTCAAGAAACCGGATGGCATCACGACCGGGTGCTTCTTTGTTCTTTACCCTCTCATGCGGATCATCGGCGAATTCTTTCGAGAGCCAGACGCGCCCTTGACCGGTCCATTCACCAGAGGACAATTCCTTTCGTTGTTCATGTTCCTTCTTGGGGCACTATTTCTCTGGAAGGCCTGGCGAGAGAAGACCGCGAATCATTCAGCTTAAATCGCCTCCCTTCCGGGCCCGGAGGTCGGACGCTGCTCCTTGTAGAATACTAAGGATCGCCGCCTTCGCCGCATCAGGTTGGCGCAGTCGAACAGCCTCAACGACAGCGCCGTGCAGATGAAGCGCTTGCTGGTGAGCCGAACCGAGATGAGTCGTTAGCTCAAACAAGGCACGCATCGACGCTCGAATTACGCTTGCGAGCTGCACGAGCACGTGATTGTGGCTGGCCACCAGCAGTGCGGTATGGAAATCCATATCGGCCTTCGAACATTGCTCTACATCATGTGGCAAAGACACGCACATCCGTCGATAGGCATCATCCATTGCCGCTAGATCACGGGAACCGCTTCGCTCCGCCGCGAGTTCGGCTGCCGCCGGCTCGATAATGCGGCGCGCTTCCATGAGTGAATCGACAAAGCGCGGATCGTGGAAATCGAAACTCGCCAATGCCAGGAGATCCGGATCCAGCATATTCCACTCGCTCGCGTCCAGGACACGCGTCCCGACCCGGCTCTGACTTCGGATCAATCCTTTTGACTCAAGAACCTTAGTCGCCTCCCTGATGACGGTCCGGCTAACTCCGTACTCAAGGCAAAGTTCTGACTCTTTGGGCAAGTATTCGACTCGGTTGAATTTCGCCTGACAGGATCCTGCGGGCCAATGCTGCGACGATCTCTCGCTTGATCCGCGGCTTCCTTTTCGTGGGCATCGTATATGAATCCGAGAGTTATATCATATGAAATTATTGACAAGCCCAATTTTTGCGATCTATCATCGCCCCGTGGTCAGGTTACTCTGATCACCAAGTTCGTCGCTCGAGCCGGCACCATTGGCCTTTGCGGGCTTAAAAGGGTCGAAAGAAGAACAAGATACCTTCTCGCTGGTTCGGACTTGCTTGAGCGGGCCGCGACGTCATGCCCAGGTGCCGTCCCCTTTAACGATAAGATAACTGTTCAACGCGTAAGCGTACCCCCAACAACTCGGAGGAAATCTGAATGAAACATCCGTTTCTCAGCATCAGGCCCTGACCGATATTCGGTGCCTTCTCGCTGCTATGCGGCATCTCCACGCCGGCACTAGCCGCCGGTCCGCAAGTCGTCTCCGGCCCCGGCGTTGATGCCGACTGCTTCAAGCCATGGAGTGAGACCACGAAGTATTTTAAGTGGCCCAAGAAAGATGGCCCCTATCGTATCGCGCTCGTCAATGGTTTCATTGGAAACACCTGGCGCATCCAGATGATCAAGACGGCTAAGGCTTATGCGGATCAACCCGCCGTCAAGAGCCAGCTGAAGGAGTTCAAAGTGGTCTCGACCGGCGAGGATCTCGCCGCACAGATCGCCGCGGCGAACAACTTTATCGACGCGGGCTATGACGCGGTCATCGTGAACGCCCTGAATCCGGCCGCGTTTGCGCCGGTCGTCAAACGCGCCAACGCCGCCGGGGTAGTGCTCTTGTCCTTTGATAACGTGATAGAGTCGCCCGGACGCAGTCACGGTCAATGTCGACCAGGTCGAACTTGGCCGGCTCGCCGCTCGTTGGCTCTTGAAGGAGATCAAGGCCGACGGCGGTAAGCTCCTTGAGGTGCGCGGTCCGTCTGGAAACTCAGTAGACCGTGACCGGCACAACGGATTCCATGAGGTACTCGATAAATCCGGAAAGAAGTTCGAGGTGATCGAAGTCGTCGGAAAATGGGATGACGGCACCGCTCAGAAGGCTACGGCCGACGCGATTGCGATCCACAAGAAGTTCGACGGTATTTACACCCAGGGCGGCTCCACCGGGACAGTCCAGGCGCTTTCGACACTCACCATCCGTTCATCCCGGTGTCGGGCGAAACCGAAAATGGCTTTCGCAAACTATGCGCGAAATATGCGGACCAAGGCCTCCAGGGGTCATCGGGTGGCACCGGGTCCAGCCCAGGTGGCTGTGACCATCAAGGCAGCCATCGCGGCGCTCCAGGGCAACCCGATTCCACAATCGATCTCGCTGCCGGTGTCCTATGTCGAGTATCCAAACATGAAGGAAGGGCAGGATTATTATCCAGACCTGAGCGACAATTTCTTTGTCGGAAACTCTTTCCCGGCCTGCAATATCGGCTTCACAGCCGACTGAAATAATGGGTAAGTCCGAATCCAACCAGTGATCTCCGACAACTGGGCGGGCGCCGCGGGTGAACTCCGCGCGAGGTAAAGATCCGAATTGGCCCCAGAACGAAATGGCATTCGCACTAGAGAAACAGTGATACCGAAGATCGGTCACGGACGCAACCGCGGTCCCGCTGCTCCGCATGTACGGGATCTCGAAGCGATATGGCGGCGTCCGTGCGCTGGAAGAGGCGGCGCCTGGAAGTGCGCGTGCGGGCCGAATCCATGCTGTCCTCGGAGAAAACGGCGCGGGAAAATCCACGCTGATCAAGGTGATGGCGGGCGTGATCAGACCGGACGCTGGCGTCATGGAGCTCGAAGGGCAACCGGTCACATTCCGCAATCCCGCCGCCGCCACGGACGCGGGTATTGCCTGCATCTTTCAGGAATTGTCGCTGATTCCCGATCTTGACCGTCGCCGACAATATTGCTATCACCAGTCCGCCCACGCGCTTTGGTCTGATCGATCGCCGTTCGCAACGCCGCCTTGCCGAAGATGCACTCGCCCGCGCTGGAGCCGGCGGCCTTCACCCTCTTTCGCGCGTGAAGGATCTACCGCTATCGCGCCGTCAGATGGTCGAAATAGCGAAGGCGCTGGCCCGCAGCCCGAAAATCCTGATCCTCGACGAGGCGACTTCCGCTCTGACCGCCGCGGATGTGGAAAGAGTTTTCACGGTGCTTAAACAGCTTCGCTCAGAAGGTCTCGCCATCGTCTACATCTCGCATCGCATGCACGAGATCGCGGAGCTGGCAGACGATTGCACGGTATTTCGCAACGGCCGCTACGTCGCAACCTTTCAAGGCCGGGACAAAGAGCGACGACGTCAATCGTGGAGATGATGATCGGACGAGAATACAAAAGCGTTTTTCCGCCCAAGCCGACAAGCCGGCGGACCGCCCTCCGGCACTCACAGTGAGTAATCTCGTCCTGGACGGAACGCCTCAAAGGAATCGACCTGTCGGTCAGACCGGGTGAAGTGGTCGGCCTCGGCGGTCTCGACGGCCAGGGCCAGCACGAATTCCTGCTCGCGTTATTTGGCGTCCTGGTCGGGTGTTTCCGGCGAAATCAAGATAGGGGGCAAACGCGTCTCGATTAAAAGCCCCCGCGCAGCCAAGAGCCGAGACATCGGCATGGCGTTCATTCCCGAAGACCGAAAGACGGAAGGATTGATCCTGCCAATGTCGGTGCGCGACAACCTCTCGTTTCGCCGCAATCGAACAATTTTCGCATTTCGGCCTGATTGACCGGGGAGCCGAGAAGGCGGCTATCGACCAGATTATCCGACTGTCTGCAAATCCGCTGTGACGGCATCTGAGGGTCCGGTCGGGTGCTCTGTCCGGCGGCAATCAGCAGAAAGTCGTGATCGGGAAATGGCTGATGACCAAGCCGCGAATCATCCTTCTCAACGACCCGACGCGCGGCGTCGACGTCGGCACGAAGCAGGAGTTTTACCACCGTGTTCGCTGGTTGGCCGATGAGGGCGCCGCGATCCTGTTTTATTCGACCGACTACGACGAGCTCGTCGGTTGCTGCGACGGGTGCTAGTCCTTTATGACGGCGCCGTGGTTCGGATCGCTTGAAGGCGCCGCAATCACCGAGCGCGATCTCGTCGCGAGCGCGCTGAACCTGTCGCCGCCGGGACGTCTGGCGCGACGACCGCTGAGATCCATGCCAGCGACCGAATCATTGGCGAGCGTCGCCCTTCGGAGACCGCGCGCTTCAACTCGCGAAAAGCGAGATCGGAAGAGCGACTTGAACTTTTTCATTTCCGCACACCGTGGAGTCCTTTTTGCTGTCGCTATCTTCGTTGTCATGTTCACGCTTTACGTGTCGAAACATCCGGCTGGATTCAGCGCCAAAGTCATCAATACCGCTGCGATCAAAGGTACTTTGCTCGCGCTGGTCGCGATGGCGCAGACGATCCCGGTCCTCACTGCCGGCCTGGATCTTTCGGTCGGCATGGTGTTTGTGCTCGCCAACTGCATCGCTTCGAACGTTCTGATGTCGGCTCGCCGCTTCAGACGACCTTCGGCGCGCTGACTGTTCTTGCACGGGAAGTCTATGCGGCGCAATCAACGGCGCCATCGTCGTCTATGGCAGGCTTCAGCCGATTATTGCGACGCTTGCCACGGGCGCGATCTATTATGGCTTCGCGCTCTGGTTGAGACCGGCCCCGGGTGGGAAGGTCAACACCGATTTCGCCGATGCGATGGTCGGCTTTGCTCGCCGGCAATATTCCCGCCACCGCTGATCCTCCTGCTCGGCGTCGTGTTCTTCATTTGGGTTCCCTATCGACGATCAGTTCTCGGCCGCGCTGCTTATGCAATTGGCTCTTCTGAGCAGGCGGCCTTTATGTCCGGCATTCCGATCGCCCGCGCCAAGTTCCTCGCTTACGTTCTGGCCGGCCTTTTCTCGTCGATCGCCGGCCTGCTTCTCACTTGCATTACCTATTCTGGCGAAGCGAACTCCCTTCTTGGCAGCAGCTACACGCTGAATTCCATTGCCTCGGTGGTGATCGGCGGCACATCGCTCTTCGGCGGTTCAGGAGGGGCCATCGGCTCCATTTTTGGAGCCTTTGTTCTCCGAACGATCGGCGACCTGCTCCTGGTATTCGATCTGGACCCGCTCTGGCAACCGCTGTTCCTCGGCGTCGTCCTGCTGGTCTCGGTTAGCCTCGGCTCTTTCCGGCTGCTTCGTATCAAGAATAAACTCGATATCTATAAGGGAAGCTAAGACACGATGCGAAGCGCGCATACTCAGACGGATTGATCCAGTCGTCCTTGCGGCGTTCGGCTGTATTATCGCCCTTCTCTTTGTCGGATCGCTCTATTCGTCGAATTTTCTTTCCCCCGATTATTTGTTGCAGCAACTGCAGGTTGCCTCGTTCCTGGGCATCATCGCCGCCGGTCTCATGCTGGTCATCCTGCTCGGCCAAATTGATCTCTCGATCCCCTGGGTGGTGACGATTGGCGGGATGATGTCGACCGCAGCAGCCGGTTGGGGCCAGGCCGGTAACGACCCTGGCCATCCCCTTCGGCATCGCTTGCGGCCTTTGTGTCGGTCTCGTCAATGGGATTGGTGTCGCCTATCTTCGCGTGCCCTCGATGATTTTCACCCTCGGCACCAACGCTATCGCTCAGGGACTGATGGTCGTCCACACCAGCGGTTTCGCCCCGCAGGAGCGCTCTACCGCGAACGATGCATCTTCATCGCTGTCGGCCGATCGGTTTTCGGCGTTCCGAACGCTCTGTGGGTCTGGGCCGTCGTCGGCCTCTTCGTCGTTGTCCTGTTGAGCAGGACAGTATTTGGCCGCCGCGTCTACGCCATCGGCAATCGAGAGTCTGCGGTCTATCTCTCCGGCGTCGACACTCGCCGCGTGGTCATTGCCTGCTTTGCGATTTCCGGCTCCTGCTCGGCGCTTTCCGGAGTGCTGCTTGCCGGCTACTCGACTCACGCCTATCAGGCTATGGGCGACCCTTATCTCCTTCCGGCAATTGCGGCGGTGGTGCTCGGCGGTACCAGCATTCTCGGCGGACGCGGCACCTTTCTCGGCACGATCGCCGGCGTGATCCTGATCACCCTCCTGCAGTCGATACTTTCGGTGGTCCAAGTCCCGGAAGCCGGTCGCCAGATTATCTACGGCCCCGTCATCGTCTCCATGCTGTTGCTGTACGGTCGCGAGCGCCCCCAACAATGACCAGCCCGAAAATCTCACGAGCCAAAGGCTCGTACTCGATTTTCCTTCCCGCCGTTGGCTCTCGGAAACGTAACCAAAATCTCTCTGCTCAAGGGCGAAGCCTAGGGCGAAGTATGTGTATAGCGCCGGCATAGGTCGAATAGGAATAGCCTTTGACCGCGAATTGAGACGAGTAGAAAGGTGAAGATAGGAAATTCTCGCACGGAGGACACGGAGCACGGAGTTTGTTGTCATTGTTGATCAATCGTTGATGCCGTTCTTTAGCGGTGCCTCGCCATAATCCATCGAACAACCCAAGATAAACCCTAATATTCTCTGAAACCCTCCGTGCCCACCGTGACCTCCGTGCGAGCCATTCCCCTTCCGGCGCCTAAGCCGCTTTTGATCCGATCCCCTTCGCGTCCATTCGTGTCCCTTCGCGGTTTTCCAACTTCAAGGCCACAGCGCTAAACGGATTCAGGGCGAAGCCCTTAGCTAGCGCGGCGTTAGCCGCAGATACTGGTTCGCCGCGATCTTCACCAGGACTAGCCTCAGATCATTCTGTTTCTTTGCCTGGTAAAGCTCCGTTTTCCCGCTGTCATCCCTGCCGACTTTCAGCGCATCGAAATCCGGCAACTTCACTGGTTCATTGGTTTGCAAAAAATAAGCCTGCCCCTTCCACTGCAGCACTTCTCGGCCGGGATTTTCTCTCGGATCGAAACTGAGCATCACCGGATCGGCGACAGCCGTCGGTTCGGAGATCTGCTCGATCCTGGTGCGATTCTGGTTATCAAGCCAGACGGTCAACGCCACGATCAACATCAACAGCAAAAAAAAGCCCATTAGCGCGTACGCCCATTTCTCAGCTGACCATCCGTCACTGGCATCTCGGTCCATGAAACTTGAATTCTATGAAATCTGCACTTCGATCCAAAATTCATCCAGCCTGCATCGCACCCAAATCTTTGAGGATTTGTGCGCGATGCAGGCTAACGCTTTTGCGCCAACGAATACTTCGGACGATACCGTCTCGATTGTGCTGGCAACAGCATGGGTAACGGCTGACGGGCAGCGCTTTCTGTCGAATTGACGAACCGCTCGCAAGTCTGCCTCAGGCTTCGCCAACGATCCCAATGGTAGTCTGGAGCCCGGGTTATTTGGCGAAGCAAGCTCCTCCATTCAGTGATGGCGCGCTCAATATCTCCCGGTCGCAACAATTCGTTAACCAGTTTATGCCGTGGCGTCCGGTCTTCGACAACTTCCCGAATAACCTCGGCTGCGCCGGCACCGTATGCTGGTGGGAGACCCATTTCCAGATAACCCGCAAAATCGGCTCGATTGTACGTCAACTGACAGATCAAACCCAATCGACCACCAAACGGGGACTCATCGAGAGCAAAGCGATGGCCGGCTCGCAGATTTCCTAAATCGAAAACAAGATCATCGATGGGATAGTCTGCCTGCTCGAGCGCGGCTGCGATCGCCAGACCTTCCCCGTGATTAAAAAAGCTAAAAACAACGCCACGCCGTGTGGGCCGGCCGGATTCATCGATTAATCCAAGCTGCCGCCATGCGAAGGCGGGCGTCACATTAAGCTCCATCGTTCGGCACTCCTCTTGAAATTCGCAGGTATCGCAAACCTCCGGATAGTTTCGCTTACTTTTTGGATCTGCCAGCCAATGCCCGAATTCATCGAGATAGCCCTGCGCGCTAAGACCGTCGTAGCGGAATCTGGCAACTGCCAGCTTTTCTCGATAAACTACATCCCATAGCTGACCACCCATCTCCGTCGCAACCAGCGGCAACAGCTCACGCTCGAAATCCCCCTGGGCCAGGATTCGTTTCACATCAACCAGAGGATATTTTTGCCGGAACCGCTTCCGCAGCCACTTCGCTCCTCGCCACCCTTTTTCCAAAATGACGGCGACAGGCACTTCGCGCCCGTACTCGAAATGGCGGTCGTCGGTCCGGATTTTACAAATATTACCCAACCCGACGCCATTCAAGCTTGAGGCAACCGTTAACGCCGGACGCCATCGGTCTCGCGGCGTCCGTACCCAAAGATTCCCTAGCGTTGTTGCTGCCGGCAAGGGCTGGTTTTGCCAGCGCGCGCGCGAGTTAAGCATTTTTTCCTGATGCCTCCGGACAAATCTTCCCCGCTCCCCGTCCACGCGAAGTCCGCACGGGCGCGGGACACCGTGGTAAAACCCTTCCACGCCAAGCGTCAGCGTCCTGGTGGAAAACAACCGCCGACCAAGTTCGAGGGCGCTCAGGAACGGATCTTCGCCGTGCGAAGATGCGAGCCCCATCACCGCGAGAAAAGAGGGCCAATCGATTGGCTCCGGCCTCTTAAGTTTCAGAGGATAGGCGTCATGCAGTCTTGGAACTTCTGGCGTTACCAGCGCATATCCAGACTCGTCGAGTCCACGCCTTCCCGCTCGTCCGAACATTTGCAGCAACTCATCCGGGCGAACCTGCCGTTGGAAATTGCCCGCCGTATAGTGTGTTCCCGTGACGAGTACCGAGCGCATCGAGAAGTTGATTCCCGCAGCAAGCCCCATCGTCGCCACGACCACGCGCAACTGCCCCGACTTAGCCAACGGCTCGATGATCCCGGCACGCACAGCGTAACTAAGCCCGCTGTGATGGTAAGCGACACGGTGCCTTAGCAGTTTTGCCAACGTTTCCCCGGCAACCGTCGCCTGTTCATGGCTTACGGGCATTGGCTCCTCGATCGCCATCACCCCAGCGAGTGCTTGCGCCAGGTCTTCGGCCGCCTTCCGGCGGGGAGCAAAAACCAGCACCGGTCCAAGATCGGCCAATAGCGCGCGGGAAATCAGCCTTGGCCAATAAGCTCGGAGAGAGCCGGGCGCCTGCACCGGGAGGTCATTCAGCATCACCTCCTCGAGACGCACCGGGCGCTCCTGGTGCGCCACCAGTTCCACTTTCCGGCCAATGCGCTTAAGCCAATCGACCACATCCTCGGGATTTGCCACGCTCCCGCTCAATAACAGAATCTGGGTTTCCGGCGGCGCCAGAGAGAGTACCAACTCGTAATTCATCCCGCGAACCGGGTCGGCCAAGAGCTGGTACTCATCCACGACCAGCAACCGAGGGCCTTCACGCCGCAAAAAAGACCCTTTTTGAGTCTCAAGAGTTGCCACGATGACCCGCGCCCCTAAGTTTTCGGCGAGATCCCCGGTCGAAATGCCAACGTCCCACCCACGCGCCCTCCACTCGGCAAGTTTATCATTCGCTAACGCTCGGGTCGGTACGGTGTAGACGGCTTGGCCTCGGAGCGACTCATACAAAAGCTCAAAAATATACGTCTTACCTGCGCCGGTCGGGGCTTGCACCACGACGTCTTTACCCTCTCGCAGCAGATTGACCGCGTCCTGTTGCCACTTGTCTGGGATGATCAGATTGACCATCGGGTTAGAAACCAGTTTTGACTTTTGGGGTTGGCGTTTTGAGTCTTGGGTGTCGCACGGCATCGAAGCGTAGCCTTTAAATGCCCTCACGCAAAATTCAAAACCCAAAACCTGGAACTCAACAAAAAAGAGCCAATCGGCTTCCATGACCAATCGCTTCGTTTCTGTGGATAAAATGTGACAAAGAGTTCAACGGGGACGACCAAGTTGTCATTTTCTGAGCATTGGCACCCATTCGGCCCGGGAGAAATACCGAGCTGCCTCGGAACCCGAAAAGGGAAAGAGGTTGGCATACCAGTTGCTGTATCGAACGTTGGCTCATTCGGGGGGAGGTCCGAATGTTAATTCACGAAGCACGGTCTCGCAGAGGGGTTAACATCTAAAGGGTATTCAGGGAATAGAAGGTTAAAAGCAGACCGTGCACGTGAGTTCCTTGCGAGGAAGTCGACTTGGAGGGAGTCGTACTTCCTCGCAGCATTTCAACCATTGAAATGTGCGGAGTCCAGAAGCCCGCCCCGGAAAAATCGCGGGTGGTTACCCGAAATGAAAAAAATCGAGGCGATCATCAAGCCGTTTAAGCTGGAGGAAGTCAAGTCAGGACTGGCCGAACTCGGGATCGAAGGGATGACCGTTAGTGAAGTCAAAGGCTACGGTCAATCCGGGCGACAATGCATCCGACCTCCCTACAGCTCTAGCCGCCTGGCATTCATCCCTAAACTAAAAGTTGAACTTATCGTCAGAAACGAATTGCTAGGTTCGGCGCTTGCTGCAATAAAGCAGTGCGCCCGGACCGGAACACGAGGCGATGGCAAGATCTTTGTGCAAGATATGCTGGATGTTATCCGAATACGGACGGAAGAACGCGGTGATGGAGCGATCTGAGACTTTCCAAATTCGGAGCCTCGCGGGATTCCGATCTACGACCGAATCTCAACCCCTAACTACCTAACATTCAATCACCTATGACCCCACCAGAACTAACCGAATTCATCAAAGAAAAGGGAATAAAACTGATCGACTTCAAGTTCGCCGATCTGCTCGGAACCTGGCAACACTTCACCACCACACTCAACGAATACAACGAAGATATCTTTACCGATGGCTTGGGCTTTGACGGCTCGAGCATTCGTGGCTGGAGAGCGATCCAGGCCAGTGACATGCTCGTCATCCCGGACGTAGGGACCGCCTGGATTGACCCGTTCAACGCCGAGCCGACCCTCAGCCTGATTTGCACCATCCAGGACCCAATCACCCGCGAGCCCTACGAACGCGATCCCCGCGGGGTAGCCGAAAAAGCCGAGGCTTATCTAAAGAGTACCGGCATCGCCGATACGGCATTTTTCGGACCGGAGGCCGAGTTTTTCATCTTCGATGACGTTCGGTACGACTACAGCTCGAACGGCTCGTTCCATAGTGTCGACAGCGTTGAAGGTATCTGGAACACCTCGCGCGAAGAATTTCCGAATCTGGGCAATAAGGTTCGTCACAAAGAAGGCTACTTCCCGGTCCCTCCTACCGACACTCTCCAGGACATCCGCAACGAGATGTGCCTTGAACTGGAAAAGGCCGGTGTGCCGATCGAACGACAGCACCACGAGGTGGCCACCGCAGGCCAGGCAGAAATAGACATCCGTTTCGCACCTTTGAAAATCATGGGCGACTGGATGATGTATTACAAATACATCCTCAAGAACGTAGCGAAGAAGTACAACAAGGTTGTCACCTTCATGCCTAAACCGCTTTTTGGCGATAACGGCTCCGGCATGCATACGCACTCGTCACTCTGGAAGGATGGTAAACCGCTCTTCGCAGGTGACAAATATGCCGGCCTGAGCGAAACGGCGCTGTTTTATATTGGCGGCCTCATCAAGCATGGCCCGGCGTTGACCGCCATCTGCAATCCGACAACCAATAGTTACAAGCGACTTGTTCCAGGATTCGAGGCCCCGGTCAACCTCGCCTACTCCGCTCGCAATCGCTCGGCGGCCATCCGCATACCGACCTACTCGCAAAATCCTAAGGCCAAACGCGTGGAGTTTCGCACGCCGGATCCAGCCGCAACCTCTTACCTGTGTTATTCGGCCATTATGCTCGCGGGCTTGGACGGCATTCAAAACCGCATCGATCCGGGCGACCCGCTTGACAAGAACCTCTACGAACTTCCGCCGGAGGAGATCGCTAAAGTGCCGACCGTGCCCGATTCGTTGCTCGGAGCGATCGAAAAAATCGAAGGGGATCACGAATTCCTTCTTAAGGGAGATGTCTTCACCAAGGATTTCATCCTGAACTGGACCGAAATGAAGAAGAAAGAATACGATGCTCTCCGCCTTCGGCCGCATCCGTACGAATTTCATATGTATTTCGATCTCTAGTTCGGCCTGTCCGCAAATGGGCTTGTTCACAAAGGCGCTCGAGGGAACTCGGGCGCCTTTTTTTGGGCTTTTTGAATTCTGAACTTTTCGGGTATTGTATCCACAAAGTCGCCTAGCTCCTATGA
This sequence comes from uncultured Verrucomicrobiae bacterium, assembly GCA_963789065.1. Classification (GTDB taxonomy): domain Bacteria; phylum Verrucomicrobiota; class Verrucomicrobiia; order Chthoniobacterales; family JAFAMB01; genus JAFAMB01. The sequence continues at coordinate 30,687 of CAWBKA010000003.1, read as the reverse complement.
AACTTCTCGCCGTCCATCCCGGGTGTTTAATGTACTCCAAGATCTATTTGCGACTGGAGCCACTGGGTCTTGAGTTAGTGGCTGCTGCGGCCCGTCGGGAAGGGCATGAGGTGCGCCTGATCGACCTCCAGTCCGATCGTCCCACGGACTATTTCAAGATCGTTGACAGCTGGCGACCGGATGCCGTCGCTTTTTCATGCAACTATCTGGCCAACGTCCCGGAGATCCTCGATCTCGCCGCCACCACCAGGTCGAAGCTCCCGGATTGTTTTATTTTCGTCGGCGGACATAGCGCTTCCTTTATCACGCGGGAAATCCTCGAACATAGCCAGGGCTCCATTGACTGTATCCTGACAGGAGAAGGTGAACCCTCGATTGGTCCTCTACTCGAGGCGGCCCGCCACGACCGTAAATCACTCCACCTTGTTCCTGGCGCGCACACCCTCGAAGGACAAGGGCCAAGGCCTTTGTTTGTCAATAGCCTGGATGACCTGATGCCAGCGAGGGATTTGGTTCGAAACCGGAAGCGCTATTTCATCGGTGTTCTGGACCCGTGCGCATCCATCGAATTCAGCCGAGGTTGCCCCTGGGATTGCGTTTTTTGCAGCGCCTGGACCTTTTACGGACGAAGCTATCGAACTAAATCTCCGGAGGTTGCCGTTGAAGAGATCGCGCGCATTCGCGAACCGGGCGTCTTCCTGCTCGACGACGTTGCCTTTATCCAGGTCGAACATGGCATGCGAATCGGGGAACTCATCGCGCGAAAGGGAATCCGCAAGAAATATTATCTTGAGACCCGGGGCGATATTTTGTTGCGGAATAAAGAGGTTTTCCAATTCTGGCGCAAATTGGGGCTCGAGTACATGTTTCTGGGCATCGAGGCCATCGATGAGGAAGGTCTTCGGCTCTTCCGGAAGCGAGTCAGCCTTTCCAAGAATTTTGAAGCCTTAGAGTTTGCCCGCTCCCTCGGCGTCTCGGTAGCCATCAATATCATCGCGGATCCCTCCTGGGATCGCGAACGTTTCAAGGTGATCCGCGAGTGGTGCATGGAGATTCCCGAGATAGTGAATATCAGCGTGAATACGCCTTACCCCGGCACCGAAAGCTGGCGAACCGAATCACGAAAATTGAGCACTCGTGATTACCGCCTTTTCGATATTCAACATGCCGTCTTACCGACGAAACTTCCCTTGGAGGAATTCTATCGTGAACTCGTCGAGACGCAGCGCGTACTCAGCCTGAAACATCTTGGGGTCGCGGCTCTCCGGGAAGCTGCCGGGCTCGCCATCGATCGATTGCTCCATGGACAAACCAACTTTGTCAAGATGCTCTGGAAGTTTAACAGCGTCTACAATCCAAACCTGCAGATCGAGGATCATCGCCAACCGGTAAAATACCAGATTTCGCTGCCTCCCGAACAGCAGGGGAAGTTAGACCGCCAGAGTCTCTACATTCATACTCCGAAAGGTCGGCAAGGTCGCCAAATCGATGGCTCGACCGAGGCTTTTGTTCAATCGACTCGAATGGGTACCGAATAGCCTGCTTTTTTCTCTTGCTACGAACCCAACTTTCCCCCCTTGTCTATTGACCTAACCTTACCCCCGGTTTTGCCAAGATGCGAAAAGGCTATCTAGCTCTCGTCCTCCACGCCCATTTGCCGTTTGTGCGGCATCCCGAATATCCTGAGTTCCTGGAAGAAGATTGGTTGTTCGAAGCGATTACCGAAACTTACGTGCCTCTCTGGCAAATATTTGAAGGCTTAGTTCGCGACGGCGTGCCATTCCGGCTAACGATGTCCCTCACCCCGACGCTGTGCGCCATGCTCAACGATAGCCTGCTGCGTGAGCGCTACCTGCGATATCTTGACCGTGCGATTGCCCTGGCCAAAAGTGAGATCGACCGGACTCACTCGCAAACGGAAATCAACCATCTCGCAAGAATCTACTATTCTCGCTTTCTGGAATGCCGCGAGATCTACGTCGATCGGTTGCAGTGCGATCTCGTCAGCGCATTCAAGCGATTTCAAGATGCCGGCTTTCTCGAGATCATAACCTGCGCGGCGACACATGGCTTCCTCCCATTGATGGAGCAACACCCCGAAGCTGTGCGCGCTCAGATTCAAATCGCTTGCGACGATTATCAGAGAATATTCGGCCGGAGGCCGAAAGGCATCTGGCTCCCTGAATGCGCTTATTTTTCCGGCCTCGAGAATTATCTCCAGGAGGCGGAGTTGCGTTGGTTTACCCTCGATGCGCACGGCTTGATGTTCGGCAATCCCCGCCCGCGCTATGCCATCTACACGCCGTGCTTCACGGCCGCCGGTCCAGCGGCCTTTGGGCGGGACCGCGAATCGAGTAAACAGGTCTGGAGCGCACGGGAAGGTTATCCGGGCGACCCAGCCTACCGCGATTTCTATCGCGACATCGGTCACGATTTGGAACTGGACTATCTGCGTCCGTTCTTGCCGGCCGACGGATCGAGGAGATTTACGGGCATAAAGTACCATCGGATCACAGGGCGCACGCCGGACAAACAAATCTATATTCCCGGCTGGGCGGATGCGGCTGCCGATTATCACGCGGGCGATTTTATGGTCAGCCGGGCGAAGCAGATTGAGCATCTCATCGAAAAGACTAACATCGAGCCGCTTGTCTTAAGTCCATTCGACGCTGAGCTATTCGGACACTGGTGGTACGAAGGCCCAAGGTTTCTGAATTTGTTCATTCGCAAAGCGGTCTACGATCAAAAGGTGTTCCAATTAACAACGCCAAGCGCCTACCTCGAGAGTCACGATACCCAACAAATTGTTGCGCCGAGTCCCTCAAGCTGGGGCCACAAAGGGTTTTGGGAGGTTTGGCTGGATGAATCCAATGCCTGGATCTATCCCCACCTCCATGCCGCGGCACGACGCATGTCCGAGTCGGCTCGCGCCGTACAAAAAAAGCCGGCAACATGGAAAGAGCGAGCCCTTAGGCAAATGGCGCGCGAACTTTTGCTGGCTCAGTCGAGCGATTGGGCCTTCCTGATGAAGACAGGAACAGCACGCGAGTATGCCACCAAAAGGACGAGAGATCACATCCTGCGATTCACTCGACTATATGATCAGTTGCGTGGTGGTAGCATCGACGAGGAATTCCTCATGAACTGCGAGTGGCGGGATAACCTCTTCCCCGAATTGAATTGGAAGTACTATGTTTGATCGTTCGAGGTGGGCTCCTTGGACGATTCTCGCTCTCTGGCTTCTCTCGCTCAACGCCCTGAAAGCGGACGAAGAGGAGACCAGCGCCACTCAGTTGATGTTTGTCCCTCCCCCCGTGGAAGGCGTCATCAGTCTCGGAGTTTACGACAGTAAGGCCAAACTCATCCGGGTCCTGAATAAGGCCGCCGCCATTAGCAAGTTCAAGTCAGGCTTGAACGGACTTTACGTCGACTGGGATCGTAACGATGCCCATGGTAAGCCTGTTCCAAGCGGTAAGTTCTTTGCCCGAGGCGTCTTGATCGGAAACGTTAAGGTCGAAGGTGTCGCGTTCCATCTCAATGACTGGATTCACGATTCGAACCATCCGCGAATACAAAAAGTCCTTTCGGCGACTTTGTTCAGTGAGCTGCGTCCCGTAGTATTGGTTGGCGCTCCACAGCCAGCCCTGGTGATTTTTGAAAGCGATTGGAATCGATCGAAACTGTCCCCACTGACCTTCAGCCCACAAGCTATCAAGGCGACCGGGTCGAACATCCTCGCCTTTGACAGGACACAACTCGCGTTGATTGATCCGGCTTCAGGCGCGCAGGTTTCGCAGGAAAATCTTCCGGATGTCCGAGATGCCGATGCTTTCGGAAACCGGACCGTAGTGCTCACCGGCGATCAAATCAAATACCAGGTCAACGATACATCGCTGGATTTGAAACCGCCCGCTGCGAATCTCTTCCGATGTGCTGTGCTGACTTCCTCGATCGTCGTGGCAACGAAGGAGACGAACGTCTGGAAACTGGACGGCCAGGAGTTCACTGCCGTCGACGCGGGAGAAACCGGACAACTCCTTGACATGAGTGCGGGCACATCAGACAGCGTCTGGCTTTTGGTGAAAACCGGCACGGCTACTTTGTTGAAACAACTTGATCCAGCCGGGAAGATTCTCCGGGAAATCGCGCTGCCTCCTGACTTACAAACGGTAACCCGGCTGGGAGCGTCGCGGAGCCAGGATGCACTGCTGTTGATTTCTGACAGTGACGCGACGCAGCGGGTCATCGGCCTGCGTTTTCAAGTTGCCAATCAAGGGAAATCTGTCTGGGAAAAATGGTTCGATCGCTCGCTAGTCCCTTTTCGATTCTTCGATTTGAGAGAGGGCAAAGTGGTCCCGGCAGAGGCACGGGCCGAATCTCCTCCGGTTTTTGTGAAGCCGGCAAACAACCCGTTGGAAAACACGCGGCAAGCCAATTTTCAATTAAACATTTTCGCCGACGATAACGGCGCGTGGGTCGCAAGTGTGGACGGCCTCCCGTTGTTCCAGGTCTGCGAAACCAAAAACATCAAACAGATCCGATGGATCACCGACGGGGCAAACGGCATGCGGGTCTACGTATCGGATGGGACCGTTGTCGAGGAATACCATCTGACAAACCTGGAAAACCTATATCGATTCGATGCCGGTTCCTTTGACTAAAGACCGGGAATGAGTTTTGCGTTTTGGGTTTTGCGTCATGCCACCGGTACGTTTGGGGCCCTGCCTCGGTCACGCGCTGACCACCGCCAACTCAAAACCCAAGACTAAAAACTCAAAACGCAAAACTTGTCGGATGAACATCATCTACTTCGATCTGGAAACCCAACGAACCGCGAACGACGTCGGCGGCTGGGAAAAAAAAGGGACATGGGAATGTCCCTTGGAGTCACCTACAGCACGAGTTTGACCGAGTATCGGATCTATCCGGAGAAGCGCGTCGACGATTTGATTCAGCAGTTGCTTCGAGCAGACCTCGTGGTTGGGTTTAACGTCGTAAATTTCGATTACGAAGTTCTGATGGGGTATACGATTCTCGATCTCCCACTTCAATTGCGAACTCTGGATCTCCTCGTGGAGGTCGAGAAGCTTGCGCGAAGCAAGCCCAGATTGGACAATATCGCCCAGGCTACCCTCGGAGTTGGCAAAACGGCTGACGGCGTCGATGCTATCAAGTGGTGGCGAGAGAAACGCTTCATGGAGATCGCCGAGTACTGTTGCTTTGATGTGAAGGTCACCAAACTCCTGCACGAACACGGCGTCCGGAATCGCGAGCTTTATTACACCGACAAATTCAATCGGAAACACAGGTTAGAGATTGCGTGGGACGGTGCGGTGTGAGTTTTGAGTTGTGAGTTTTGGGTTTTCGGTTTTGCGTAATCGAACCTTCGCCATAGTGGAAGGCTCCCACCGTTGGCAACCGTGAACTCAAAACTCAAAACGCAAAACGCAAAACCCAAAACTCAAAACTCCAAGCCCAAGCCATGATTCTGCCGCTGCGCTCAACAAAAGAGGTCTGGGCGTTCGATTGGTTCGACCTGGATGTCCCGATCCAGTTCGGTTCAATGTTCATCTTGCCCACCTGTCTCTACATCGTTCATCGGCATACCCGAATGTTGCTCGGACATGAGTTTGTTCGTGAACTGGACCAGCGCCGGGTTGAACTCTTCCTTCATCGCACATTTCAGGAGAAGGGTGTACCCGACGAATTACTGGTGCCCGATCTGGACGAATGGGATGAGGCTGTGTGGCAGAGTATTTCCAGGGAGTACCAATGTCAGATTAATCTCATCGACGTCGAACCTACAGAGGAAGAGGCGCGGGAAGAAGAAAGCATCGAATCCCAGCTCAGTAATTTGATTGCCGGACCCGCTGAAACTCTCTTAGCCAGCCACGGCGCGACTTTTGTTGCTCAAGGCCTGGTGAAGACAGTTAAACATACGCGATCCCGCGAAAAGCAGCGTGCCTTGCTGGCCAAAGCCCTCGAACTTTCTGAGAATTTGCCTGAGGCTTTGATCGAGTTAGCCGACCTCGATCTCCAGGAAGGAAACCTCGAGGAGGCAGCCGAGGGCTTCGCCAAGGCTAGCGCGGCGGCCGCTCCATTTCACGTTCAAGGACAACCTGGCTACTTGCTGAAAGCGCAGCACGGCCGAATGTTGGCCGCATGGCAAAAAGGTGAATTGCACGAAGCCATCGCGATCGGAGAAGAATTGCTGTTTGCCGATCCGACAGATCATTCCGGTGTGCGATTTTTGGTGCCGCTGCTGCAGCTTTCCCTTAACCAGTTCGAAGCGGCCAACGAATTCTTCACCTGGTATCGACAGTCTTACCCGGACGATTTGGAAGATCCCGGATTTGACTTCGGTTGGGCTCTTTCACTATGCGAATTCGACGACGAACCGAGCGCCATTGAACGGTACAAGCGGGGAATGCTGCAAAACATTTACCTGGCGCCGCTCCTGTTGGATTTGCCTGAACCGTCCCCTGAACTTTGGCAGCACAACGAGCGCGGGGACTACAGTTATGCCGCCGAATTCGTCGATTCATTCGGCGCAATCTGGGAGCGCGATGCTGCCGCGACCCGTTTCTTGCGAGAGCTCTACGTCAGCCTGTCGGCTCAGTTGGATGCCTTGATTGATGTCCGTCGCCAGATGGCGGAGCTGCAGGATAACCGCTACGAACCTAACCACCGCCAAATCTGGGAAAAACTACTCGCCGAAGAACAACGCCAAATCGCGGCCTGGGGGCTCTCGCCAAGGGGCGGACGGAGTTTTGAGTTTTGAGTTTTGCGTTTTGAGTTTTGCGCTTTTGCGTGTCTGACGACTTGGGAGGGCTTGCGCACGTCCGTGACACCACACGTCGAATCTTAGGGAAGGCGCTTTCAGCGCGGTAGGGACGCGCTCCCGCGCGATCCGGCGCGGCACGTCCCAAGAGCGGCGGGAGGAGTTTTGCGTTTTGCGTTTTGCGTGTCTGGCGGCAACTGCCACCGGATCATAAAAACCTTTTACATCAAGGGCCTCAACCGCCAGGTCACCCTGTCGCGTTGCCTCGACTGCTTCCGGCTGGAACGTAAGTTGCCGGGCGGGATATCTTCCTCCCACTGTATTTAGGCGCCCTTTTCACGGCGCGCCGGAGCCTCGCCCGACCGGGCCTGCCAGCCGCACCATCCTCTTCAAAGGGTCTCAAGACCCACCCCACCCAAAACTCAAAACCCAAAACCCAAAACTCAAAACCTAAAGCTAAACCCAGTTGACAGAGTCGCGGCTTTCGTCAGGGTTCTCCATGGTGCGCTATCTCACCGGATTCCAGCCGACGGGGCCTCTGCATATTGGGAATTATTTCGGGGCATTGCGTCCTGCGATCGAACTCCAGGAGAAGGGCGAGGCATTTTATTTTATCGCCGACTATCACGCCCTTAACACAATTCATCAGCCTGGAATTTTGGGAGAATATATTCGTGGGCTCGCGATCGATTCCCTGGCCTGTGGCTTGGATCCGGCGAAGGCGTGTTTCTTTCGGCAATCGGATGTTCCGGCGGTCACAGAGCTAGCCTGGATCCTGAGCAACGTCACACCGAAGGGACTTCTTGAGCGGAGTCACGCCTACAAAGATAAGTTAGCTCATGGCATTGCCTCATCGCACGCCTTATTTGCTTATCCCGTGCTAATGGCCGCTGATATATTGCTCTACGAAAGCGATGTGGTGCCGGTCGGCAAAGATCAGAAGCAACACCTCGAGATGACTCGCGATATCGCGATCAAATTTAACGAATTATACGGCAATGTATTTAAGTTGCCGGAACCGAGTATCCGGGAAGAAGTCTCCACCATTCTCGGGCTTGACGGTCAGAAGATGAGTAAAAGCTACGGAAATACGATCGAGCTTTTCCTTCCTGAGAAGGCGTTACGAAAAAAAATCATGGGAATCGTCACTGACTCGACTCCTGTCGAGGCGCCGAAAGATCCGGCGAACTCGACGATCCTTTCGCTCTATCGCCTTTTTGCGACGCCCGAGGCAGTGGCGGCAATGGAAAACGATTTCCGAACCGGCGGAGTTGGATACGGAGAGTTCAAGACCAGATTGTTTGAAATCATCCGAGATGTTTTTGCCCCAATGAGAGATAGACGCGTGGAACTTGAGGCGAATACCGGCTTTGTGGATGGTGTCCTGGCCGACGGAGCGACTCGAGCGCGCGAAGCGGCAGAGCAGACGATGACCAGGGTGCGCCGAGCCATTGGCATTCGCGACTGAATTTCGCCTGATTCGAACCGTTGTTCCCGCGAATCGCTTCTGCCGTTGCCCCTTTCAGACGGGTGGAAGTCTAAATTGCCGAACGAATAATTACCGAGTAATTGTTACTTCAGGTCGGACGATACGCAGGAAGAAACGTAAATATTCAGGGAGAGCGCGGAAGCGGTAGGTTATGATTAATTCCAACACACCACACAAGTTAGACGATCCTCTCGCGTCTGAGAAGGTCCAGGTTGATCGGAAAGTCTTCTTTCTCGATCTTAAAGAGAACGAACGCGGACGGTTCTTGAAAATCACGGAAGATGTGAGTGGGCGCCGGGACACCATCATGCTTCCGGCGAGTGGATTTCAGGACTTCGTCGAAGCGCTCACCCGGATCGTTGATATCGAGCAACGCTTGTAGCCCAAGCGGCCCTCCCATCATTTAGCGCGAAAATCTCACGAGCGCAGCCCGTCGCTTCAGCTTTTGCGTTGTTTTTGCGGGCTAACCGCTTTTTTCGTCCGCTTGTTTGACGTTTTAGTCACGTCCAGTAATCTGCCATCGCCAATGCCTAAGAACACCGAGCTCCATAAAATCCTGCTAATCGGTTCCGGCCCCATTGTCATCGGTCAAGGGTGCGAGTTCGATTACTCCGGCGTCCAGGCCTGTAAGGCCCTCAAAGAAGAAGGGTACGAGGTGGTTTTGGTGAATTCCAATCCGGCAACCATCATGACAGACCCCGAGTTCGCCGCCCGGACCTACATCGAACCAATTACCCTTGCGGTAATCGAAAAGATTATCGCCCGCGAGAAACCGGACGCGCTCCTGCCTACCCTGGGCGGCCAGACCGCTCTCAATGCCGCGATGGAGCTTTATCGTGCCGGGATCCTCGAGAAGTACCAAGTACGACTGATCGGCGCCAATGCGGAGGCTATCTCTAAGGGCGAGGATCGCCAGCTCTTCAAAGAAGCCATGCAGCATATCGGCCTGGACGTTCCGCTTTCCGGCACTGCCCATACCGTTGCCGAAGCGAGAGAAATCGCGGCTGCTGTTGGATCTTTCCCGCTTATCATCCGACCGGCATTCACTCTCGGCGGCGCCGGAGGGGGGATAGCATACAACCGGCAAGAATTCGAGGAGATCGTGAATAACGGTCTGGATCAATCTCCCGTCAGTGAAGTGCTGATCGAAGAGTCGTTGCTTGGCTGGAAGGAATTCGAGATGGAGGTCATGCGTGACCGGGCAGATAACTGTGTCGTGATCTGCTCGATCGAAAATTTCGATCCCATGGGCATCCACACAGGTGACTCCATCACGGTGGCCCCCGCCCAAACCCTCACCGATCGGGAATATCAGATCATGCGCGACGCCTCGTTCGCGGTGATCCGAGAGATCGGCGTCGAAACTGGCGGATCCAATATCCAATTCGCGGTAAATCCCCAAAACGGGCGCATGGTCGTGATCGAGATGAATCCGCGGGTCTCTCGGTCCTCCGCCCTGGCATCGAAGGCTACCGGATTTCCGATCGCGAAGATCGCCGCTAAACTGGCCGTTGGATACACTCTGGACGAAATCCGAAATGACATTACTCGCGAGACCCCCGCTAGTTTTGAACCGGTGATTGACTATTGCGTAGTGAAAGTTCCCCGCTTCACTTTTGAAAAGTTTCCTCAGGCTGATCCCACCCTGACCACGCAGATGAAGAGCGTCGGCGAGGCGATGGCCATCGGGCGAACGTTTAAGGAGTCATTGCAAAAAGCGCTCCGATCGCTCGAGATCGGCCGCGCCGGTCTCGGAGCGGACGCGAAAGATCGTGAGGCTCGTGACTCCTTCGGCGCTTGGGACATCAATGAAATCCAGCGCAAGCTGGTGAACGCCTCCTGGGATCGAATCTTCTACATCCGTTACGCGTTATTAGCCGGCTTTACGATCGAAAAAGTGCAGGAGCTAACCAGTATTGACTTATGGTTTCTGGAAAATATCCGGCAAATCATTGAAGAAGAAAAGAATATTGCCAACGGTTCGCTCAATCTTCGACGCGCCAAGCAATTCGGATTTTCGGATCGCCAGATTGCTTATCTGACCAAGTCGACCGAAGCCGAGGTGCGCGCGGATAGAATCCGCCAAGGGGTGCTCCCAACTTATCGGCTCGTCGACACCTGTGCGGCAGAGTTTGAAGCTTACACGCCTTATTACTATTCGACCTACGGCGAAGAAGACGAAACCCGCGACGGACAACGTAAGAAAATCATGATCCTCGGCGGAGGCCCAAACCGGATCGGCCAGGGGATCGAGTTCGATTACTGTTGTGTGCACGCCGCTTTCGCGCTGAGAGAAGAAGGCTTCGAGACGATTATGGTCAATTCGAATCCGGAAACAGTTTCCACCGATTACGACACCAGCGACAAACTTTACTTCGAGCCCCTGACGCTCGAAGACGTTCTTAATATCTACCAGCGTGAAAATTGTTGGGCGGCAATTGTCCAGTTCGGCGGCCAGACTCCGCTCAATCTCGCCAACGCTCTTCAAGCAAACGGTGTGCACATCATCGGTACGCAGCCGAAAAGCATCGAAATGGCAGAGGATCGAAAGCATTTTTCCGCGCTGCTTCATCGTCTTGGACTGAATCAACCGCCGAGCGGCACAGCCACCAACGAGCAGGAAGCCGTACATGTCGCTCGTGCGATCGGGTATCCTGTGTTAGTTCGTCCGTCCTTCGTTCTCGGCGGGCGCGCGATGGAGATCGTTTATCAGGAGGAGGACTTGCGCCGGTACATCCGGACTGCCGTCGAAGCAAGCCCGGAACGACCGGTCCTGGTTGATCGTTTTCTCGAAGACGCCATAGAGGTGGATGTCGATTGTATCTCCGACGGAGAAGTTTCGGTGATCGGTGGTATTATGCAGCACATCGAGCAAGCCGGAATACACAGCGGAGACAGTGCCTGCGTAATCCCAGCTTTCTCCTTACCGGAAAAAGTTTTGCGGACCATCGAATCCGCTACCAAAGCGATGGCGCGCGAACTCCAAGTTCGAGGTCTGATGAATGTCCAGTTCGCGATCAAGGATGAGGAGGTCTACGTCCTTGAGGTAAATCCGAGAGCATCTCGCACCGTGCCGTTTGTTAGCAAGGCGCATTGGCGTGCCGCTCGCCAAGCTCGCCGCCAAAGTGATGGCCGGCAAATCTCTGCCCGAACTCGGCTTTCATCGTGAGGTGTTGCCGAATCACTACTCGGTCAAGGAAGCAGTCTTCCCTTTTATTCGGTTCGCGGGCATCGACATTACCCTTGGGCCCGAAATGAAATCGACCGGAGAAGTCATGGGCATCGATCAGGATTTCGGTCTCGCCTACGCTAAATCCCAGATGGCCGCGCAGCCGCCGCTACCAAGTGAAGGCAATGTTTTTCTGAGTGTAAAAGATGCAGATAAGTTGACCATCGTGAAACTCGGCCAACAACTCGTCGACCTCGGTTTTACCATTTATGCCACCAGCGGAACCGCTGCCGCGCTTGCCTCCGCGGGCTTACACGTAAATCGGCTGTTCAAGTTGAGCGAAGGACGACCTCACGTCATCGACATGATCAAGAATGATGACATCCAACTTATTATCAATACCCCGAGCGGCAAAACACCGAGAAAGGATGAAGTAAAAATTCGCAGCTTGGCTGTCGCCAGGCGAATCCCCATCCTCACCACGGTCAGTGGCGTCGAAGCAAGCATCAGGGCAATGCGTTCAATCCAAACCAGGGGACTGGCCGTGAAGTCCTTGCAGGAGTACCACGTTAGAGAGTGAAGATTTCAAGGTTTGGGTTTTGGGTTTTGGTTTTGAGTGAACGCTCGAGCGTCCCTGCCTCACGCAAAACCCAAAACCCAAAACTCAAAACTCCCATGCACAGCATGACAGGTTATGGGCGCGGCCAGGTGTTGGGCGAAGGAACTAAGGTGATCGCGGAGATCCAATCGGTCAACAAACGCCAAACCGAAATATTGATCAGTCTCCCATCCGCCTTCATTTCGTTGGAAAATGATCTCCGGGCGAAAATCGACCGAGCCGTCCACCGTGGAAGAATCAGCGTTACAATCTCGGCCAGTGGGCCGGCAGTGCATACAGAGCCGTTTGTCGATCAGGATTTGGCAAATCTCTATTTGCGCCGCTTCCAGCAACTGCAAAAGGAGCTCGAATTGCCTGGTGAGATCACGATAGAAATGATTCTCAGATCTCCCGGAGTGATCTCTTCTTCTGAACGAGGATTGCTCGATCCAGCCACCCGTTCCGCCGTCGAGACCGCCCTGGACCTGGCCCTCCAGCAACTTCTTCAGATGCGCGCCAAAGAAGGTTCCAATCTCCACGACGAACTCACTCACCGCGCTAAGTCCATTCGGCAAGCGATCGCGAAAATTCGCGAACTGCAGCCGCGCGTCGCGGAACGCTATCGGGAACTCCTTTTCGAACGCGTCAAGAAAATCGGGGTGGAAATTAGTTTAGACGATGACCGACTAACTAAGGAGGTGGTGTTTTTCGCCGAGCGTTCGGATTTTTCCGAAGAACTGACCCGGCTCGAATCCCATCTGGACCAATTCGTCGAGACCACCAACCTGCAGCTGGCAATCGGGCGCACGCTTGAGTTCATCAGTCAGGAGATTGGCCGTGAGTTAAATACGCTCGGCGCGAAAGCCAACGACGCTGAGATCTCTCAGATCGTCGTCCATTGTAAAGCCGAGTTGGAAAAGATCCGCGAACAGGTCCAGAATGTGGAATGACGTTTAGCGTTTTGCGTTTTGGGTTTTGAGTTTTGAGTTTTGCGTGGGGCAACATCACGATCGAAAACGCAAAACCCAAAACCCAAAACTCAAAACTAGTGTCCCCATGACCATCATCCTCGGAGTGACAGCTTCGATTGCGGCGTACAAGGCTGCCGATATAGCCAGCAAATTGACGAAGCAGGATCGTTCCGTCCACGTGGTGATGACCGTTGGCGCGACTCAATTTATTACGCCACTGACTTTGCAGACCTTGTCTCGCCATCCAGTCACGACCAGTATCTTCGACGAAAAGGCGAGCTGGCATCCCGGACATATCGAACTCGCCGATAATGCCGATCTCCTTCTTATTGCGCCCGCTACCGCGGACATTATTGCGAAGCTTGCTCACGGTTTTGCCGACGACGCCTTAACGGCGATCGCGCTCGCCACTACGGCGCCTCTGCTCCTTGCCCCCGCCATGAATGGAAAAATGTGGCTCCATCCTGCAACGATTGCGAATGTCGGGATCTTGAGACAACGAGGTGCCGATTTCATCGGCCCGGAAGAAGGGATGTTAGCCTGCGGCTACGAAGGAATCGGACGTCTTTGGCCCGTTGACGAAATCGTCGCCAAGGCGCTCGGATACAACAAACGCTGACGCGCATCCTTAACCCGAGCGCCTCTTTAGCGCGAAAATCTGATGAACACTTTGGCTCGTCAGATTTTCGAGCTATTGGGCTTTGACGGCTAAGAAAAAATAGGAGGAGAGATCAATCTCCTCCTATTTCTACGAACAACTGTTGCCAATATCAGGCGTCCTATTTCTTGGCAGCAATCTTCTTCGCCGGAGAAACAGCCTTTTTCGCGACCTTCTTCGCCGGAGCCTTCTTCGGAGTAGCTTTCTTCACAGGCGCCGCTTTTTTGGCTGCTGGTTTCGCGGCCGATTTCTTTGCAGCTGGCATAAGTTATCCCCCCTTTCATTCCGCAGTTGCGGAGGATAAGAAATTAATGTCATTACAATTCGCTTGACTAACGAACATTCGTTAGATCGTCAATCAGAATTTGTTACATCCTTAAACTTTTAGGTAGCTCGTCAAAGAAAAAACTCCGGCCAAATGGCGGATCCATTCAATCCAGAAGGTATGCTTCCAGCCGCGGACTGGCTTAAAATCAGCGTCTCCGGTCGATCTGGCTTCGGGCTCGACATCGACGATGACCCGCCGATAGTGACTCAGCTATGAATCAATATCTCGAAGCCGCGACCAGGGCGGCTCGCGCAGCCGGTGCACTCGTCCGCGAGAACTTCGGCCGGTCTTTAAAAGTGAATGTCGAAGAAGCCCACGACCTCAAGCTTGAACTCGATGTTCGAGCCCAAGAACTCATCACCAAGTTCCTTCTGGAGGAGTTTCCCAACCACTCGATCCTTGGCGAGGAAGGAAACGTCGATAACACTTCGACTGAGTTCGAGTGGGTCATCGATCCGATAGACGGCACCGTCAACTACTTCTATGCCATCCCGCACTTCTGTATCTCAATTGCCTTACGGGAAAAAGGGGAAATCATCGTCGGCGTTATTTACGACCCGATGCGCGAGGAGCTATGGCAGGCGGAACGCGGCGGAGAGGCCTATTTGAACGGCCAGACGATCAAGGTGAGTCAGTCTACCGACATTTCGCAATCCGTTGTCTCGGTTGGGATGTCGAAAACGCTCGCGGAACTCGAGGTCGGTTTGGCAATCTTTCAGGATCTGCTGGTCCGCGCGAGAAAGTGCCGGATGATGGGTAGCGCCGCACTCGACCTTGCCTACGTCGCAACCGGACGATTCGATGCCTACATTGAACGGAGTGTGAATTGGTGGGACATTGCTGCCGGCGTGCTCTTGGTCGAATGTGCGGGCGGGCAGTTGGCCATCACTCCGAGCGCGGTTCAACACGATAAGCTTTCGGTCATCGCCTGGAACGGGAAGATCGATCGCGCCCAACTCACCAAGGTATATCCATGAATTTTGTCGGAATCGGTTATGATGTGCATCGTTTGGCCGAAGGGCGCAAATTGATCCTTGGCGGTATTGAGATTCCGCACCATCTCGGACTCGACGGCCATTCCGATGCAGATGTTCTAACTCACGCCATCGCCGACGCACTTTTAGGCGCCGCTGGAGAAAAAGATATTGGGCACCATTTTCCGAACACTGATCCTTCGCTCAGAGGGATCGACAGCCAGGAAATCCTCAGGCGAGTTCAAGCTATACTTGCGACCAGGCAACTGGCGATCGTCAACATCGACTGTTCACTGATCGCCGAAGCTCCGAAGATCAGCCCGCACCTGGAAGCGATCAGGACGAGGTTGTCGCAGACGCTGCAGATTCCAGCGAAACGTATCGGAGTCAAAGCCACCACCAACGAAGGACTCGGCTTTATCGGCAGAGGAGAGGGCATCGCTGCCATGGCCGTGGCGAGCATTCAGCAGGTCGAGCCACGATTTCCGGTAGAATCAGGAGGAAGGCTGGTGTAGGCCATTCAATTGTCGAAGCTCGGCCTTCGAAGCAGCCCGACGACTTTAGCCCTTTGGCGCTGTCGATTTTTAATTATCGTTGCTCGTTGGTTTACACCCCCATACAGATAACATGAGCGGTCCGCGATCAACACGACAGGAGCCAGACCACAGACCAGAAACGCCAGACGATCACAGTTCCGATGCCCATCAAGTTCTACGACACCTACAGCCGGCAGTTAGAAGAATTCAAACCGATCGAGCCCCCAACGGTTAGACTTTATACATGCGGTCCGACCGTCTACTCATTCGCGCACATAGGGAATTTCCGAGCTTATGTATTCGAAGACCTTTTGCAGCGGCACCTGGAGGCAAGGGGATTTAAGGTCGAGCGGGTGATGAATCTGACCGACGTCGATGACAAAACGATCCGGGGCAGCCGAGAAGCAAATATTTCGTTACCCGAATTTACGGCAAAGTTTAAGAAGGCGTTTTTTGAAGACCTCGAAACGTTAAGAATCAAGCGGGCAAATCATTTTCCGGCGGCGACTGAACCGGCAAATCTCGCGAAAATGATCGAGATGATTGATCAACTCATCCAGCAAGACATCGGTTACCAGGCCGATGACCGCTCGGTTTATTTTCGCATTAGCAGGTATCCGGACTACGGCAAACTGGCCCATCTTAACTTGGCGGAACTGCGGCCGAGCGGCCGAATACAGAACGATGAATATGAGAAAGAGAGTCTCGGGGATTTTGCGTTGTGGAAAGCCTGGGATGAAAAGGACGGTTCCGTCGGCTGGGATTCTCCGTGGGGCAGAGGAAGACCAGGCTGGCATATTGAATGCAGCGCGATGGCAACCCGGTTTCTGGGTCCGGAGATCGACATTCACTGCGGTGGTGTCGACAATATCTTTCCGCATCACGAGGCCGAGATCGCACAGTCCGAGTGCGTGAATCGAAAAAAATTTGTCCGTTACTGGCTCCATAATGCTCATCTCCTTGTCGAGGGACAAAAGATGTCCAAATCGCTCGGCAATTTTTTTACGTTGCGCGATCTGCTTGACAAAGGCTTCACCGGCCGCGAGCTACGGTATGCGCTCATTCGGGTCAACTATCGATTGCCGCTTAACTTCACCTTCGATGGACTCAACGAAGCACGCCAGTCTTTGCTTCGAATCGATGAGTGGCTCAGACGCTTGCGCGAGATCGCAATCGACGCTGCGCCAGATCTCCAGTTTGCGGCTGCCAGATCTCGTAGCTTTTTCGAAGCTTTGGATGACGATCTGAACATCTCCGCAGCACTCGCCGAAGTCTTCGATCGGATCCGGGCCACTAACCGCTCGATCGACGGGGGCGAAATAACAGCGGGCCAAGCCGCTGCGCTCTTGGATTGGTGGGATGGCATCAATCAGGTTTTACAACTCCAGGAAGAGGCAGAACCCATTCCTCAGAACGTGACCCGACTTCTCCAACAACGGGCTGGCGCTCGCGCAGACAAAAACTGGTCCGAAAGTGATGCCCTCCGCAGCCAAATAGAAGAGCTCGGCTGGCTCGTTAAAGACACCAGAGACGGCCAGAAACCGGCCAGGAAATCGGGGCCAGAGTGAGTTGGAGTTTTGCGTTTTGGGTTTTGAGTTTTGTGTAAGCACTGCTACGCAGAAGCACGGACCTAGCTACCAACCCTTGCGCCCACCCGGACACGCAAAACCCAAAACGCAAAACCCAAAACTCAAAACCCTCCGTATGTTTGCGCCTTCGAACTTTCTCAACCTGGATCAGACAGAGCATCGAACACTTTTTGATAATAGTGTGCAGGTATGGGACGTCTTAAGGCAAATCGGGAGTTATCTTCAGTTCCGGTTGAAGCCCGCTATCTACGGCAGGATCATGGGAAGACCGTTCATCAGCGACAACGTCTACATCGGAGGTGGAACGCTCGTCGAGAATGGAGCTACCATCAAAGGACCAGCCTGGATCGGAAATAACTGCGAGATCCGGAGCGGCTGTTATATTCGGGAAAACGTTATCGTTGGCGATGGAGTCGTGCTCGGCAATTCGTGCGAGTTCAAAAATTGCATCATCTTTAATGATGCCGAAGTGCCACACTTCAATTACGTCGGCGATTCGGTATTAGGCTATCAGTCCCACCTCGCTGCCGGCGTCATCCTCTCCAACGTCCGGCTGGATCATAAGGAGATCAGCGTAAAATCCGAATCCGGCCTCATCCCGACTGGACTCCGCAAGTTTGGCGCGATAGTCGGCGATCGCGCAGAGATTGGCTGCAATACGGTCATCAGCCCTGGCTCGGTCATCGGCCGAAATTCGCTGATCTATCCGCTCACCCACTTCGGTGGTGTGCTACCGGAGAACAGTATCCTGAAATTCCGCCAGGATCTGCATCGCATTGATCGGCCCTAATTAATTAATTAATCAGCCTTCATTGCTGACCAATCTTTAGATTGAGAGATTTGTCGCCAATGCCGGCTGCCCGCATTCGAAGAGACGTCCGCACTCTGCGCCCGACCGCAAAAACGCCGCAGCGCAAGAACGTGAAAAGCCAACGGGGATCCGCCAGCAGCGACTCCTTTGCCAGGGACAGAGCTGCACCGCGATCATTCAAAACTGTTTGCACCAATACCTTCGTGGCCTGTAATTCGCGGCGCCACTTCTGCAACGTTTTATCATCCGCGCGGCGCAGCGCATACGCTCCCCGAATCTTCTGGATCATCTGCAGCCCATCGTCCAGGCCCTTGAGCATGCTCCGATTACCCGCGTTCATCGTCAGGGATCCAGCGTGCCAACAGTAACGATAGAATACTTCCGGAGTGGACACCTCCTTTACCCCGCTCAGCGCAGCCCTGATTAGAAACTCGCGGTCGGACGCCACCGGGTACCTCAGATCGAATTGGCCGACTTTGTCGAACAACGAACGTCGAAAAAAACGGCTATTGATGATCGGGAGACCGACCGTAGCATTCTGCAACGAAAGCCGATACCGCTTCGGATCCTGGTAACGATGCATCTCCACCACGGTTCCCCCTCTGCTCATCCGAAAAATCTGGCACCCCCCTGACAACACGAGCGCGGAAGGAGAGGCTGCAAGCATTCTCGCGCAGCTGTGTAACGCCCCGATGGTATACAGATCGTCGCTGTTCAATATCGAAACGACATCCCCGCTGGCTCGCTCAATCCCCTTGTTCCACGCGTCATACACACCACGATCGGGTTCCGACAGAACATGCAGATGCGGATATCGCTGCAGAACTTCGAGGGTACCGTCCGACGAACCACCATCGATGATCCAGTGCTCAAACTCTGGATAATTCTGCGATAGAACACTCTCGATCGCCCCTCCAATAAACTCCTTTCGATTAAGACAGGCGGTTATTATCGAAATCTTCATCCAAACGCACTCACGGCGTTATCACTTTCAACGCTTTGGGAAGCACGTCAAAACGCACCGGCGTGGTCCCGATCGGATGACCATCGACGTGCACCGACAGGCGCGCTCCGGACCAGACTTCCACCATCTTCGCCTTGAACATCTCCATTTTCGGATGGAGTTGTCGGCGACCGCGGCTGATCGACACGAAATGATGCACCAATTCCAGTTTGCTGAAATCCCTATAAACACCGATCGACAAGAGCCCATCATCCAGAATAGCACCCGGACACACATTGAAATTTGTTCCGTAGTAAGGTCCATTCCCGGCGGCTACGAACGAACACCTCAATCGGACGCTCTTGTTCCGATTGCGAAAACGTCGACGCCGGTGCTTGAGCGGCGATTTTCCTCGGAAGGAGCTCTGATAGGCCTCATCGACCGGCCTGTCGAATCGCAATTCCACCGAATTCTGCCGATGCATCAGCGCCAACCGGATCGCACGCCCTATTCCGTCGAAACGCCCGCTCTTTACCTCCTCGCCGATCGGGAAAAGATCGGCATCGACACCGACACCGGCCACCTCAAAAAATGCGTGATGATTATCCGCCAACCCGACGTCAATGTGTCGCGTCAGACCTGCTTCAATCAAATCGCACATCGCATCCGGATCGTGCGGGAGATTCAGGCTTAGCGCCAGATTGTTAGCCGTCCCGAGCGGAATGATCCCGAGCGTCATTTCCGTCCTCACCAAGGCGCCGGCAACCTCTCGAACAGTGCCGTCACCGCCTGCGACAACGACCAGATCAGCATTTTCGTTGGTGGCCTCCGCCGCGCGGCCCGCCAGATTCAAACCGTGGTCAACGGTCACTTCACTAAAGGAATCGCTCATCGCCTCCAAACGCTTACGGATCCGTTGGCGCGGTTCTGGAGCCTGCGCGCCACTGGCAGGATTTTGAAACAAGACGATCCTCCGATACCGTAGCCCCATACCAATGCCGCTTTTGCGGTGGATATAGCGCGAAAATCTCACCAGCGCTTTGCCTGGTGAGATTTTCGCGCTATCTACAGCCTCCGCGCCTCGGTCTGCGATTGATAACTGTTCACAATCACGTCGAGAACTTTCTGACCTGTGATGATCCGGTCTGTCGCGTAATCAACATTTCCATCAGCGCTGATCACTGCAATGCCAAAATCGCCGACGCGGTAAGCGTCGGCGACCGAGCCGGGATCAGGCAAGATCACGAAGGGAATGTCTGTCCGCGTTACTGCGCCGGTTTCCCTGGTGAATGCGACGAAGAACAACGTGTATCTGGCCGCCAGCTGTTTCGATCGGCGGTTCAGTTCCTTGATCTGCTTGATGAAGAGCTTCTGGCTTGGGTTCTCGGCGAAGATCAGCACCACCGGATGACCGCGGACATCACGCAACCTGCGGACTTTGCCATTCACGCCACTCCAAAGAAACTCAGGAGCCGGGCGCGGAACCGAGGGGACGCGAGGCGAATTTTTCGATTTCGATGTCTGGGCTTCAGCGGCGATCGACAAAAAACAAAATCCAGCAGCCAAAAAGCAAATCCAGAGGCGACTCATACCTTCATAATGTCGATCTCTTTGTTCTCCACATGAGCGTCGATCTCTTTCACGTATTTGTCCGTCAGTTTTTGAATCTCTTCCTCTAGACTGTGACGTTCGTCTTCCGTGATCTTACCGGCTTTTTCGATTTTCTTGATCTCGTCGATAGCGGTGCGGCGGCTGCTCCGAATGCGCACTCGCCCTTCTTCAGCCATGTGTCGTACCGTCTTCACCAAATCCCTTCGACGCTCTTCAGAAAGCTCCGGGATCGGCAATCGGATTAATTTGCCGTCGACCGCGGGAGTAATGCCAATCTTCGATTCCTTCAGTGCCTTTTCGATATCCTTCGTAATTGAAGCATCAAAGGGCTGGATCAACAGGAGCCGCGGTTCCGGCGTCGATATTAACGCCAGCTGTTTCAATTTCATCGACGTGCCATACGCTGATACATCCACGCCCTCTACCAGCGCCGGGGACGCCTTTCCAGTTCTGACTGCGGCAAACTCGTGTGTCATGTACTCCACTCCTTTCTCCATCGCCGCCTCCGCCTCGAACAAAATCTCGTCAGGTGCCATAATTCAGGTGCCAGGTTTCGCATCCAAGCTCATTCTGCCGTCACAAGAGTACCCACTTTCTCGCCACAGACTACCCTTTTAATATTGTACGGCATCGCCAAATCAAACACGATGATCGGAACCCGATTGTCCATGCAAAGGCTGAACGCCGTCGAATCCATGATTTTAAGCCGCTTCGACAGCGCCTCGGTGTAGGTGACCGTCTCGTAACGCAAGGCCTTCGGATTGGTTTTCGGGTCGCTATCGTAAATACCGTCGACTTTGGTCGCCTTTAAAATCACTTCTGCGCGGATTTCGCTCGCCCTCAGCGCGGCAGTGGTGTCGGTCGAGAAAAACGGATTGCCAGTTCCCGCCCCGAAAATCACCACCCGACCCAACTCCAGGTGCCGAATCGCGCGGCGCAAAATGAACGGCTCGGCGACATTGGCCATCTCGATTGCGGTTTGTAATCGAGTGACAACACCGATTTGTTCCAAAGCACTCTGCAGCGCCATACCATTGATTACCGTCGCCAGCATCCCCATATAGTCGGCAGTGGTGCGATCCATCCCCCGATGGCTGGCCGTCAGTCCCCTCCAGATGTTACCGCCTCCAATGACGATCGCAATTTCCACCCCAAGGTCGCGCACCTGCTGAATGTGCTTCGCGATATCCGTCACAATCCAGGGCGAGATCGTCTCATGGCTTCCAGGCTCACGAAGCGCCTCGCCGCTCAACTTAAGCACGATCCGTCTATACTTGGGCTGCCCGGCTACCGATTCAAGATTGGACATGAAAAACTGATAACGGCTTAGGCGAGACACTCGCCGAAGTCAAGCGATTGCACGCTTGTAACCAACGCCTCCCGCTTTGCCTTCTCAAAGTTGAGAGCAAAGCGTCCCCCTGCCATCTCTCTCGTTCAGGTCATGATCCGACCAGCCGAGGGAGGCTTCGATGCTTGGCGGGCCGATCCTATCACAGAACGCCGCCACTCCCGCTTAGCGAACACCCGATTACGCCGACTCGTCCACGAGTGCTCTATTCCTTGACAAGTTGGCGGAACTTCCCCTCGTCCACTATTTCTACCCCCAGTTGGCGAGCCTTCACTAGTTTGCTTCCCGCATCTTCACCGACCAGAAGGTAGTCTGTCTTTTTGCTCACGTTGCCGGTCACCCGCCCGCCATTCCGACGAATCAGTTCTTCAAAAACTTCCCGTGGCTCGCCCAATGTTCCCGTAATGACCCAGGAAGTTCCGCGCAAGGTTTCGCTTTGAGCTTCATCGCGATCGGCTTCACCAAAATTTAATCCGTGCTTTTTGAGTGCCTTTATCAGGGCGATGTTATCAGGATCCTGAAACCAATCCCGTATGCTTGTCCCAACCACCTCGCCGGTGTTTGGAACACGGGTCAACTCCTCGAGCGGGGCGCCTTGGAGCGCTTCCAGGGTTTTGAAGTTATCCGCCAATTCACGTGCGGCAGTCGAACCGACGTGCATAATTCCCAACCCGAAAATCAGCCTCCACCAAGGCTGTTTCTTGCTGGCTTCGATTCCATTCAAAAGGTTCGAGATGCTCTTTTTTCCCATCCGATCCAACCGACTCAGTTTCGTTTCGTCGAGTTCATAGATATGGTCCACTCGTTTCACGAACCCGTTTTCGACCAGTTGCTCGACCATCATTTTACCTAACCCCTCGATATCGAGCGCCCCTTTATGGGCGAAATGTTCCAAACGCCGCTTCACTTGCTCGGGACACTCTACGTTCGTACATCGCACATCGACCTGACCCGCAAGGCGGCTCACTGGCTCGCCACAGCTCGGGCACCGCGAGGGCATCTCAAACGGCTTCTCTTGACCGGTCCTGCGTTCCTTCAATACCTCGATAACCGCAGGTATGATTTCGCCCGACTTTTCGATTACCACCATATCCCCCTCGCGAACGTCTTTGCGCCGGATTTCATCCCCGTTGTGAAGAGTGGCCCGAGCAACCGTTGTCCCGCTGACAAATACCTGCTCCAGATTGGCCACCGGAGTCAATTTTCCGGAGCGTCCCACTTGCACTTCAATCGAGAGCACTCGAGTCTCGGCCCGTTCGGCCTGGTATTTGTAGGCCATCGCCCATCGTGGCGCTTTCGAGGTGTAGCCCAGCAATTCCCGAAGGTCGTACCGGTCGACTTTGACCACCGCGCCATCTATCTCGAATTGGAAATCATGCCGCCTCCGACCCAGTTCCTGGATCGCTCCGATTACTTCTTCCACCGATTGCGCGGTCCAGATCTTCTCGTGAGTCGGCAGGCCCCACCTCTTTAGCCGGTCCAAGGCCTGCTGGTGCGTCGATACCTCATCGCCCGTTAAAAGGCCGAAGCCATAAAATATCGCACTCAGCTTTCTCTTGGCCACCAGAGCAGGATCGAGCTGCTTGAGGCTGCCGGCGGCCGTGTTTCGCGGATTAGCGAAAAGCTGCTCACCGGCTTGGTCACGTTCGACATTCAACGCGGCGAAGACTTTCTTTGGCAGAAAAACCTCACCTCGTACCTCCACCTCTTCCGGGACCGAACCGTGCAAGCGCAACGGCACCGCACGAACAGTCCGGATATTCGCCGTCACATCATCGCCCATAACACCATTCCCGCGCGTTGCTGCATACTCCAGCATTCCGCGCCGGTAGAGAAGCGAAATTGCTACCCCGTCGACTTTGGGCTCGATCACCGCATCAATAGTTTCACCTGGAAGCAGCCGCTCCAATCGTCGGAAGAAGTCCGCCACCTCTCCCTCCGAGTAGGTGTTGTCCAGGCTCAGCATCGGAGTGCGGTGCGCCACTTGACGAAAGCTCTCCAGTGGAGCTCCGCCGACTCGCTGAGTTGGCGAATCCGGCGTAACTAGTTCGGGATGCTCTTGCTCTAGATCTCGGAGGTCCCGGTACAGATTGTCATACTGTTCATCGCTGATGCTCGGAGCGGCCTCCAGATAATACCGTCGATCATGTTCGGCGATCTCTGCTCGCAATTTCTGTATCCGGCGCTCGGCTTCTTCGGCTGTTTCCATGAAAACGCTTATCGATTGATGGGAAAAGTACCGCCACAGGTAATGGTAAGCCAGCCCGCGACATCACAAACATAGGAGTTGGAGAAAATTCACCACAAAAACGTCAAAGCGCGACGAACATTGCGAGCCGAGAAACACAGTTGTGGCGTATTTTTGCCATTAATTGGGCGGATTTCTTCTCTTCCAGACCCAAAACCAGCCGAGTTCAATACTCTGTCCCGGGCAAAACATCTTCCGAAACGTTTTGGCACAAGAGGTGCTAAAGGATCACTCGTTCGGCTATGAGTTGGTAGAAGACGGAGCGCAGCTCGATTGGAGGGGGCATCCGCAAGAAATCGGGGGCTCTTGCCGATGCCGAACGGGGGGAAATCCAATCGAGCTGCTTCCTTTGTTTGATCTCGACTGCAATTAAAAAAGGGGCGTCGCGCATACCAGTGCGACGCCCCTGAAGCAGTAGATCAGCCTGCCTCTTACTCGGAAGGAAGAAAATTTTGGGGGAAACAGACTAATCATATGTTCAGCAAAGGGAGGAAATTTCTCATCCGTCGTCGCCTGTTCCCACGTTCGCCTTCGGGGCATTCTCCAATTCCTGCCGTCGAAAGCTTCAGCCTCTGGGCCGCTTGGAAATACGCTTACGATTGTCATGCGCCCATTAGGATAACCCGACATGTGGAGTAGTTATTATCTCAATGATGTCCTGCAGGCGCAGGTTAGCTATCTTGATGATCTCAACGAGTCCCGCCGCTTTTTCTTGTGCTGGCGAGTTTTCGAGTCGCTCTTTGCCGCTGGCAAGGATCGTCTCCTTCCTATTTTCGCGGACACAAACAACGAGTAGGATACCGCCGAGCAACGTTGATAGCCCGTCTGCGCGCAGAGCTCGCGCGATATCCTCCTGGTTGATTCGACTTTTCAACGATCTCACCGGTCGCGAAGACGTCACCGCCGACTCGGGTTTCTCCTCGCTTCGAAGAATGGAGACCCAGCCCAGGGATCAACGCAGACCCCGTCCTATTCTGCGCCTCCTGGCTCCTGGCTCCTGCCCTAACGCGCCACGGTCGCTTCGATCCAGCCCTGGGGCGCCTCCGTCGGTACAAAGAGCTCCTTGTCGTTCTTAATATTGAAAGGTGTCAGATCGATCTCCAGATAGTGCAGGTTCGGCATCGTAAGCCTGATCCGGCTGATTTCCGGGCATGCATTTAAAGCGGCCTCTCCCATGTGATATTGCGTAGACTGAGCTGACGGACTGAACCGCATGGAGAATGTCTCAAGCATCGCTTGAATGATATTCGCGTTGGCTGTCTGCGTAACTGGCTGGAGATTTCTGATAGACCCAGCTGGCTGTTAAGCTCGTTGCCAGAAGACGATCGTTTGCGTCCGGAAGCGTAGCGAAATCGTCCCGAAGAAAATCTTCCCAGGCAGAACCGGAAGTTTTGAGGACCACCAGTTCTCGAACGCCCGAGGTTGTTTCGATTGAATCGCGCGTCGCGACTGTCTGCGTCCATGGGATGCCTTTGCCAGTATTAACAAAATTCGTTCCCGAAGGCTCGCCGTCGACGATCTGCCGCTCCCAGACTCGCTCGAGCGTCTCCACATTGACGGAAGTCACATGCGAATACTTCTTCAAATAATGGTCGCACAGCGCAATCGCAAACGGTTCCGTCTCGGTACCCAATTGATTGTAAGCAACAACATTCGTCGTGTTCTTGATCGAATCGGTCGCGATGATCTTTTGATTGTCGTTCTTGGTGTAAGAATCGCCAAAGTCCCCTTCCAGCAGGGTTTTGACGTCGAGTTCCTTGGGAACGTGGACCCCATCTTTCTTGATTTTCTTGAAGACACGAACCCTGGCTTTCCCGTAGCGATTGGTTTGAAGTTTCATATCGGAAATTGTTCTCCGGAAATCCCTCGTTCTGATTGTCGTGGTTTGTCCTGTATCAGCATCCTGCTTCTCTTTCTTCGGTGGACGGCCAAATCCGCATACCGCGCGCGCGCCTCGATTTGCCTTTCATGCGATGGCGTCAGCAAGCCGCAAGCGCCCGATTTTGGAAATCTCTCGCGAGAGCAACCGCCATTTCTTTCGCGCGGCTGTTCTCAAGCCGGTTTGCAAATGAGCCTCGCGGATCGTGCCGGCATTGTTCAGGCGTGCGCAGAGGATAAACGGGAAACCCAAACTTCTCCCGGTACAGCGCATTGTTGCGCACCATTTGTTCAGCCTCAGCCGGCCGTCAACTGGTTCAAACCTGCGTCGGCCTGTTCGCGCCTTGAAGCAACCGTCAGTTCGCTCGCTGAGCGAAGGCGTCCGGCGAGGTCTGGATGCGCTTGAATCAGTGCCAACTGCTTTTGCGGTGTG
The DNA here is from genome assembly GCA_963789065.1 of uncultured Verrucomicrobiae bacterium. Classification (GTDB taxonomy): domain Bacteria; phylum Verrucomicrobiota; class Verrucomicrobiia; order Chthoniobacterales; family JAFAMB01; genus JAFAMB01. The sequence goes on along the minus strand of CAWBKA010000003.1, from coordinate 4,322 downwards.
GCGGACTGGACCACCCTCTCCATGGCCGCGTGCAAATCATCGATCGTCCGGAATGGGCGATTTTCCCACGCGCCTTCCGCGACCCAGGCAGAATGCTCGTACACCCACCCGACCTGGGACACAAAGTCCGGTCGGTCCATCGCGTTCAGTTGAGACAAAGACAGACGCTCAACGCTCATTTCGGATATTCCAGGCAGAGATCGCCGGCGCTCCTGTTTTTCTGGAATGTCTGGCCATTGGATGCCGGTAATTCGTTTTGGGTTCGGCTCATGTTTGTTAGCGGACGACTGCAAGTCGCGGTGGCGGTCGCTGTCTGGAGGGAGCGCATTTGTTCGAACAGTCGCGGTGGCGTGAATGGAAGTTTTGCAAAGCGAATGCCAGTCGCGTCGGTCAACGCATTCGCCATTGCGGCAGCGACGGGGTTAACCGGGCTTTCACTCATCGGCTTGGCACCCATCGGCCCAACCGTGTCGGTCGTGTTGGCGAAATAAACTTCCGTCCGCGGTATATCCGCGAAGGCCGGAATTCGGTAGTTGCGCAGAGTCGGATTCGTGACCGCGCCGTGCTCGTCAATGATCATGTTCTCAATCATCGACCAGCCGATCCCTTGAGCGACTCCGCCCTCAACCTGACCGGTGCACTGAAGTGGGTTCATCACCGTTCCGGCGTCGGCAGCATGAACGCTTTGGAGAATATCAATTTCGCCGGTTACCCGATTCACTGCGAGTCTGAAACCATGGACATTAAACGAAACTGAACGAGGCGAGGCGTACGCCTTGCGAAATGCGTTTAGTTTTACGCCATCGCCGGTCGCACGCTGATAAATCTCGGTGAGTGGCAACGCGGTTCCGTCGCAGTCGACGGTGCCGTCCCCCAGGATGCAGTGCTTGACTGGCATTCCCGTGTATCGGGAGGCAAGGTGCCGCAACTGATCTCTCAAGACGGTCGCGGCCTTTTGCACGGCCGCACCCCCAATGATCAGACCGGTGCTGGCAAATGTGCCGGTGTCATGCCCGGACTTGTCCGTATCGGCGTTTGTCACCAGGACTCGTTCTACCCCGCAACCCAGCACCGTGGCCGCGATCTGCCGATGGACCGTTATTGTCCCGTTCCCAAACTCAGCGGACCCAATCGCCAGATGGTATCGACCGTCCGCCAGAAGATCGATTCGGGCTTCGGAACGATGTTCGGTTGGTGGCGCGCAATCGAGCATGCTGATCGCGATCCCCTTCCCCTCCAGCCATTCGTCACCCTCTCTTTTAACTTTGCCGCGCCCGCTCGCCAGGGCGTGTTCTGTCCAATCCAAACATTCCTCGAGACCGTAACTGCCGATCACGATGTCGCTCGGGCCATTCCAAATACTCAAAACTGTATCGCCCGGACGAATCATGTTCTTCCGGCGAAACTCGACCGGATCCATTTCCAGTTTCCGCGCCAGTTCGTCCATCGCGCACTCGATGCCAAAACTGGTCTGGGTGATTCCATAACCCCGGAATGCTCCAGAGGGAACGGTGTTGGTGTAGACGGCGTACCCGTCGGCCTTTTTGTTGGGGCAGCGGTATAGAGCAATCGATTCGTTCAGCGAATGGCCAAGAACTTCTCCGCCATGATTACCGTAGGCCCCGGTGTTGGAAACAACTCGTAAATAAATCGCGGTCAGAGTGCCTTCCCTCTTCGCGCCAAGTTTCACTCGCATCTTGTAAGGATGCCGCGTGGTGGCACCGATAAACTGTTCGGAACGCGTAAACTCCCATTTCACCGGCCGGCGCAAATCCAAGGTGGCAAACGCGCACAACTCCTCGCACAACATCTCCTGTTTGGCGCCGAAGCCGCCTCCGACCCGTTCGGTGTAGACGTGCACTTTGTCCGGATACAACCCGAGGAGATAGGCCAGTTTCGCTTTGGTCAGAAAAGGAGTTTGAGTACTGGTCCGCAGATGGAGCCGGCCATCTTCGGTTAAGTAAGAGATTGCTGTATGAGTCTCGAGATGGACATGTTGCTGCCGATGCGTTTCGAACTCGCCTTCGTAAACCACGTCAGCAGCGGCAAACCCTGCTTCCACGTTCCCATTTTCGCCATGGATCTCGCGGAGAATGTTGCGGCTCGGATGCTGGATTCGCGATTCGACGCCCTTGTCGCCGTGAATGACCGGCGCTCCCGGTTTCATCGCTTCCTCGGGATCGAAAACCGCAGGAAGTAATTCGTAGTCGACCTCGATCAGACCGGTCGCCTTCTTCCGCGGCGGCTTCACTCTCGGCGACCACGGCGGCAACTCGCTGGCCGACAAACCGGACAACGTTGTCGAGCATGTAGCTGTCATTGGGATCGACGTTGAAATCTTCATGAGTCGCGCTGCTGTAGAGTCGGCGCGGAACGTCTTCCCAGGTATAGACGCGATGGACACCTTTGACTTGCAACGCTTTTTCTTTCCGAATCGCTTTAATGCGAGCGTGCGCATGCGGCGACCGCAAGACCTTGATATGCAGCATGCCCTCCATCACTACGTCCGCGGTGTATCGTGCTTGTCCCGTCACGATCGATTTGCCGAGCGGGTTTGCCAGGCTTCTTCCCACGCTCTCTCCCGGACGAATCCGCCTCCACTCTCGTCACCCCAAGAATAGAGTCTTCGATCGCCCGATAACCTGTGCAACGACAGAGACTCCCCTTGAGCATCTCGCGGAAGCTCTTTTTTCGCCTCTTCAGATAGACTGGCGGCGGTCATGATCATGCCCGCGGTACAAAAGCCGCATTGATATCCTTGAGCCGCGAGAAACTGTGACTTGCATCGGATGCAATTCTCCGTTTTGCGCCAGGCCCTCGATGGTGGTCACCGAATGACTACCGACCCTCTGAGCAGGAAAAAGGCAGCTATGGATTGGCTTGCCGTCGAGCCAGACAGTGCAAGCGCCGCAATCGCCCGCGTCGCACCCTTTTTTTACTCCAAACCATCCCAACTCGCGAAGAAATGTTCGCAAGCACTGACCCGGCCGCGGCGCCGCATCGAATCTCTTTCCATTAACGGTGAAAGTCATTGGAGTATCCTTCCTCAACTAGCAACATGCGTGCCGTTTCCTGGCAGACCCTCCCGCGTAAGCGAAGCGTCCCCGCTTTGCCTTCCCCTCTTCCCGCGTAAGCCAAGCGTCCCCGCTTTGCCTTCCCTCTTCTCGCGTAAGCGAAGCGTCCCCGCTTTGCCTTCCCCTCTCCCTCGCGTAAGCGAAGCGTCCCGCTTTGCCTTCCCCTCTCCCCGCGTAAGCCAAGTGTCCCCGCTTTGCCTTCCCTCTTCCCGCGTAAGCGAAGCGTCCCCGCTTTGCCTTCCCCTCTTCCCGCGTAAGCCAAGCGTCCCCGCTTTGCCTCCCTCTTCCCGCGTAAGCGAAGCGTCCCCGCTTTGCCTTCCCCTCTTCCCGCGTAAGCGAAGCGTCCCTGCTTTGCCTTCCCTTCTCCTTCGCGTAAGCGAAGCGTCCCCGCTTTGCCTTCCCCTCTCCCTCGCGTAAGCGAAGCGTCCCCGCTTTGCCTTCCCCTCTCCCTCGCGTAAGCGAAGCGTCCCCGCTTTGCCTTCCCCTCTCCCTCGCGTAAGCGAAGCGTCCCCGCTTTGCCTTCCCCTCTCCCTCGCGTAAGCGAAGCGTCCCCGCTTTGCCTTCCCCTCTCCCTCGCGTAAGCGAAGCGTCCCCGCTTTGCCCTCCCCCTCTTCCCGCGCAAACCAAGCGTCCTCGCCCTGCCCGCCCCTCCGGACTCTCCTAAAGCCGCTCTCGAAGCCAACCTTAAAAATCAAACCAAACCCATCCTTTTGTTTCTTTGCTTCCTTCTGTTCAAATTCAGCGACCCGCGAACCGCAAAGATGTCTCGTACATATGACCGAACAAATCTTCTCCGCGAGTCGTGATTTGACGAAAATATGCGGTAGGTTTGCGAGTCATGTTTGAGGATTTTGGGTTTCATGAGTTCGTCGGCACTGCCAAATTGCCAATGCCGTACAGGCTCCTTGCACCGGGTGAATTGAACTCCAGCGCAAAATATCCGCTTGTTCTCTTCTTCCATGGCTCCGGTCAACGCGGGGATGATAATGAAAAACAGTTAGTTTACGGGGTTGAGAGATTTGCCAGATCCCAGTCCCATTATCCCTGCTTCGTTCTTGCACCACAATGCCCGACCCATTTGGGCAACGAACCGATAATGTGGACAGGCCAGCGCGAACAGATGCACTTATTGAAGTTAGCACCTGAAGCAGCGCCTCCATTGCGGACCGCTCTCGAGCTTTTAGTTACGATCGAAGAGAGGGTCCAGGTCGACATCGATCGCATTTACGTCACTGGTATTTCCATGGG
>CAWBKA010000002.1:0-134117 GCA_963789065.1 uncultured Verrucomicrobiae bacterium | reverse complement strand
GTTACCGGCAAAAATCGGTTACCCGGGCCAACTGCCCCCAGATTCGACTACTAACAGTTTTATTCCTCCCAAAAAACCTACGCCCGACCAGATGTGGATGACCAACCGGCTAGTTTTGATCGAAGAAATCGAGACCGAGGACGAGACTTAGAAACGATTGTCGAGTGCAGACATTCCCGCGCGTAAGCGAAGCGTCCCTGCTTTGCCTCTTGAAATCTTGGAAGGTCAATCAAAACGGTCTAAAGGCCACCTTATCGTCACCTTTCTAGTTTTCGCCCAGCTATACGGTCCCGTCCCCCGCTCGCCTATCCGATCTGTCCACTATTAAAGCGTAGCAATCCGGTGACGACGACTCTCTGATCATTTTGATCTGTCCCCTAGTGTTGCCGATTTCCGTCACTGCCCCTACCGATTCAACCCTGAAAACTCAATGCCCTTCCCTTGTCAGATTACCCCGTACCACACGCGCCAGTTCCCACGAAACAATGCGACGCTGAACCTGCCCGTTCCCACGAAAAACCGTGACTCGGCATATTAGTGTTGCCGCTGTAACTAGTCGCAATCCGGCGACGACGACCCTGCTGATTGTCATATCTTCAGACGCTTACTTTGATCTGTCGCTAGTGTCGCCGATCAAAAAACCTACGTCCCAGCAGATGTGGATGACCATCGGCTATTTTGACCTGTCCCTAGGCTTGACTCTAGTGTCGCCGATCAAAAACCTACGCCCCAGCAGATGTGGATGACCATCGGCTACTTTTGACCTGTCCCTAGACCTCGACTTAGACCTCGAATTCCTTTTGACCTGTCCCTAGACCTCGACTCGACTTTTGACCTGTCCCTAGACCTCGCTTTTGACCTGTCCCTAGACCTCGAATTCTCGATCGAATTTTGACTAACAATTGCTTAAAACCGTTGAGATCCCCGATTCCGTTCCAAAACTTCCGTCGTAATTAAGGTGAGAAAAGGCCCGCGAATAACGTGCGACGGAACAGGAAGCGAACCGATGCATTGGCATTGTCGACCTCAAAACAACGATCGTAAAAAAACGAAGATGAAGCGCCCTTTTACGGATCGTCACGAGTCTTGGTACGGTTTTTGCTCCAGGCTGGCGTAGAAAGCATGAGCATTACGCCCAAAATGCACGACTGGCTTGCTGCTCGCGATGCGAGTGCCGGATCTTATTTCGCTCGTCGGAGAACTCGAAACGGGTTTACTCGCCGAGACCAGCTACCGATAGTGGCTTGTTCGCGCTGACATTGCTTCATTACTCCACCGTTCACTCTCACATCTCACCTTCCAATTTTCATGCCAGACATTCGCCAATTATTTGAACAGAACCGGGCCTGGGCTGCAGAAATGGAGGCCCTTGAGCCCGGTTACTTTGCAGCACTGGCACAACAGCAATCGCCGCAATATCTTTGGATCGGCTGCTCCGACAGCCGCGTGCCTGCCAACCAGATTGTCGGGCTAGTTCCCGGCGAAGTCTTCGTGCACCGCAACGTCGCCAATGTCGTCGTCCATACCGACTTAAACTGTCTGTCGGTTCTCCAGTATGCTGTGGACGTGCTGCGCGTGCAGCACGTCCTTGTCGTCGGTCACCACGGGTGCGCGGGCGTTCTGGCGGCCCTCCTCAATCGTCAGCTTGGTCTGATTGACAATTGGTTGCGCCATATCCAGGACGTCCGCCTCAAACACGCCGCGATGCTCGACTCGTTGCCCGAACCGCGCCGCCCTGACTGTCTCTGTGAGCTAAACGTAATCGAGCAAGTGGTGAACGTGTGCCAGTCTACAGTGGTGCATGAGGCGTGGAAACGCGGCCAACAAATCTCTATCCACGGTTGGGTCTATTCGCTGATCGACGGCCTCATTCGCGACCTGCAGATGGTTGTGGGCAGGCCCAACGAGACGTTGGACGCTTATCAAACCGCAATTGCGGCGGTGCGAGCGCGCGCGTCGAGATAAACTCAACGGTGGGTCAGGCCTGCCTGTTTTTGTTGCCTCGAGCGACCCACTAAGGTCTAATACGGCCTGGAAGAAGGGCCTGCCTGCAACACGCACGCACCTCCGGGTCGCTTTCACCCCTGGCGCGAGAAAGCACCAACCCCTACCTAATCCCATGCCATCGTCGTTCAAAGACAAGCTCGCAAAAACGGGTCCGCGCAAACTTCTTGCCCTTGACGGGGGTGGCATCCGCGGTGTCATCACCCTCGAAGTGCTCACTGAAATCGAAAAGCAACTCCAAGCACAACTCGGCCGGGACGATGACTTCGTGCTCGCCGACTATTTCGACTACATCGCGGGCACCAGCACTGGCGCAATCATCGGGACCTGCCTGGCCCTCGGCATGAGGGTCGGTGAGGTCGCCAGGTTCTACCAGGAAAGCGGTCCGGCGATGTTCGACAAGGCAACCCTGATCGAGCGTTTCAAAAGCGGCAAGTTTCGGGACGCAAAGTTGGCCCTGCGACTTCAGCAGATGATCCGTGACCAAACCGGCGACCCAATGTCTTCTCTCGGCAGCGAGCATCTGCGAACGCTACTCATGCTCGTTTTGCGCAATGCCACGACCGACTCACCCTGGCCAATCTCAAACAACCCCGCGGCAAAATACAATGCCCTCAACGGCAACCTAAGCGATTCCACTCTGGCAACTCGTCCGCGGCAGCACCGCAGCACCCACGTACTTCCCACCAGAAACGGTGAAGGTCGGCGAGGACGAGTTCATCTTCGTCGATGGAGGCGTGACGATGTACAACAACCCCGCCTTCCAACTCTTCCTCATGGCGACCATCGAAGCGTACAATCTCGGATGGCCCGCCGGTGAAAAGGAGATGCTGCTCGTTTCCATCGGAACGGGCAGCGATCCAAAGGCAAACGCCAATCTCGCGCCAGGCCAGATGAATCTCATCTATAACGCCAGCTCGATTCCGTCCGCGCTGATGCTTGCGGCAAGCAACGAGCAAGATTTCCTCTGTCGCATTTTCGGAAAATGCCTCGTCGGCGATCCACTCGACCGGGAAGTTCACAACCTGATTGATGAGCGCAATCTCGAGAAAGGATTCCCTGGCAACAAAGGTCCTTGCGGCAAGATCTTCACTTACCTGCGTTACAATGCGGAGCTTTCTGCCGATGGTCTCCAACGCCTTGGGGTGGCCCATCTGAACCCCGAGCATGTCCAGCAAATGGACTCGGTCGATCACATCCCAGAAATGCAAGAAGTCGGAGTCGCGGTGTCCAAAAGTGTTACCATTCAGCACTTCACCGGGTTTCTTGATTAGACCGAATATCTCGCAAGCACTTCAACTCGTAATCGTCGGGCCAGACAATAACCCTTGCAAATATGTGGCATTCATTGATACAGGCAAGAACGCCCAGAGAAACTACTTTTGCATTAGTTGAAGCGAAGCAGATCTCGTGCGATCAAATTCTCCTAAATCTCTTTTAAGACATGACCAAGGCACAACTCCAAAGCGCACTTGCCGAAGCCGGGCAAACTGATAAAAAGACCGCCGGCATATTCCTCGAAACGCTCAGCGCCATCGCCTACAAAGTTGCCAAAAAGGACGGCGAATTTGTTGTGCCTGGATTTGGGAAGCTCGTGAAACAGAAGAGGAAAGCCCGGACCGGCATCAACCCCTCAACGAAACAAAAGATTAAGATCCCCGCTAAAACAGTGTTGAAATTCCGGGTCGCCAAGGCGGCGAAGGATGCGATTCTCGGGGTGAAGAAGTGAATGGCGCACTTTCTTGCTGCTCGCCGGCATGATTGTTCGTTGTTTCCCTTTTGAGGTTCCGAATGGCCCGGGATGCTTCCAAACGGAATAGGGCCATTCCCAATTGTTCCGTTTCCCTGATGAACAGGCCCCCTTTTCATTTGGAGAATAGCACCGACCACCTGCGAAGAAGAACGATCTCTCTCGCGCGAAAATCTCGCCAGCCAAAGCGTTCGTGAGATCCTCGCGAGTTACAGACGAATATGTGGTGGGCTGGCGAAAGGTCACCGTAGAATGGGCGGCGGCGCCGGTCATAACGGTGAGGTTATAATGGAACGCCTGCGGCGTGCAATGTCGTCCCACGACAGCAACCAGCCCTACTGCGACCGGCGCCGAGTCGGATGGTAGTCCGCGGCATGGTAAGAACTCCGAACCAGCGGACCGGAAGCTACATACTCGAACCCTTTTTCCTCGGCGATTGCTCTATAATACTCGAACGCTTCCGGCCGGATATACTCGACAACGGGCAGATGATTCGGCGTCGGCCTCAGATATTGACCGAGCGTCAAAACCTGAACATTCGACCCGAGCAAATCATCCATCGCTTGAACTAGTTCTGCTTCAGTCTCACCTAACCCAAGCATCATTCCGCTTTTGGTAACTGCGCCGGGATCCAACTCCTTTGCCCGTCTCAACACTTCCAGGGACAAACGGTACTTCGCTCGAGATCGCACGACCGGCGTGAGGCGCTCAACCGTTTCCAAATTGTGATTAAATATGTCAGGTCGCGCCTCTAGAACGGCCTGGAGAGAGTATTCCTTCCCGTTAAAATCCGGAGTCAGAACTTCGATGACAATCTCCGGATCAATTTCCCGGATGGCTCGGATGGTTTCCGCGAAGTGATTTGCGCCGCCATCCGCCAGATCATCGCGTGCCACCGCAGTAATGACCACATGCTTTAATTTCATTCGGCGGATCGCCTCCGCAACGCGTTCAGGCTCGTCGGAATCCAAGGCAAAAGGTTTGGCGGTGGCAACCGCACAGAAACCGCAGGCTCGGGTACATCGTTCACCGGCGATCATGAATGTTGCGGTTCCCTGGCTCCAGCACTCCCACCGATTCGGACACTGGGCAGATTCGCAAACGGTATGTAACCGAAGGTCTGAAATCAGCGCCTTGGTGGAAAAAAAGACAGGACTCGAGGGCAGCCGAACTTTGATCCACTCAGGTTTCTTAGCCTGGTGCAACGACGGATCTATTTTTGAACAGGACATCGGTGCGGCTAAGCTACCGGCTCGAAAGCTGGAACGCAAACCCAGACGAGTAAGAACTCCGGCGGCTCGCCGGAGACAATTTCTGAGACTATCGCTTCGAGAACTGGAACCGCTTGCGTGCGCCAGGTTGTCCCGATTTTTTGCGCTCCCGCATTCTCGGATCGCGGGTGAGAAGACCTTCCTCCTTCAACGTCGGCCGCATTGCCGCGTCCTGTTGTAGCAACGCCCGTGCAATAGCCAATCGAACTGCCCCAGCCTGCCCCGCAATTCCCCCGCCCGTCGCCCTCACCTTAACGTCAAATGAGTTGCTCGTTTTGGTGACCTCGAACGGTTTCAACACGGTGGATTGCAGCGACGGAGTCGCAAAATACTCTTCTAACGGACGCCCGTTAACTTCTATCTTACCAGATCCGCGAGAGACACGAACTTGAGCGACTGCTGTCTTACGACGACCGGTGGCGGCAAATACCTCTGACATATTCTTGAATGGAGTTACTGAACGGGAATCGGTTGCTGGGCCTCGTGCGGATGCTGGTCACCCTTGTAAACTTTGAGTTTCGTGAAAACCGCCCGACCAAGACAGTTGTGCGGGATCATACCTTTCACAGCATGTTCGACCAGCAGCTCCGGCCTTCGTTGCCGACGCTGTTCCGCGGTTTCTGATTTGTGTCCGCCGACATATCCAGAGAAGCTCATGAATTTCTTCTGGACTTCCTTTTTGCCAGTCAAACGCACCTTTTCAGCGTTGATAACCACTACAAAATCACCGGTATCAACGTGCGGGGTAAATATCGGTTTCCCTTTGCCGCGAAGAAGATTGGCCACGGTAACGGCGACACGACCAAGCGAACGGTCCTTTGCATCAACGACGTACCATTTCCGCTCTACGTCGCTCGCTTTGGCTGAAAATGTCTTCATGAATGTTCTCCTGGAAAAGAGCCGCCAACCTAGGGTTAGGCCGTCGCGCTGTCAACGGGTTTCTACGGACCACAAAGCCCAGCACCTGGCCAATTTTGCCACTTATAGGATCTCGCTTGGCGTTTAGTTCAACTTTCCCTCTGCCTCCGCGACATACTTCCGATCCTCGGCATCGGCCGGTTTGAGCTGTTTAACCTTCGACCATTCAGTTTTTGCTTCCTGCGTTTTCCCCATTGCTTCGAGCGCCTCGGCGTACGCGGCATGATTGACGATGCGCTGAGGTCCAGCAGCGATGGCCCTCCGGAAATACTCGATGGCTTTTTCTTTAGAAGCCTGCGGAAGTTGACCATACAGAGCTTGAGCGAAGCCCTTCAGGATAGGATTCAATGTCGCCATTTCAAAATTCCAGCGGGCAAGAATAAGCGAAGCTAAGTCATTTTTCGGATTTAGTTCGAGAGCCTTTTCCGCCTCTGACCTCACAACCTTGGAGTATTCCATCTTCGTTTTGTTATCTACGAAGTCAGTCATCTTTCCATAGGCGATCGAAAGACAGACGTGGGCGTCAGAGTTATCGGGGGCCTCGCGGACCGCCTTTCTAGCATATTCCAGGCATAAGTTCGCAAAGTGCAATTTCTCAGATCGATCTTTCACGGCATCGATCTTGGCCGAATAATCCTGGGACAATTTTATCAGCAGATCAGGATTGTTTGGGCTAACTTTTTCCGCCTGCTTGAGGGCGCCGATGGCGGCATCCGTTTGCTCCTGTTCATCGAGCTGATCGGCTTTGCGGATCAGCGCAGAGACATCCTGGCTTGGTCCCGTTGACAGGAAAAGAGTCGAGTACACCGCGACGGTGGCGCAGAGAAGTCGGGACAGTCTCATAGGTATCGAATAGCGCAGCTTTCCTCCTCCATTGGCTTACCATCGGAGGTAGAAGGTCTTTTGCAAGGCGCACGCTTCGAAACTACGCCAACCGAACGCCGGCGGAACGTGTCGGCATATTGGAGTGTTGGAGTGTGTCAGCGTGGATAGTGTCGGTGGTGATTTGTAATTCGACGCCTCGAGGGATTGAAACCTTAGGAGCGATTTGGTTCGGGAAATTTTCGGGCTAAGAGCAGCCAACCGGAAAGCATACCCACACCACCGAGCGGTGTGATTGCGCCGAACCATTTAAAATTGGTCAACGCCAATGCGTACAGCGAACCGCTGAATATCGTTACTCCGACCAGGATGAAGTAAAATGCAAATCGCGGAACATATCGCCATCCGCTGAGGACCAGGAGCACCACGGCGTGGACAAGATGATAGAACACCGCGGTTTGCCAGATTTGGGCAGTGCCCAGGCGTTCCGTGAAATCCCGAAGAAGGTGCGCTCCAAAAGCACCGAACAAGATCCCAAAAAAGCCTAAGATTGCCGCAAAGCTCCGCGCCAATTGATTATTCATTGTCCTTTCGCTCGCCGCTCACCAAAAATCGCCGTACCCACACGCACATAAGTTGCGCCCTCCTCCACTGCTACGCGGTAATCACCACTCATACCCATCGACAGATGCGGAAGAGGAAAGTGGAATTCCGTCTCCAGCCGGTCGCGCATCTCCCTCAACTTGACAAAATATCTCCTGGAATCTTCCGGATTTTGCGTCGGCGGCGGAATGGTCATGAGGCCGTCGACCTGAACTCGGTCAGCTCGAGAAATCTGTTCGACCTGCGACAACAACCATTGGGGCGAAAACCCAAATTTGGAAGATTCCCCTGCCAGATTGACCTGCAGCAAAACTCTGGGAAAAAGGCCAAGATCTCCGGCCAGACGCTGAATTTCGTCCAGCAGTTCGAACGAATCCACGCCATGAATCATCTCAAAAAGTGGGAGGGCCTGCCGGATCTTGTTGGTCTGGAGATGCCCAATCAAATGCCACCGCAGCTTTGCCGGCAAGTCAGGTATTTTTGCTTTCGCCTCTTGCACTCTGTTCTCACCGAAGAGCAATTGACCGGCATCGACAGCTAACCGGACGATCTCAGGAGGATGAGTTTTACTGACCGCGATCAATTCGACACTCCCGGCGCACCGCCCTGACCTACGTTCGGAATCAGTGATATCCGCTCGAACCTTTTGAAGATTTTCTGCAACGCTGGACTCCATTGACTAGCCTATTAGCCGAACTTATTCTGACCCTATAGTAGTATCAAAAGCTTTTGCTGATGCAGCTTGAAACATTCAAGGTCTTCTGTGATCTGGTTGAGACCGCGAGTTTTTCCAAGGCGGCCGAACTCAATGAAATTACCCAGAGCGCGGTAAGTCAGCAGATTCGATCTCTGGAGGAAAAGTTCCAAGTCGCACTGATCGAACGCGGGAAAAAGAACTTCTCGGTTACGGCAGAGGGCCGAGCGTTTCTTCAGGCCAGCAAGGAAATACTGCGGGCGTACGACGGCCTGAGCGATCGTCTTCAGGAAATGCAGACGGCAGTTACTGGAGGGCTGCGGATTGCGACGGTCCATAGCATAGGCCTGCATGAGCTCCCTCGAAATCTGAAGTTGTTCCGAAATTCCTACCCAGCGGTTGAAGTGACCGTAGAATATCTCCGTTCCGCGGAAGTTTATCAAAGAGTCGCTGACAGCGATGTCGACCTTGGTCTAGTAGCGTTCCCGATGCGCCATAAAGGGGTGGCAGTGGAGAGTTATTGGAAGGATAAGTTGGTGCTCATTTGCGCGCCGAACCATCGCTTGGCCAAGCGCCGAAGCATTTCCATCAAGGCGTTGGACAACGAACGTTTCATCTCGTTTGCTTTCGATCAACCGACCAGAAAAGCAATCGATCGAATCTTCAAGGCAAACAGGATCTCGATCCGTCGAACCATGGAATTTGACAACATCGAAACGGTCAAGCGCGCGGTCGAAATTGAAGATGGAATCTCGATCGTGCCTTTGACGACGGTCGATGAAGAACGCCGTCTCGGCAGCCTCGTTTCGGTCGAGATTGAGTGTGCTGGTATGTGGCGGCCAATCGGCCTGGTACAGCAGAAAACCCGAAACCAGACGGCTGCAACACGCGCTTTCGTGACGATGCTGAAGAAGCGGCCGGTCTTGTAAGAGAGTAGCCAGTAGCCAGTAGCCAGTAGCCGAGGACCAAGCGGTCGAGTAGCTTACTTAGTACTCACGTTCGGAATTACGGTGACGTATTCGATCAGGCTGCGGGAGCCAGACGCTTAACGGGAACCTTGGCCGATACGTCACCGTATCTCCGAATAGTTGTACTTAGTTAGCCGTCCTTCGTGACCCGATTTCGCGATTTTGAAATCAACCGCCGACGCCTGAATGCCACGGGTCGTCGCCAGCCAGCTTGACAAACTGGAGGTTGATATCGACCTCGCACCCGAACATCGGAGCTGAGCTGCGCGGCACGTCAGATGATTGAACCTCTATTTGATGCGGATTCGTTACCGGCTACTAACTAACTAGTTCCTCAGAACGCCCGCGGTTCTTTTTGCCACAGGGAACCATTGGGTTCCTTAGGAGTTCCCCAGAACGCCTGCGGGTTCTCAATGCGACAAGAAACCATTTCCTCTCTTCCGCAGGCCATTTATGGTTTAGTGACGGCTTACTTTCTTAGGCCAACCTGATCTGGTTTCTTAAGAGCCAAGGGCTTTCGCCCTTGATATCCCGTTGGATTCGTTGCCGTTCTGGTCTCTCCGGAAGATAGGTGGCCGCTCGGGGGGTGCTGCTCTGGCAAGAATAGCATCAATTTTGCCTATCGTTGTTTTGATCGAATCCTCTTAAACGGATTGATTCAGCCTTTCCAACAACCCGAGCGAGTGATCGATTTCTTTAATTTAATTAATGCCTATCGCAACGCCGAACGGGTGACTCGCCACTGTCTGCGCGATATCGCCCAACAATTTCAGCACTGGCTCAAGAACCGCTGCGAGAAATGGGGCGTCCCTGTGCTGGATGCGCCGAAAGGCAGGCGCGATGACTTCGTCGATCCTTACTTTAATTTAAGCAGGCCAAGACCGATGAGGTGGTGGTGATTCTCAAAGCCAGGGAACCGGCCCGTATTATGATTGCGATTGGCGCAGAAGATCGCTGGCATCTGCAGTTGGCGCAGCGCTGGATCGTGCAGTACAACTTTTACATTAACGACCAACGTTGGGGCTAAGGAACCAAATGGTTCCTGGTCGCAGAAAGAACTCGCAGGCGCTCTGAAGAACTACTGGCTACTGTCTACTGACTACTACGTGCCTACTTCTGCCCCATAAAACCGAGTGCGACGGCGCCTCCCGAAACAAGCACCAACGCCTCATACGCCGTTATTGGCCCGACCGATTCGTCAATCACGCCACGCGCTACCCTGTGCCGGGAAAGCACAATCGGGCTCAGGTGTTTGCTGATTTCGCCGGTCTCAGGAAAAGCCATGGCGTCTATGTACTTATTAAGCATCGGAATCATTGCGACCCCGAAAACGAGCATCGGTCTTGACGCGTTGTAGAGGCTCTCAAAACCAGCCTTGGCGTCAACGTAAACAAACAGGTCGGCTGGTTCCGCCACCAACTTCGCGATCGCCTTGAATTGATCATTGTTCTCCAGCCCCGCGCCATGGCTTTGAAAGCGGTGTACGAGCTCGGCAAATTCCGATCTGTTCCAAGCAACCAAAAATTGACGTCCAATGAGACCGGACACAATGGAGACGTTCTCGTTTAGTTGAATCACGTAGGCAGGGACAGAGGCGACTTCGATTTTTCTGCATCGATCAGGAAATCTCTCAATCACGATTTGATCGATCAAATGCTGAAACTTTTCGGGATCGGTAATTCCAACTGAGAACGCGCCATTCAGAGAATCAGATTTAGGTTCCCGATCGACGATGATTTCGACATTGGAAAGGAGCGTGCTGAGTTCGTGCGAGTCGATGCCGAACGATTTCACCTCGCCCAGGTAATCGCGAATGGTCTTGTAAAACGGTAATTGCTCTGAAAATTGATCACACCACCGCCAAATCTCGGGCAAATTGACTCCCGAAGCCAGATAACCAATCGTCGTTGGATTGGTCATGGCCATTCCTTTTCGGTCGATCGGAATAGCCGGAGCGGGCGCATCGGTTAAGGTGAAGATGGTGTCTCGAAGCCGCGTTCCGTCGATTGCCGTCGCCGCGAGCACAGCACGGGTGGCGTCCGGAGATTCATCCATGCTAAAACGCCAACGCAGACCGCTGCTGGACAAATCGATCGAAGGCTTACCTCGGAAAAAACAGAGGACATCATACCCAGGTTTCGCGTTTGCTCGGCATTCCTGAAACAATTTAGCCGCCTGCAATCCGCCGGAGGAAATTTTGGCGTTATGAACTGCATCAATCAGCAAACTGGTACTGCGGCTCAGCAAGATCCAGGAACCCACCTTGACGCAATAGGTAAGCGCTCCATTTTTTTCAGTCTCAAGGGGACGGGACTCGGCTTGATTAAAGTGGTCCGCGGCGACTTCCTGCACCGCCTGCCCGAAAAGGCTGCTTGAGATGTTATTAATCTCAGTCCGCCAGACTTTTTGACCCACCGAGGTCTGAAAACCGCAGATCCAGTTCTCGCAATTAGGATCGGTCATGCCAAAGAAAAGCGCACTGCAGCGCAGCGCTCCGATGGACGCCCATGCGCGCTGGTAGCTCTGCGGAATCTTCGAAACCGGGCGCCTGAGGAAACTTTGGACCGATTGTTCTGCAAGAATTTGGCTGAGGGCCGTATCTGGCCAGCGTTTTGCCGTCTGAATCAGGTTCGGCAGCTCGATGTAGACCAAGCAATCAGCCGGTGCAAGCCGGCTCGATAAGACATAGTTCAGATTCTGTCGCCACAAAAAAAACCCAGTCGCGGCGAAGAGTAGAACAAGCACTCCGGCGATCAGTCTTTTCATTGAAGATGGATAAGAAAAGCGCGCGCTCTTCTTATCACGCAGCGGCCGACCGTTCGCTCGCTATCCTGGACTCGACCGCCGCAGGCTGAGATCGGTCACCGCGGGTTGAAGACCGATATTGCGCGAGCGCCTCCGACCATGCCGGATGCATCAATGCGGATGGCGTCTTCCAGATCAGATTGTGCAGCCAAGCCAAAGTCTGTCCATCACCGAGCAGTGCCCGCCTTTGCTGCGGCGTCAAACTATATGGACCCTCTTTAAAAAGTCTGTTCGCTAAGGAGACAATATACCCATCGACGGTTGGGGTACTCGTCTCGCGACCCCGCTGAAGTGAAACGTGGATGGCATTGTAGAATGGGTCCAGAAGAGCGTGAACGAACTGGTCACCATCGCGAAGCTGTAACTTAAACCGCGCGCAAAGTTCGGGAGGTGGGTGAAGCTCTTCCGGGGTCAGGAACAGTTGACGAAACGAGTCAACGTGACCGCTGAATTGGGCGATCGGGATCGCCAACAGCAGTCCAAGCAATATCGGGGACACCCAGGCAAGGTAGCTAGGGGCAATCCACCAGGCGACCACGCCCAGCGCAGCGGCAACTACCGGTAACGGCCAATACTCGCCGACGATATCCAACCACCGGGGCCCAGCTCCGCCGTCTCGGGTCTGCGTGTGCCACGTTACGGTTTTCCCTGCGATATTCCGGAGTACAAACCTGGTGTGGAACCAGATAAGCACCGGGGCCGTGAAGATCGAAAACAAGGTCTCCAAAATAACGCCCAGCAGCACACGGACCGGGCCTCCGAAAGCGGCAAGTTCCTTTGGACGCGAGAAAAGATGAAACAAGCTGAGCACCTTCGGACCGAACAGCAAAGTCAGAGTCATCAAAAAGAGCACGGCAGCCGAAGCCGCTGGAAATACTTCCACCTTCTCGTGCAGATGCTCAAGTCCGGCCTGCAACGCGCCCAACAGAAGGAACAGGACAAGAAGAGGAGCGGACGAGTAGGCAAGAATACCCTGAACCAGATGGATACGACTGATCGGCCGGATATTTTGCGCCAGGAGAAACCACATGTGCTGGAGGTTCCCCTGGCACCAGCGGCGATCGCGCTTCACGTACTCAGTCAGATTCGGCGGCAGCCCTTCGTAACTGCCCTCCAGATCGTAAGCGAACCAGACTTCCCATCCGGCGTTTCGCATGAGAGCCGCTTCGACGAAATCGTGACTCAGTACTCTTCCTCCGAGCGGCTCCTTTCCTGGCAAAGCTGGAAGTCCACAGCTGGTTAAAAACGGCGCGACCCGAATGATTGCATTATGTCCCCAATAGTTACCGGCGCCCTGCTGCCAAAAATTCACTCCGGCCGCGAAAATCGGGCTATAAATTCGCGACGCGAACTGTTGAATCCGGCCGAAGACGGTTTCGGCCTTGGCAAGTCGAGGCATTGTTTGAATGATTCCAGCACGTGGATTGGTCTCCATCATTCGGACCAGAGACGAAACGGCCGCACCGGTCATCACACTGTCGGCATCAAGAACCACCATATAACGATGGCGATGACCCCAACGGCGGCAAAAGTCCGCGACATTTCCGCTTTTCCGGTTCACCGGCAGTTTGCGCCGGCGATAGTGGATTTTTCCGAATCCGCTGGTTTGCCGGCAGATATCAGACCAAGCCAACTCCTCCTCGACTGCTTTGGCGGGGTCGGTCGAATCGCTCAGGATATAAAAATCGTACGAATCAAGTTCACCTCTTTCCCGCAGAGAATTGTACAGAGCGCAAATGTTCCCAAAGACGGTCTCTGCATCCTCGTTGTAAACGGGCATTACAATTGCCGTGGAGGCCAGAGGAGTCGCCTCCTCCAGGGTATTTGTTATCTTCAACCTTTCGTGACCCTCAGCAAGAACCAGGTAACCGAGAAATGCCTGAGCGAATCCGAAAGATAATGTGGTGAACAGAAGAGCAAACAAACCTGTTTCCACCACCTCGAGAGGGGTCCAGCCATTGGCTCCGGCAATATCGGACATCAACCATAAACCGAGCACGGAGATACCAGCGGTAACCAAGGCCACCCCCCAGCGTCGCTGCCGGACCTTCTTTTGAAACGCCTCTTCAGAAGTTGCGGAACCGATGAGCTCAACTAACTTTTTTGACCTGCCGTTTCCACTCATAATCCTGACGTAATTTCAACTTCCCTCCGCGGTCTCCCTTTAACCTTAGAGCCAAACGCCGCCCGCCCCTGTTCGCGCGCGACACATTAAACGGTTGTCGAAAAATTGCTATCTGTAAAGGCTTGCGAAAACCAGCAGCCCGAGTATAGCCAGCCCGATCACCCAGCCTATAACCCGGCTTGCACCGATGGGAGAAAGCTTCTCAGCAAGACTGACAAATCCCTTCCCTGTCGACGACAATTCAAGCGGACGTGCCGTTATGCTCGCCACTTGCAGGTTCGGCGCCGCCTGGAGTTTGACTTCGCGCAGCGCCTGAAGAACTTCATCCGATAATTCCTCTGTCCGGCCAAGGATATTCCCATCCACATTCTCTGTCAGATAAAGTCGCACCCTTTGTTCGATCAAGCGACGATCCTCGGAAACGTCGTCATCGATCAAGTGTCTCAGAGAATGGTCGAGATTTTTTTGGACCTCGTCAAAAGCGAGTTCGGTCGGCGGAGTAAACGGCTCCTGGCGTTTACGGGCAATCGCCCGCTCGAAACTCGAAAGGAGAATGAGTTCCCGATCGACGCTTTCGGGCGTTTTCAGCGCATCGAGGTAATCATTGATGCGGTCCCAAGCCTCTTTCCATTCGGGCGAAGACCGGATTCCGACCCGAAGCAGCGTTATATATTCAGGAGATATTGCCATTTCTCAGAGCAGAAATTGTCGCGGCGTAGTATAACACAGCTTATATCCATTGGCTGGGAGGAATTCGGATCGAATATTGTGAAGCTGACCAACCATCCCCTGTCGGTCGGGGTGAATTGGACATCTTTGACCTGAGCGCCTTGACCCGCCAGGATGTACGGACGCAGTTCTGCCACGGGAATTGTTTCCCCGTTGTCAGGTTTCCCAAATTCGATCGCAAATCGTGTTTCGTTTGAACCTGGACTTGGCCGGACTGTCGTCGAAAGCACTCGGAATTGATTCGTATCCGGTTCGTCCCCTCGCCATTTCATTTGGTAGGCAAATTCGAAGCTTGTGCCCTGCTCCGGTGGGTTTTGTGGTTCCCAGCCGGCAACGATGTTGTCCGAGTATTCGTCGCTGCTCGGAAGTTCAACGAGACGAACGAACCCAGGCCCGAAATCATTTTTAGGAATCACCGTCACACTCGGTCGCAAATGATATTCAGCTTCGCGATCCAGATAGTCGTTCAGGCTCCGATCCCTCTGAATCAGTGAATAGGAGACCACGTTTGAAAACCGACGGACACTGATCGACCTGGGATTGTTCAAGGGCACCCAAAGCTTCTCCCCCGAAACAGTATCAAGCAAAAGCCCATCAGAATCATGGACTTGTGGACGAAACTCGCGTCGGTGAAAATCCGTTTTGTTCATCGAAAACTCGGTTTTACCCGTTGGTTGATAATCCGGTTTAAGCGTCGGTTTATTGACCGTATTGCTACCGAAATAAAACATGCTGGTCAGCGGTGCGAGAACGAGAACTTCCGGCTTTTTTCGCACGAAAATTGTCGCCTTGATATCCATCGTCGTAACCGCGCCATATCGGACAACAAACTCGTAGCCACCCGTTACGCTCTCGCTATCGAGCAGCGCATAGAACTCCATAAAATCATCCGCTGGGTTCGGTTTTTTCATCCAAAACTGACGAAAATCCGGGAATTCTTCCGGCTGATTGATACCGGTATTAACGGCAAGCCCGCGCGAAGAGAGTCCCCAATGGAGGCCTTTGGCAATTACCCGAAAATAGCTCGCTCCCAGGAAGGACATAAACTCATCCTGAATACCCGTTTGGCTCGACGGAACGAAGGCCTTGAAGCCGACAAAGCTCTCATGCCCGCTGAAATTGAGCGGGTGATCATAGTAAAAGTAATCCGGAGAAAACGGGATGTCGCGAATGCGATTTTTCTCTATCCCCTGAAAGAGCACTCGCCTCTTAAAATAGTAACCTGGGTGAAAAAAACCGAGACGATAGGGCAAATCTCGCCACACAGACCGTTCGGGAAGGAAACGTATTCTGCGATAAAGGTCGTAATCCAGATGCTGAAGATCTGGCGAAAGCTCCTGGTTTTGCGGCACAAAGGGTTGCTTTGAAAGCGCCTCTGCCTTCTGAACGACATCCCTATAAGCAAAGACATTTTCGTCTTGTGCAACTGCTGTGGTTGCCAAACACACAACGAGGAGCCCCGGGAAAATTTTCATACGCGCGTCGACACGATGGCAACACGTTCAAGGTCAAGTCAACCTGCAAAATTTATCCAGCGGCCGCAAATCCAGTCGCCCTGGCCGGTTCCTCGTCTTGGCTAGACGATTCTCAATCTCAGCTCCTGGCGATAAAGATTGGTTTTTCCATTTCGCCAATTTGCGCATAAACTCACGGGTGAAACCACAGCTATAGTGGAAACGGACATCCCTCCCGCAATACACCCTCAAAATCTTCATTAAAGGAAAGCAGTGGCTATGACACTGGATCTGGACCGATTCAACCAAACGCCGTTAAACAAAGAGCCATTCGAATACCTCGTCGTAGGTGAGTTCGTAAAGCCGCAGGCACGCGAAGCAATCAGCGACGACTACCCGAAGATAAATAAAGCCGGCAGTTTTCCGCTGAGCGAGGTAACCTCCGGGCCAAAATTCAAGGAATTGACGGATGATCTCGTCGGCCCTGAGTTCCGTGCGGCGGTTGAGCGCAAATTTTCGCTCGATCTCTCAGGCCGCCCGACAATGATCACGGTGCGTGGCCGCTGCTCGGAGAAGGACGGAAAAATCCACACCGACTCAAAGACAAAAATCATCACGGTGCTGCTGTATCTGAACTCGAAATGGGAAAGCGACGGAGGACGACTGCGATTGCTGCGATCGGAGAGCAACCTTGACGACATAGTGGTCGAACTGCCGCCATTAGCAGGAACCCTCCTGGTATTCAAGCGGAGCGAAAATTCCTGGCACGGCCACAAGCCATTTACCGGCGAGCGGCGCGTGATTCAGCTCAACTGGGTGATGGACGAGGAGGTCGTGCGCCGCGAACAGGGGCGGCATCGTTTCTCGGCAGCGATGAAAAAGATCCTGGGACCGCTTTCGGCTCGTGGGCAATGACGTCGAACTTCCGCGCCTTGCGGAACGCCACTCAGTTTGAAAACTGAATTGATCAGGTCCCAGAATTTCTCCCGTATCCTGCTGATCAAGCCATCGGCACTAGGTGACGTTGTGCATACGATCCCTCTGTTGCCAAAATTGCGCGCCCGTTTTCCCACAGCCCGGATCGACTGGCTCATTACGCCGCAAAACGCCGGATTGGTCCATCATCATCCTGATCTGACAGGCGTAGTGCTTTTTGACCGCCAGAAGTTCGCCAATCTCGGTCGGAATTGGACCGCGACGACGGAACCGCTCCGACTCTTCAGGCGGCTCTGGCAGGCCCGCTATGATCTGGTAATCGATTTGCATGGTCAATTTCGCTCCGCACTTATAACGCTCGCTACCGGTGCGCCGGTGCGCATTGGCTTTGACCGCCCCATTCGGCGGACGCAACCTGCGTCAGGGCATCATGCGCTTAGCAATGTTCCCCGGCATGGATGGACCGGCGCCCGGGAAGGCTCCTGGATCGCTTACTCCAATCGCATCCCGATCCCCGGGCTCGATGTCCACGCCATCGATCGCTACCTGTGGCTGGCACCGATACTTGGTCTGGACGATTCTCCCGTCGATTCGCGCATCTATTTGTCCGCTGAGACTGAGGCAGCCGCGCAAGAACTCCTCGAAAAGCACGCGCTGTCACAATTCGGCGCGCTGGTTCCGGGCACCTTATGGGAAACCAAGCACTGGCCTCCAGAGCGATTCGCGGAAGTCGGGCAATGGTTAACAAGACAGGGTCTCGCCGTGGTTATCCTGGGGAGTAAACGCGATCGGTGGCGCTGCGAGCGTATTGCCGAGCTGTGCCCTGGCGCGATCGATTTTTCGGGCCAAACCACTCCTGCCGGACTCGCGGCCATGGTCAAGCGAGCGGCGGTATGCGTGACTAACGATTCAGGCGCAATGCATCTTGCCGTTGCCCTCGACCGTCCGGTGGTCAGCGTATTCGGACCGACCAATCCGGTTCATATTGGTCCCTATGATCGCCCGCAAGCCGTCGTGCGCGTCGATTTGCCTTGTTCACCGTGCAATTTCCGCCGGCTGTCGCAGTGCCCGCATGACCACGCATGCATGACCGGCGTCAGCGCAAAGATGGTGATCGAGCGGGTCGAGTCGGTCCTGAGAGCCGCTAGCGTCCTGTCTCCGCGATAGCATGACGCTGTTTCATTTGCCATCTTACAACTTATAGTTTTCGAAAAGCGCGTTTTCCATGTCTGAAGAAAATCTACCGAACAGCGTCCTTTATGCGATTTCGGCCCGAATCGGCGGGATCGGTCTGGACCTTGTGGCCCACGAAACTATTCGGGGCATCCAGCCTCTTTTGGGCAAGGCGATATCGTATGGCGTCCAAGCTTCAGATATCGATCGGCGCAAAATGAAAACGCTCCGATTCCATCCGGTCCGACTCCTATCGAGTCTAGAAAGAAAATACTATTACGCGGCCAAAAAGCGCGCGGTCGATCGGGTGTCCGCGCAATTTCTCAAGACAGGCCATTTTGACCTCTTCCACGTTTGGTCCGGTTGCGGGTTACACGCCTTGCGGGTTGCGAAATCACTGGGAATTCCGTCTCTTCTGGAGATTCCAACATGGCACCGCCAGAAAGGAAAAGTGCTTCCGCCGAAGATGGAACACGAAATCGCGATGGAGAATGCCCCGATCCCGCAACGCTGGTTATATCGCTTATTGATCAGCCGGCAGGAGTCTTTGGAGGAGTACGAATTGGCCGATTTGCTCCTGGTGGAATCAGAGAAGGCTGCCGACTCGTTTCGGGTGCTGGGATTTCCTAACGACAAGCTGTACAGCATGCCACAAGGAGTGGACGTGAACCGTTTCCAGCCCGGGCCGGCACCGCCGCTTTTCCGGGCGGTTTTTGTCGGTGCCTTAATCAAGCGAAAGGGAGTACACACCTTGATTGAAGCATGGAAGAAGCTCAAACTCTCGCGTGCGGAACTCTGGCTGGCCGGGTACCCCCACGACGAGATCAAGCCGTTTCTGGTTGACTTGCCGTCCAATGTGAAAGTTCTCGGATTCCGCGGCGACGTCGAGGACGTCTTTCGGGCGGGTTCCGTCCACGTCTTTCCTTCCTCTCTCGAAGGGAGCGCCAAAACAACTTACGAAGCTGCGGCGTGTGCTCTCGCCAGATCACCACCCGGGAGGCTGGCGACGTCGTGGTTGATGGCTTAAACGGGATAGTTATCCCGCCGGGAGACGTTGACGCTCTCGCTGGCGCTATTCGGCTTCTGTACGATCGTCCGGACCTGGTTCGAAGATATGGTGCGGCCGGACGAAGAACGAGTGCTAGCGCAATTCACGTGGGATCACTTCCGGGCGCGGGTGCTTGACGCCTACCGGTTGGCGATGCACCGAGCAAGCGAGTCACGACGTGTCCATTCCGTACGATGAAGTCTGAGGTCCGGTTTATCCTTTTGCTGATGGCAGTCTATTTCGTTGCCACCTCGGCCTACCTGGTATCGAACATCATGTTGATGGACGTCCACGCTGCGGCCGGAAAGGAAACTTTAGTTTCGACTGATTCGCATCAATACCTGGACTTTGCTCAGCGGTTTCTAAAAGGAAATTATTCCATGGATTACATTCGCGACGTGCCTCACCGCCAGCCTCTTTACCCATTGGCGTTGGCGGTCGCGACCAGAATCGGAAACGGGAATCTGTTTTTCTTGGGAGAAGTCAATGTTGTGGCGATGACTTTGGTGATCGGGTCGGTTTATTTCGGCGTTCTTCGCTTTTTTGGTAGTCCGTCCGTGGCTGCAATCTCGGCGTTCTGTGTGGCGGGGAATCGGTTTATGTGGCGAATCGCAGGGGAACGGATCTTAACTGAACCGCTTTTTGTTCTGTTCCTGGTCTGGGTGATCATCTCCTTTCTCCATTACCTTCGAGAGCAAAAGTTCCTCTGGCTTTTGCTTGGGTCGGTCTTTACCGGACTTGCCTACCTCACGCGCCCCAAGCGTCATCTTCGATGCCGCTGCATTTTCCAGTGTTTTGTTCCTGGCGGAGACCCTGAGGCCACCAGGTGCAGGAGAACCGAAAACGCCTCTTCCAATAAAGGTGCTTCGACTGCTCCCTAAGTATCTGAGTGCTGTGCTGTTGATTATTCTTGTCACTACGCCGTCCTGGGTTCCGAGAGTAGTCTATTTTAAAGACCCGCTCTACACCGGGTATCTAACTAACTTTTTGTGGGTGGATACCTACCATCTCGCCCATGATTTCGGAGAACGAGCCCCAAGTTATGACTGGCACTATTATGCCGCGAGCCACAATCTTCTGGATGTCGGCTACCGACTGATTTCCGGCTTGATCAACGTCTGCATCGTACTCCCGATCGGAGCTGAGAAACTTCCGGTGCTGTTTTTCCTGAGCGTCGCGGGGGTATGGACAGCCCTCAAAAAGGGTCCGCGCGAATTCCGTTTTCTGCTGCTCTTCTTCTTTATCCAGCTCCTCCCATTTGCTTGGACCAATATGCCAAACCCGAACACTCGAGTCCCTTACGGCTCCACCTTCCCGTTCGAACCTTTCTTTGCTGCCTGCTTTCTCGCCTTATTCGCGACGAAGTTGGACGCTGCGCTCGGCCGGCGACTGGGATTCCGCCGAGGGAGATAGCTGAGGCGTAGGGGGAACGTGTCGGCGTGTCGCGTGGAGTTGGCCTTGCCTAACTAACTAACGACCTAGCCAAGGGCTTCGGCTTGATGGCCGGGCTTCGCCCTTGATGTGAGCGCGCAAGCGCCTCCAGGCGGATCTGGCCCATTCGCCAAGGAAGAAGAGCTGGATACTGATGCTATTTTTGCGACGCGCCCTTTGGCGTCATCGTGCTGCACGACAAAGTAGCATAGGCTTCCGAGAGCGTCCCGTTTTGCATCGGAATGGGAGGTAAGGCGAGACGCCTTACTTACGCCGGAGGCAGGCGAGACGCAAGCCTAACGAAGTTGAACGAGACGGCGCCTCGCGAAGACGCCGATACGCCGACACGCCCATACGTTCCCTCCTAAGGGACCCTGCGCAGCAGGCCTATCATGATCCCCTGGATCGTGAGTTCCGTAGCCGGCAAAAGATCAGGATAGACGGGATTTTCCGCTTTAAGGAATGGCTCCCCGTGATTGAGAAGATAGCGCTTTAACGTCGATTCGCCGTCGATGAGTGCCGCGACAATGTCGCCGTTTTTCGGCAGGCGCTTGTGAAGAATGACCGTGTCACCGTCGGCAATTTGCGCGCCGATCATCGAATCTCCCCGAACTCTGAGGGCAAAGACCTCCGCCCAATCCTCCACCCCAAACGCCCCCAGATCGACAGCCAAGTTTGCCTCAGACCATTCCGTAGCCTCGCTCGGCATCCCGGCCGGGATTTGCCCTAAAACCGGGATCGGGTGAAAACTCGGGAGAAAACGAAAATTAGGTTCGACAGCAGACCGAGCTTTGCCCGGTGTCCGCAGAATAACGCCCTTTCGAGCTAAGGCTCGAAGGTGATTCATCGCAGCCGTCTGACTGTGGAATCCAAAGTGAGCCTGAATTTCACGACTCGACGGCGGAAAGCCCGTTTTGCGTTGTTGTCGACGGATAAACTCGAGGACTTCCTGCTGGCGCGCAGTGAGTTGGGGCGTAGATGTTCAACCGAACACTATACCAACCATCGGGACGCCGCAACAAAGAAACGTGCCCAATGATCGGAAAAATCTTACCAGCCAAAACGTTTGGCGTTCGGCGTTCGGCGGGCGTTTGGTGTTCGGCGCGTTTGGCGGGCGGAGGGCATCGGAGAGCGCAAGCTTTTTGGATGTCTTCTAACTACGCACAGGAGAGAACTATTTACTCTATCTTTGTGGCCTTGGCGGCCTTTGTGGGGGTCTCTTTTCTTCCCTGGAGAGACTTTCGCGCTGATGGTTGTTGCCAGCAGCGTTTCCTGATCCAACGTAAGGGTTATGCCGCTGGAACCAAAGCCGAGAATAGAGGTCGATCGCCGCATCGGGCAAAGGGTCTGCCTTTATGGAAAGAGAGGGCGCGTGCGAGCGTCTCGAACCATTTCTCTCATTCGTCTTTTTTCCGTCGGCCTTTTGCTCTTGTTCTTGTCTCCGGGGCGGGCGCAGAATATTTCGCTGACCAGCCGCAACCCGAATGAGGTCATTCTCAAGCTTCTCACCGTGATGCCGGTCGGAGGCGGTTATTCGGCGACCGCCACCGCCACCCGCGACCTTCAGTCGGCCGTTCAGGCAAAAGGAGGAATGCTTCGAGTGAATCCATCCGTCGCCCAGAAAACTTATTGCTCCGGGGCTACCTATCTGGTGTTCGTCCAGGCACTTCAATTGTTGCTGCCGCAACCAGCGTTTGGCGGCGGGTTGGCGGAAGCACTGGCCGTAAATGGGCAACCGGATGGAGTCGGAGTCTGGGGGCGCTGGAATGCGAACGGTCCTGGCACAGCTTGTTTATTTCACGAGTTGGGGCTCGGTCATAATTTCACCTCCTTCGAAGCGGCCAAAGCGGGTGATTTTATGAAGATCTTTTGGACCGGCGCTGTCGGTATGCGAGAACACGGCCACTCCGTGATTTACCTGGGTCGCGAACAGCAAAACGGCATCGAAATGATCCGATTCTGGTCTAGCAACAAACCTCTGGGTTACGGCGAGAAGAGCGTACCACGGACCCGAATTGCCTACGCGATTTTTTCGCGGCTCGAGATGCCTGGCAACATAGTACGATTTGTCTCTCTGCCGCCTCGAAATAGATACCTCGCGGGATTGCTCGCCACGGAGTCGTCGATCAGTGAAGCGCTTGGCGAATCGGGAGCGCAACGGTAGGGGAAGACCACTAAAACGTGGCGCCAGGTGGGATCGCCGACACGCCTGCGGGCCAGGTGTCGTAGCGCCAATACGGATGTGCTAGACCTTAGCCGAAATAGAATTTGCATTTCGTCAGAATTCGCCCACCATTTGCCGGTGCGAGGCCCCCTGCGCGCCTGGAGGGTTTGAAAATGAGCAAAAAATCGGCCGAAAAACAGAATGGTTTTCAGATAGCGTCCGATCCAGTCTTGCCCGAGAAGGACAAGGTCAAAGGATCGGAAGGTCAGGCTCCTATTGGACCGACCGATAAGCTGAAGTTTGAAGATTTAGGTGCATTACCAACCGGATATGGCGAGATGTTTGTCATCGCGCGTGATCCACATTGGCTTTTTACATATTGGGACTTCGACTACTCTAAAATCCCAACGCCGCGTAAGCTGTTTCTTGAGGTCTATAGAAACGAAGAACTCGAATCGACAATCGATATTAATGAGGTGGCGCGAAATTGGTATATCCCGGTCCACTCCGCCGGAACAGCGTACACCGTGGTTTTCGGCTATCGCGACGCGACTGATGCCCGGATCAGCGTGGGCAAAGCGGGACCTACCCGGACGCCTCCTGAATCAGTGAGTCCCAATTGGGACACCCAGTTTGCGACAGTCCCGTTCCATCTGAGCTTTAATTTCCTGCTCGACGTGATATCGGCTGCCCGAGCCGAGGGTCAACCTTTGACGGAAGCCCTGGCCCGCTTGGAACACGAGGCGAGCAGCGGGCCGGGAGGCTCTTCGAGCTGGGGACCTCAACAGATAAAGGTTTTGGAAACACTGCTCGGCAAGAATTTCCTCGATACGCTTTTCTCGATGAGCTCGCAACAAGTACTCGAATTTCTGCACGGCGAATTAAGTGGCAAACTGGACTCTGAATCCGCGAGTGAACTTCTTGCTAAAGGTCGTTTGGCCTCGTTACTGGCGCCGGGTGAATCAAGCTTGTTCAGCGGGTCGATCGGCGAATTTGTCCGGCAGGAACTTTCGAGCGGGGGGTGAGCAGTTTCGGAGGGGGCGAAGTCGGCGGCGTCTCTTCACAACTCGGAGGCGTGTCTCACAGCTCGGTGGCGAGTCCTCAGCCGTTGGAGGTGTTTCATCGGAAGTTCTGATTGGTGGAAGCGAAACGCTGGCAAGTTGGCAGGCGGGGGTACGGGAGATCATTTCGAAGTGGGAACAGGCGGTCAGTTCGCTCGGGCTCAGCAGCGAGGTGCTGGCAAGTTGGCAGGCCGGTTTCAACGAGATCAGCAGTAGTTTCGCCAGGGCCATCAGTTCGCTCGGGCTCAGCAGCGAAGTGCTGGCCAGCTGGCAGGCCGGTCTCAGCGAAATCACCGGCAGCTTTGCCCAAGCGGTCAGTTCGTACGGTCTGAGCAGTGAGACGCTAGCCAGCTGGCAAGTCGGGATCAGCGAGAGTTTCTCAAGATGGGAATCTGCTTTGAGTTCCTATGGCCTAGGGAGCGAAGTGGCCGCAAGTTGGCAGGCGGGGCTCAGCGAGGTCACCTCGAGTTGGGAAACCGCCCTAAGTTCCTACGGCCTGAGTAGCGAGACACTCGCGAGCTGGCAGGCGGGTTTCGGCGGACTTACTTCCAGTTGGGAGACGGCATTTGGTTCGCTCGGTGTCAGCTCGTTCTCGTTCGGCTCTGAGCAACTCTCTTCCCTGAGTTTATCCAGCTGGAGCGGTTGGAGTTTGGCCTCTCAAGCTGGAGTGGCCTGGAGTTTGGTCCCTCAAGTTGGAGCGGCCTAGAGTTCGGCCTTTCGAGTTGGAGCGAGTTGGTTTCCGAGAGCAGCCTTTTCAGCGGAGTCGGAGCCAAGCTGGAGTTGGCAGTCGTTTAGCCAGCCGGAACGCAACTTCTTCATGCACGTAAATGCGGAAGTGATATTTTACGGCGGAACGGATCCGCAGGCAAAAGTCACTATTGCCGGCAGACCCGTTCAGCTTCAACCGGATGGTACGTTCCGGTACCATTTCAAATTCCCGGACAACGAATTCGAAATTCCGATCGTTGCTGTCTCGCCGGACGGCGTCGAAACCAGGTCGGCGACTCTCTTTTCCAGAGAGATACGGCTCGGTATGGAGACGTCGGCGCTACAGGGCAGCCCGAGCATCTAGGCGTTCCGATGGGAGAGAGGCGCTAACCTGACTCTCGGTGCGAAAATCCCACGAGCCGCAGCGCTCGCGAGATTTT
Source organism: uncultured Verrucomicrobiae bacterium (assembly GCA_963789065.1). Classification (GTDB taxonomy): domain Bacteria; phylum Verrucomicrobiota; class Verrucomicrobiia; order Chthoniobacterales; family JAFAMB01; genus JAFAMB01. The sequence continues at coordinate 109,013 of CAWBKA010000002.1, read as the reverse complement.
CGCGCTAACGTCGAATAGAACGGATTCTCGAGAACTCGGATTCTTTCGTGTGGGACAAGACGAAGGATATAATCGTCGAGCTGAAAAAGTCCTACGCGATAGAGCTGGAGACGATCCAGAATTATCTTGCCAACTCGGTCGATCTGGATGGAGCGGACGCAGAGGAAGTTAAAACATCGTTGGGAGAGGAAGCCGCTCTTAAGCTGAAGCATGGCCGTCGACTTGCCAAAAGAATAAAGATTTTGGGTGGGCGCGTCCCGGGGTCCCTGGATTTACCGCGGGAGCAAAACTTGTTGCAGCCACCGCTGGACAGCACTGATGTGATAGCCGTGATCCAAGGTGTCATTAAGAGTGAAGGAAGCAGCGATCAGCCAATACCAAAAGATCATCAGCCTTACAGACGGACTTGACTACGTGACTCAAGATCTGGTGATCGATCTGCTATCCGACGAGCAAGAACATCGGCGATTGTCCTTGGTTTTTTGCACGGCACGCGAACCGTTAGCGCGAAAATCCCGCGGACACTTCAGCCTGCATCGCTCACAAATCTCTTAAGGATTTGTGAGCGATGCAGGCTATGGACTTCGGCTTTCCCTTTCTGTACTCTCGGCCAGACATGTCGCATCCGAAAGAGGACCGGCTTCTTGAACGCTACATTCAGTATCTTGAGGTCGAACGCAATTCTTCTCCCCGGACTATCGTCGCCTATCGGCACGCCCTGGAGAAATTTAAGCGCTTCGCCGGCGAACAAGATGACTGGCACTCCTGTACAGCGCAACAGTTCCGGGCCTTTTTGCTCGACTGTATGAAAGCGAGCATGGCCAGATCGTATGTCCGGCTAACCTTTGCCGCGCTGCGCAGCTTCTACAAATACCGGGTCGAGCGGGAAGGATTAGGAGACAACCCCTTGAGGGAGGTTCAGCTTCCGAAAATGGAGAAAAAACTTCCGGTCGTACTTTCCATCGGGCAGGTGGACGAGCTGTTGCTGCGCCCACGAAAACCGAACGCCGGGCGCAGGCACCAGTCTGGTCCGCGGCGCGCGACGCGGCGATGATGGAGCTCTTCTACAGCAGCGGCCTTCGTTTGAGTGAGTTAGCCGCTCTAAACGTCCCAGACCTTGATACATTTAGCGAAACCGTCCGAGTCTTTGGAAAAGGCCGGAAGGAACGGATCGTGCCTGTGGGACAAATCGCGTTAAAGGCAATCCAGCAATACCGATTTGAAGCGGGCGTACAATCCGGGCCACTGTTTATCAGCAAATTGCGGAAGCGAATGTCCTCACGGTCCATTTGGCTAATGCTAAAGAAGCATCTTTCTCAGACCTCCATTCAACTTCGGGTTAGTCCGCACAAACTTCGCCATAGCTTTGCCACCCACCTTTTGGACAATGGCGCCGACCTGCGAAGCGTGCAGACGCTGCTCGGTCACGCCAACCTGTCAACGACCCAGATTTATACCCACGTTACTACGGAACGCCTGAAAAAGGCTTACAATGAGGCCCACCCACGAGCGTGAATGAACGTTGACCTTCACCGGTCTTCGTTCGATTGTCCTCCGCTCAACTCTTATGACGCCTACTCCGCAGATCCCCCTCCGTTCCGAGATCCCGGTAGCTGATACCTGGGACCTGACACAGATATTCAAAACTGAAGAGGAATACCGACAAGCATTTTCTGACCTGAAGAATTGCTACTCGAACATCAGCGAGTTCAAGGGACATCTGGGAGATTCGCCGGCAAATTTGTTAAACTGCCTCGAATTCGAAAAGCGGATTCAACAAATAGCCGAGCGGCTGGCCCACTACGCTTCGCTCAAAAACTCCGAAGACAGTTCAAATAACGAAAATCTCTCTCGGCGGGCAGAATTGACGAACCTGCTCACCAAAGTCTACGAACCCGCCTCGTACATCAATCCGGAGATCCAGGCGATCCCTGACGACAAATTTCAACTCTTCCTCGATGATCCTGCGCTGGCCAGCTGGAAGACTTCCCTGATCAAGCTTCGCCGGTATAAGCCGCATACGCTTTCCGAACCCGAAGAACGGCTCTTGACGCTCGGTGGACCCGTGATCCGTGGCCATTCGGAAACATTTTCGCAGCTGACAAACGTCGATATGAAATTCGGCGCTCTGATCAACGAAGAGGGGCGGGAAGTCGCCCTCTCACAGAGTAATTATCTCTCCTTCTTGCATAAAAAGGATCGGGATCTGCGGCGGAGAGCTTTCCACCAGTTCTATCAGGAGTTCGATGATCACAAGTACAGCCTGGCTTCTGCACTGGCATCCTCGGTGCGCGCCGACGTATTTTCCGCCAAGATCCGTAACTACCCGTCCGCCCGGGAAGCGTCACTTTACGGGACAACATCCCCATTGCCGTCTATGACAACTTGATTGCGACCGTCCGGAAAAGCCTTCCCGGTCCTCCAGGAGTACTACGACCTCCGCCAAGAGGTCCTCAAATTGGACGATATCCATCAGTTCGACACCTTCGTGCCGCTGGTTCCAAAGATTCAATCCAATGTGGAGTTTCGATGAAGCAAGCGAGATCGTCATTGAAGCGCTAATTCCTCTCGGCACAGAATATGTCGAGACCCTGAGAGACGGAATTCGCTCACGCTGGGTCGACCGGTACGAGACCAAGGGGAAAAGAAGCGGGGCGTTCTCCTCCTCCAGTTACGGAAATCCTCCGTATATCCTGATGAATTACAAAACCGATGTGTTTTCCGACGTGTTCACGCTTGCCCACGAAGCAGGACACTCCATGCATTCCTGGCTCGCGCAGAAACATCAACTTTTCCAGGATTACGGCTATCCGATTTTTCTGGCGGAAGTGGCCTCGACATTTAATGAGGAGCTCCTGACGCACCACCTTTTGAAACGAGCGCAGGAGCCTCTGATGCGGGCCTACCTCATCGATCGGCAGATCGAAGACATCCGGCAAGTGCTGTTTCGCCAGACGATGTTTGCCGAATTCGAGAAGCAGATCCACGAAATCGAGGAGAGCGGCGGACCGTTGACCCTTGATGTGTTCCGAAAGGTGTACCGAGACCTTCTGGACGCCTACTTCGGGCCACGATTCGTGATAGACGACGAACTCAGCATCGAATGTCTCAGAATCCCGCATTTTTACTCCGCATTTTATGTCTATAAGTATGCCACCGGGATCTCCGCATCCATATCGCTCGCGGATCGAGTGCTGAACGGCGGCCCCGCGGAAGTTCAGGCTTACTTGGGCTTCCTCAAATCGGGTGGATCCAAGTTCCCGATCGACGTCCTCCGGGACGCCGGCGTAGATATGCAATCACCAGGCCCGATCGAGAATGCGATGGATCTTTTCCACCAGAGGATCGGGCAATTGCGCGAGTTGTTGGTTTGCTAAGTCTCGACTATGCCATATTCAGGCTGAATAAACCGATGCCAACAAGGCCTCTTGGGCCGAGCAATTTTTGAAGTGTCACTCGAACGAACTATATGCGCATTCGTATCCTCGCGAGCTCGCGGAACAAATTTGGTCGCTGTGGGATCGATCAGGCCGGAAGAGATACGGTCCTCGATTCCGTCGAGACGTTAAACAGTTTCCTGAGCATTGCCTACCAGGCCAGCCTCCTTCGCGAAGAGGGCCGACCGGTTGAATGCCGCATCATGCTGTCTGAGCCGAAGAATCTTCAAGCCTGCCGCCTTGGCCAGGATCGGATTTCATCTGGTGCGATTTACCAAGCGCCGAGCGTTTGCCGAGCAGGAGATCCGCCGATTGGGGTCTGCCACCGGATTTTATCGAGCCATGATCGTGGTCGAACGGTCCGTATCTGGGGATTCGAAATTTCCGGAATGGTCCACACGGGTGCGTGGTCCAGGGATCTGACCGTCGCAATCGATGCCCTCAATCACCCCATTCCAGACTGGCTGATTATCCACGTCAGAGGTCCGGGGAACCTGGTCATTCACCGCGGTTCGGAACGCCTCGTTACGTTGCTGAACGGCCGGGTAGAAGGTCATGGATTCGATTTATTCGCGTCCTCTTGGTTACTCGAGCGCTATCGAACAGTAGGTGAGGGATTTTCTGGTGAAAAGGCGCCTCGTCCGCCGAATTCGGTCAAAGTGCGGGACGATCTCGCCGAGAAAATTGGCATCGGGTTCATGAGCAGGGTTATTCGGGAGATTCGCAATTCGCAGCATGGAGGCACCATCGTTTTCGCGCCGAGATTCGCTGATTGGGAAACTGCTCGAAGAGAGAGGCCCTTTGCGTGCAAAGTACCGTATCGACGAGGCCTGCACGGCTTCTCCCTTTGCTGTCGTTCTTGCTGAAGTCACATGGCGACTTGGTCAATTCGCACTGGCTAAGGGTAAATCGTCCGCGGGTTGGCAAGAGTATCTGCAGTGGTATGAGGAGTTTCCGTATACGTTCAGTCAGCGTTTTGTGGAACTCGCTTTGTGGCTTTCGGACCTCACGGCGGTCGATGGTTGCCTCTTGCTCGATCATAAATTCACTGTCCTGGGATTCGGCGTTGAGATTCAAGTCCCCAGTTTTGAAGACGAAATGGTTTATCGCGCCCTGGATATCGAAGCGCAACATTGTGTCCTGGAGTCCATGGAGACCGCTGGAACCCGGCATCGTACGGCGTATCGCCTCTGTCGCGAGTACGCGGAATGCCTTGCGGTTGTGGTTTCCCAGGACGGAACGGTGAAATTCGTCGCGAACTATCAGGACAAGGTGACCTACTGGAATCACCTGGACTTTTAAGCGAGGCTGATGATTCTCGGACTAATTTCGCCCGCTCATCAGTTCTCAATTTACAAACGCATTCGCCTGCAATATAAGTAAATCCTGCGGTGTTCTAACACGGCCGGAACATCGCTGCTTCTCGGGGCCATTGTAGTGCTGTCTAACTCTAGGCAAGGCGGAAGCTGGTATGAGCGCGGAGAAGATGATTCATTCTACAAATGCCGAGCAGATCGACGACGCCAAATTCGGGTCGGCGAAAGTACGACTCAGTGACAAACAGTTGTTTCGGATAGCCGCAGAATTACAAGAACTCCTCACCAGGCGAAAATCGCGAAACAGACGAATAGCGGCTTCGGCGAATCTCACTCACTATGTGGAGTAGTGGATGGCTGACGCGGCTTAATAGGCAGCCTGAGTGCCCTTGATATTCTTCTTTTGTATCCAGGGCATCAGCCCTCGCAGACGTTCGCCAGTCTTCTCGATCGAATGTTTTTCGCCGTCCTTCAGAAGTTTCTTGTAGTTCGGCAAGCCGGCTGCGTATTCAGCGATCCACCCCTTGGCAAATTTTCCGCTTTGGATATCCTTCAGAGCCTTCTGCATCTTCTTCTTGACCGAGCTATCGATCACGGTCGGCCCAACCGAGACATCGCCCCATTTCGCGGTCTCGGAGATTGAAAATCGCATGCCGGCGATGCCGGACTCGTACATGAGATCCACGATCAACTTCAGCTCGTGCAAACACTCGAAATAGGCCATCTCCGGTTGGTAGCCGGCCTCCACGAGAGTTTCGAACCCGTTTTGGACCAGCGAGGTTAAACCGCCGCAAAGAACAGTCTGCTCCCCAAAGAGATCTGTCTCGGTCTCCTCTTTAAAGGTCGTCTCCAGCACGCCCGCTCGCGTAGCGCCGATTCCTTTCGCCCATGCCAAAGCCAGCTTCTTCGCCTGTTTGGACGGATTTTGGAAAACCGCGATAAGCGCCGGAACACCTTTGCCTTCGAGGTATTGGCGGCGCACGATGTGCCCGGGACCTTTCGGTGCCACCATGATCACGTCCACATCCTGTGGCGGTACGATGGTTTTGAAATGGACAGCGAAACCATGACTGAAAAGGAGCGCCTTTCCTTTCTGCAGATGGGGAACTACCTCGGTCTCATAGATCGACGCGCTCTTGAGATCGGGAGTTGCGAAAAAGATAATGTCCGCCTTTTGCGCGGCTTCGCTGACATCCAGCACCTGAAAGCCATGTTCTTGGGCGACCGGAATAGATTTACTGCTTTTGTACAGACCGACCACCACCTCTACGCCACTGTCCTTGAGATTGAGAGCGTGCGCATGGCCTTGGGATCCGAATCCTATGACCGCACACACTTTTCCACTGAGGTTCGCGAGGTCGGCGTCTTTATCTGTGTAGACTTTTGCTGCCATAATTTGATTTGAGCTTGGGAGGATTTATTCGACACGGGCCATAGCGACCTTGCCCGTGCGCGTCACATCGCTGACGCCAAAGTTCTCCATCAATTTTAGAAACTTGCTGATCTTGCTTTCATTCCCTGTGATTTCGATGGCGAGACGCTTTTGCTGAACATCAACGATTTTTGCCCGAAAAATGTCGCAAATCTGCATAACCTCCGACCGACTATCGGAGTCGGCGTTAACCCGGAGCATTACCAGCTCACGATCAACGTAGTCTCCGTCTCTAAAATCCTGGATTTCGATCACGTCAACGAGCTTGTTCAACTGTTTTGTGACCTGCTCGAGAACTGTGTCATCTCCACGCACTACGATGGTCATTCTGGAAGCAGACGGGTCATTGGTCGGCGCTACATTCAAGCTATCAATGTTAAACCCCCGCCCACTGAACATCCCGGCTATCCGAGCAAGAACGCCAAACTTGTTTTCAACCAGAACGGATATCGTGTGACGCATAATCAGGGAGAGGAATCATCCCGGGAAAGCGCCTAAAATCAATAAAAATTCTGCAATGACGCACTTTTCCCAGTGCACACGATCGCGGCGCTTCGGTTCCGCGACCTCGGACGTAGCCGGAGATTCTGCTTCTCAGCCTGGATCGCTGACAAATCGGTAAGGATTTTGAGCGATGTGGGTTAGTTGTGATGTCTTCGAACACGTGCAAATTTCCCCGGCTCTTCTATGACCGTATTTACTCCACCTGAAAAGCGATACGCAGGCTATATCTTCGATTGCGACGGTACCCTTGCCGACTCCATGCCGGTTCATTACGGGGCCTGGGCCGACACGGTACGGAAATACGGAGGGCAAATCCCTGAAGAGCTATTCTACGCCCTCGGCGGATGGCCAAGCGGAAAGATGATCGAGTTTTTGAACGAACGCTTTGCTACGTCACTCGATCCCGAGACGATCGCCAACGAAAAGGAGCATCTTTACGTGCAACGAGTCGACACAATTCGGCCGATTCCCGAAGTCGCCGCTTTCGCACGCCAAGTCGCTACCTTTGCGGAGGTATCGGTGGCCTCCGGAGGAATTTTGCCCGTCGTGACCAAGACGCTGGAAGTGATTGGGTTTAAGGACTTTTTTTCGGTCATCGTAACCAGTGAACAGGTCAAACGGGGCAAGCCGTTTCCAGAAATGTTCCTCGAGTCGGCCCGTCGGATGGGCGTCCAACCGTCCTCCTGTCTGGTGTTGGAGGATAGCCCGGCCGGTTTTGAAGCTGCAACAGCCGCCGGTATGGACTACGCGGTGGTAAGAAGACAGCCTGCATCGCTGACAAATCCTTAGAGTTTTTTCAGCGATGCCTCAGGTGGTGGATTCTCCAGTTCCGCCGGATATGGATTTAATCCACTGCTTTTGGCGAAAGTAGTTTCGCTTGCCTCGTGAGATTTTCGGGTCAGTTGCCGCTGACCGTGGCGAAAGCGGGCGCGGTCTCTTTGCGCTCTAACCCCCAGAGCAACAACCTTTGCGCGTCGTCAAACAACATCCGATGAGTGCCACCAAGCTGGACGAGAATAACATCGTTACCTCCGCTCGAAGCGCTCGATACCAGACACCGGCCGCTGGCGTCGGTGTAACCCGTTTTCATCCCGGTAAAAATCGAAGATCGCATCACGAGCTTATTCGTCGGTTCCAAAAAACGGGTCCGACCCGAACTGTACGTAAAAATGAGACCCGGCAACCGCATATACTGGCGGAGGGTCGGGTTGTGATAGGCGGCAAACGCAATTCGCGACATGTCGCGCGCGGTGGAGAATTGTCCCGCTTTAGGGAGGCCGTTAGGATTGACGAAATGGCTGTTGGCGGCTCCCAGCGCGGCCGCCTTGGCGTTCATCAGCATGGCGAAGGAACTGATACTGCCAGCGTCGTTGCGCGCCAGGCAAACAGCGGCATCGTTGCAGCTGTGTACCAACATGGCAGCCAGGAGTTGCCTTTTGGTATAGACTTCACCTGGCCTGAACCCGAGCTTCGTCGGTTCGACCGCGCAATCCGTCGAACCCACCCGGACACTCTGATCCAGCCCGCCGTGTTCTGCGACCAGCAGAGCCGTTAAGAGCTTCTGGGTGCTGGCCACCGGCCGGGGAATATCCGGATTTTTGAAAAAAAGAACTCCGCCTGTCTTTGCGTCAATCATGATCGCCGAGCTGGCGATCGTCGCCGGAGCATTTGGGGGATAGGCCAGAAGCTCCGAGGTTGATCGTGGAGCTCGCCGCACCCCGGGCTCAAGGGCGACCCCCCGTTCGCCGATTGCGCAATCAACCGACCAGACAAGCGCCAAAAGCAAGATCCATCGCTGCCGCATGAACTGCGTCTTTATTCCAAAATCGAGCTCCGTGCAACCGTCAGAATTCAGGATAAAATTGTTCATTCTTCATTTGGATCCGGTATGATCAGCGCGCATGAATTTCCCAGTTGTTCGCCTGATCGCTCTCGCCGCGCTGTCCATTCTCTTCGTCGGTTGCGCGGAGCGCTCGCTTCCTGAATATGAGGCGCCTTTGCCACGCAGCGAGTTTATGAAGGTGCGCACCACCGCTTACACCCACACGGAAAGTGATCATCGGCCTTACGGCAAGTCCAGTGCGATCGGCACGACTCTCGAGTCCGGTTCGATCCGGAGCGCGGCGGCTGACTGGTCACGTTGGCCAGCGGGGACCAAATTTGTCCTCCTCTCCACCGGTCAAATCTACCAAGTTGACGACTATGGCTGGGCATTGGCTGGAAGGAACACCATCGACCTGTATTGCCCATCCTGGGCCGAAATGAACAACTGGGGTGTGCGCCGCGTGACGATCCAAATTCTGGAATGGGGGGACCCGTGGAAAAGCTATCATGTTCTCAAGCCACGTCGCGACTATGCCCACGTTCGCCGGATGCTGAACGAAATCCGGAGATTTTATTAAACCCGACGATCCGCCCTCCACAAAACCGGTGACCTATTTTCCGGCGCCCGCAGTCGCGTTCCACATAAACGCCAAAACATCAGACTGCTCCTCGATGACTTTGGTTATCGGCTTGCCGAAACCGTGACCAGCTTTCGTTTCGATTCGAATCAGGACCGGGTTTGGGCAGGCCTGCGCTGCTTGCAATGTCGCGGCGAACTTGAAGGAGTGAGCCGGTACCACTCGGTCGTCGTGGTCACCTGTGGTCACCAAAGTCGGCGGGTAACAACTATCTGGTTTAATGTTGTGGAGTGGCGAATACTTGATCAAGTACTCAAACCCCTCCGGCGTGTCGGAAGACCCGTAATCGGATTGCCATGCCCACCCGATCGTAAACTTTTGGAATCTCAGCATGTCAAGAACCCCAACCTCCGGCACTGCTGCCCCGAACAAGTCAGGACGCTGGGTGAGCGCGGCACCGACCAGCAAGCCGCCATTTGAACCTCCCACGATCGCGATCTTCCCGGCACTGGTGTACTTGTCCGTGATCAGAGTTTCGGCAGCAGCGATAAAATCATCAAACACGTTCTGCTTGTGTTCTTTCATTCCCGCCTCATGCCATTCCCGACCGTATTCTCCGCCGCCTCGCAGATTTGGGAGAGGCGAAGACACCACCCTTTTCGATCCAGCACGCATAGGACGCGGAAAAAGATGGAGTAATGGAAATGTTAAACCCACCGTAACCGGTTAGGTAGACAGGATTAGTCCCGTCGAGCTTAATTCCCTTCTTGCAGACAATAAACATCGGGATCTTCGTGCCGTCCTTCGATGGATAGAAGATCTGCTTCGTCTCGTCTTTGTCCGCGTCGAAATCGACGTTCGGCTTATTGAACACTTCATTCTGACCGGTGCGCAGGTCGTACCGATAGATGGTCGATGGGTAAAGGAACGAAGTGAACATGTAAAACAAGTCTGGCCGATCGGGGTCACCCGACAAGCTCCCAACTGTTCCGAGCGCGGGGAGGGTAATCTCTCTTTCTCTCCTGCCCTCGAGGTCAAACACAAAAAGCTGATTCTTGGCGTCGACCAGATACTTGACCACGAGCTTCCCACCTGCCAACTGAACATCCTCCAAAAGATCCTGCGATTCGGGAACGATTTCCTTCCAATGGTCCCGACTCGGATTCGTCAAATCGATTTCAATTATTTTATATCTCGGTGCGTTCAGATCGGTCAGAGCGAATAGCCTGCTGCCGACCGAGCCCACAATCCTGAACTCAGCTTCAAACTTGTCGATAATCGTCTGAAAAGGGGCTTCGATCTGCGGCGCGATCGGATCCTTGAGTTCTTTGAAGAACAAGAGGTTTCGCTGGTCAGACCCCTTGTTGACTTGGACGAACAGGTACCGCCCATCGTGCGAAACGCCACCTCCGACGGAAAGATTTGGATCATCCGGCCGTTCGTAGATCAGTTGGTCCTTCTCTACGGATTCGCCCAAATGATGGTAATACATCTTTTGATTAGCGAGTGTGGCAAAAGTCTATTTCCAGAGCCGTTCGGCTCGGGAAATCTCGAATAAAAAAACCCCTTACTGTCTTTGGTCCAGCTTGGCTCGGAGAATTTAACCCACTTGATCACGTCCGGGAGATCCTGGCCCGTGTCGATGTCACGAACCCGGATGATATTCCAATCCGACCCGCTGGCCGCAATCCCGTAGGCCAGCAACCGGCTATCGTCACTCACAGTGGTGCTCGTGACCGCCATCGTTCCGTCGCTGGCCAGCTGATTCGGATCCAGTAAGATCTTTGGCGTCTCGTTCAGCTTTTTCAGCGTATAGATAACGCTCTGATTTTGCAGCCCCTCGTTCTTTCGGTAAAGGTAGCGCTGACCTTCCCAACTCGGCGCGGTGTACCGTTGATAATTCAAGAGCTTTGTCAGTCGTTCTTTGAAAGGCTCTCGATCAGCCAGTTTGTCTAAATAGGCGGACGTGATTTCATTCTCTGCTTTCACCCATTCCTGCGTTTCCGGAGAATCGGAATCCTCCAGCCAACGATAGGAATCGGGCACTTTAGTACCAAAATAGTCGTCAACAAAATCAGTTCTTCTGGCCCTCGGATATTCGAGCGGCTGCGAGACCGCCACGGTTCCGGTTAGACCCAACAGCATCACGGCACGAAGCATGCCGGCAACGAAAGCACGGAACTTCCGCAAGTTCAATGTCGTCGGGGGGAGTAGCCAGTAGCCAGTAGCCAGTAGCCAGTAGCCAGTAGCCAGTAGCCAGTAGCCAGTAGCCGGTAGCCAGTAGCCAGTAGCCGGTCGCCAGTAGCCGGTAGCCGGTAGCCGAGACCCACGCCGCAGCGGCCAAACGCCGACACGCCGACACATTGCTTTCCAGACGTGCCACGCCGGACGCGCGGGAGCGCGTCCCTACCACGCCAAGCGAGCAAACGCGGCTACTGGCTACTGGCTACTGGCTACTGGCTACTGGCTACTGGCTACTGGCTACTGGCTACTGGCTACTGGCTACTGGCTACTGGCTACTGGCTACTGGCTACTGGCTACTGACTACTGCCTCTGCCTACTGCTTCCCCCTCGAGCAAAGGACAACTTTACAACCAGCAGACTGGACGTCATATTCCCGCCCTCATGTGGCTGAACATCTTCATCCCCGTCCTGCTGACGATCCTGGTGATCGTCTGTGTTTTGCTGACGCTTGTCGTCCTGATGCAACGACCCAAAAACGAAGGGCTGGGAGCAGCCTTTGGGAGCGGTGTGACGGAAAACATCTTCGGCGCCCAAACCGCGACCGTCCTTACCAAGGCCACTGTCTACCTCGGCTGCATTTTCTTCGCCGTCACATTACTGCTGACGGTGCTGACCGCCAGGCAGAGCGTGGAACGCCGTGTTGGTGTTCTTGAGAACGAGGTGCGCAAAACAACCACTTCGGGAACGCCCAAAACGACCGCTTCCGCCACCGCCACAGCTGCCCCTCAAGCTTCACCCGCAGCTTCGGTCTCCTCGACGCCAGAGGCATCGGCTTCCCCGGCATCCTCAACAGCCGCTGCAACTTCGCCAACCCCATCCGCGTCGACCGCTCCGTCTCCGAGCGAGGCAACCGGATCCACGCCTACTCCTGCCGCTAGCGTCGAACCATCTTCTTCCGCGGCGTCCCCGTCACCGCAGCCTGGTGTCTCGTCCCCGAAACAATAAGTCTTTTGCCGGAGGTCGGTTGGCTGCTTTCCGAGATGCGATGTGCAGAGAAGGAGTTGGCCGGTTGAGGGATGGCAAGAGTTATCCGTTTCCAGATCAGGCGCACTGCGTGGGCTGGCCCTCATCTTCTTGCTTTTGATCGCCGGGTGCGGTTCGGACGGTAAGCGCGCTGACCTGGTGATCCTCAATGGCGCCGAACCGGAATCGATCGATCCTGCGGTGGTCACCGGCCAACTCGAAAGCCGTATTTGCTACGCTCTTTTCGAAGGACTCCTGCGCTTTGACCGTTTTGGAGAACCCCAACCGGGTCTGGCCGAGAGTTGGAATCTGTCGAGCGACGGCAAAACCTACACCTTTCACCTGCGCGCAAATGGCAGGTGGAGTAACGGCGATCCTGTTACCGCACGCGACTTTGCCCAATCCTGGAAACGAATATTGTTGCCTGAAACCGCGTCGGAATACGCCTACCTGTTGTACCACATTAAAAACGCCGAGTCCTTTAACGAGGGAAAGCTCACAGACTTTAGCCAAGTTGGCATCACGGTGATCGATGATCGAACCTTGCAGATCGGGCTGGAAGCACCGGTACCCTACTTTCTCGATCTATGCTGTTTCATGACCTTTCTCCCCGTTCACATGCCAACGGTGGAGAAGTACGGTGATAACTGGATCAAGCCGGACAGACTGGTAAATGATGGCCCATTCCGACTGAAAGAGTGGCGATTGAATTACCGGATCCGGTTGGAAAAGAATCCGTCATATTGGGATGCCGAGCACGTAGCGTTGAATACTATCGACGCGCTGCCAATCGACAATTCGATCACGGCTTACAATTTCTACGCTTCAAAGGTGGCCGATCTCATTCTGGACAAGGGGTTGACGCCGCCGTCGCTCATTCCAGAGTTGAAAACGCGTCCGGATTTCCACGCCGCTCCCTTCCTTGGCAGCTATTTTATCCGGTTCAATGTCACCAAAAAACCGTTTGATGACGTCCGGATTCGACAGGCGTTTGCCATGGTGATTGACCGTGAACGCATCGTTAATAAGATCACCCAGGCTGGCGAGCCTCCGGCCTACTCTTTCACTCCGCCAGGGACTTCCGGCGGCTACCAACCCCCGAAGATGTTTGGTCGCGACGTGCAAAAGGCACGGCAGATTTTGGCAGAGGCAGGGTACCCCGATGGCAAGGCCTTCCCAACGGTCACTTACCTTTACGACAACAAAAAGCTGAATGAAGACATCGCGGTCGAAATTCAGAGCATGTTATCCGAGGGATTGGGCGTTCACGTTGAACTCCAGAAACAGGAGTGGAAGGTCTACCTCAATTCGTTGAGTCGTCTCGACTACGATTTCGCGAGGTCAAGTTGGGTGGGCGATTACGACGACCCGAACACCTTTATCGATTGTTTTCTGGCCGCCGGCGGCAACAACCGAACCGGCTGGAGCAGCAAAAAATATGACGATTTAGTGGGAGCGGCAGCCATGGAGCCAGACAACACGAAGCGTCTCCAGATCTTTCGCCAGGCCGAAGATATCCTTCTTAACCGGGGAACGCCGATCTGCCCATTGTACTTCTACGTCGGAATTCAAATCTACGACGGGCAGAAGTTTGGCGGCATCGAGCCAAACCTGCTCGACGAGCATCCATTCCGGGAGATGTACAGGAAGCCACCGAAGCGGTACTGAAACCGAGGGTAATATTTCCTTTCTTGCAAATTCTGACGATGAAGTACAATAGACGCCTAACTGACCGCCAGTATGAGAAGTTATTATATTCGTGCACTATTTGTTGGAACTACTATCGGTTTCGCTCTGCTTACAGGGTGCTCTACTCTGACGACTTCACTTTCGAATAAGTACGACGTTGTCGCGTACAAGCCTAGAAATCCGGAGGCAGTTCGGGTCAAGGTCTCGCTGCAAAACCGGATGGTTTACGTGATGGAGGGGAATCGGCCGTTACTCGTAACGCCGACGACGATTGGAAAACCCGGCGCGACAACGCCGACAGGATCTTTTCATGTCAGCGACAAAATCCGGAGGAAGCGGTCGGCCACCTACGGCTTTTGGGCAAGAGGCAATGACGTGAGACCCGGCACCAGCGACCACTCTCCGGGCTCAGGTTACCACTACGTCGGCTATCCTATGGCCTACTGGGTGGAATTCAAACCGGCCTACGGATTTCATCAGGGCGCTGTCTGGCCGATCCCACATTCGCACGGATGTTTGCGGCTTCATCCAAACGCGGCACCGAAGTTTTTTGCCCTCGTCCACGAAGGAACACCTGTCTACATCGCTCAGTCTCTACCTGAAGATCAGACCATTGGTAAAGACGCCCCGCGCCCGAGGGACTACTCCGACCCAGATCCGCCGTCGAGCTACATGATTTCCGAGGCGGTGTTCGCGCCTCCGCAGGGTCCGCTGTTGCAAGACCAATAACCTCCGGCGAAAGGTCGAGGACTCGGTTAAGGTATCATATGTCCGCACAATCAACGCCTGCTCCTGTTAAATCGAAGAAGATCAATCTCCGCACGCCGGACGTCATGGCCAAAGTGCAGGAGCAGGTTGAGGCGCACTACCGCAGCGTCGTCGTCGAACGCATCCGTGCAAACGGAGGTATTTTATCCGTTCGCGACACGACCGTCCGACTGGCGAAGCAGTTCGGCTTTTGCTACGGGGTCGAGCGCGCGATCGATCTGGCATATGCGGCCCGGAAAGTTTTTTCGGAAAGCCGACTCTTCATTCTCGGCGAGATTATTCACAACCCGTTGGTGAACGAACAGATCGCGGCCTTGGGGATTAAAAACCTGCTCGGGAACGGACGCGAAGCCGAGATCGACGAGTTAACCGCAAACGATGTGGTGATCGTACCGGCTTTCGGGACCGATCTGATCACCTTGAAGAATATCCAGGAACGCGGTTGCCAGATTGTCGACACTACCTGTGGCGACGTCATGAGCGTCTGGAAGCGTGTTCGCCAGAACGCGGTCGAACAAGTGACTTCGATCATCCACGGTAAGGCCGAACACGAAGAAACGAAAGCGACCGCCTCGCGCGCGCTCGGACTTGGGCGTGGGCATTATCTCATTGTCTTGACCCTTAAAGACACCGACTACGTTTGCGAATACATTAGGCACGGCGGAAATAAGCAGGAGTTTCTGGAGCGTTTCAAAGACGCGTATTCGCCTGGGTTCGATCCGGACGCCCACCTGGAGGCCGTTGGCGTAGCTAATCAGACGACCATGCTCCGCGGCGAGACTGAAGAAGTTCAGAGGAGGATTCGAGCGGCTATCATCGATCGTGACGGGCCGGAGTTGGCTTCCAAAAGCTTCCGATTTTTCGATACGATCTGCGGGGCGACTCAGGAACGCCAGGATGCGCTGAGCGGACTTTTGCAGGAAAAGATGGATCTGTTACTCGTGGTAGGCGGATACAACAGCTCGAATACCTCCCATCTCGCGGAAATGGGCGAAGGCAAACTTCCGACCTACTTCGTCCGCAGCGCGGGCAAACTCGAGTCCGCGCAACGCATCACGCATTACAACCTCCACGAAAAGCGAGAAACCGTGACCGAGAACTGGCTTCCTGGTGGCCCGACGATCGTCGGCATCACGGCTGGCGCTTCTTGTCCGAATAACCTGATCGAAGATACCATCCTCCGAGTATACGAATTACGCGGCATCCCTTCTAGCGAAGTCTTGGCGGCTTAACCGACAGACTTCGTGTGGAGGCCTTTTTTTCAGCGGTACATCATTTCACCGTAGTACGGATCGATCGGGTGGCTTCCAGGCCTATCGACTCGAGTACTTTGGCTTGGCTCCCGGTCGTTGGAATTCTTTCGGCGCTGATTGTCATCAGTTTCTACCTCCCGCTGGCTACGCTCTACCTTCCCTTGGACGCAGCCATTATCCTGGGGTTAGTCGCGGTCTCCTGGTTACGCGGCTTCAAGCCTGAGAATGATTTCTGCCAGTTGTGCGACCTGCTATCTGGTCGCCGAAAACGTTTCACAACGCGTTCCTTCCTGGGCGTGCCGGGAGCCACCTGTCTTCTTCTTGGAATGTTGCTGAAGTACGTTATCCTTCGACAATTCTACCTCTTCGAATCGGTTCGACTCCTGGCATTCGGAACCATCGTCAGTTTCATCGCTCCCCTCTTTCGACCGGCTCACGGACATCGTTGGCTAGCAATTCTTGGAGTCGTCTGGCTGATAATAACCGCGATCGTCGTTTTCAGCGGCTCAAAAACTGTCAGTTTCACCGGTTTACTACTGGCCTGTCGCGGTCCTGCATTGGCCTTCGCATTGATTTATCTCTGTGTGAGATCAACTTTCTCCATTTTGGAAAAGGCGGCCCCGCCAAACGTGGCGTCATTTCCCGCAGAACTAGTCGCCTACATCGCCTTCCTGACGGTTCGTTATCACTTCATCTAAAATCCGATGGCCCGTCCTGGTTGCCCTCCCATGCAACCAGCGTGGCACGTCAAAAGGCGTTTCCTCCGCCCATGGCGCGATAGGGTTGCGCTCCCGCGCGACCGGCGCCCGCATGTTTGGAACGCTTGTTCTCGCCCATAGCGGCAGGGTTACTGCTACCGGCATGCTCAGAGCGAACGGGTCTTTGACGTGCCACGCCGGTCGCGCGGGAGCGCAACCCTTACCGCGCCAATACAAAATTGAACGTGCCTGTTCGTCCCGCACCTGTCTTGCGAATCTTGACCAACAACTCAGGCCTGAACAATGAGTCACTTTCGTTGCGTTCCTCCCCGGGGAAGTACAGTTGGGTGGTCAAAACAGGGCCACGGGCCGCCTGCAGCCGAACGTGGTAGTGCCGGGTTCGTCCAGGATAGAGACCCGGTAGAACCGTTTCCAGCGTGTACCGTCCATCGGACGCCGAGAACTGGTGTCCCCGGCAGCGGAAACCATGAAAATCGTATTCACCGTCGCCGTCAGCATGCCAAAAATCCAGAAGGACGCCAGGCAACGGTTCCCCGCTTCGATCAAGAACCATCCCAGTCAAATTGACCGGTTCACCGTTCACCCCAGGTTCGCGAAAATTATTCTTGAGCGGCGAGTTTGGTTGAAAAAACGGACCAGCCGTTTCTTCCGCCGTCAATTTCAACTGGTCACCCGCCGCGGGCGTCGACTCCAGTTCGGCGCTTCCGATCTCGCTCTGCGAAGTCGCCCGAACTCGGGCCAGAAAAGCTACCGGTCCCGCCGCGATCACTACGGCTCGAAGAAATTTCCGCCTCGACAAGGCCGACGGCACGGACTCAGCCATCCGAGAAATTGCGCGCTCCACAGCTGATTTGCAAGCGCAGCTGACAAATCTCGAGGATTTGTCGGCAATGCAGGCTAACCGCTTGGATCTCCGATCATTCACAGCGTAAATTCGACTCGAATGCCTCCGCAGTTCCTAATCGTCGACGGCCACAGCGTCATTTTCTCCTGGCCAGACCTGCGGGCGTTGCACGACCAAAAAACGGTTTTGGCACGAGATCGGCTGATTAAGGTCCTAACCGAATATCAGGATTTTACCGGGATAAATGTTGTCTTGGTCTTCGATGGGAGGGGGCCCGTGATCAGTCAGGAAACAGTACCCGGAGGAATCCAGGTGTTCTATTCGAATACAGGTCATACAGCGGATGACGTCATCGAGAGACTCGTCGCAAAATATGGGGATCTTTACTCGATAACCGTCGCAACATCCGATCTTATGGAGCAACAAACCACGATTGCATTCGGCGGGAACTGCGTCAGCGCCGAAGGTCTTCGCAGGTTAGTCAACGAGGCGAGAGAAAGCTTCGCGCGCGAAATGAAGCGACGAAAGAAAGAGGCGAAGTAAGCGCGAGAGTCTCACCAGCCAAAGCGCCGGTGAGATTTTTGCGCTCTACCCTGCCTTAAAGATCCGGATCGTCGGATCCAGTTCCTTGGATAGCGCCTCAGCTACGGCCGCAGGTGTTTCCAGCGGCGCAAGCATGCCGGTATTCTCCAAAACGACCAAGTTGCATTGCCTGGCAACGGGCTGCAACCGGTACGCCCACTCCAATGGAGGGTATACCGCCTTGTCGCCCCAGACCAGGGTCACCGGTTGCGGCAATTCCCCTAAGCGTTTTTCCAATTCCAAATTAAATCGTCGAGACATCCATTGAAAGATCGCCCGCTCCGCTCCGAATTGTTGGGCGCAATTCGTCAGCACTTCGATTACCTCATCGCTAATTCTCTCCGGGTCCGCGAATCCGAAACTCCTCAACCAGGACCGAATCTGAATTCGGTTGGAGAGGTATCGACGATAATAGACCCCCTTTAGGACCGGGATAGCGGAGAACACACCGTAATGCTTTGCCAGACGCCGCCTGGAGTCCACCCCGCCCGTCGGCATCAAGAGAACCAGGCGCTGGATCAGATCAGGGTGCTGCGCGGCCAGTACCGTAGCAAAACCGGCGCTGAGGCCACTGGCAACAATCGCAGCGCGTTCTCCACCGCATTTCGCTCGTATTAGCTCAGCGAAAATCCGGACATGATCAGGGGCGGACAACGCGGCGTCCGGTCGCTCAGATTCTCCAAATCCCAGAAGATCCACCGCCAGAACTTGATGTGCTTCCGCGAAATGTGGATACACTTTCGACCATTCATAGGAAGAGGCACCTACGTAAACGCCGTGAAGAAAGAGCAGCGGGACGCCTTGTCCCGACTCGTGATAAACTACCTGGCCGCGACTCGAATAAAAGATTCGGGTAGCAAAAATAGCGGGAGAGATTGCGTCTGGAAGTTTTGGCTTGGCAATCGGTCTCAACGCGTAGCGCACCGCCAAAACAACCGCGCCCAAAATCCCGGCGCCCAAGCTCACCCCCCAAATCTTCCGTCCCCGCGCCAATAGCCGTCTCCACATCTTAGCCAATGAGTACTCTGCCTGAGCCTGAAGTGATTTTTCCAATCACCTTTCCCTTGGTGAGTGACAAGACTTCGGACAGGTGGTGCTTCGAGACCACCAGGACCATCCCGATTCCCATGTTGAAAACCTCGTACATCTCCTCGGTCGAAATTTCGCCGCCATGCTGAATCAGCCGGAATATTGTCGGAACCTTCCACGAAGATGCATCGACCAGGGCGTCGCAACTGGCCGGGAGTATGCGGGGCAAATTATCGACCAGCCCGCCACCCGTAATATGTGCGGCGCCTTTGATTCGTCCATGAGGGATGGTAGCCATAAGCGGCTGATAGTTTTTGTGGACCCGAAGGAGCTCGTCCCCGAGTGGTTTTGTCAGACCTTCGACTTTTTGACGCAGATCCAGTTGCATCTTATTCAACAAGACTTTCCGTGCCAGAGAGTATCCATTCGTGTGCAAGCCATTCGATGGCAGGCCAATCAGGATGTCGGAGGGCACGATTCGGCTGCCATCGAGCAACTTTGCCCTGTCAACTAAACCGATTATGCAACCGGCCAGATCGTACTCCCCGGTCTGGTACAAATCCGGGAGCTGCGCAGTTTCTCCGCCAATTAGCGCGCATCCTGCACTTTTACACGCTCTGGTAAATCCGGAAATCAATTGATTGAAAACAGGCGGGTCAAGGCGTTCAGCTCCGATATAGTCGAGAAAAAACAAGGGACGCGCACCCGTGACCGCGATATCATTAATGCAATGGTTCACGAGATCCTGAGCGACCGATAGGTGCCTGCCCAGAGCGATGGCTACCTTAAGCTTGGTCCCAACGCCATCGATACTCGAAACTAGAACCGGTTCCTTCATCTCTTTGAAGTTCGGCTTAAACAGTCCACCAAATCCGCCTATTCGTCCCAGGACTTCCGGACCAAACGTCGCCTGCACCCTTTCCTGGAGCCCCTTCTTGACCCGATTTCCCAACTCGATGTCAACGCCGGCGTCGGCGTACGCCTTCTGCTTCGCCACTCTTCTCATTTCAATCCCGCAAAAAGCTCGGGATGCGGCGCGGCTTCGCTCAGCAAACGCGAACTTGCTTTGCGACGTTCGATGATGAATTTATCGAGCGCAGGATCGGTCGGTACCGGATAGATGCCATTGAAGCAAGCCAGACAGAACTCATTCATCGGCAACCCTGTCGCTCGAACCATTCCTTCGATATCCAAATATCCGATCGAATCGACACCCAGATATTTGCTCATCTCTTCGGGCGCGAACTGGTTCGCCAGGAGATTTTTCGGATCAGGAAAATCGATCCCATAATAGCAGGCAAACTTGTGCGGCGGACAACTGATCCGGAGATGCACTTCCGTCGCGCCTGCTTCTCGTAGATTCACTACCCGCGCTCTCGCGGTGGTCCCGCGAACCACCGAGTCATCGACCACCACCACCCTTTTTCCTGTCACCAATTCTTTGATGAGGTTCAGTTTCACCCGAACGTTGAAATCGCGAATCAGCTGCGTGGGCTGCAGAAATGTGCGCCCGATGTAGTGATTCCTGACAAAGGCATGCTCGAACGGAATCTGCAACTCGTGGCTGAACCCGAGCGCAGCATAGTTCCCTGAATCCGGAACAGGCACCACTATATCCGCTTCAACTGGATGCAATTTGGCGAGTTCACGCCCCATCGCGACCCGCACCTTGCTCACGTTCCGATCGTTAATGAGGCTGTCAGGACGGGCAAAATAAACGTACTCGAACATGCAAAATGCCTTACGCTCCTCCTTAAACGGCCATTCTGACCTGATTCCGTCATCGCTGATGATGACGACTTCCCCAGGTTCGACCTCGCGAATGAAGTCCGCGTGGATAAGATCAAAGGCACACGTTTCCGACGCCAGAATAAACGCGTCATCCAGCTTTCCCAACACCAGCGGGCGGAAGCCAAACGGATCTCTCACCCCGATTATTTCTTCTTCCCCCATCAACACGAAGGAGAATGCGCCTTGTACCGTCCGCAAGGCCGTCAGCACATTCTGCCGTTCGGTGGGCTGGGCCAAAAGGTGCAGAATGATCTCGCTGTCTACTGTCGTCTGAAAAATCGAGCCGCGCGATTCCAACTCCTCGCGCAACACCGCCGCGTTCACTAAATTTCCATTGTGCGCGATAGCCAACTGACCGCGCGCGCAATCGACGACCAGGGGTTGTGCGTTTTTCAGGGTGCTCGACCCGCTGGTTGAATACCGAACGTGGCCGATTGATCGAGTGCCTACCCGCAGTTGTTGTAAGTCTTTCTCCTGGAAAACCTGGGCGACCAAGCCCATACCCCGGTGAATATTAAATGGCTTGTTAGACCCTTCGGCAGCGACAATTCCGGCGCTCTCCTGGCCGCGATGCTGCAGAGCAAATAGCCCATAGTAAGTCAAAAGAGCAGCATCCGGATGGCCATAAATGGCAAAAACGCCGCATTCGTGTCGTGGTCTATTCGATTTATTCACGTTTCACCAGCCTGCATTTTTCACAAAACCTCGGAACGCATTGCGCGCTCAATCGAAAAGTACCACGCTTGATGAAGCAGGGCTACGTCCCACCGCAGCGTTTGTTGCTGTGCGGAAACTACCAGCTCCGAACCTCCAACCTCCCCCATCCGACCAAAAGGAATTTCCGCGGCAGTGCATACCGCTTCCGTCACAGCGGCGTCTTCCGGCCGGACAGAGATGATCACTCTAGATTGCGATTCGTTAAAAAGGATCTGGTCAAGCCGGTACGGCCAATGACCAAACCGCACTAAAGCGCCGATTCCTCGTTCGCCGGACATACAGCACTCGGCCAGCGCAACTCCTAAGCCGCCTTCGGAGCAATCATGGGCACTTTTGACGAGCCCTCTTTGAATTAATTCGAGCACTACAGCCTGGACCCCCAGTTCCAAGTCATAACTCAATCGTGGGGGCAAACACTCCTTTCGGCCATGGACGATCGCGAGGTATTGACTGGCGCCCATTTCAAGGCCGACGGGCCCGATCAAATAAATCACATCCGTTTCGTCGCGAAAATGTTGCCGTGTGATCCAACGCTCTTCGCCGATAATTCCAACCATCCCCACCGTTGGCGTTGGATCGATTGCGCCGTTCGGATTCTGATTATACAAACTGACGTTCCCGCCGGTTACAGGTGTACCGAATCTCTGACAGGCTTCAGCCAGTCCCTCAACAGCTTCGCGAATTTGCCAGAAATTTTCCGGACGATAAGGATTCCCAAAGTTCAGGTTATCCGTTACGGCGAGGGGGGTTGCCCCGAACAGACCAGATTTCTGGCAGCTTCAGCAACCGCGATACGGGCTCCCTCCCGAGGATCCAATTTGCAATAAAGAGAGTTGCAGTCGGTTGTCGCAGCGAGATATTTGTCCGCTTCCCGGACGTAAAATACAGCTGCGTCAGATCCTGGTGGAACAACAGTTCCAGCTCGCACGGTGTGATCGTACTGACGGAAAACCCAGTTCTTCGAAGCAATCGTCGGATGAGCCAAGAGTTGAAGCAAGCTCGTTTGCAGATCAGCGATTGGAACATCTTCAATCCGCAACTCTGGAGCGGCCGCACCTGCGATAGCCTCGCGCTCGTAAACCGGCGCGTCATCCGCAAGTTTGGCCGCCGGGATCTCCACTTCGACCCGGCGATGATGCAATACCCGCATCATTCCGTCATCCGTAACCTCGCCCACCAGCGCATACGGCAAATCCCACTTTTCAAAAACCTCCTTCACCCTCGCCTCCTGACCCAACCGAACGATGATCAACATCCGTTCCTGGGACTCGCTCAGGAGGATTTCGTAGGCCGTCATACCCGGTTCCCGCTGGGGTACCAGTGCCAAATCAATCTGCACTCCTGTGCCTCCGCGACTCGCGGTCTCACAAGTTGAACAGGTCAGTCCCGCGGCCCCCATATCCTGAATTCCAGCGACGCAACCGCTCGCCAGGAGTTCGAGGCACGCCTCAAGCAGAAGTTTGCCTTTGAATGGATCGCCAACCTGAACAGCTGGCCGGTCCTCCTGCGATTCTTCCGTCAAATCTCGCGATGCAAACGCTGCCCCAGCCAAACCATCCCGCCCTGTTTCAGATCCCACATAGAATACCGGGTTTCCGACACCCTTTGCCGCGCCTCGAGCAATTTGTTCATGACGAAGAATCCCTAGGCAAAAAACGTTCACCAGCGGATTCCCATCGTACGATTCGTCAAAGTACACTTCTCCGCCAATAGTAGGTATTCCGATGCAATTCCCGTAGTGCGAAATCCCGGCCACGACCCCAGCAAACAGCCGTCGATTCTTTTTCACTGCGGGAGTAGTTCCCTGGATTGGACCGAAGCGTAAAGAGTCCAGGAGAAACACCGGGCGGGCACCCATCGTAAAGATATCGCGAATGATCCCTCCGACTCCGGTCGCCGCACCCTGAAACGGCTCGACGGCGCTCGGGTGGTTATGACTTTCCATCTTGAAAGCAACAGCCCACCCGTCTCCGATATCCAACACGCCTGCGTTTTCTTCTCCCGCCTTGACCAGGACCTTCGGTCCGCTGGTCGGAAACTTCTTAAGCTCCAGCCGGGTATTTTTGTAAGAGCAGTGCTCACTCCACATTACTGAGAAAACGCCAAGCTCCGTAAAATTCGGATCCCGACCCAAAATGGCTCTGATCCGTTCGTACTCCGCTTCTGATAAACCGTGGCGGCGGACCAAATCTGGCGTAATCCTGGTGACCATTTATGCGGTAACAGCAGATTCCAAGATTCCGACCAGCGACTCGAAAAGCAACTTACCGTCTTCGCTTCCCAACCTGCGATCCCACGCTCGATCCGGATGCGGCATCATCCCGACGACGTTTCGGGCTTCGTTACAGATACCCGCGATGTTCAGCATCGACCCGTTTGGATTCGACTCCTGAGTGCTTTTCCCTGACTCGTCGACGTACCGAAAGACAATTTGCCTCTTTGTCTGCAGCGCTGTGAGCGTCGCCCCTTCTGCAAAGTAGGAGCCTTCTCCGTGTGCGATTGGCATCCGTAACAGCCTTTTTTTGTCCAGTTTCGACGTGAAAGGAGTTTCATCCGTTTCCACCCGCAACCAAACCTGTTGGCAGGCGAAGTGAAGCGATTGATTCCGGATCAGTGCGCCTGGCAGCAACCCAGCCTCACACAAGATCTGGAACCCATTGCAGATTCCGATCACCGGCATACCATTGTTCGCGGCCCGCACGATGGCCCGCATGATCGGAGAAAAGCGGGCAATCGCTCCGCATCGGAGATAATCCCCATATGAAAATCCGCCGGGCAACACAACCGCGTCAAAACCAAGCACGGACGTCTCTTTGTGCCAGAGATATTCGGCCGAGACGTGGAGGCCGTCCTTTAGGGCGCGCAAACAATCCTGGTCGCAGTTTGAACCGGGAAATTGAATGACAGCGATCTTCATCCTAGGGCTCGGCACTTGAAGGATATTGGATCGTGTAATCCTCGATAACGGGATTTGAGAGAAGATCGCGGCAAATCTCTTTCAGCTTCATTTCGCTGGGTGGCCTTCCGAATTCCAGCTCCAGATATTTGCCGACTCGCACGCTTTCAACCGTGTCCAGCCCGACATCCTTCAACGCATTCCGCACAGCAACTCCTTGCGGATCCAAAACGCTCTGCTTGGGCATCACGATGACGTGCACCTTCATGAGAGCACCCACCATCGAGGGACAACCCAACTTCGACAAGTGAAATTTGTTGTCACCTCACGCTCAGTTCTGAGAGGCGAGACTGGACACGGGAGGTCCAATCGATAAACTGCCGTGATATGCCCCTCTTGCGGAAATGGCTCGGATTGAGCGTAATCGCGTTGGTTACGACCGTCTCAGTGTTGGCTGATCAGCAATCAACGACTTCAGATTCTCCGCTTTCTGCCGATGAACTGAAAAACGCCACTTCGGTCGACGCACTCACGGTCCCAACGCCCGGCGAATTTTTTAAAGCAATCGAAAAAGGAGGCAAGCCAAACTGGACCTCCCAATATCGGCCACCGATTTCAATCAAATCCACGGATCGCGCCCAAATGGCGCTAAGTTTAGGAACGCTCATCGCCGACGGATATATCGCCGTCGAAGCGCATGACGGTCAGCAGGTCAAGAACGTAGGCAAAGATGTCCTGGCCTTGGCGAAGAAACTCGGCGTTTCCCAGAGCGTCCTGGCCAGGGGCCTCAGCATTTCTCAGTTCGCTGAAAATGACGCGTGGGATCAACTCAACGAAGAATTGGAAGCTACTCAGAACGAAGTAAAAAAAGCGATGGAGGAGAACCGCGATACGGATCTAATCACTCTCGTGAGTATTGGAGGATGGATTCGGGGAACAGAAGTAGTCACCGGCCTTGTCCTGCAGAACTTCAGTCCTGAAAACGCAAAATTATTGCGTCAACCGGCGCTGGTCAGCTACCTCAAAGGCAAACTTACCCAGCTTCCAGATAAAATTCAGAAAGATCCCCTCGTGCAAACTGTAAACCGAGATCTAGATGGTATTCAAAAGATGGTTTCTTTTCCGGCCGATCACGTTCCTTCGATTGATGAGGTAAAAGATCTCAATGCCGCAGCATCGAAAATAACGAAAGAAATTGGAGCTTCAGAATGATTCGCTTCATCTTAACGGCGTTGGCTGCTGGCCTCGTCATGTCTTCCAGGTGCTTCGCAGATACGGACGATCAAGTCGCAACTCGGAGTGACGTCATCGACTTTGCCGGCGCCTTTCAAAACGACGGATTTAAGATTCGGGATGGCAACTTCTTCGGGAAAGTGTCGAAGGATCATCCCGAAGTCGTAGCCGTCAACCTTTACAGCGGCAATGCGTATTGGTTTACCGCATCGACCGGACAAAAGGTGGAAAAACTGAAAGTATCTATCTTCGACGATACCGGGAAACCCGTCAGCTACCTTCCGTACGACTCCGGCACCCGAGCCGCCGCGGGTTTTAGTCCGGATGCAAGTGGCTTATACTACGTGAAAGTGGCGATAGAGGAGGGGCAACCTGCCACCTTTTGCTTGATTTACTCGTACAAATGAAATCTTCTCGCCAACTTCATGCTAACGGATGTGCCTAAGGTTACGGAAAAGACTTCGGGACCTACAGTTAAACAGTTCTCGATCTTCCTGCAAAATAAGGTCGGAGCGCTACTGGAGGTGGTGAAACTCCTGAACGCAAACGACGTCCATGTCCTTGCTTTGAACTCTCAGGATTCGACGGATTCCGCGATTGTTCGGATTGTTGCGAGCGATCCCGAAGCAGTGGAAAACCTCTTCGACCTGCACGAAATAGCTTACAGCATTTCGGAGATTCTGGTTGTGGAGATGACCGAGGTCGCGACTGACTTAAAGCGGATGCTCCAGAGCCTTCTGATGGCCGAGGTCAACATTCAAGTCTGTTACCCGATCCTTATTCGTCCGCACGGCCGTTCGGCCATGGCGCTTCACCTTGATGATCTAGAGTGCGGTTGGTCAGTCCTGGCGGGCGAGGGATTCCGCATCCTCAGCCAGACGGATCTTTCCAGGTAGGCAGATCCAGCTCCCGCGCGATCGAAAGTTGAATGTTTTTCAAATCAGGTCGAATAAGTCACACGAAGAGCACGCCCTACCAAGGATCGCTGCAAATCGTGACTTCAGACGATAATTACCTACGCATGTCTCCTCTTGAATAAGAAAGCAGCTGATGCGTCGGTATTTGATGGCATGAAAGCGCGTTATACCGTTTCCATAGTCGTGGCCAGTTTTCTGGTCATCGCGTGTGAGCAGAAATCGGCAGAGCCTTCCGGCGGACAATCTCCAAGTTCTCCGACCCCTCCGTCAGTAGCGTCCCCTTCATCGTCCCCGGCAAGTACTCCAACTCCTGAGACAACTCCATCGGCGAAGCCTGCCAGCACTCCAACGGCCAGTCCGCAAACTACGCCAGCTTCCTCGACACCTTCTCCGCCAGCAACTCCGCCTTCGGCGACAACCTCAGATGGCCGCCCAACGTTGAGCAGCCAACCTGCCAACGAATATCTGCAGAGTTATGACGCATACATAGATGACTTCAAAACGGCTTATCACGCGATGAAACAGGGCGATATGACGAAATACCAGACGGTGATCATGCGGGCCCGGGAACTCCAAACCAAAGGTGATAAGCTCGGCGGCGAACTCACTCCCGATGAAGAGAAGCGCTTCGCCGACTATCTGAACAAAAAGGCCGACGAACTTGCTCAATTCGCCAGCCAAAATCGCTAGTAAGTAAGTAAAGCGTCCGCGCTTTACCCTTTCGGGTGGGTAATTAAAGGCGTCCCCGCTTGCCCGTGTTGAGCGCCGGTCTTGCGGCCCGAAGGGTCAGGTATCTGTTTAGCGAAGTCTTCGACCTCAAACCGATCAGATCAGTGGTCGGTGCCTGAAAAACTCGGCTCATTTGTCCAACTTTCTCACACCACGAACGGTTAGCGTCCGTGATACGGTCCGAAGTGCTCCAATCTGTGGCCCGAAGTGGCCAAAAAAGCATAGCCCAGGGTTTACCCTGGGTTAATTTCCCAGCCGGATTTGCCCTGAAGGGGCCACCAGATCCGGCGAGAATCGGTTCCGGACCTTTAAACCGGATCGCGTTCACATTCCCAGCCCCTTCAGGGCGAAACGTTTACTTCGTTAACCCAGGGTAAACCCTGACGTATGTGTTTAGCGCCTGTCGTACCTCCCTCAGGGCGCGGGCGAGGCTCGGTCCGAGCCGGAGGTAGCGCCGGTCTATGTTTAGCACCCTGCGAGCGGAGCTGCGCGGGCGAGGTCGGCGATGAAGCTGGTGGCGCGCTGGGCGCAAGTGGCCGCCAGCGAAGTGAGGATTTGCCAGGTTAGGGCGCCTTTTGGAGTTTTATTGCCGCAGGAGATTTTGCGGGCAATCACTGCGGGGCGCAGTTGACGTTCGGCCAGATTGTTAGTGGCCTCGACGCCCTCGTGATCCAGGAAGGTAAAGAGGTGATCGCGCTGTTTATGGAGTCGATGGCGCACGGCTTCTTCGTTGGATTCGCTGCGGGGAGGCTCCAGTAATTGAATGGCTTTGTCTTGGAGCGCCTGACGCAGCTCACGGAAGGTTTGCAGGCTAAGCTCCGCTTTCTGCTTTTGGAGTGCGACGGCGGCATGCAACAGGGCGGCCACTTCGCATAAGAAGCCCGCGCCCTTTTGTGGGTGAAGGTCTTTGGCTTGACGGATGGCTTTATGATGATGGGCGTAGCATTTCTGTTGGAGCTCGGTGGTGTCGTCATAGGTCGCCAGACAGTCGCTGACCAGGACGCCGCCGAAGTCTTTTCCCAGAACCTCGTTGAGCAGATCACGCCCGCGACTGTGCGCCACGACATAGAAGGTGAGCAGTTGGGTGGTGAAAACCCACAGCCACCAGCCCGGGCCAGCGACCCACCAACTGGTCTCATCGCTATGCAGCGCCGGGGCTTGGCGCAGTTCTATCGCCAGGGCGTCGTATTGGGGCTTTACTTTGGCCGCCAGCCGATCCATCGCCTGAGAGAGCCCACCGGGGCTTAGCCGCAGGCCGAAGCCATCGCGCAAAACGGCACAGGTTTTACGCATGGAAAGTCCTTTGGCCTTGTTGAGATCGGCCGCCAGAGCCAGGGCTCGTGGGCCGAGGTGCACCCCGGCCGCGCCGATGGCCAGTGACATCTGCAAAGGATGTTGGGAACGGACGCTCTGACCGCATCCCACACAGGTGGCGTGGTAAGTAGTCAGCCGTGTGACGTGGGGGCGCACCGGCGGAATATCTTCAATGAGCTGCTCGATTGGGTTGTGGTCCTTGAACTGCGTTCCACCGCAGTGTGGACAGCAACAGAGTTGGACCTCGAGGGACTCATCGATCTGCTCAGGCTCTGGCCGGCAGGTGCCCGGATGTCCGCGCTTGCGCCCCGGCCGCTTGGGCGCCACCGCACGTTTTTTTGGGTCACCACGGAAAGGAGCCGCTTGGCGGTACGCGGCGCGTTGGGCCTCTTGGAGCGCCGATTCCAACTGGCCGATGTACTTTGTTTTAGCTTCCAGTCGTGCGTGCAGCGAAGCGATTTGGACTCGCAGGGCCTCCAGTTCGGGCGCCATCTGGGCCAAGCTCTCGGCCTGCGAGAGGGCGGCTTGGAGTAAGCGAGGCGGATCCTCCCGGTACCATTGCTGGAGCATCGCGGCGGCGATTTTCATCCGCGGAGCCGCTCCTTGAAATCCGGACAGAGCCCGTAGAGGTAGATGTCTTTAACGGGCACCTGCAGGGTATGGTCCCGGTCGTGTTTGCTCCGGCCACAAGTCTGGCCCACCGGCAGCCAGTTGGCCGCCCGATAGCAAATCCCGGCAAAACGATCGCGCTCGACAAAAGTCTCTGCCAAGCACGGCGCGATGGCGTATTTGCGCTGCCAGTCAGAGCGCAATCGGCGCAGGATAGTGCCCAGAATGTGGCTGGCCAGATGTGGCACGCGCACCTGGGGCAGAATGAGAAAGCGGCTATTGTTGACAATCAGCGAGAGTCGCTCCTGGCGTTGCTCAGCGCTCCAGCCGATGAAGGCATCACGGGCTCTGACTTTCCAGGCCGCCGCGCTAAAGAGCAGGCAGGCCAAGTCCCGACCAGCACAGTCCCGAATCAGGTAGCGCAGGTTCTGGCCCGCGGCGCCGCCGTAGCCCAGGTAGTGATGCTGCGCCAGATGACCAACAAAGGCGTTGGCTTGAGCGGTGCGTGGCTGGACAGGAATCACCCCTAGAGGCTGCAGAGCCCGCAGCGGACCCTCGATCGGCTCCCGTGCCCCGGCGCTCAGAGCAAAGAGTTCGGGCTCTGAGAGCGCGCGCAGAACCTGACGTCCGCCCACCGACTGCCGCGGCGGCAACTCAATGAACCCGCGCTCGGCCAGCTTGTTCAACAGCAACCGGGCCGACATGTCTTTGAGTTGCCCGCTCGCAGTCCGCCAGTTGAGGGCTTCGCACAGTCCGATCGAGAGCCGCCGGCGGCTCCAGTGCGGATGCTCGGCAATCAGCCGCTGGAGCGCTTCGAGATCTTCCACCGCCAGCCAGCGCCCTTGAATTAATTGGGGAGCAAACACTCCGGCTTCTTAGCGCACGGTTTTGCTGGAAGCCAGCTAAAAATAGAACTCGGCAGAAAAATCGGCGGCTATCCGCCCAATGACGCTAAACAGATACGGCCCTTCGGGCCGGGCGGGGACGCCCATATTACAATGCGAGCCCGACGGTTCACGCGGATTCCACGGAATCATGGGATCTGAGGCTAGGGCGAAGCTCCGTCAGGAGGGGTACGGCGAAGCTCCGACTGAGCCGGAGGCTGATCCACAAACCTCGGGGAGACACGGGGTTGGACTATCCGGGTCACGGCGGTCGCGGCGTGAGATCTTGGCGCGACAAAGTGTGTACGCAAAACCAGCCTCCGGCTCGGACGGAGCCTCGCCCTACCAGGGGGCCCGGGTTTTCAAGAGGCAAAGCAGGGACGCTTCGCTTACGCGCACCCCCCTCTCAAATCTGGATCCCCAACTCGACGAGTCGCCGCTCAAATTCGGCGTGTTCCCTCAAATCATATCGAATCGCGTGAAACCCCAGATCCAATGCAGAACGCACGTTCGCCTCAAGGTCATCGATATAAACCGTGCTCTCCGGCTTTACCCCGAATTGTTTGGCAGCAACCTGAAAGATCTTCCGATCCGGCTTTGCGCATTGGGCACGGAAGGAATACACACCGTCCGTAAAATGGTGTAAAACTTTAAAATTCCGTTGCAGATAGGCGAGATGAAGGTCTGAGGTGTTTGAAAGCAAATAGAGGGGAAAGCGCGCCGCCAGGTGTTCAACGGTCCGCTCCATCGGCGGATTCAGAGAAAATATACTGTTGTAAATCGCGACGAATTCCTGCTCGTCTCCTTGAAACCCGATCGCGCGACCAGCCATGGACACAAACATCGCTTGAGAAATCTCACCCACCTCGAATCGAGTTATCAGTCCTCTCAGGTCTTCTCGCATCGAAGGTTCTCCGTTTCCGGACCGGATTTTTAGCCGGGCAGCAGCCATTTGCCAATCGAAGGAGACGACGACGTTGCCCAAATCGAAGATCAGCGATTCGATCTTCATTACGCGAGCTTCGCGTGATGTCCGGGAAACGGCAGAATTTCTTTGCCGATTTCCGTCCCATCGTGTTCCAGACGGGCAGCCTGCTCGAGATCCCCATATCCGAAGCCTGTCCGATGATCTCGGTAAAGAGTGATCGAAACATCCCGGTTAATGCGGATGCATTGCTTAATCGCTTCCGGATCCTTTTTGCAAAATAGAACGGTTTTCCATGAATAAATATGCTTCGGCTTATGGAAATCGCTGTTGGCAACAAACGGCAATCGCTTTAGCCCGATCGGGTTAAAGATATCGTCTCGATTCGCCACCTCCCAGGCGTCCAGCAATGGTGCGTACTGGTCGATGTTGTTCCAAAAATAGAGCGTATTTTTGCCCCATTCGGTCTTGAACTCATGAGGATGCGACGCAATCGCCAAGGCGCCTTGACCGTGGATCTCGGCGATTGTCTGCGTGATGCTGAGACTCGGATCGATCGGCCTCTTTAAATCAACTGCCAATAAATGGGCCGAACTTTTTCTGGTCAGGCCATCTTTGTTGAATTCCAGACCGGCCATCAAAATCATCCCGTATTTCTCTAACGCCCGTTTCTTTTCGCGTTCGATGGTCTGGAAGTATTCTTCTACCTGGTCCGGCGCCAAAACCAAGCCGGTCAAATTCGCCATCTTCCCAAGCAGATTTGTGTGATCGCAGATATGGTCCGTCACGCAGAGCACGTCGAAACTCCTTTGCCCATAGAAATCGACCAACTCACGAATGCTGAGTTTCCCGTCCGAATAGATGGTATGAGTATGCAGGTCGCAGAGAAGAATCGATCGGCCGTCTCTTCCGATGGGCTCGGCTGGAAGAAGATGCGACAGTTTCTTCGGCGGCGCGTTTTCGGGTACCGCCGATTCGAGAATAAAGCGCGCGATCTGAAGCGAAGCATCCGGTTTGCTCAACTTGGAAATATTGGCAACCCAGCTCTTCAGCCGTTTCTCGCCGTGATGGAATGCATTGTTGAGCGCTCCCAGGATCGCCTCAGGATCCGGCGCGATGCAGCCACATTCGTTTTCGACGATCAGCCGAGCGTTCCCCTCCTCCTGACCGGGCACAACCTGGCTGATGATCACCGGCGTCCGTGCGGCGATCGCCTCCTGAACGGTTGCGCCTCCCGCCTTTGTTATGACTAGATGATGGCTCGTCAAAAGCTCGGGCATCCGATTCGTCCAGCCCAGTATTTCCACGGGATCGGCTTGCGCGTTCACCACGCTTTCAATTTCCCTTCGGAGCGTTGCATCCCGGCCGACGGTGACCGTCAGTTGGATATCGGTCCGCTTGCACAAACGACGCACCAGAGCCGGAGCCTCTTTCTTTCCGGAATTGATCAAATACAATATCCGCCGAGGTCCGTTCTCACCACTTCGATACCGTTCATCGGGCATCTCCGAGAAACGGTAGGTAACTGGAAATCCAAAGATCCGGATCTGCTGTTCGGGAACCCCGGCATTCCGCAGTACGTTCGCGGTATCGTCGTTTGATACCAGGAAATAGTCGCTCATGCACCGGTACCAGACCGAATTCACGGTGATGGAATCTGTGATCACAGTGATTTGGGAGAAATTTCTGGGCCGGCCATCCGCGTAGATCGCGTCGATGACGTAATTGTAGATCGGATAGGTCGACACCACGGCGTCCGGTTCCAGGTCCGCAAGCACATCGCTCATCGCGCGCTTCATCTTGGTGAGCATCATCATGTTCGATTCCACGAATTGGGTCCCGTCGATGACACTGTAAATCTTGCCCCAGACCCGCGGCGTCCGATTGATTGCCGCAATGTAGGCTTTCCGAAAAAAATCGTTCAATTTCCCATAGCAAGTGTCGAAAAGATCGAGAACCTCCACCTTCGCTTCATCAGCCGCGAGATGCTCAATAGCGTCACGAATATTGCGCGCCGCAGTGTTATGCCCCTCACCAAAGCCAGCGGTAAAAATCAGGATTTTCTTCATCTATCTGGAAAAAAGTTACGGAGCCGTTTGCGTTTCCGCGCCTGAATTTGCTTAGTTACAGAATTAATCGTTGAGGTTAAACGATAGAAACTACACCTTCCAGCGAATTTGGAGATCGTCAGCCGTTGGCAAACCTGTCGCGAAGCACCAGGTTGGTCTTCCGGCAGCCGAACACCTGAAGGAGTGATGATTGGATTTTTGTAATCTCGGTACAGTCAGTTCTCAGGCGCACAGGCTGAAAATTGCTCTTTTGTCCGTGCTGCTCTTGTTGGCACTCGGATCAATGCCAGGCATTGGCCAACAATCCGACGAAGAAAAGCGCTTACGCGAACTTTTTTTGAAAAGCCGCCAGCAGATGGAGGTCGTCCCGAGCCCGACGCTTTCTCCGAGACCTACCCCCAGTCCGGCGCCATCGCCGCTCAAACAATCAGCTCCTGCTGAGACGCCAGAGTCGACGGCCCGCAAATCGATTCAACCCGCCCCGAGCGCCACAGTCGTACGGACTCCGGACGAAGCAGAGGACGAATCCCCCTCCCCTGGGCATCCGGAACCCGTGAAAAATGCAACTCCGTTGAGTCCTGCGGTCGAAAAAGAAACTCCCTCCCCGACTCCGAAAAAAAAGCGGCACTGGTTCTTCTTTGGTAAAAGTGACGACGACCAATCGATCGTCGTCCAAAAATCTGGAGCGGAAGAAGCAGAAAGAACTGGTCCCTGCTCAGGGCGGTGGAGGCGTCCGATGGCAATACCTCACCCCGGCAATCCGCAAGGCGATCGACGACGCCAGGGTCGCGCGCAACCGATGGAAATACATCATTGTGCATAACAGCGGTACCCGCCAGGGCAATGCTCGCATCTTCGACTATTATCATCGCAATGTGCGCAGGATGCCGAACGGACTTGCCTACCATTTCGTCATTGGCAACGGCACCTCCTCTGGCAACGGTCAGGTTGAAATCGGTAACCGCTGGACACGGCAACTCAACGGAGGCCACGTCCACAGCGACTATCTCAACTATATCTCGATCGGCATTTGCCTGGTGGGCGATTTCAATCGTGATTTACCGACCAAGGCGGAGTATGAGGCTCTCGATGAGTTAATCCGGTATCTCCGCCGGCGCGTAGGCAAAGTCGACGGAAGATATTCTATTGTCCGAGGACACAAAGAGATTAATCCCCGCCCGACCGACTGCCCAGGCAACCGGTTCCCTCTCAATTGGCTTCACAAATCATTTCCAGATTAGGGAGATTTTCTGGGCGACTCAGCGCTATGAAGAACTGATGCACATTGGAATTACCGGGGCGTCTGGTTTTCTTGCCAGGCAAATCATCCAGGTCGCTGTCTCGCGCGGACACGTAGTCACCGGGTTCTCAAGAAAATCTGCAGCGCCGATTCCGGGTTGCCAATCGATCAGACAGTTCGGGCCAGAGATGGACCTGAACGAGATTGAAGCCGTATTTCACCTCGCGGGTGAATCGATCCTCGGGCTCTGGACAAAAGAGAAACGCAACAAGATCCTTCGTAGCCGCATCGATGGAACACGCTGGATCGTCAACGCGATTGAGCGTGCAGCGAACAAGCCTTCGGCCCTCATCAGCGCCTCCGGGGCAGGCATCTATGGAGACCGTGGCGAAGAGGCATTGACTGAATCCAGTGCAACAGGTTCGTCCAATTTCCTTTCCGAAGTCGGAGCCGCTTGGGAAGCCGAGGGTTCAAAGGTCCAAGTCGCAGGCGCCCGGTACGTTGCAATTCGGATCGCCCTGGTACTCGGGAAGGGTGGCGGAGCCATGCAAGTCATGGAACCGGTCTTTCGTTCGGGACTGGGCGGCAAACTCGGAACCGGTAAACAGTGGATGCCGTGGATTCACGTTGCGGACGTCGCTGGACTCTTTCTTCACGCCCTTGAGAATGCCTCTGTTCGTGGCCCGCTGAACGGTGCCTCCCCAAACCCCGTGCGTAATGAGGAGTTTACGAAGATCATGAGTGAGATTCTCAGGCGCCCTGCGTTCTTCGCAGCTCCGGAATTTCTCCTGAAAACCGCCCTGCGCGATGAAGCGTCGCTTCTTCTGGATAGCCAACGCATCATCCCGGAGAAGGCTCTGCAAACCGGTTTTCGATTCCAGTTCCCAGACTTGCGAAGTGCGCTCGCAGACATTCTGGCCTGAACTGCGTTTCGCCCGAAAATCTCACGAGCCGAAAGCGTTCGTCTCCTCAATTCTGACTCAAGTTTGCCTCATCCGAACCGATTTAATTGCCTTAAGTGGAACGGCCAATGAAATACTCTAATCAACAACTGAACGAAGTACTGCTCGCTGCGACGCCTGACCAACTCGCGGAGTTGAGGGCCATAAGCGAAGTGTTCGATATCTCAATGGACGAAGTTTGTACCGAGGTATTGAAACTCATGAACGCAAAATTTCCCATCTCCGACTTCGTTTTTTCGAATAACTGACCTCTCGCGCTTCGCGACGCCAAACCGCTCACAGCATTGGTGAGACCCCGCCGGGGTGAACACCCGGCGAAAGAGGGGCAAGGGCGTCTTCGGGTTGCGGGTGACGGCTTCTTGTTTCCAATTCAGCTAAGGACATTCCCGCCACCGACATTCAGGGTTTGGCCAACCCATGCGTCGGGAAGCAACGTATCGGCGTGTCGGCGTATCGGCGTTTGGCCGCGTGGCGTGGGCGGGTAGGGACGCGCTCTCCTGCCAGTCCGGCGTGGCAGGTCCAGGAAGCAAACGTATCGGCGTGTCGGGTTGGCCGCAAGCACGCACGATCGGCCCGCGTGTTGCCTCTGGCTCACGCTGCACAAGCCCATGAGTTCCTGAAAACTCGAAAGACAAAGGGCAAAGCCACATCGTCGTCGCGAATTGAAGCCATCACCCGACAACCGCGCTGGATACTCGGCTACCACGGGATGGATTTTATTATGGTAAATATCCTCATTTATAGTACTAAAGATTGCAGTGAACCGACCAAAGAGTATCTCTCTCCCGGTCAAGGCCGTCATGAATCCCCAAAACCTTGCGGGAGAGTTTCTTCAAGTCGCCAATCACCGCCATACGACAGATTTCGAGGAGTTGGAAATTATACGACTGACGCGACCGCTGCTTCCGAGGCTTTCCGATTTCGTCTCCTTGTTGGAGGAAATCTGGGACGAAGGGTGGCTGACCAATCACGGGAAACAACTCCAAACGCTTGAGAATCGCCTCAAGCGCGCCCTTCGATGCGAGAATCTTTCTCTTTTTTGCAATGGCACAATGGCTCTAATGCTTGGTCTAAAGGCGTTGAACCTCGCCGGAGAAGTAATCACCACACCCTTCACATTCCCTGCAACAGTTCACGCCATTGATTGGGCAGGCCTTACTCCCGTTTTCGCTGACATCGATGCCGAAGCTTTATGCCTTGATCCGCGGAGTGTCGAAGAGGCCATTACGGAGCGTACCAGTGCGATTTTGGCCGTCCACGTATTCGGCATCCCATGCCAGGTTTCGGCTTTAGAAAAGATAGCGCAGAAACACC
This sequence comes from uncultured Verrucomicrobiae bacterium, assembly GCA_963789065.1. Classification (GTDB taxonomy): domain Bacteria; phylum Verrucomicrobiota; class Verrucomicrobiia; order Chthoniobacterales; family JAFAMB01; genus JAFAMB01. The sequence continues at coordinate 72,231 of CAWBKA010000002.1, read as the reverse complement.
ACCTTAGATTGATTTACGACGCGGCTCACGCTTTTGGCGTGGAGCTTAATGGAATTCCAATTGGGAGCTTCGGCGAAATGAGCATGTTTAGCTTTCATGCCACGAAACTGTTCCACACTGCGGAAGGCGGTTGCCTGGTCTATGGGAACGCGTCTTTACGGAAAACGATGGACCTCCTTCATAACTTCGGAATTCAGGCAGAAGACGAAGTCAATTCTTCTGGGATTAACGGTAAATTGAACGAACTCCAGGCCGCGCTAGGGTTATGTGTTCTGGATCTTTTCAAGGAAGAGACCATGCGCCGAAATGTTATTGCCAACCGGTATCTAGTCAACCTGCGCGACGCAGTTGGAATTCGTCCGGTCGTGCCAGGAGAGAAAGTTCTTCAAAATTACCAATATATGCCCATCCTGATCGACCGCAGCGCGAATCGATCGCGAGATGAGGTATTTAGCCGTCTTCGCGGGCGTAATATCATGGCCCGTCGTTATTTTCGCCCTCTGTGCTCGAAGATTGAATGCTATTCCTCTTTGCCGGCCGCCCGGGCTAAGAATCTGCCGTGCGCAGAAAAAATTGAGGCCGAGATTCTTTGTCTCCCGATTCACGGTGATCTTACCCCTGAGAATGTCGATCTCGTTTGCGAGACAATCCTGGAATGAGGAGAGAAGCCTGACTTCATCGATGCGCATCCCGTCGGATTCTATTGATTCGATAATTAACCGGGCGCCACCCGATTTCGGAGGAGGATCTTCCAGAGATCCCCGGAGGAGCATTAGAAATGGCTGAGCCACTTGTTCCAAAAGTCTCTGTCTCCTTCATTACGTACAATCAGCATCGCTACGTGGCCCAGGCCATAGAAAGCGTGCTCATGCAGCAAACCCTCTTTACCTATGAATTGGTCATCTCGGACGATTGCTCAACCGATGGCACTAGGGAAATTTGCCGCTCCTACAAGGACCGTTTTCCGGATCGCATTCAACTTCTTGAAAGGGAAAGAAACATCGGCGCGGTGGCAAACTATCTCGAGACGTTCAAGGCGTGTCGCGGTCTTTACGTCGCTTTTCTTGAGGGGGACGATTTTTGGATCGACGCGGGAAAATTGCAAAGGCAAGCCGACTTTCTCGATAAAAACTTAGACTTTGTTATTTGCTGCCACAACGTTCGTATCGTTGATGAAAATGGGAAGGTCTCCGGCAATCTTCTGGATGGGACGAAGGAGATTACTGAAGTGGCCGACTTATGTCGGGGCGACTACATCGCCACCGCATCGTGCATGGTAAGGAATGGTTTACTCGAAGAGATTCCGAGCTGGTTTTACACACTGCCGGGATGCGATTGGCCCCTCGATATTCTCAACGCCGAAAAAGGCAAGATACGGTATTTTCCGGAAGTATTGGCAGCCTATAGAATTCATCCTGGCGGCATCTGGAGTGGGTTGAGCGACGTTGTCAAGCACCACGTCGCATTGGGTTTAGTGGCAACCTTAAACGAGAAGCTGAACTACAAGTATGATTCCTCGTTCGAAATATTCAGGCTCCATCTTCATGTTGGGCTTGCCGGCCTAGCTCACGAGCATTTGCGGCAGGAGCACCAGCGGTTACAGGAGGAGCACCAGCGGTTACAGGAGGAGCACCAGCGGTTACAGGAGGAGCACCAGCGGTCACAGGAGGAGCACCAGCGGTCACAGGAGGAGCACCAGCGGTCACAGGAGGAGCACCAGCGGTCACAGGAGGAGCACCAGCGGTTACGAGAAGAGCATTCGTTGCTCCGCCAGCAATTTGACGCCATCAGCAACGCGCCACCGGCTGAAGTCCCAAAGTCATGGATAACCTGGCTGCAGCGGCTGTTTAAACGGCCCTCATTTTCTTAGTACGCCAAAACCGCTGCCTCGCATTTTACAACTCAAGTAGCGATGAATAGCATCTGGCCCATTCTAAGACAGCGACTGCTGAGCCACTTGCCCAAGCCCGCTTCCGGCCTCATTCCAACAGGTTCTGGAAGAGTTCGAAAACAATAATCCGAGCTTAAGAAAAAAGACCGACCTCTATGATCCAGCGCGACCGCTGAATGCCCGATTAGTCTATACGATATGCGATTGCCCCGGCGAACTGCAGTCCGTCGCCGAAAAGGGCTGTGACAAAGTCCGGCAGATTTACAGCTACGAAAATCAGATTGCGCCGCGAATTCAAATCCTGACCGAATTAATCAACCAGGAGCGAGAGAATGCCAGTTTATAATATCCCCGGAGTCAAAACCTTCGAACACACGAAAATTATAGGTATCGACAAGATAGAATTCGGCAGTCCTGACCGCAACGGATGATTTTAAGATTGGGGATTTGGTAATTCTACGCTGGACGAGAAATATCGGAACACGAAGAGGGCGCCAGTGACAATCGGCCGTTTCTGCATCCTCGGCGCCAACAGCGTCGTCTTACCAGGCGTCAAGATCGGTGAAGGAGCGACGGTCGGAGCTGGCTCGGTCGTCACCAAGGATCTTGAACCGTGGGGTGTTTACCTCGGAAACAAGCAAATTAAGAAACGCGATCAAGCCCCCGTCCTCGCGAATTGGGACCGTTTCTTGAAAGAGATTGAGGGGGGCCTAAAATCTAAAAATGATCCAGCGCAACAGTAAGTCATTCTAGATGTTTGGGCTAACCCGACTGGGGTATAGCCATTTGGTTCGATTGTGATCTACTCAGCGTCAATCAGAAACGACTGAAGATAACATTCGTTGCTGGAAGGTAGTCTTAATAGCGTAGTCCCCGACGACCCGTGGCTGAGAAGGAAGAAAAATCCGCCTCCATTCCGTGGCTTCCGCTGATCACCTTGATCGGCGTGGGCAGCGGAGTTCTGTTTTTCTTTCCGAAGCTTACCAGCTCCAGACCCGGAGGCGGAGAACCATTGCTGGCGCGTGATACGTTCGATGCGCAAATGATCAATGCCAGACTTTGGCAGGACCCCCTGGGAGTCGCCATGGCCGACCAGGAAAAGAACCGGACACAAATCCAAGAACATTCTGTTTCACGCTTTCAAGACCTCCTAGTCAACAGGTGCTTCGCGCAGTCGGCGATTTACTCGCTGAACGAGCAATCGCGCTTCGAGGAGCAAGCGCAACAGCTGCAAATCCTCGCCGTAATGATCCCTGGAGGCCCCTACATTGAGGATGTCGAACGTCGACTTCGTTGCCGTCGGGCAGTGATCGAGGGGTTGGGCGTGGCAGGATATCATCCCGAAAAGGAACACGCGATCGGGTATTTCTACATCCCGTGGCGACCTCTGGAGCCAAATATCGGCTCTTCCATCTCCAAGCTGGAGCAGGATCGAAACGATGATGAGAAGCGCTGGTTCCCAAAGAACCCGGGGATTCAGCCGATTCGAAGCAACTGGAAGGAACCGGACGCGGAGGACCTGCTCGTTCCTTACGAGTGGTGTGAACCATCAGGTTTCGGAACCAAGACAAAACCGGTCTCGCATTTCCTGGTACTCTGGCTAAGGGATGACGCATTCAGCGATGCTCCACTCGCGCGTCTCGCGGACCTGATCTCATGGTTTCGTTTAAAGCTCTTTGGTGCTTCAAAGGACCCAGATTTAGCGAGGCTTCCTCTCTTTAAGGTACTTGGACCAGAAAATTCCGGAACGCTGTACAACATGGTCAGGGAAGCCAATAAGGACCTGTGGAATAACGAGACGCGAGAGTGCCTCGCGACAACGCATATTTATTCGAGCCAAGCTGCGGCGGCGGAGTCTCGACTGCTCGCTGAAATACTCCCGATGGGTGAGCGTCGCACCTGCAAAAATCTGATCGAGCAAAAAGTGAAACGGCTGGAACCGGACAGCAGGTTTTGCTTCGAGCGGACGATCTTTCCCGATGATCAGATCGTGGCGACGCTCTGGCAGGAGCTGGAATGCCGTGGCCTCAAACAGGATGACCACGTAGCCATCGTTTCGGAAGAGGACACCTATTGCGCACGAGCCTTGTGTTCGACCTTCACGACCTCAAACATCAATGAGACCCCCCTCCCCAATCTTCACTCGTACACCTATCTTCGAGGTATTGACGGAGAGCTCCCCTCGGATGCGAAGAATGAAAAGGATGAGAAGGAAGCGAAGGTCCAGCCTGAGAGTGACGGAAAGAACCCCCGATCTGATCTGCGGCCAACGGAGCGAACCGAAGGTCTCAACCAGGCGGATGACGTTCGCCGTTTGGCACAGGAGTTGCAGGAACTCGACACAAATTTGAAGGGAGGTAGCGGTGGGAAGGAAGCAATCAAGGCAGTCGGCTTGCTGGGCAGTGACGTTTACGATAAACTGGAGCTTCTTAAGGCATTCCGTCCGGTGCTTCCCGAAGCGGTGTTCTTTACGAACAATCTCGACGCTCGATTGGCCCATCCGGACGAGTGGAACGAGACGCACAATCTGGTGGTTGTTTCGGCGCGTGGCCTGTCTCTAAAAGAATCCAATGAGAAGGTTCAGCGGGTTGCTCCGTTTCGAGACAGTGCGCAGACGGCCCTTTTTGCGGCAACGCTGGAGGCCGCGGGACAGGCCTACGCCGAAGACGATGCGACACCCAGATCTCCACTTATCTTCGAAATCGGGCGCAATGGTCCAAAAGAGTTGAGCGTTACGGCAAGCGAGAGCATCACGATCTCCGAACTGTCCAATTTGCTCAAAAGCTATTTACCGCGCCTCGCTGGCTTCATCGTTCTCGGAAGTTTTCTACTGGCTTGGATATGCCGCGTCTCGCGAGTCAGTTCCAGCACTTGGGACGCGCAAACCCATGCAGAACGAGTCAGTGAACCAAGAGTAATCCACAATGGATCTCTTGTCGGGGGGAGGCACCGATGAGGAAGCAACTCCAAAGAATCACCGCATCAAGTTGGCGTGCGGTACCGATCTGCGCGACCCTGACCGTCGGAGCTGTTTGTTGCCTTTACCTGGTTGAGAATTACTCGGGCAGGGGCGAGGCATTCTCTTGTTTCGACGGAACCAGCGCCTGGCCTTCCATTGCGATTATTCTCTTTGCCGCCCTTTTGTCTCTCCACTTCGTTGCCAGGACGCATCTCGACCTCAGGAAGGATGCGGACAAGCTAACAGAGGAGTTCGCTCTGAAAAGTAACCTGTCGGCGAAGACACCCTTTTTTGGTTGGGATGCCTCTCCGTTGAAACGTGGGATCACCAGCGCCGAGGACAGGGTCGATATCGCAGCCTTATGGCAACGCTACCTTTGCCGTGGCCAATTCCGGACGCGGGTATATCGCGCACTGCCCATGACCCTCTTTTATTTCGCGGCCCTCTTCTGTATCCTGCCTCTCATTGGCCACTTTCCCGCTCCCCCGATCAGGGGCCAGTTTCCTTTTCTCGCCTTGATGATGCCAACGCTCTTCTTATTCCTCTTCCTTACTTTCTTCGTGATCGACGCCATTCTGTTACACGAAGGCTTTATCAAACAGCTCAAAGAGAAGGAGAGCTACTGGCCGCGCGCTACCTTCAGGAAATTTGAGTACCCCCATCCGACAAGCAATGAAAGCGAACTTGCGGACTTCTGGGACATCCTGCTGATCGCCAAGCGAACGGAAGCGGTCGGGAGCCTGATCTACTACCCTTTCCTGATTTTGTCGCTCTTGATCGTGGCTCGACTGAACTACTTTGATAACTGGGTTTGGTCGCCCGCGCCTATCGTGGCATTCTCGCTCCACTTCTCCCTTGTACTTTATGCAGCCTGGCGACTTCCGAAAGTGGCCAGCGGGTACCGGGACACGGTCCTGGAACGTCTGAAGCGAAGCAGGCGGCAAGCTCTCATGTTTTCGCAGAAGGCGCCGGAAGCAGTCGATACCCTGATCGAGCAAGTTGAATCCACCCATCAAGGCGTGTTCGCCTATCTGTGGGAACAGCCGGCAATCCGGGCGCTCTTGTTGCCATCGAGCGGGATCGGCCTTGCCACGCTGCTTCAATACCTGCCCCATTAGGAGGGCGAAGCTCCGTCTGAGCCGGAGGCTGATCCGCAAACCCTACACAGATACTAAACCCGGGTAAACCTGGGCTAAGCTTTATCGGCCACTTCGGGCCACGGATTGGAAATGTCCAAACTCCATATCAAGGGTGAAGCCCTGGCTAGTCATAGTTAGTTAATTAGCACGTCAGCGAGAACCACTGGGACGATAAGCCGATGGCGGGGTCGATCCCGGACATTTCCCCGGAAAACCAGGCGGGAAGAAATCTGATGCTGGTTAAAGCTACCATATTTGACAGTAATCAATTGGTGGAAACAAAAAACGATGGGCGGAGGGAGTGGGATTCGAACCCACGGATCCTTGCGGATCTCCGGTTTTCAAGACCGGTGCATTAAACCGCTCTACCATCCCTCCCCTTTCGCTTCCAGACTCGAATCGATAGCTTTTCGATGCCTCCAGGTCAACCTATTCGCTGTCGCTTGTTGCCAATTGTTACCAAAGTTTGGGCCAAATGCGAATAACGACGCAGGGCGCGCCGAAGATTGCGATACTTTCCGTATAAGGGCAGACGCAATGAACATTATTACATCGATAGGCTCAAGGTCAACGGAAGTGAAAACGCGTTTTTTCGCAACCGAAACGGAACGTTCGTAACTTGCCCCATGGGCGTCAGCGTAGATCAAATCGACGGCGCCTGGAGGGGCTTCTCTTGACAAGCGGGTATCGACTAGATAATGGGTGAACGAACGATAAAAAAAGGAACTATTTGAACGAAGAACTCGGGGTAAGAACGCAGGGGACGGCCATGCCGCGCCGGACCTTTCTCAAATTCGGCGCCACTGGATTGGCGCTCTCGATGGTGCAAGGCGCATCTCTCGCGCAAAGCCAGTCGACTGCTGGTGAGAATGCCGACCACGCCAAGGATACGGACGGGTCTGGGCGTGGTCGTTATCGGTGTGGACGGTGCCGATCTCACCGTCCCTTACCTCGATGATTATTTGAGCGTTGGCGCCACCGTGTGGCAGTACTCCCAGAATACCATAGATTTTGATCGTTTTGATTTGATCGATAGTTTTGTGGATGCTAACTCATCGAAGGTCACGCTGGCCAAGTCCTACAGTGATATCCTCGCCGCCAGGCGGGCGGGCAAGGTTGCCATGGTCGTCGGCGTTCAAGATATGTGGCCGCTTGAGTGGTCGTGGAAATATTCATGGCCTGCAAGACAAAGGTCCTAACGATTATGTTCCTAACCCGCCGGTGACGGACCTTTCTAAGTATTACGACAGGGGGCTCCGGATGGGCAATCTCGCCTATCAGCTCTCCAATTCGTTTGGCGGTGGCTTACTTGACCCGACGACGCCTCTGAGCGTGGCTGGCAAGTATATGATTGATCAGATGCAGGAAATCGGTATTCTGGTCGATTGCACCCACTCGAGCGAGCAGACCACCCTCGATATTATCAGTAGGGCAAAACGGCCGGTCGTCTGTTCGCATTCGAACGTCCTCGCGCTAAACGCTAATATTCGTAACGTCAGCGACCGCGTAATCCGGGGTATTGCCGAAACCGGCGGCCTAATCGGCGTGTGCCCGGTGAACGCTTATTTACGGTGGAGTACCAAGGACGCCCCCAATGCGGCCAACCCGGCCTTTTTCCCCCCTTTGGCGACCATCTCCCAATATGTCGATGTGATGGATTATATCAGGCGCCTCGTGGGAATCGACTACATCGGCATTGGTAGTGACTTCACCCTCGGCAACCCCCCCGACCACGGCGGCACCTCACTTCCTGTCCCATCATTCGTGTTTCCTCCCGAGATGCTCTACTATTCGCGCTCACTCGAGTACGTCCAGAATTTCAATCAGGTAGCGAACCTCCCACTCCTCCGCGCGGAACTGCTGCGCCACGGCTACTCTTTCGTCGACATCGCGAAAATCTTGGGAGGCAACTGGATGCGGGTGTTCCGCGAAGCCTGGAACGCTTGAGATTGAACGGGATGCGGAGCAAACCGAGTTCACCGCCGAGGCCATCGCAGAAGAACTGGGCGGCTTTGGAGTGACCATGCCACTTTGTCGCAATTGCCTCGCGTTGGGCGTGTTCGGGATCATGGCGCTGGCCGGAATCGCCCGAGCCGACAGCGCGGGTGAGCAGGACGAACCCTTGAGTCCGGCAATCACCCGGATCATGGACAGGCCGCAGTACGCGAACGCCAGATGGGGCCTGTTACAGGTGGATGCTGCCTCCGGGCGGGTCAGACAGCGTCTGCGCGGTGCAGAGATGTTCCTTCCCGGGTCGAGCGCCAAGCTGTTCTCCGTTTCTGCGGTGTGGAAGATCCTTGGGCCGGATACGCGATTCACCACTCCCGTCCACTTCCTCGGCAGCCGAAAGGGCGGACGGGTCGAGGGCGACCTCGTTCTGGTTGGTTCGGGGGATCTGACCCTGGGCGGACGGACCAAGCCCGGTTCGCCGGCGGAAGTTACCTTCCGACCGCTTTCCGCTTCATACGTGGGCAACGCGACCGTCAAGACTGTTGCCGTCGGCCAACCGACCGCGATAACGATTGTCGGCGGCGCGCCGGGAACCATTACGGTCACCGGGACGATTGCCGCCGGTTCGGCCCCGCAGGTCCGGGTGGCGCCCATCAACGACCCCGCCGCTTTTGCCCGCACGGCATTTATCGAGGCGTTGCGGGCGGCCAGTGTCCAGATTGATGTGGCCGCATCCGGCGAGAACCCGAAAAAGCTGCTTCCCCCGTCCTCGTCGTACCCGGACTCGTCGCGGGTGGCGGCCTATGTCTCCCCGCCATATTCCGAGTACGCCAAACTCATCCTCAAGGTCAGCCACAACCTGGGTGCCAACCTGGGTCTCTGCCTGCTCGCGGTCCACGCCAAGAGTGCAGACGGCAACGCCGGCTTCGCCTTGCTCAAGGATTTTCTCACCGCCGCAAAGGTCGATGTGGCTCAACTCGCGATGTCCGACGCCGAGGGCGGGCCGGCCGATCGCGCCACGCCGCAGACGTTCGCCCAGATTCTTCGGTACTGGACGAGACAGAAAGATTTCGACGCGTTTCGCGCGTGTTTACCAATCCTCGGGACCGACGGCTCGCTGAGCAGCGTCGCCGTGGATTCGCCGGCTCGCGGCAAAGTGTTCGCCAAGACCGGGACCAATGTGGGCTTTGACCCGCTCGGTCAGCGCCTGCTGGTCCAGAGCAAGGCGCTGGCTGGCTTCTTCCAGCGGGCCGACGGCGAGTGGCAGGTGTTCAACGTGGTTGTCAATGACGCTGGCGGCGCGCCCGACATCAGCGCCGTACTGTCGGCCAACGAGGACGTCGGTGAAGTCGCAGCCCAGTTATGGAAAGAAGCCAACCCCACCGGGCGCTAGCCCGCAAAAATCACGCAAAGCTGAAGCGACGAGCTCATTGCGGGCTAGAAAGCAGCAGAATTTTCCGCCGTAGCCGACCATTCAGGCCGCCATCGACAATTGAAAAGGGCTGGTTGGATTTTCATTGGTTGGGGACTTTCGCGGTAAACGCACCTACCAGCGCCGCGATCTCGTCTGCTTTGGTATCAAGCGCGAAATGTCCTGCGTCGAGTACATAGACTTTCGCCTTCGGCACGTCCTTGCGGTAGCGTTCCGGTTCGCCGAGATCGAACGAGAGATCGTGCTTGCCCCAGAGAACCAAAAGCTTTGGCTGCGTCTTCTGGAGCCATGCCTGCCACTTTGGATAAGCATCGACATTGGTGCGGTAGTCATAGAAGAGATCGCTTTGAATCTGCGCCTGCCCCGGCGCATTCAAAAATGCGTACTCATCGGTCCAAAGATCCGGGTCATAGAGCTCGATCTTTGGATCGTCTCCGATATGCCGCGTTTTCGTGGTGGCCAGCGACAGCAGGTTTTTGCGCAACGCTTCCTCATGAGCAGGCCGGTCGGCCCAGAATGCCCGCCGGGTTGCCCAGTTCGCCCCAAGGCCTTCGTTGTGAGAGACCGCATCCTGGACGATGAGAGCCTGCACCCGCTCCGGATGCGCCAAGGCCATGCGAAAGCCAACCGGCCCGCCATAGTCCTGCATATAAAGCGTGTAATGCGACAAACCCAGCGCTTGCGTGAAGTCGTCTATCACGGAAGCAATATGGTCGAAGGTGTAATCGAACTGCTTGGGATCGGGCCAGTCACTGTGTCCGAAACCGGGATAGTCTGGCGCAACCAGATGGTAATTGTCGGCGAGCCGTGTCAGCAGCGGCTGAAACATCCGCGATGACGACGGAAGACCGTGCAATAAAAGCAGGGTGGGAGCGTCTTTTCGCCCCGCTTCTCTGTAGAAAATGGAGAGCCCGTCTATGGGTATTGTGCGATAGAAGGTCGGGTACTGCATGGAACGGTCCTTTCCGTGGGTTTGGGACAACAATTGAAATGATGAGAGCATCACCGAGATCACCATTGCCATCCAGAAAACCCGCAAGGATCGGGGCCAACGGGACAATGTGAGAAGACGCTTCATTAGCTCCCCTTATCCCCTATGAATCCTCAACCATGGTTGTAATGCACTGGCTACTGGCGAGGCGACCGAGTTCCCGCCCGCCGCGCCTTTACCCCGCCACCTCGAAAATGATCTCCAGCTCGACCGGCGTGCCGAGCGGAAGGCTTGCCACACCGTATACCAGGCGGCAGGGGCTCTTGTCCTTTCCGAAAACGTCTTGAAGCAACTCCGAAGCGGCGTCAGCGACTGTTCGGCGCCAGCCGGCCGAAGGCCTTCGCGGGTTTCCTCTCCCTCTTTTAAATTTGTTTTCATTTGTCTCTCTCTGATTAGTTTAAAGCGATGTTGCTGTGGGTGGCCGTCGCTCCAGCTGACGCAAAGATTGGAATGCTGCCCGGAGCGTCCAGGTGATCTTTAACGTTCACCTTCCTCTTGGAATAAACCCAGGCACGCCAGTCTCCACGACTGCATTGAATCTTTGCCGCGTCTTGATTCCCTCACTAATCTCTTTCATGGCGTCTTCAGGAAGCGTGGAGATATTAAAGTTCTCCTTGATGCGGCTGGGGGTTTTGGAGGTGGTCAGGAGGGCCGTGCCGCGTTGCACCGCCCATGCGAGCAGCACTTGGGGAGGGGTTTTGTTGACTCTCTTGGCGATGGAGGTAATCACAGGGTCATCTATCAACTTAGGTTCTGTACTATGACCTAACGCTGCAAAAGCCTGGAGCACGATACCGTTTTTGTGGCAAAACTCGAGCAACTCCCATTCTGGGAGATAGGGATGGGATTCTACATGAACAACGGCAGGCTTTATCCTCGCGGATTCATAAATCTCTTTCGCCTTTTCCACATTCACGTCCGACAATCCGATAGCCTTACATCTGCCCTCGTCGACCAGGCTCTCCAATGCTCCCCAGGTATCCAGCAACGTCACCCCATCATCATAAATCACTTTGCCGCTCTGGTCCCTCGGGTCTTGCTCGTCTCCAGGTTGAAAGGCAAACGGGGTGTGGATTAAATAGAGGTCGACGTAGTCGAGTTGAAGTCGCTTTAGACTCGCCTCGAAAGCGGGTTTGACACGTTCAGGACGGTGGTTGTTGTTCCAGAGTTTCGTGGCAATAAAAACGTCTTCTCGCTTAATCTTCCCCTCCTTGAACACCTCCTGCATGGCTTCGCCTACCTCTTTTTCATTTCGGTATCGTTCTGAGGAATCGAATTGACGAAATCCTGTTTCCAGCGCGGCCGTAGTCGCCTTTTTGGTGTCGATAGGGTCGGGAATCAGCGTGCCAAAACCGAGCGCGGGGATCACTCCGGATCCATTCGTGAGGGGTATCTTCGTATAGCGAAGGTTGTCGCGTTCTGCTGTCGTTTCCATATGCGCCAGCCTACTCAGGAATCCTCGCATTTTCTATTGGACCTTGGTCCAAGCAGGCTACGACGTACGGCCGAAGACTCCAATCTCTCAGCCGTGTTTGTTTATTACAATGCGCCCTGCCGCTTGGATCATTTGCAATTAGATAAATAGTCTGGCGGGCATATCTCATCTCTTTGGCCCGAAGTGGCCAAAAGTGCATAGCCCAGGGTTGAGCCGCAGGGCTGAATGGCGCTAAGATAAGGGCTGTTTCGGGTGGTTTTCTCACCGAAGACGCCGACAGGGCTAGCGCAGAGTAGCATAGGCTGTCTCCGAACGATCAGGCCCGCACGCTGGTTCATCGGGCAATACACTTCTGACCCGAGTCGAAAGAAGTCGCTCGGCGCCAACAAAAGACAGGCTGGAAGCCTATGCTACTTTTGTTGGCCCTTCGGGAGGTGAAGTTCCTCAAATCCTCCTTAACTTCGCGCCATTCAAACCCAGGGCTATGCTTTCTCGGCCACTTCGGGCCACGGAGGATGAGTTGCGTTCCTTCCAGCACCTGCAGCCATCACACACCGTCGCAAGGTAGCATAGGCTTACATTCTATTGTATTGCGCGCCTTTTTCTTCGTCGATCATGTCAAAAGAAGTTGGTCCTGGGTCCATGACCGGCCATGGGTGGCCAAAATATGCGAAGGACAAGGGCGGCGATGATTCCTCCGATAGCTATGCCGAGGCTTTTAGAAATGAAGGTCTGGATGTCGAGGGATTGGGCATGGGAAAGATTCAGGGCGACCAGGAACATGACACTGCCGAACACGCCAAAAAGCGCATAAGGCGGACCGGCGCTCTGAACCAAGGCGAAAAGGAATAGGACGGGGGTAACGGTCAAGAAAAGCGTCTCTGGGTTCAGCGGGAGCGCAGCCCATCCGAGATACGCCACGCAGAAGGCCGCGACCGTGGCGCAAAGAATGCCGCCCAAAGCGTAGAGGATACGCGGCTGAGGCATGGACGAGCAGATGGCGAGCAGAACGCAGGCGATAAGGGCCTCGACATAGGCTCCCGGCGGCCGGACCTCAAACCACACAACCTGAGCGAGTGCGACACCGACAGCGAGCCTCGCTCCCGCGAGCCATCTTCGAAGAGGCAAGCCGAAGAGAAATCTGGTGTCTTCGGCGGGAGGAAGCGGCGGGGCGTGAGGGGCGGAATATCCGGGCCAGATGACAAGGTGGGAAACGGTAAAGACGAGCACGCCGAGCGAGGCTGAGGCAAAGCGATAAAAGGCGAGGAGCACTGCTTCCTGGAAATTCGCGTACCCGAAAATAGCCACGGCCGGAAACGCGATTCCGCCCATTGAAAAAAAGGGTCCGTAAGCGGGGGATGAAGCGCCCACCCCGAAGATGAAAAGGATGACGCTGGTTGCCACCAGAAAGGGGACACGATCCTGGCCAAAAAAGGCGACGGCAAGAAAGCCAAGAGTCGCCCCAGTGGCAACTCCGGCCAAACGGACTGGAAATAATGGGATACCCGCCGAGAGCGACGGGCTCATGATTACGATGACCATGATAGCGGCCCAATAAGGGTATGGCCACTGGAGGGCCAAAGCAATGAGGAGAGCCACTGATGCCGCGATGGCGGATCGGAGACTGAGACGGAAACGAGGCCCGAGCATATTCAGGGGGTGGGTTGACTGGGTCGGTCCAGCACGCGGACCGATGCGGTGACGCCGATTTTTAAGGGAAGTTTGAGAGCGTCGGCCTCCAGCCTGATGCGAACCGGATAGCGCTGAGTCAGCCGAACCCAATCCACCGTGGGAGCGATGGAGGGGAGTGCCATAGAATATCCCGCATCATTGTCGGAGATGCCCCAGCCAAGACTCTCGATCGTCCCGTGAAACTCCTGGCCAGGCCGCGGAGCAAATCGGATGCTGACAGGGCGGCCGGGCTTGAGGCTGGGTAGAACCGTTTCCTTAAACAGGGCGGTCACCCAGTAGCTCTCGCGGTCGATCAGGACGAAGACTGGCTTTCCAATTTGCACGTAAGTGCCCAGTCCGAAGGTAACACCGGAAACATAGCCAGTCGCAGGAGCATAGACCTTGGTGTAGTCGAGATTGAGTCTGGCCTGTCGCAAGGCCGCGTAGGAACCCTCGTAGAGGGCCTTGGCTGACTGGAAGGAGGCGGTGGCCAAGTCACTTTCTCCCTTAGAGATGACATTGGTGGCGAAGAGACGCTGGCTACGGCTAAATGCAGCTTGGGCATTGTCGAATTCGGCCTGCCTTTGGTCGAAGACGGACTGCGCGATGTCCAATGCATTCTGGTAGTCGGAGGGGTCGATCTCAAAGAGAAGTTGCCCTCGCTGAACCGGCGCATTGTCGCCCACGGCGAGATTCACAATCGGACCGGCCACCCGTGGAGCTATCTCGATAACGTTGGCGCGCACATGGGCGTCTCGGGTCCAAGGATTGGAGTGATATTCCGCGTAAAGAAGCCACGCCAGAATCCCGGCGAGGGCGAGCACGGAGCCCGTGACGAGGAATGCGATGAGATTTTTTGCCTCACAGCCATAATAGAGCAAAGCAGTAGCGAGGCCCAGACAGGCCCAGAGCCCGAGGAAAAAAAGCGGGGGGTTCCAGAGCCATTCCACGAGTTGAAATTTCTCGATTAGCAAGCAGATCGCGGCGGTTGCCGCCAGTGAGCCAATAGCCAATACCAAGAAGGCGGCGACCTCCACTCCGCCAATGGGAATCTCGTAGAGCATGCGCTTATTATTTATATTTTTGTTTGCACGAGTCAGCGCACTTGTCACGAATGGTTGCCTGGCCCCAGCCTGTTATTCCTAGGTGGGTGCTTTTCAATGGCTAACCGTAATGCACGACGCGGGGTCCATTGTATTGGACCTTGGTCCAAGCGGGCTAAGCCATATGGCCCAGAACACCGGTGATGAACAACCCCCAATTTGCTGGATCATCCGGCTGTTTTTGAAACAGCGCCTAACGCCATTCATCTAGCTGACCAAATCCTCTTTCTCGACTCGATGCTTGATGGTGCTGGGTTTCCCTTTCTTTGACTTCCGGGTGAAAATTTTCCAGCCCTTTTCGAACAACAAATTTTCCAACGTGACCTTCGCCCAAATGTCCAAACTGCAGGCCCCGCGTTTTAACGCCGGGAAAGCAAGCCGGGACGGCTTGCCTACCGGTAAGTAAGGCGTCCCCGCCTTACCCACCCGAAGGGCTGCCCTTTGAACCTCAAGGAATAACACCACATGTGTACGCTGAGAAACTAGTCCTTAATCGGAGTACCCACCGCCTGTTGTCGGCTGAGCAGGGACAGAAAATAGTGTAGGCTTCGGGCGGCTGGAGTCCGGTCTGTGATTGAGCTCTCAAAATATGCCCTCAAGGTGCTACGCAAGGATAAAGAGTTTAACCTTTATCGCGGGAGGAGTGAGGACGATACATCTCAGATTCTTGTCCTTTCGCCTGTGGTGGAGTATCCCGCGCCAGAAAGTCTGAAACGGCTGGAGTACGAATATTCTCTTAGAGAGGAGCTGGATCCCGCTTGGGCGGCCCGACCGAAGGCAATTGCTCGCCATTGGGACCGGACGGTACTCGCGTTGGAGGATCCGGGCGGGGTGCCTATCGATCAATTGCCTGGTCAACCATTGGACTTAGCGTTTTCGTTGCTGGTGGCTATTGGCCTGGCGACCGCGATCGATCGCTTGCATCAGCACGGCATTATTCATAAGGACATCAAGCCGGCCAATGTTTTAGTAAATTCCGTCACCGGCCAGAACTGGTTGATGGGCTTTGGTATCGCTTCGCGGCTTCCACGCGAACGCCAGGCTCCCGAGCCCCCTGAGTTTATCGGCGGGACACTCGCCTATATGGCACCCGAGCAGACCGGGCGAATGAATCGTTCAATCGATTCCCGGAGCGATCTCTATGCCTTCGGCGTGACACTTTACGAAATGTTGACCGGAGTCTCTTCCCTTCACGGCTTCCGATCCTATGGAATGGGTACATTGCCACATCGCCAGGGTGCCTGTGGCACCAAGTCGCCGGCGCGGCGAAATACCCGAGCAGCTTTCTGCCATCATTTTGAAGCTCCTCGCCAAGGCTCCGGAGGATCGCTACCAAACAGCAGGCGGGTGTGGAAGCTGATCTTCAACGTTGTCTTTCAACTTTGGAAGAGGACGGGCGGATCGACTCGTTTCCGCTGGGCGCGCGTGATGTACCCAAACGGGTGATGATTCCCGAAAAGCTTTACGGACGGGAAAGAGAAGTGGGAATGCTGCTTGCCGCCTTCGACCGTGTCATCGGACAGAGTGGTACGGAACTGGTACTAGTGTCCGGCTATTCCGGCATCGGAAAATCTTCCGTAGTCAATGAACTTCACAAGGCTCTGGTGCCGCCACGCGGACTTTTTGCAGCGGGCAAGTTTGATCAATACAAGCGCGATATTCCCTACGCGACGCTGGCACAGGCATTCCAAACTCTGATCCGCCAGATTTTGAGTCGGAACGAAAGCGAGATCGCTCATTGGCGCGACGCCCTGCGCGAGGCACTGGGACCGAATGGCCAACTCATCGTAAACCTGATTCCGGAAATCGAACTAATCATCGGACCCCAGCAACCTGTCGCCGAGCTTCCGTCGCAGGAAGCTCAGGCGCGCTTCCAATCGCTTTTCCGCCGCTTTCTTGGGGTATTCGCCAGCCCGGAGCACCCTCTGGCGCTTTTCCTCGACGATTTGCAATGGCTGGATGCCGCCACCCTCAAGCTGCTGGAATACCTCGTGACCGAGCCGGAGGTTCGCCATGTCATCTTCATCGGCGCATATCGGGATAACGAGGTTGGCCTCGCTCACCCGCTGACACGGACTCTCGAGGGCTTGCATGCCAGTGGGGCCAAGATTCAGAAGATCATCTTACAGCCCCTGACGCAAAATGACGTGGCGTGCCTGATTTCCGAATCACTCCGGTGCGAGCCGGAGCGTGTCAGTTCCCTGGCGGCACTTGTCTTTGAAAAAACGGGCGGCAATCCTTTCTTCACGATCCAATTCATCACGGAGCTGGAGGAGGAAGGGTTGCTGACGTTCGAGCCAAGCGCTGCCACCTGGCGGTGGGGCGTTGATCGCATCCGCGCAAAAGGCTACACCGACAACGTTGTAGACCTCATGGTCGGAAAGCTGAACCGCTTCCCGGAGGCAACGCAGGAATCCTTGAAGCAACTCGCCTGCTTGGGGAACAGCGCTGAGTTCGAACTACTGCGAACGGTGTACGCGGATTCGAAAGAAGAAATGCACGATCAGCTCTGGGAAGCAGTTCGCACCGGCCTTATTTTTCGCTCAGAGAATTCCTATCGCTTCCTTCATGATCGAGTCCAGGAAGCAGCCTACTCTCTGATTCCGCAGGAACTGCGCGCTCAGACCCATTTGCACATCGGAAGAATTCTCGCGGAGAGCACCCCGCGCGAGCGGCTGGAAGAAACAATTTTCGACATCGTCAATCAACTCAACCGTGGTTCAGTTCTCATAACTGCTGTCAGTGAACGTGAGCGAGCAGCTGACCTGAATCTGATCGCGGGCAAGCGGGCGAAGGCATCAACAGCATACGCCTCGGCGCTGAAATACCTTCATGCTGGCCGCTCGCTATTAAGCGAGGAGACTTGGGAGCGTAACTACTTACCTTATCTTCTCGATTGAATCTCTGATGGCCGAGTGCGAACTGCTTACCGCAGAAATGGTCGCAGCCGAAAGCCGCCTGACCATGTTGGCGCAGCGTGCCAGGAGCCGCCACGACTTTGCGGTTGTGACGCGATTGCAGCTCACCCTGTACACGACCCTGGATCGCAGCGACCGCGCCATCGAAGTGTTCCTCGATTACCTCCGCCGCAACGGGACGGACTGGTCGCAGCATCCGACTCGCGATGACGTCATGCGGGAGTACAACCGGATCTGGTCACTGGTTGGCGACCGTCAGATCGAGGACCTCGTGGACTTGCCACTGCTCGACGATCCAGACGTCCTCGACATGCTCGATGTGTTCACCGAAATCGTCCACCCAGCCATGTTTTTCGATGAGAATCTCTCCACGCTGGTGGTTTGCCGCATGGTATGTCTTTGCCTGGAGCACGGTAACTGCGATGCGTCGTGTTTCGGCTATGTGTGGTTTGGAATGTTCGCTGGGCCGCGTTTCAACAATTACCAGGATGGGTTCCGATTCGGCCAGCTGGGCTACGATCTCGTCGAAAAGCGCAACCTGACTCGCTACCAGGCGAGAACCTACATTTCGTTTGGCACGCTCACGCCTTGGGCGAAGCACGCCGCGAAGGGACGTGATCTGGTCCGGCGGGCGTTCGATGTCGCATATCGAACGGGGGACCTTACGTTCTCCGCCTATAGCTGGCACGAATTGATCACGAATTATCTGTCCGTGGGCGACCCCCTCCCGGAGGTGCAATCAGAGGCGGAGAAGGGCCTCGCCTTCGTCAAGAAGGCAGGTTTCGGCTTGGTGGCCGAGAATTGTGGCGCACAGTTGGGCCTCATCCGTACGCTTCGCGGTCTGACCTCAACCTTTGGATGCTTTGATGCCCGGGACTATAACGAGTCGGATACCGAACATCGTCTCGCCAGCAACCCGACCTTGGCTCTAGCCGAGTTTTTTTATTGGACTCGAAAACTTCAGGGCCGCTTCTTCGCCGGAGACTACGCAACGGCGGTCGATGCTTCGCAGAAGGCCCATCGACTACTCTGGCCAGCCGCATCTCAGGTTGAAACGGGCGACTTTCGTTTCTATGCCGCCCTCGCGCGTGCCGCCGCGTGGAACTCAGCTTCATCTGAAGACAGGCAGCGGCATTTTGCCGCCCTGATCGACCACCACCGGCAGCTCGAGATATGGGCCCAGCATTGCCCGGCAAATTTCGAAAATCGAGCCGCGCTGGTCAGCGCGGAAATCGCGCGAATCGAGGGCCGAATCCTCGACGCGGAGCACCTCTACGAAGCGGCGATCCGGTCGGCGCGCGCAAACGGTTTTGTCCACCATGAGGCGCTCTCTAATGAACTCGCCGCGCACTTCTACGGGGCACGCGGTTTCGATACGATCGCGCACGCGTACTTGCGGAAAGCTCGCTACTGCTACCTCCGTTGGGGAGCCGATGGTAAGGTGCGACAACTCGATGAGTTATATCCGCAGCTCAGGGAGGAAGAGCGAGCGCCGGGTCCGACGAGTACGATCGGCGCACCGGTCGAACATCTGGATCTGGCCACCGTCATCAAAGTCTCGCAAGCAGTCTCGGGCGAGATCGTTTTGGAGAAACTGATCGACACGCTCATGCGCACAGCGATTGAGCACGCGGGTGCTGAGCGCGGCCTGTTGATTCTTCCGCGAGGTCTTGAGCAATGGATAGCGGCAGAAGCCCACACCAGCGGTGACTCTATCATCGTGCGCTTGCGAGAAGCATCCGTGACCGAGGCTGCGGTGCCAGAGTCGATCGTCCATTATGTCGTGCGCACCCAGGAGAGCGTGATTCTCGACGATGCCTCAGCACGGAATCCGTTTTCCACGGATCCATATATCCGTCAGCGTCACGCCCGTTCAATGCTCTGCTTGCCGTTGGTTAACCAGGCCAGGCTCATCGGTGTGCTCTACCTGGAAAATAACCTGACCCCCCGCGTTTTCACTCCGACCCGGATCGCGGTGCTGAAACTGCTTGCCTCGCAAGCCGCGATTTCCCTGGAGAACACCCGTCTTTACCGGGACCTCGAAGAGCGCGAAGCCAAGATCAGGCGCCTGTTCGACGCCAACATTATCGGAATCAGCGTCTGGAACCTTGAAGGTGAAATTATAGAGGCCAACGGATCATTTCTCCAGATGGTGGAGTACAGCCGTGAAGATCTCCTCTCGGGTCGGGTGCGCTGGAGGGATCTGACCCCGGCGGAATGGCAGGACCGGGACGAACGGGCCGTAACAGAGCTGAAGGCGACCGGAGCCGCCCAACCATTTCAGAAGGAGTACTTCCGAAAGGACGGTAGCCGCATACCTGTGCTCTTCGGCGCCGCGATGTTCGAAGGCAGTGGGAACGAGGGGGTGGCGTTCGTGCTCGACTTAAGCGAACAAAAACGCGCCGAAGAAGCATTGCAGAAAGCGCAGGTGGAGTTGGTGCACGCTACGCGGGTTATGACGATGGGCGAGATCACCAGCTCGATCGCCCATGAAATTAATCAACCGCTCGGGGCAATCGCAAACTATGGGAACGCATGTCTCAGATTTCTCAAAAGTGGGCGCGCTAACTTAAAAGAGATGGCGGCCGCGTTGTCGGCGATCGTCAACGACGCCGAGCGAGCGAGCACCATCATTGCCCGGATTCGAGCACTGGCGAAGAAAGCACCTCCGGAAATGGCTCTTCTGCAAATCGGGCATTTAGTCGCTGACGTCCTGCCATTAGTTCGACATGAGTTGACTGGACGCCGGATAGCACTCAAAACCGCGTTACCCGAAGAGCTATCCCCAATCCTCGGGGACCGGATCCAGCTGCAGCAGGTGTTATTGAACCTAGTGGTTAACGGCATCGAGGCGATGAGCAAGGTTCCGGAAGACCAACGACAGCTCGTTATCGAGGCGCAGTCGCATGTCTCGGTGGACAAATCGTTTGTCTTGATCACCGTGACAGACTCAGGAATTGGTCTGAAGGCGGAGGATCTGCCGAAAGTTTTCGAAACCTTTTATACGACAAAAGCGGACGGTATGGGTATGGGTCTGGCGATCAGTCGTTCAATCGTGGAAGCGCATGGAGGGCGACTATGGGCAACACCGAATGCCGATCTCGGCGCCACCTTCCAGCTCATGTTGCCGGCAACGAACAAGGGGTCAGTCAACAATTACTGACAGATTTGGTGGTAAAGTACTCCGTCAGGAGCAGCTGGATATACCCCGCCGCAGTTTCCGAATGTCCCGCATCAAGGCCGATCGGGGTGACCACTATTATCCAGGCGGAATAAAGTCGACGGAGAGTGAAAATTACCTCTTACTCTGAAGACCACCCAGGACAAACCCTATCAGAGGCGCTGAAAATGTGTGTCGCGGAAGCGGGTTGGATACTTGAGACCATACCCCAGCAGACGATCCACGCCAATATGGGCGGTCCAAATCAGCCCGTAAGGCAGCAACCAAAGCTGCTTGAAAAGGATGGAAAATGCGATGAGCAGCAGCGGCACCCCAAGCACGTGGAAAAAGTTATAAAGAGCGGCCCCCAGCCGAACGCCCAACAAATAGCCCAGCATCGAAAGGTCTGGCGCCAAGACCAGCACGACAAACAAAATCCAACTGGCTCGTAACTCTCCGTAAAGAAGAAGGCTTACGGCGAATACGATGCCGCCTTCGGCGCGAAGAAGCAAACTCGGGCGGGTGAGCACTCTCGAAACATAGCACGGGCAAGGACACGACGCCCGCCGGCATTTACTTGCCTAATTCGCCCACGTAATACCCTAAACGGTTTTCTACATCCCCTGGTTTATGCAAGCCACGCTCGAGCAGCTTCTTGATTCTGGCCTGAGTGGAAGGGCGACCAACCGAAGCGATGAAGGCATCCCATTCAGGGGCGATCTCTGCGTCGGCGGGTAGGCTGGCAAGGTTGACCAGACGCTTTGTCTCCCTGATGGCCTGCTTGTCGAACGACGCGATCCGCCTTGCCAGGGCATCAACGAACGCATCGAGTTCAGCATCCGGTAACGAGCGATTCACGTAGCCGTAAAGCTCCGCCACATCACCCCGGATGTCGTCGGCCCCAAGCAGTACCTCCAAGGCGCGACCCCGACCGATTAAGCGTGGGAGGCGCGCCATCGGACCGCCCCCGGGAACCAGCCCCGCGCCCACTTCCCATTGCGACAAGATAGCCTTTTCGCGACTGGCAAAACGCATGTCACTGGCCAGTGAGAGCTCGCTTCCAACTCCAGTGGCTCGTCCACGGATAGACACTATTGACACCACTGGCGCGCGGCTGAGGCGTACTAGCATATCCGGTAACGGTTGCAATCCTGTCGGCCCAGGCGGCAGACTCGCCGAATCATCAAGATTTGCCAGAAAGTCGTAATGGGTCAGGAAAAAGCCTTCGACGGCGCTGTCGAAAATCACCACCTTCACGTGCTCATCAGTTTCCAGTTCTGTAATTATCTCGTTCAATTGCGGAATTGTTTCCGGACCGAAAATGTTGAGGGGTGGATGGTCAAATGTAACTCGCCAGTAGGCCGGTGAGTGTCGCTGAAGAATTATCTGTCTCGTACTCGTAGTATTGCTCATGGTTTAATCCAAGACCCGGAGTGAGCGAGATTCTACTGGACCTTGGTCCAAGCAGGCTACGACGTATGGCCGAAGATTCCCAATCTCTCAGCTGTCCGGACAAGGTCAGCCAATGACCTCGCCCGCATTTTTTGCATGATGTGACCGCGATGAACTTTGACGGTTTTTTCCGTTATGCCCAGCGCGTCGGCGATTTGCTTGTTCAGCATCCCCGCGACGACACTAGTCATCACTTCGCGCTCGCGCGCGGTAAGCGCCTGATAACGCCCGCGTAGATCTGCTAGTTTTTCCCGCTGCAAGCGGGCAGCACGGTCCGTACTGATTGCCCGGCGTATACCGTCCAGAAGATCCTGTTCGCGGAATGGTTTGGTGAGAAACTCGATCGCGCCAGCTTTCATGGCCTGGACCGTCATCGGGATGTCCCCGTGCCCGGTGATAAAAATGATTGGGATTTGAACACCTGCTTTGGTTAGTTCCCGCTGCAAATCCAGACCGCTTAAGTGGGGCAAACGCACATCAAGCAACAGACACGCGGGGGCGTCTGGACGCCGACTGCGCAAAAATTCCTCTGCCGAGCTAAAAGTTTGGACGCTCAAACCCGCAGACCCAATCAGCATCTCGATGGACCGACGAAACGATGGATCATCGTCAATGACAAACACAATTGACTCAGCCGTTGCCATAACGCGCTTCAGGTCTGCATCGGCAGCATGAACTGGGGGGTAGAGACGAGATCGGCATTCGGCGTCGCTTATCTCGCCCAAAATAGGCGACGAGCGCCTGCGGTCAAGATTATCTCCCGCGACACCCGCCTGTGATCCTAGTGCATCGTCCCTCATATATAGCTGGCATCACTCTGCTTCGAATCACCAGCAATTAAGACCAAGGTCCAATAGAATCAGATCGCCATCGGGGTTTAGGGTAAAACCGCTGAGAAGCATACGATCCAAGACGCAAAGTGCCTCAAAACGTCAAACCATCCGCTACCCCTCTTGTTTGCATTGTAGACGACGATGCCTCGATAGCAGACTCTACGCGATACCTTGTTGGAGCCTTTGGTTTCAGGGCCGAAGCCTTCTTATCCGCTCAGGAATTTCTGGGTTCAAGCCTTGTCGAGGAGACGCGGTGTCTGATCCTTGACTTACGAATGCCGGGAATGGACGGCTTGGAACTGCAGCAATATCTGACGAACGCTGACAAGCGAATTCCGATCGTTTTTGTCACAGCGCATGTGAGTGACAGCGAGCGGAAACAGGCCGTGGCTGGAGGTGCGGTGGACTTACTCCTCAAGCCTTTCCGGGAAGATGCATTGTTCGCCGCGATCCAAGCGGCGCTGGATCGATGGAAATCAGCAAAGAGTCGTTGATCGTGCGAGCTTTTCGACCGTGCACGCTCCCTCCTTCCATCCCATTCGCCCAATCCACGTCAGGATGCATTCCGGACAAAGCCAATTCGATATCGCGAGCGTTGAACGCTTCATAGAGGTTTTTCAAGAGCTTATGTTCGGCAGACATCGGCGTTCCTCTTTGTCACTTATGGAATTCAAGTTTTAACCGCAGTTTACGCAAGCGTGCACTGATTTCTTGAGTGCAAATCTCAGGAGCCAGACCGATGCGAGCCAGGCAAACTTTATTGCCATTCGCCTTGCGCTTTTGTAGCGTCGCGGAACGATGCCTTGTCTCATCAGAAATACTCAGGCGCTCGTTGCGCTGCTAATTCTTTGGAGTTCCATCGACGCGCTGGCCGAGCCTTATACACCTGCGATCGGTTCGCCCGAACGGGTAGCAATTGCCAACGCGGTCCGGGCAAGCATTGCGAAGCTTGGCGGTGAATTTGCGGAAGATGCCCGCCGGGGTGAGAAGTTCGTTATCGGAACACTCAAGATCGAGGGACGTTACGCGTGGTTTGAAGGGGGAGGACAGGAGATCAACGGCCGAATGACTTATGGGCCCATAGACATCGTCGCATTTCTTGCCAGACGCGGTTCCGGCTGGAAGGTTCTTAACCTGCAAGCGCGCGGCGATGTCCCGGATGCTGCCGAGGTTGCGCAACTCCGTGCAAGCCTGCCTTCAGACTATCCTCTGAACATTGTCAACAAATTCTGGGGAGACCTGCTCCGAGGCGCACGGAATTCGGACTAGCTCGCAAAAATCACCAATGGCTGAAGCGACGAGAGCTCATTGCGCGTTAGAAGGTGATCCGCACCCCGCCGGTTATGGCGTTTGAACCATACCGCTCGCGACCGAGTTGGCCGTCGTAATTTACGTAAGTCGCGAGCGTCGGCGTCCATTGAACTGTGATGCCAGCGCTGACGACCGCGCTATCGTGTCCTTCGCGCGGACCGAGGAAGGTCGCCGACGGCCCGGGAATCCCGGCAAAACTGGCTGTGATCGGAAGCGCGGAATACTTGTACTCGTGTTCCCAGGCCGCTTTGAGCGAAGGCTCGACCAGCGACCTTTCCGATCTGCCATCGGTAAAAGGCTCTGAAACCCACATCGCTCCGGAGCGACTCCGCGGAACCCGAGTGAATCTGCATGGGTGCGAGCGAGCCTTTCTCGCTGAAGCCGTCGATATTCACATAGGTATATTGAAGCGCGGCGATCGGGCCTGACGGTCAGATGGCCAAAGTGGAAATCGTAACCGCCACTGATCAACGCGCTCCACTCCGTCCTTCGGTGCCGCCGTTGGCCTGTCCCTCCAGGCCAGAGCGGCTCGAATCATAGTTGTTGTGGCCCCCATAGATTGCTCCATTGAGATAAATCCCATGGTTGTACCAGGTAGCGTACAACCCGACTCGCCCGCTACCGACATCGATATGGCCACTCGGCTGGAGAGAGGTCCAGGTATGGGAGTACTCGGCCATCGCTCCGATCGCCAGCTGATCGGTGATGCGGTAATCGACTCCCAGGCTTACTCCACCAGTGGTGAAATTGTAACCCTTTGCATTCGCATCGCTGTCCACACTGACAAAGTCACCAAACCCAGTCACCCACACCCCCCAGCGGTTTTCAGGTCCCGGCTGAAGGATCGGCTCCACAACCCCCTTAGTGGACTTTCCGTCAGCGCCGGCTCCACGGTCCACGTTCACCGTAGCTCCGTTGACCTTCATGTTGGAACTGAATCCATTAGACCCGTTTCGGATATCGTCCAGCCGGCCTTCCAGGTTCAATCTTTGAATGTTGGCGTTCGAAAAACTGACCTCATAAAATGCCGTCAGACCTTCGGGTGACATTTTCTCGAAGTCACCTGGCAGATTGGCAAGAGGTTCTTTGAACAGAAAACCGATAAGGCTGGCGGCTCTCGGATTGAGTTCCACCTGATCGAGCATCGTGGCGGCGGAATTTTGATTGGGAGTGACAGCGAAAGATGGAAAATCGACGGTCGCAATGACAACCGGAACTGATCCTGGGACCGCGGGATTTATTGGACCTACCGGAATTGTTGGCACCTTGGGAATGACATTCGGTAACGGAGAAATGACATTCAAAAACTGCAGGAGCACGAAATTGCGCCCGTAAACCAAGGCGATCGTATTCAGCCCGGGTCTGGTCGTGAACGGATCGACAAAGTTCGCGAACTGACCGGAAACAGAACCGTTTGTGGTAACCAACGAAAGCGAATCGCCCGCTTGAGGAACATAGCCAAGAGAAAGCAGCTGCAATGTCCCATTGAGCGCTGCGTTGCCGGCGACATTTAAGGAGTCGTATTGGCCAGCGCTGGCGCCTGCGACCTGCAATTGCAAGGTGCCGCCGGCATTCTGCGTGTAGTTGCCTAAGACGTTGATTCTCTGGGGGTCAGCTCTCAGGACTCCTCCGTTGACCGTGACATCGCCGGTGCCAAGGGCCTGCGGGCTGTCCACGACCAGCGTACCCAGATCGATCACGGTGCCTCCGCTGTAGGTGTTGCTTCCGCTCAGAATCGTAGTTCCTGAACTGTTCTGAATGACGTTGCCCGATCCACTGATGCTCCCACCGTAGGTGATGCTGTCAGAACGGGCAAACATCACCGAGCCGTTGTCTACGACGTTTCCAACCAGGCTGCCGGTGGTTCCTCCGTTGCCGAATTGCAAGGTGGAGCCGCTGGAGACATTCACCTGCGGAGTGGTCAATTGACCGGTCAATATGAGCAGACCAGCGGAAATATTTGTGGAAACCGGTGCATCTACGTCGCGGTCCAGGGTCCAGGTGCCGGTCCCTTGCTTCACCAAGGAACCGCCGTTCGTCAGTGTGCCGGTAACGGCCTGACTAAGAAGTGCTGTCCCGC
The DNA here is from genome assembly GCA_963789065.1 of uncultured Verrucomicrobiae bacterium. GTDB lineage: Bacteria > Verrucomicrobiota > Verrucomicrobiia > Chthoniobacterales > JAFAMB01 > JAFAMB01. The sequence continues at coordinate 45,906 of CAWBKA010000002.1, read as the reverse complement.
TGCCATCCAGGATCAGATTGGCGCCGGCATTTGCACCCAGGTTGAGGTTGCCCACGATGCTGCTTCCGGTAAACAATTGAACGGTATTGGCAAAGTCGGCGAAATTAACGTTGGCATCGATCGCACCTCTATTGATCAGGGTTGCCGCCGCCAGGGTAGATTGGATCTCGCTGGCCGTGATAACTCCACTAGTGTTGTTGTTGATCGTCCCGCCATTCGTAATATTCAAATTGGACGCACCCTCGTTCAGCGTTCCAGAATTGCTGAGTCCTCCTCCGTTGGCGAGCGTCACGATATTTGTCAGCGTCGCGGCCGTGTTGACTTCTAAAACGCTCGATGAGCCGGTCACCGAGACCGGATCGGTACCGAGTGAGCCACTCGCCGCAGCGACTACCGTACCGCTTTCTACCGTCGTCCCGCCCGAATAGGTATTGGTGCCGGTCAAAATCACCGTGCCACTACCCAGTTTTACCAGGTTGCCGGCGCCGCTGATGACTCCGCCGATCGTGACAGAGCCCACCGGATCAAACGCCAGGGTCCCATTGTCATTGACATCCCCCGTGACGCTTCCGTCGGCCATGCCGTCGCCAAGCTGCAGCGTCCCAGCACTGATCGTCGTCCCGCCCGAATAGGTGCTGGCTCCAGTCAAAATCACCGTGCCACTGCCCAACTTCACTAAGTTACCGGACCCGCTGATCACGACGCCGATGTTTATAGAGCCGTTTGGATCAATCGCCAAGGTCCCGTTGTCGGTGATGTTCCCAGAGATGCTTCCGTTCGTCACGCCGTCACCGAGTTGCAGCGTTCCGGAACTAATCGTCGTTCCACCCGAATAGGTATTGATCCCAGTCAGGATCGTGGTGCCACTACCCAGCTTTACCAAGCTACCAGCCCCGTTAATTACTCCGCTGAAAGTAATTGAGCCGTTCGGGTTAAACGCCAAGATCCCATTGTCGGTGATATTGCCAGTGACACTTCCGTTCGTTACGCCGTCACCAAGCTGCAGCGTTCCAGAATTGACCGTCGTCCCGCCCGAGTAAGTGTTGGCGCCAGTCAAAATCACGGTGCCGCCATCCAGTTTCACCAGGTTACCGGCGCCACTAATCACTCCGCCGAACGTGATCGAGCCCCCGGGATCAAAGGCAAACGTCCCATTATTGGTCACATCACCAATGATGCTCCCGGTCGTCACGCCGTCGCCGAGTTGCAGCGTTCCAGAATTGATCGTCGTTCCGCCTGAATAGGTACTGGTCCCGGTTAAAATCACCGTGCCACTACCCAACTCCGCCAAGTTACCGGTTCCGCTGATCACTCCGCCAATCTTGACGGAGCCCACCGGATCAAACGCCAGGGTCCCATTGTCGCTGACATTCCCAGCGATGCTTCCGGTCGTTACGCCGTCACCAATCTGCAATGTGCCGGAATTGATCGTCGTCCCGCCCGAATAGGTATTGGTCCCGGTCAAAACCACAGTGCCACTCCCAAGCTTCACCAGGCTGCCGGTCCCGCTGATTCCTCCACCGAAGGTGACCAGGTCGCTCCGATCAAAGGCCAGCGTTCCGTTGTCGATCACATTGCCACCAATGCTACCGGTCGTTGAGCCGTTACCGACTTGAAGCGTTCCACCGCTGATCGTCGTAACGCCAGTGTAGGAATTGTTCGCGGTCAAAATCAGGGTGCTACTTCCCTGTTGAATTAATCCACCGGTCCCGGTGATCACTCCACTGAAGGTTACCGCGTCACTCCGATCAAAAGCCAGCGTTCCGTTGTCGGTCACATTCCCGCTGATGCTTCCGGTCGTTGAGCCGTTACCGACCTGAAGGGTTCCAGCACTGATCGTGGTGCCGCCCAAGTACGTATTGGTCCCCGTCAAAATCACGGTGCCGCTGCCCTGCTGCAGTAATCCACCCGCGCCGCTGATCACTCCGCCGAACGTAGCAGAGTCGCTACGATTAAAGGCCAACATCCCGTTGTCGGTGATATCGCCACTAATACTTCCGGTCGTTCCACCGTTACCGAGTTGAAGCGTTCCAGCGTTGATCGTTGTCCCACCAGAGTAGGTATTTTCTCCGGTGAAGGTCAAAGTACCGGCTCCATCCTTCACGCTACTGCCTGTCCCGCTGATCGATCCGGCATAGGTGATCGAGTCGCTACGATCCACCACGAGGATACCGTTGTCGATAATACCAGAGCCATTGACAGTCCCGCTCGTTCCACCGTTACCAAGCTGAAGCGTTCCAGAACTGATCGTCGTGAGGCCGGTGTAGGAATTGTTGGCAGTCAAAATCAAAGTACCACTTCCCAGCTGCACTAATCCACCGGTCCCTCCGATCGCTCCGCCGAAGGTTAGAGAGTCGCTCCGATTAAAGGCCAGCGTTCCGTTGTCAGTGACATTCCCGCTGATGCTCCCGGTCGTCGAGCCGTTACCAACCTCCAGCATTCCAGCGCCGATCGTCGTATTGCCGGTGTAGGAATTGTTACCACTCAAGATCAAGGTACTACTTCCAAGCTGTGCTATCCCACCGGTTCCAACGATCGTTCCGTCGAAGGTTACTGAGTCGCTCCGATTGAAGGCCAGCGTTCCGTTGTCGGTCACGTTCCCGCTGATGCTCCCAGTCGTTGAGCCGTTACCGACCTGCAGGGTGCCAGAAGTAATCGTCGTTCCGCCCGAGTAGCTATTGGCCCCGGTCAAAATGGCAGTGCCACTACCTAGTTTCACCAATCCACCCGGTCCACTGATCACTCCGCCGAAGGTTACTGAATCACTCCGATCAAAGGCCAGCGTTCCGTTGTCGGTTACATTCCCGCTGATACTCCCGGTCGTTGAGCCGTTACCAACCTGCAGCGTTCCAGAGCCGATCGTCGTCGTGCCGGTATACGAGTTGTTCGCGGTCAAGACTAAGGTACCGACTCCCAACTGCGCCAATCCACCGGTTCCACCGATCACTCCGCCAAAAATTACCGAGTCGCTCCGATCGAAGGCCAGCGTTCCGTTGTCGGTCACATTTCCGTTGATGCTCCCGGTCGTTGAGCCGTTACCGACCTGAAGGGTTCCCGCGCTGATCATCGTCGTGCCGCTGTAGGAATTGTTCGCGGCCAAGATCAAAGTATTACTTCCCAGTTGCGCTAAGCCACCGGTCCCGGAGATCACTCCGCCGAAGGTTATCAAGTCGCTCCGGTCAAAGGCCAGGGTTCCATTGTCCGTCACATTCCCGCTGATGCTCCCGGTCGTTGAGCCATTGCCAACCTGCAGTGTTCCAGCGCTGATGGTCGTAGTGCCAGTGTAGGAATTACTCCCAGTTAAAACCAAGGTCCCACTGCCAACCTGCGCCAGCCCGCCCGTGCCGTTGATCACCCCGCCGAAGGTGACCAAGTCACTTCGATCAAAGGCCAGGGTTCCGTTGTCGGTGACATTCCCAGTGATGTTCCCAGTCGTTGAGCCGTTGCCAACCTGGAGCGTTCCGGCACTGATCGTCGTCGCGCCGCTGTAGGAATTACTCCCAGTCAAAACCAGGGTCCCACTGCCTAGCTGCACTAATCCACCGCTCCCGCTGATCACCCCCCCGAAGGTGACTGCGTCGCTCCGATCGAACCTCAGCGTCCCGTTGTCGGTCACATCCCCGCTGATACTGCCATTCGTTGAGCCGCTACCGACCTGCAAGGTTCCGGAATTAATCGTTGTTCCGCCCGAGTAGGTGTTGGCTCCGGTCAAAACGACGGTACCGCTGCCGAGCTGCGTCAGGCTACCCGAGCCGCTGATCACTCCGCCCAGGGTGATTGAGTTCACCGGGTCCATAGCCAAGGTCCCGTTGTCGGTGACATTGCCATTAATGCTTCCGTCCGTTACACCGTTCCCGAGCTGCAGCGTCGTTCCAGAGTTGATCGCCGTCCCGCCCGAATAGGTATTGGTCCCGGTTAAAACCAACGTCCCACTGCCAAGCTGTGCTAATCCACCCGTCCCGCTGATCACCCCGCCGAAGGTGACTGAGTCACTCCGGTCAAAAGCCAGCGTTCCGTTGTTGGCCACATTCCCATTGATGCTCCCGGTGGTCGAACTGTTGCCAATCTGCAGTGTTCCGGCGCTGATAGTCGTATTCCCACTAAAGGAATTATTCCCAGTCAAAACCAGGGTCCCGCTGCCAAGCTGCACCAATCCGCCCGTCCCGCTGATCACTCCGCCGAAGGTGACTGCGTCGGTCCGATCGAATCTCAGCGTCCCATTGTCGGTCACATCCCCGCTGATGCTACCGGTCGTTGAGCCGCTACCGACCTGCAAGGTTCCAGAATTGATCGTTGTCCCACCCGTGTAGGTATTGGCCCCGGTTACGATCACCGTGCCACTGCCAAGCTGCACCAGGTTACCTGAGCCGCTGATCACTCCGCCCAGCATGATTGAGTTCATCGGGTCCAACGCCAAGGTCCCGTTGTCGCTGACATTGCCAGTGATACTTCCGTCCGTTACGCCGTTGCCGAGCTGCAGCCTCGTTCCTGAGTTGATCACCGTCCCGCCCGAATAGGTGTTGGTCCCGGTTAAAACCAAGGTCCCAATGCCAAGCTGTGCTAATCCACCGCTTCCGCTGATCACGCCACCGAAGGTGACTGAGTCACTCCGGTCAAAGGCCAGGGTTCCATTGTCTACCACATTCCCGTTGATGCTCCCAGTCGTTGAGCCGTTGCCAACCTGAAGCGTTCCGGCGTTGATGGTTGTATTTCCGCTGTAGGAATTATTCCCAGTCAAAACCAGGGTCCCACTGCCCTCCTGCGCCAGCCCACCCGTGCCGCTGATCACTCCGCCGAAGCTGAGTGAGTCACTTCGGTTAAAGGCCAGGGTTCCGTTGTCGGTCACATTCCCGTTGATGCTCCCGGTGGTTGAACCGTTGCCAACCTGCAGTATTCCTGCGTTGATGGTCGTATTCCCGCTGTAGGAATTACTCCCAGTCAAAACCAAGGTCCCACTGCCAAGCTGCACCAATCCGCCCGTCCCGCTGATCACTCCGCCGAAGATGACCGCGTCGCTCCGATCGAACCTCAGCGTTCCGTTGTCGGTCACATCCCCGCTGATGCTGCCAGTCGTTGAGCCGCTACCGACCTGCAAGATTCCAGAGTTAATCGTTGTTCCGCCCGTATAGGTATCGGCCCCGGTCAAGATCACCGTGCCACTGCCAAGCTGCACCAGGTTACCCGCACCGCTGACTACTCCGCTCAGCATGATTGAGCTCACCGGATCCAACGCCAAGGTCCCATTGTCGGTGACATTGCCAGTGATGCTTCCGTCCGTTACGCCGTTCCCGAGCTGCAGCGTGGTTCCTGAGTTGATCGCCGTCCCGCCCGAGTAAGTATTGATCCCGGTTAAAACCAAGGTCCCAATGCCAAGCTGCGCTAATCCACCGCTCCCGCTGATCACCCCGCCGAAAGTGACTGAGTCACTCCGATCAAAGGCCAAGGTTCCGTTGTCGGTCACACTCCCGTTGATGCTCCCAGTCGTTGAGCCGTTGCCGACCTGGAGCATTCCGCCACTGATGGTCGTATTGCCGCTGTAGGAACTATTCCCAGTCAAAACCAACGTCCCATCCCCCATCTGGACTAATCCGCCGCTCCCGCTGATCACCCCGCCGAAGGTGACTGTGTCGCTCCGATCGAACCTCAACGTTCCGTTGTCGGTCACGTTCCCGCTGATGCTCCCAGTCGTTGAGCCGCTGCCAACCTGCAGGGTTCCAGCGCTGATGGTTGTCCCACCCGAGTAGGTATTGGCTCCGGTTATAATCACCGTCCCGCTGCCAAGCTGCACCAGGTTACCGGAGCCGCTGATCACTCCGCCGAGCGTGATTGAGTTCACCGGATCCAACGCCAAGGTCCCGTTGTCGGTGACATTGCCAGCGATGCTTCCGTCCGTTACACCGTTGCCGAGCTGCAGCGTCGCTCCTGAATTGATCGCCGTCCCGCCCGTGTAGGTGTTGATCCCGGTTAAAACCAAGGTGTCATCACCCATCTGGATTAAGCCACCGCTTCCGCTGATCACTCCGCCGAAAGTGACCAGGTCGCTCCGATCAAAGACCAGAGTTCCGTTGTCGGTCACATTCCCGTTGATGCTCCCAGTCGTTGAGCCGTTGCCAACCTGGAGCGTTCCGGCACTGATGGTTGTATTGCCGCTGTAGGAACTATTCCCAGTCAAAACCAACGTCCCACCCCCCATCTGGACTAATCCGCCGCTCCCGCTGATCACCCCGCCGAAGGTGACTGTGTCGCTCCGATCGAACCTCAACGTTCCGTTGTCGGTCACGTTCCCGCTGATGCTCCCAGTCGTTGAGCCGCTGCCAACCTGCAGGGTTCCAGCGCTGATGGTTGTCCCACCCGAGTAGGTATTGGCTCCGGTTATAATCACCGTCCCGCTGCCAAGCTGCACCAGGTTACCGGAGCCGCTGATCACTCCGCCCAGCGTGATTGAGTTCACCGGATCCAACGCCAAGGTCCCGTTGTCGCTGACATTGCCAGTGATACTTCCGTCCGTTACACCGCTGCCAAGCTGCAGCGTCGCTCCTGAATTGATCGCCGTCCCGCCCGTGTAGGTGTTGATCCCGGTTAAAACCAAGGTGTCATCACCCATCTGGATTAAGCCACCGCTTCCGCTGATCACTCCGCCGAAAGTGACCGGGTCGCTCCGATCAAAGACCAGAGTTCCGTTGTCGGTCACATTCCCGTTGATGCTCCCAGTCGTTGACCGTTGCCAACCTGGAGCGTTCCGGCACTGATGGTTGTCCCGCCGCTGTAGGAACTATTCCCGTCAAAACCAACGTCCCACCCCCCATCTGGACTAATCCGCCGCTCCCGCTGATCACCCCGCCGAAGGTGACTGTGTCGCTCCGATCAAACCTCAACGTTCCGTTGTCGGTCACATTCCCGCTGATGCTCCCAGTCGTTGAGCCGCTGCCAACCTGCAGGGTTCCAGCGCTGATGGTTGTCCCACCCGAGTAGGTATTGGCTCCGGTTATAATCACCGTCCCGCTGCCAAGCTGCACCAGGTTACCGGAGCCGCTGATCACTCCGCCCAGCGTGATTGAGTTCACCGGATCCAACGCCAAGGTCCCGTTGTCGCTGACATTGCCAGTGATGCTTCCGTCCGTTACACCGTCCCCGAGCTGCAGTGTCGCTCCGGAATTGATCGCCGTCCCGCCCGTGTAGGTGTTGGTCCCGGTCAAAACCAGGGTCCCGGTTCCCAGTTGCGTCAACCCACCGGTCCCGCTGATCACTCCGCCGAAGGTGGCCGTGCCACTCCGATCAAAGGCCAGTGTGCCGTTGTCGGTCACATTCCCGCTGATGCTGCCGGTCGTTGAGCCGTTCCCAATCTGCAGGGTTCCGGCACTGATGGTCGTCCCGCCCGTATAGGTATTGGCTCCGGTTATTATCACCGTCCCGCTGCCAAGCTCATCAGGTTACCGGACCCGCTGATCACTCCGCCCAGCGTGATTGGGCCATCCGGATCTAACGCCAAGGTCCCGTTGTCGCTGACGTTGCCAGTGATATTTCCGTCCGTTACCCCGTTCCCGAGTTGCAGGTCGTTCCAGAATTGATCGCCGTCCCGCCCGTGTAGGTGTTGATCCCGGTTAAAACCAGGGTCCCAACTGCCCATCTTGACCAATCCACCGCTCCCGCTGATCACCCCGCCGAACGTGACTGCGTCACCGGATCAAACGCCAAGGTCCCGCTGTCGGTCGACATTCCCGCCGATGCTTCCGGTCGTTAACCGTTCCCAAGCTGCAGCGTCGTTCCTGAATTGATCGCCGTCCCGCCCGTGTAGGTGTTGGTCCCGGTCAAAATCAGGGTACCGCTTCCAACTGGGGTAACCCACCCGTCCCGCTGATCACTCCGCCAAAGGTTACCGAGTCGCTCCGATCAAAGGCTAGCGTTCCGTTGTCGGTCACATTCCCGCTGATGCTGCCAGTCGTTGAGCCGTTCCCAACCTGCAGGGTTCCAGCACTGATGGTCGTCCCGCCCGTATAGGTATTGGCTCCGGTTATTATCACCGTCCCACTGCCAAGCTGCACCAGGTTACCGGAGCCGCTGATCACTCCGCCCAGCGTGATCGAGTTCACCGATCCAACGCCAAGGTCCCATTGTCGCTGACATTGCCAGTGATGCTTCCGTCCGTTACCCGTTCCCGAGCTGCAGCGTCGTTCCTGAATTGATCGCCGTCCCGCCCGTGTAGGTGTTGATCCCGGTCAAAACCAGGGTCCCGGTTCCAAGTTGCGTAACCCGCCCGTCCCGCTGACCACTCCGCCAAAGGTTGCCGAGTCGCTCCGATCAAAGGCCAGCGTTCCGTTGTCGGTCACGTTCCCGCTGATGCCGCCAGTCGTTGAGCCGTTCCCAACCTGCAGGGTTCCAGAGTTAATCGTTGTTCCGCCCGCGTAGGTATTGGTCCCGGTCAAAATCACCGTCCCGCTGCCAAGCTGCACTAATCCGCCGCTGCCGCTGATCACTCCTCCCAGCGTGATCGAGTCACCGGATTAACGCCAAGGTCCCATTGTCGGCTGACATTGCCAGTGATATTTCCGTCCGTTACCCCGTTCCCGAGCTGCAAGGTCGTTCCTGAATTGATCGTCGTCCCGCCCGTGTAGGTGTTGATCCCGGTTAAAACCAGGGGCTCGCTCACCGACCCCATCTGGACTAATCCACCACTCCCGCTGATCACCCCGCCGAAGGTGACTGCGTCGCTCCGATCAAAGGCCAGTGTTCCGTTGTCGGTCACATTCCCGCTGATGCTGCCAGTCGTTGGAGCCGTTCCCAATCTGCAAAGTTCCAGCACTGATGGTCTGTCCCGCCCGTATAAGCATTGGCTCCGGTTATTATCACCGTTCCACTGCCAAGCTGCACCAGGTTACCGGAGCCGCTGATCACTCCGCCCAGCGTGATTGAGTTCACCGGATCTAACGCCAAAGTCCCATTGTCGCTGACATTGCCAGTGATATTTCCGCCCGTTACCCCGTTCCCGAGCTGCAAGGTCGTTCCTGAGTTGATCGCCGTCCCGCCCGTGTAGGTGTTGATCCCGGTTAAAACCAGGGTCCCACCCCCCATCTGGACTAATCCACCACTCCCGCTGATCACCCCGCCGAAGGTGACTGCGTCACCCCGATCAAAGGCCAGTGTTCCATCTGTCGGTCACATTCCCACCGATGCTGCCAGTCGTTGAACCGTTGCCGATCTGCAGCGTCGTTCCTGAATGGATCGCCGTCCCACCCGTGTAGGTGTTGGTTCCGGTTAAAACCAGGGTACCGGTTCCAAGTTGCGTCAACCCACCCGTCCCGCTGATCACTCCGCCAAAGGTTGCCGAGTCGCTCCGATCAAAGGCCAGCGTCCCGTTATCGGTCACGTTTCCGCTAATGCTGCCAGCCGTTGAGCCGTTTCCAACCTGCAGGGTCCCAGAATTAATTGTTGTTCCGCCCGCGTAGGTATCGGTCCCGATCAAAATCACCGTCCCGCTGCCAAGCTGCACCAATCCGCCGCTGCCGCTGATCACGCCACCAAAGGTGATTGAGTCACTGCGATCAAAGGCCAACGTTCCGTTATCGGTGACGTTCCCGCCGATGCTCCCGCTCGATGAACCGTTCCCCAGTTGCAGCGTTCCAGCGCTGATGGTCGTATTGCCCGCTGTAGATATCACTCCCAGTCAAAACCAACGTTCCACTGCCACGCTGCACCAATCCGCCGCTGCCACTGATCACTCCGCCGAAGGTGATTGAGTCGCTCCGATCAAAGGCCAACGTCCCGACGTCGGTCACATCCCCCACAATGCTACCGCTCGTTCCACCGTTGCCGATCTGCAACGTTCCCGAATCGATTGTTGTCCCGCCGCTGTAAGTGTTCTGTCCCGTCAGCACTATGGTCCCTGCATTCGCACCATCGCCAACCACCAATTTGCCGGTGTCTGAAATGACCCCCGTGTAGGTCGCCGTTGTACCGTTTAGGGCCGACAGAGTCCCTTGGCCTGAACTAAGATCGACGGTTCGCTCGTGCTAAACCCGACCCCGGTCGTCAGCAATTCGCCTCCCTGCAGGGTGATCCCGCCGATGCCGACTCCGGTTGCCCCCAGCTCGGTGTCGGAATCGACGCTGAGCGTGCCACCGCCCGAGACCAACGTCCCGCCACTATAAGAATTGGTGCCAGTCAGGGTCAGCGTGCCACTGCCCATCTGCACCAGTTGCCTGCGCCGCTGATCACTCCACCAAAGGTCAGAGTGTCGCTCCGATCAAACGCCAAGTCCCGGCATCTGCCACATCCCCAACAATGATGCCTGTCGTTCCACCCCGCGAGCTGCAGCGTTCCTGCGCGGATAGTCGTATTGCCGCTGTAGGTATCGCTCCCAGTCAAAACCATAGGTACCACTTCCCAGCTGCATAATCCGCCGCTCCGCTGATCACTCCGCCGAAGGTCACCGCGTCGCTCCGATCAAACGCCAAGGTCCCGCCGTCGGTAGCATCCCCAACAATGCTCCCAGTCGTTCCACCGCTCCCGATCTGCAGCGTTCCAGCGCTAATCGTCGTCCCGCCCGTGTAGCTATTCTCCCCGGTCAAAATCGAGGTGCCACTCCCCAACTTCTCCAGGTTACCAGAGCCGCTGATCACTCCGCCGAAGGTGGCAGAAACATTCGGATCAAGCGCCAAGGTCCCATTGTCGGTCACATTCCCGGTGATGCTTCCATTCGTTAAGCCGTCCCCAAGCTGCAGCAATCCCGATTTGATCGTTGTCCCTCCGGCGTAAGTGTTGGTCCCCGTGAGCACTACGGTGCCTGCAGTTGTGCCGTCGCCGACCACCAGGCCGCCGGCGCCGGAAACGACACCCCTATATTTCGCTGTCGTGCCGTTGGCGGCCGCCAGAATGTTGCTGCCGCCGGCGCTAAGGTCGACAGCTCGCGCCGTGCTAAATCCGTTAGTTGTCGTCAGCAACTCGCCGCCCTGTAGCGTAATCCCGGTGCCGGCCCCGGTTGCACCCAGCTCTGCGTCGGAATCTACGCTTAGTGTTCCCGAAGTAATCGTCGTCCCTCCGCTATAAGTGTTGGTCCCCGTTAAGACGATAGTGCCTGCAATGGTGCCCTCGCTGCCGTCGCCGACCACCAGGCCGCCGCCGCCTGAAATGACGCCCGTGTAAGTCGCCGTCGTGCCGTTTGCCGCCGCCAGAATGTCGCTGCCGCCTGCGCTAAGGCCGAGATCTCGCGCCGTGTTAAACCCGTCCGTCGTCGTTAGCAACTCGCCTCCCTGCAGGGTGATCCCGCCGATCCCGGCCCCTATTGCCCCCAGCTCGGTGTCGGAATCTACGCTTATAGTGCCGCCACCAGACACCAATGTCCCACCACTGTAAGAGTTGCCGCCAGTGAGGATCAGCGTGCCACTACCCATCTGCACCAGGTTACCAGCGCCGCTGATCGCTCCGCCAAAGGTCAAAGCGTCGCTCCGGTCAAATACTAAGGTCCCGCCGTTTGAGATATCCCCAACAACGATTCCAGTCGTTCCACCGTTCCCGATCTGCAGCGTTCCCGAATTGATCGTCGTCCCGCCGCTGTAAGTATTGTTTCCCGTTAGCACTACGGTGCCGGCATTCGGTGCGTCGCCAACCTCGCCAATCTCCAGCAAGCCGGCGTCTGAAATGACGCCCGTGTAAGTCGCCGTCGTGCTGTTTGCCGCCGCCAGAATCTCGTCTCCTTGGCCAGAGGTAACGTCGATCGTTCGCGCCGTGCTAAACCCGTTGACCGTTGTCAGTAACTCGCCCCCCTGCAATGTAATCCCGCCGATCCCGTCCCCGACTGCCCCTAACTCTGTGTCGGAATCTACACTTAGCGTGCCGTCGCCGGACACAAACGTCCCGCCACTGTACGAATTTGCGCCTTTCAGGGTCAATGTCTCCGGCCCGTTCTGGTTCAGGGTGCCTGTGCCGGAAACATTGCCCGAAAACGTTACAGCATCGCTGCGGTGAAAGGCGAGATTGCCGTTGTCGATCACATTGCCGACAATGCTTCCACCGATACCTGCTCCGATTTGTAACGTTCCCCCGCTAATCGTGGTGCCTCCTGTGTAGGTATTGGCACCGGCAAGGATCATCGTTCCAACCCCGGTTTTGGTAAGGCCAAGCGTGCTATTCCCGTCGGTCAAGGTCCCGGTAAAGGCGGTGTCAGAGCCGTTGCCGCCAGCGGTCAATATGGCCGAGGTTCCACCGTTGTTTTTGACGGTTCCGTTAAGTCCTGCCAGTGAACCCACGGTGCTGGACTGACCATTGAGGTCCAGGACGTTGGTAACGACGAAGGCAGAGTTCTGACTGAACGCCGAAGCGGAACCTGCACGAAGCGTTCCGGCGCTTACCGTCGTACTGCCGGAGTAGGTGTTGTTTCCGCTTAGCGTCAATATCCCATTGCCACTCTTGGTGAATGCACCGACGCCGCTGATCGCTCCGGTCAAGCTCGAGGTGGTGCCGGTGCTGCCTGAAAACGTGCCACCCCCAGCATTTAATGTAATCGCTTTACTCGAAGTGATCCCGCCGGCTTGGAGAGTACCACCATTGAAGCTGAGTGGCCCGGTCCCCAAATTAGCGTCGCTAGTCACCGCAACGATGCCCCCGTTGAAGCTCGTTCCGCCGCTGTAGCTATTGGACCCCGCCAGCGTCAGTGTTCCCGAACCAACCTTGACCAGTGCGCCGCCGCCGGTGAAAATGGGAGCGTTCGAGGAGTTGTTGACAATGCCGGTTCCGTTAATCGTCAAAGAAGAAAGGCTTCCAATCGAGAAAGTATAAACTGGCGCCCCGGAGTTGAACTGAAGGGTGCCGACTGAGGCGCTGGCTGATAAGGTAATGGTCGTCGTCGTGGACGTGCCAAAATTGGCAGTTACCGTCGGCACCCCGTTCGGCGACCAATTGGTGCCGGTGTTCCAGTCGGCGGACCCTGGGCTGGAGAGCCAGGATCCGGTGCCCGGCGGAGTAGCCACGACGGTGCCGACGGACCCAAAAGCCAGCACCACCAATCCGACTTCGCACAGAATCCGGGATCCGGATCTACGCCTCGCTTGGGCTGGCGCGACGATGAATCTGGCTACAGCGATCGCCCTCGCGCCAAGGCTCACCGTGGCGCCGCGCAATCGATCGCTGGCTGGTCTTTTCAATGGTGCTTTCTGTCCACTTGGTGCTTCCGTGCTATCTGTTAAATTTCGTTCCGGTGGCGCGGCGCGCCCGCGCTGCGGCTGTCTTCGCGTGGCTCGGTCCGGGGTTCCTTAACCGGGAATTGCCCATTGCGGAAAGGCCAAAGCCTTCCGATGAATCACCCAACGGCGACGCTTTAACTGGGCATAGTAAGGACGGTCTCACACGGAGCCAATTTACATCTATGGAATACATAGGCAATAGTGTATTTATGGAAATTATTATTTGCCGTTCGCTGCCAGTCCGCATCGCGAGGAAAAGACAGGGCATTCGAAGCGCTCTCGCTTGCTCATGGCAGGCCGCAGCGGTCAGAAAGCGAGTTCGACGACGATTCTCGCCGGCAAAAAATCCCTCCCGGATTAGGCCTCAACTGAAGGGCCACCAGGTACGGCGAGAATCGGCTCCGGATCTTCGAACCGGATCGCGTGCACCATTCTGAGCCCCTTTTCTGCTTCAGGGTTGGCTTAGGCGGCTAGAAAACGAGAACGACAACGAGGACGATTTTAGGAACGATAGCGAGCAAGGAGAGCTCTCCTCATTGTCATAGCGGCGCCGCGACTGTCGCCGGAGCGTCTGGCTCCGCTCGGTTTTCAAGAGGCAAAGCAGGGACGCTTCGCTTACCCGCTGGAACGTCGCTACTCGAGCGGATCGCGCTCGTTTCCTCGCTTCTTCGACAATCGCACCTGAATATCGTCGTCGTTCTCGTCCTCTTGCTGCCTGGCAGGCGAGAATTTGGTGAAGCTAGCTGGCACAAGTAGCGCTCACGGGTGAACCCCGGGCCGCTCGGGTCGTATGATCGACCCTATCCAGATATGACAAGGCATGGCCGCTCGAAACAAAAACTTCAGGCCGGATAATCCCCGGTGATATACTTCTCCAAGTTGTCGATTGTTGCAGTTTGCGCCGAAATGATCCTCCGGACCAGATCCCCAATCGAGACAAGTCCGACGATTTTGGTGCCGTCCATCACCGGTAGATGTCGAACACGTTTTTCGGTCATCAGCTGCATGCACTCGCTCACGGTATCGCTCGTGTGCACGGTCACCGGTTCCTGGGTCATGATATCCCTGACGGGTGTGTCCTTCGATGATTTCCCCTTAAGTATGACTTTCCTGGTATAATCCCGCTCGGAGATAATTCCAACCAACTCGCCCGTCTCTAGCACCGGCAAAGCACCGACGTTTTTATCAGCCATGAGTTTGATGGCTTCAAAGACCATTTCATTTGGAGCAATCGACCAGACTGCAGACCCCTTGTGCGACAAGATCGCGCCAACTGAAGCAGCGATTTCCATAGACTCGGTAAATATGCGCCTCTTTGGGCAAAGATTCAAAACGGAAAACTGGATCAAGCAAATTTTCTTTGCAACCTACTTGAACACTTGCCAACCGTTAGCGAAGTAACGCGCTTTCTGGAAACTTGGCCAATTCAGCCTTCAGAAATTGCAGAGCGGCTTTTCGCGTGGTCACGGATTCTTCCAGCGGCAGGTTGGTCAAGCGGCCATCGCGCAAGCGAATAGACGCAACCCAAGTGGTGCCTTGCCGATAAAGGTCGAGTAAGCCTTGAGGCCGGAGATCTCCAAGAGTGACCTTTGACTGGTAATTCTGCGCCATCTTTCATCAATCGGCAGAATCCTCTTCAACTTTAGCCCGGAGTACGGTTCGAGGAACGTCGAAAACACCGGATGCGCGATATCGTGTCGGCAAGAATTGGGTCTTGCTTCTGGAGATCTGAGCAAGGGGGAACGCCGCGCCCGGGCGGGTTTTTACCAAATGCGAGCTCTCCGGACCGAATGCACGCACGGGATCGCTCAAGCATTTTCTTTGATTGAAACGCCTCCGTTCGCGCGCCATGGTCGCGCCATGGTGAAATCGATTGCGCTACTTTTCTCGGGGCAAGGCGCCCAACAGGTTGGCATGGGGAAGGATCTATCGCAACGGTTCGCTGTCGCGGCGAATCGATTTGCCGAAGCCGACGCCGGACTCGGCTATTCGATCAGTCAAATAGCCTTCGACGGACCGCTCGAGGAGCTGACAAAAACCTCACGGTGCCAAGTCGCGCTTTACGTACACGGCATAGCAGTGCTTGATGTGCTTCGCGAACAGCTGGGACATTTCAACTTTGCGGCAGCGGCCGGACTATCGCTCGGGGAGTTCACGGCCCACGCTGCAGCCGGAACATTCGATTTTTTGACCGGTCTTCGGTTGGTTGCCAATCGGGGTCGATACATGGAAGAGGCTTGTCAGGCGACCTCCGGGGCCATGGCTGCGTTTATTGGCCGAGATGAAGGGATTTTGCGGAAGATCGCTCAAGAAGCCGACGTAGATGTCGCTAATCTCAATTCTCCCGGTCAAATAGTTCTGTCTGGGAAGGTGGAGAAAGTTGGCAAAGCAATCGATCTCGCGAAACAGTATGGGATAAAGAGGGCCGTCGCCTTGAACGTCGCCGGGGCCTTCCATTCACGGCTGATGATTTCCGCAGAGGCAAAATTGAGAGGTGACCTCGCCAGCGTCACTATCTCGAGGCCAGACGCAACGGTAATTGCTAATGCCACGGCCCAGCCGGTATCGGGGGAGAACGCCGTCCGGCAAAGCCTGGCCGAACAACTCACTGGGACCGTGCGTTGGACGCAAAGCGTCGAATACATGATCGATCAGCTCGGATGCAACCTCTTCCTGGAGCTCGGACCCGGCGACATTCTTGCCGGCCTCGTTGGTCACATTCGAAAAGGAACAGAAGTCATTTCGATCGCGGACGGCGCTTCTCTGGAGAAAGCACTTCCAAAACTCCGCGCAGCAGTCGGATCGTGAAAAGCACAGAAGGAAGCAAAGGGAAAGACAGAAGAACGCAGAGAGATTTGAACAGAAGATAACAAAGCAAGCGAAGTACTTTTGGAGCGTCCCCGGCGCAGATCGTTCGCATACGTGGAACATCGCGGGGGCGCAGTTATAATAAGGCGCGCGATGGTGGTGGCCGAGAGCCACGCCAAGACTCAAATTGACGATCTGTTTGGAGTAGATTTCTATCCTGCTGTGAGTCAGTTCAAGAAACTCTTACCGGAAAAGGCTTCTATTGAGGTGCACGGCCATCGATGTCCGCTAATCCACAGAACTTGTCTGCTTATCGGACAGTTCTCGCCAAAGGCCGAGCTGCCAAGTAACGAGTTTTGCCAACATCGTCAGCGCCCTCAACGCGAAATTGAAGGCCACGGATTGTCGGTTCGGAATAAGAAGCCCAGGTGTTCTGTCCGCTTACCCAACAGAACCTGTCCGCTTATCGGACAGTTCTCCCCAAAGGTCGAGCTGCCAAGTAACGAGTTGCAGACGTCCTCAACTTCCCTCAACATGCAATAGAAAAGGCAACCGAATGTCGGCTTCGGAGTAAGAAAGCCTCGTCGTTCTCGATGTCCGCTAATCCAACGGAACTCGTCTGCTTATCGGACAGTTATTCCAAGGCTCGAGTTGCCTATAGTCTGCGGTGCGATGCGGAGAAGTGCTTGATTACCTGATGCGAATCCAGGCTCAGATCCCTTGATTCCGTGGAATCCGCGTGAGCCGTCGGGCTCGCATTGTGACATGGGCGTCCCGCCCGTGCTCGCACAAAGATCACGGGCGGGACGCCCATGCCACAATGAGTCGCCGAAAAAAACGTATCATCTGATTTCCTCAACGCCCCAATCTCGTCTAATGCGCATCAGGAGTTCTGAGGCTGCTATAGCCAAAGAGCAGCGGCTGCAAGCCGGTGCGGAACTGGGGAGAAGGTGACATCCGGTAAGCCTCGGTAACTGTTTAACGTCGGTGATACGGCCCGAGGTGGCGAACTCGTCCTCGACTCTGGGCGTTGCGGGTTTAAAGCGGTTGGCGCTCGAAAGAACCTTCGACGTCAGAATCAGCCGCTCGACGCCAAAGAAACGAGAACGAGACCATAAGGACAACGACGATTGCCGGGAACGAGCGTTCGAGCGAGACACCGCCTTCGTTGGTCCGTCTCCGCTCACCGCAACCTCCTTCGCCCTCGCTCCTTTCCATCGTTCCTACAAATCGTCCTCGTCCTCTTCCTCGAGCTTTTGAGCGTTGGCCGGTAACAAAGCGGTTCGCGCTCAAAAGAAACCGGCGCTAAACACAAACAAGCCTCTGGCTTGCTGGAGGATCTATGCAAACAAAATATCCGCTCGATACAAGCCATCCGCTCCAAGAATCAGCAGGGGCGGCCCGATGTTTATTTCCCCTTGCCCTTGGCGGCGACGATCGGCATGAAAGCCGGCGAAGAAGTGCAACGGGAACTGCTGGATCACGGCGAAATACACCTGGTAAGAAACCAACTGCCGCAAGCCCAAGCCACTCAAGCCGCCGAAATCCCTTTATCCGCCCCAAAACCGGACTGCTACAGACTCAAGGTCCGTCTGCACCGACAGTGAGTCGCGGGCTCAATATTCACTAGATGGTAAATCAAGAGCTGCCATCAGCCTATGAGATGTAAGGCTAAAGGCGCCTGAGACGCAGAACATCACGCTCTGGAAGGAGCGACCAATTTACCCCTGCCAGAACCCAATCCCCGATTTATCTTCGCTTCCTTTGCTGTCTTCTGTTCAAAATCTCTTCTGTCGCAGCAACGCTCCCGGAAAGAACCGATCGATTGACCCCAGTCGAATCCAATCCCCGATTTATCTTCGCTTCCTTTGCTGTCTTCTGTTCAAAATCTCTTCTGTCCCAGCAACACTCCCGGAAAGAACCGATCGATTGACCCCCGTCGAATCCAATCCCCGATTTATCTTCGCTTCCTTTGCTGCCTTCTGTTCAAAATCTCTTCTGTCCCAGCAACGCTCCCGGAAAGAACCGATCGATTGACCCCCGTCGAATCCAATCCCCGATTTATCTTCGCTTCCTTTGCTGTCTTCTGTGCAAAATCTCTTCTGTTCCCGCTTCTGTCGCAACAACGCTCTCGGAAAAAACCGATCGATTGACCCCAGTCAGAACCCCAATTCTTGATCTGTCTTCGCTTCATTTGTTAGCTTCTGTTCAAATTCCCTCTTAGCTCCCTTCTGTCACTTCTGGATTGCAACGACTTTGTTTGGAGCGGCAATATGCGCGCCATGTCTTTTCGATTGGCGCTTCTGTTTACTGCCATCGCGTTTGCATTTACCGGCTGTGTCAGCACCCCGCCTTATGAATATCATTACATTCCGGGCCGCACTGCTACGCTGGACAACGGCTACGCCCAGGCGCCGCCGGCAGCCCCGCCGATTGTCAGACAGGCGGTTGCCGCAGGAAACGAATTAATTGGGAAGCCGTATCGGTATGGTGGCGGACATCAAAACTATTACGATTCCGGTTACGATTGCTCCGGCGCGGTTTCGTATGTGCTTCATTCGATAGGCAGAATGTACACGCCAACGCCATCCAACGAATTGCGCCGTTACGGCGAAAGCGGCCCTGGCAGATGGATTACGATCTATGCCAGCCAGGGACATTCATTTATCGTCATTGCCGGATTGCGCTTCGACACCGGTTACGGCACCGGCACGCACGGCCCAAAATGGCTGACTCGAAGCCGGCCGGCCAATGATTTCGTTATGCGCCATCCTGGCGGACTTTAGGAGAGCGTATCGACGTCTTCGCGAAGCGGCGTTTTGAGATGAGGATCGTTGGGGGGAAAGCCCGGTAATCCCGACGCCGACACGCCGACATGTCTCTCCACCTACTTTCCGGTCAGTCGTGCACTAAACCGGTGGTATAAAAAGGAGACGGCCACCAGCATCGCCCCAAGCACCAGACATGAAAGGATACGGAATGGCGTCGCAACCTCGGCCGTGTCGCGGACCAGGACTTTCAAAACGGTAACCATCAAGAGAACAATCGCTGAAAGCCGATAAGCCTTCCGGCGCATCCAGATGCCAAACAACATCAGCCCGACGGCGAATAGAGACCATAAGACGGAGATACCGGCCAACTCAATGCTGCGCATGAACTGAGTCGTAAATCGATATAGCTCCGCATTGGCAAATCCAAAAAGACTCAGGATGCCAAGCGCTTCGAACGCGCGACTCAATCTTCGATGTGTCCCCTTGGCTTCGCCCACGCGATCCAACCAGGACACGAATAGAAGTCCAGCGACCACTGATAGCCCTGCACTCCATCGTTCGACGATTCCGGTGGTAAATGTCTGACCCATTGGCGGCTCATAAAGAAAAGCCAGCGCGGTCCAGAAATATTGGAAAACGACAATCAGGCCGATGAGAAATGTTCCAAATAATAGTGCCCGATCGTTACATTTCGCCGCCGCCCAATACAAGACCACCAGCTGGGCAGACCAAAAGACGGTCACCCAATCGTCACTCAAGGTTTGATGCCAAAAGACGAGAAGAAAGACGACGGCTTGTGCGATTAGCCAGCTGGAAACCAGACCAGGGGCTTCTTGCCGGCGCCACAACAGCAGGGCCAGTCCCAGCGTTACAATCGCGTAGCTCAGGCTGATCAGGGCCTCGGGCAACTTCTGGTGGTCCAGAAGGATCGCTGAAAACCAGATGCAAAGCAATCCATTGACGACCGCCAAGAGGAAACTTCGCTTCGGTCCCTTTCTTGACACCGGGCGCAAGAAGGGCATCAGGGAATAGGCCGCGAATAAGATCTGCGTAAATACAAAGCTTTCCGGAAACCACTCTTTGCGGTAGTCCCGGTTCGACCAGACGGCAAGCGATAGCCAGGTCAGCGTAGCGCCGCCGGAGTAAAGGTGTCTCCAATCCTGGGCGTAGGCGAGAATCTGACCCCCGAGAGTCAGAATTGAAAGAAATCCGAGAAAAAGCCATGGATCGATTTGACCGGAGTCGAACAGGAGCGGCGCAAGGTAACCGCCGAGGAAAGTGAGAATCGCCAGTGCCTGCGAGGTCCATAGGGTGGCCAGACTTGCGCCGACCGCGGTCGTCACCAAAATCAATACGAGCGTCCAACCGCCCGGCAATAAATGGTGAACCTGGGTCGCCGCATAGCTTGAAAGATAAAGTGTTCCCAGGCCAACTGCTCCAACTCCAACATCCAAGCCTCGAAGATTTCGTCGATAACACAAATTTCCGCACCCCAAAAGCCCAAGGCCGCAAACAAAGCCAAGCGATATCTGGACCGCCGGCCCAATCCATTGCTGGTCAAAAGCGTATTTGAGAAAGAATCCGACTCCAATGATAAGGATCAGCACCCCAACACCAAGAAACCACTTCTGACCGACAGCGAGTTCAGCAGAGCCTTTTTGCAACGCATGCCCTTTTCCAGCGCCTTCAGTCACTATTTGAGGAAGCGGTGGCGGTGTTAGATTGTACTCCGCCACCGCTCTTTCCTGCTCGCCCGCCCGGCCAGTCGCTTTCTCTTGTTTAGCCAAGTCATCGGCAACAACCAGCTTGCGAAGATATTCCACTTGTTCTCGCAGGCCAGCCAGCTCAGCGTAAATCTGCAGATCTAAGCCGCATTGGCGGCAAAACCGTTCATCAGACCCCGTGCGGCACCTTGGGCATAACATGCAGCACAGAATTTAACGGAGTCAGCCTCTGGTCACAATTGCGGAATAAGCCAGGCTGGAGCGAAAATCAGCCGCGAACCAGACCCGCCCAATCGTCGCGACAGATAACCCATCGCTCATGATCGGTCCACCGGGCAGCAACCCTTAGATACCGCGGTGAAAATCCCGCCAATCGAAAACCAACCCTTGCCACGAGCTCCTTTGAATCTGCATTCTCCGGTTGAATGTTTGCCTCAATTCTATGCAACTTGAGGTTTTCGAACGCGTAGCGCAGCACGAGATGGAGCGCGTCGGTCATATAGCCTCTCCCGGAAAATTCGGCTCCCACCCAATACCCTACAGAGGCCTGCTGGAGATTGCCCAGGCACATTCGCGACAGGTTACAAGCGCCGACTATCCGTTGATCCAGGATCCGGTTAATCACCAAGGCACAGACCGAGGCACGGCGGGAGTGCTGGAGATAGCGCTCATAAGCTTCTGGAGTCGATGCCGGATTGACCCACGGACGGAGAAAACTTCGGCTGGCGGCCACTAAGCGAGTGAATTCCAGAACGTCCGTCTTGCGCGGGTGACGCAGATAAACTCTTTCGCCGCGAACCAGAGAATTGAGAAGACTCGTCGGCATTCCCGGGCGCAACAAAGATTTTAACGAAACCGGATTTTGAGGATCGACGCGTCATCTTCGAATTGCTCCGACCCATGCATGAGGCTTACGGCGTTTAAGACTTCTTCAAGGTCCGCGGCACCCGAATTATGAAGGTTGGCCAGGATTTGACCAAAGCCTTCGAGGCCGATCATCGGCCCCCCGGTCGTGGACAGCTCGAATAGACCGTCGCTAAAAACGAACAACTCGGCGTCCTGCGCTACCACTGCAGTACCGCCTTCATAAGTCTCGACCGTCGTCGCTCCGATCCAAAGTCCCTGTGCCTTAAGCCAGGCTACTTCGGGCTCACCATTGCGACCAGGTGAAATAAGCAGGGCCGGAGGATGTCCGGCAGACGCGTAATGGATGATTCCGCTTACCCGGTCGAAAACACCGTACCAGATTGAAAACACTTTGTCCCCATGCTCATCCATCTGAAAAGAGCGATTCAACGCGGTTAAGACGGAAACCGGATTCAGCGGGTCACCATCCTTCAGGGCCCTTTGCCGCAGCAAGTGTAGAATAGAGATGGCCAACAGCGCGGACCCGACGCCATGCCCAACGACATCAAGGACGAAGATAACCAGGTGATCGTCATCGATCCAAAAGCAATCGAGGGCATCGCCACCTAGCGTAGAACTCGGAAGATATCGCCAATCGGTCTTCACCGAATCCGAGAGGTTTGCCGGGAGTTGCGAGCGAACGTAACTGGCGGCGTCCGCCAGCTGCGCGCTGATCAATTTTTGGCTTAGCTCGAGCGCGTGCAGAGTGTCGAGACGTTGTCTGCCCTCGAGAAGCATTGCCACGAGATCAGCTAAAGCGACACAAAAATTTCGCTCATAAATCGTCCAGACCCGATTCGGATCACTGATGGTGACCAACAGAAAACCTGCCGGCTTCCCGCCTAACCATACCGCGGCAACCATCCCTCGAGCACTCCCTTCAATGAGCTTTGCCCTTACCTCATCGGGTATCGTTCGGATTCCCGCGCCGGGGAAAAGCGCCTTCCCGATGTCAAGGTCCTCCACCGCCGCCGCGTCATCAGGCAGAGCGATCACTCGATATTCTCGAAGCAAGGAAGGCAAGGCCATCGACTCCAGGCTAAGATCCTGCCTGGTTTTCTCGTCGGTCCGCAGGCTTCGCAGGCAAACAAAACGGCCCTCACCGACGCTATCCAATTTCCAAAGTTCGGCCGATTGCGCCTTCAGCGTCTGACAAAGCACTCCCAACACCATCTCCGATCCGTGTTCAACATCAGACCGTTGAAAGTCGGCCGAGTGCACGATCTCGGCCATCGCTTTAGCCTGCCGAGATTGTTGGTCGTACAATAAGGCCTGACGCTCCTCGAGCTCTTTGCGTTGAGATATGTCTCGAGAAATCACCACCAGCAGTTGCTCTCGGTCCCCACCCGCTGGCAGGACCCATCCCTGCGACTCCAGGTAGACGTAATGTCCGGATCGATGGCGGAGCCGATATTCGATTCGTCGACCACTGCCAGATAGCATCGAATCCCGAAGGGCACCCTGAACTTTCGGCAAATCGTCAGGATGAACCTCAATCAGCGAGTTGCTACCCGCCAGACTTTCCACCGAATACCCCAGTACCCTTGCATACGCCGCATTATTCCACACCCGCCTGCCTTGCGAGTCGATGACCGCGATCAAATCATCAATGTTATCAACGATTAATTCGAGTAGCCGCAGATCCCTTCCCAGGGTCTGCCTTCCTTCGTTTTCCACTGAATCTCCCCGATCAATCACATGCTTTGCTCGAGCCTTTTAGCTCATTTTCTCGATACGCTCAATTGTTAAGATTTTTCTTAATTCTGCCCGGTTCGCGCGTATGATCGAGAGACCGTTATGAAACCTCAGCTCGGCATCTGCAAAAACAAGGTAGGCTGCAGTCTTGCTTACACTGGCGAGAAGATCACTGTCCCAGCCGACTCAAAATGCCCCGAATGCGGCCAACCGCTCTCCGTCGATAGCCCGAAGCAGGGCGGAGCAAAAATAGTCCTCGTGCTCGCGATTCTCTTGCTTTTGATTATCGCCGCCGCCGGCACGGCGCTCTTCGTTTTCAGGGATCAACTTTTCCATTTCGCTTTAAACAAGCCGGAAACAAACCTGAAGCCATCGGAGAACAACAAAGGCGTGATTCAGGCTCCGCCCGACGATCAAGTGGCTACATCGACGCCTGCAAATTCGTCCACCGATCTTTCAACACCCGATTCTTCAGCGGCCAATGCGGAGAAATTGGCGCCTGGACCAACCGGTACCCCTCCATCAGCGCCGTCATCTGAGAACGTCGAACCGGAAAAGGCGAAGCCCGTTACGCAACAAACTCCGCCTGCCGTGGTATCACGCGAAAGTGCGACTCCAAACCAAGCCCTTGCCCGCTCGGATTCCGAAGCTCCGGCCAGCATAGGAGACGTAGCTCAGGCTCCGGCGGCACTTTCAAAGACCGACGTAGACGCGACTCGTGAAGACGTGCTCAAACGCATTAATGCGACTCCCAAGTTCACGGCGGAAGAGAAAAAGCGCCTGAGCGATAAAATGGCAACCGCTCGTTCGATGGAAAGATTTATAGTGGTTCGATTTGATACGGGGCAAACAGCTCTGAGTCGCGTGGCAACGGACGATTTGATCAATCGGCTTAAATCAAAAGAAGTCCAGGATCAGATCAGCGATCCGACCGTGGTGTTTGTTGTTGCCGGATACGCAGACGCCGCCGGCGATGTGAAAAAGAACCTGCAGATTTCCCAGCAGCGAGCCGACAACGTAACGAAGTTCCTCAAGGATAAAACCAACCTCTTAAATGTTGTTCACAGCGTCGGGATGGGCAGTACGGACCTTTTGGACGGCAAACGTCCTGATCAAAACCGAGCTGTGGAGATCTGGGCCGTAGCGCCGTGAGGGGAAGTGGCCGGGGAAGTAGCCAGTAGCCAAGTAGCCAGTAGCCGAGGTGTAAGAGGCTTTAATTAAGCCGAGATGCGGGAGCAACCGACGCGCGAGGCGCGTGAAGCTTTGACAAGAAAATGGCGCTCGGCAGGTGAGGCGTTTGCCAGTGACGCGGTCGCGCGCGTGGCTGGTAGGGATGCGCTCCTGCGCGTCCGGGGTGGCACGTCCGGAAATCTGCGTTTGCTGGTCCGCTAAGCTAATTAAGCGCGCCGATACGTGCGAGCGCCTCAGGCAGTCCGCGTTGTATGGGGCTGACAGGGCTTTGTGGACGCACCAGGCAGACGCGCGGCTTCGGCGTTTTCAGAGAAGCACTCCACGGGCTGAAGGCGCGTGAACGTTTCAGCAGCAACTGGCTTCGAGCTCTCCCCCCTCTCACCTCTCACCTCTCACCTCTCACCTCTCACCTCTCACCTCCTCACCTCCCGACTTCTCGCCTCCTGCTTATTTCGGCGGCTTCCGCCCGAACATCCGCGACAAGAGCCCCTCTTTTCGCTGTTCTTGAACAAGCCGTAAACCAAAAACGTGGCCGCTAAACTCCGCCTGGTGCTCCACATACTGGAGAACCTTCCTTTCGCCCGCCCGCAACGGAACACCATCCAGGATGAATGGATGTTGCACGTTCTTCGGTGTGAAAACGAACCAACGTTCATCCAATCTGCCGATGAGCAAGTGGCGAGGCGCTAGATTGGAAATCTGGCTAAAATAGGCCGCCGCGAGTTGACCCGCCGTCCCGATGACGTCTCCATCCTTGCATGGATAGCTGATTCCCTCGGCCCGGACTTCCAGACGAGCTGGATATTTCGCCTCCCGCCGCGGTGACGGTCCGGGCGGCCGCACGACTGGTGGCTGTTCCGAGGCGGGCTCAACCGGCGCCGCCTGGACGACACGCGGCAGCGGCGGTGGCGGAGCCGAGCCGGTCGCGGGAGGCGCACCCG
Source organism: uncultured Verrucomicrobiae bacterium (assembly GCA_963789065.1). GTDB lineage: Bacteria > Verrucomicrobiota > Verrucomicrobiia > Chthoniobacterales > JAFAMB01 > JAFAMB01. The sequence continues at coordinate 20,695 of CAWBKA010000002.1, read as the reverse complement.
TCGACCGGACTGCGGGGGGCGATCCCGGTTGCGTCGTGACGGACGGCGCCTGAGGGGAAAGGGGTCCCGGTAGCGGCGCGACTGTCGCAGCTTCAGATTCACGGGCCCCCAGAGGTGTCCGCGGCTGCGCCAGAGGCGATTTTTCTTCAGATCGCGATGTCTGCCCACCAAATACCGCCGCCTCGGCATCCCGAACGACCCGAACTGGCGGTTGCGGTTCCTCCTCTAACGTTGCGGTCTCCGACAAATGCGAATCTTGAAGCGGCTCACTAAACGGGATCGTCGCGCCCGGACCCTTAAGCGCTGTTACTGCTTCCAACACGGTCGGAAAAATCTTGAACAACAAATTAAAGTGCGAAATCTCAAACACTTGGCGCACAACGTGACTCGGAGCAGCCAAACCAAGCGAGGCATTGCGATGCGAAATGCGCTTAGCCGTGGAAAGCAGGACACGAAGGCCCGCGCTGCTCAGCAACTCTACTTCCGACAACTCGATGATGAAACAGTCGCCCTCCTCCTGGATCATCGAGTTTATGCGTTGCTCGAAATCGAGTGCCGATTCAAAATCGATCCGTCCACCAACTCGGAGAATCCGGCAACCTCCTACGGTTTCAAGTTTCGCGGTCATTAGCGTTTTTCCTCAAATCTTTTTCGCAAGCTTAGACAATTCCACGGTTGCCTCCATTCGTAATGCGTTTCATCCATCATCTTTAGGACCAGATAGAGTCCGAGACCGCCTACCTGCCGATCCGACAGCCTTTGGTCCAGCGAATTCGGTTCCGGTTGAAGCAAAGGGTTAAAGCGATGCCCATTATCTTTCAATTCAATTTCCAGCCAGTTTTGATCATACGCGACGTTTAAATACGACCGCTGGTCCGGTGCGGTGCTGAACCCGTATTTAAGAAGGTTCGACACCAACTCATCGATAACCAGCAGGACGGTAGCACGAAGGGCAGAATGATTCAGCTGGACGAAGAGTCTCATTTCCAACTCCTGCTTTAAATCCTGCAGCGCGTTCGGTTGATTTCGGATCTCGTAGGAAAATGACTGACGCATCGGAGCGTTCCTCTTCGGCATTGTCGGAGGAGCTACCCGTCATTAACCCACAAGGCCTGATGGGATCAACCCTTCAGCATGAGACCTGACAAAAAAGAGACAGAACTCTGAATGAGATTGTTCATTTCCAGTCTCAAACCGCTGTGTTTTGGACGTTTCAATCTTTGGCCCGCCCTTCGGCCCGTAAGACTGGCGCTAAACACCTACACGCCCTCTGGCATTGTTACTGCTCCATCCGTTCTGAATCAGTATTTAGGGCGCGGGCGAAGTCGCGAACGACTTCCACACTGCCGCCTGAACCAAAAACTCAAAAAGAACCCCGAATCCATGCCCGCAGTCGCAACAGCCGCTCATAAAAAGGGAGATTTTTTCGTCGATTACGAAGAAAAGGTCTTCGAGGATGTCAAAGCACAACCGGGGGAAAAAGCGTTAGTAACTTTCCACACGGTTGCCTTCGAAGGATCGATCGGCCTGGTCAACACCTTGTCTGCAACCCGCCTCCTGAGGAAGGGGTTCGAAACCTCTATCCTGCTTTATGGCCCGGGAGTTACCCTCGGCGTTCAAAGAGGATTTCCGACCCTCGGGGACGAAGCGTTTCCAGGACACCTCGCAGTGAATCAGCGTATGATTAAGTTCATGGATGAGGGTGGAAAAATCTACGCTTGTCGATTTGCGCTTCAGGCCCTGTATGGCCATGGCGAACCGGCCCTGATTCCCGGAATCAAGGCGATCAGCCCGCTTGATGTGCTCGACCTCATCCTGATCCATCGCCGTGATGGCGCTTTCATTCTGGATACCTGGACGCTTTAGGGATTCGGCGGAGAAATTTTGCTTCGTCTCCGCTTCGAACTGTAGCGTATGAACAGCACTTCAGCCTGGGTCACTAAACAACAGTATCTAATTACCGAGCTGCAGACCCATGGTCTGCGGCTTGCCGAACCTGGAGAAGGCGCGCCCAGCCGGCGTGGCGGCGCAGGTCCCTCCGATCACAAAGCCATAAATGTGATGGGCACCACGGTAATGGTGCCTATTCACACCAGCCCGGCTGCGCGGTCCCCGTATCTGGCAAGAAAATCCCGTACCGACGGCATGTCGGTACTCGAGCGCGACGGCGAGGAGGTCGGTGTCATCTCCTTTCCGCGGAAGCCGGGATTTTACAGCTATACCACCAGCGACGGAGTACCTGCTTGGAAGATCGCTCAACTCCATAGCAGCGATGTCCTGGCAACGACGGTTTTACAAACCTGCATTCGTTATGGAAACCGTGCGACGGCCTGCCAGTTTTGCGCGATCGGAGAATCTCTAAGGCAGGAACGAACCGTAGCTCGAAAAACTCCGCAACAACTAGCCGAAGTCGCTGCGGAAGCGGTCCGACTCGACGACGTACGCCATGCGGTTCTAACCACCGGCACTCCCGCGACTCCAGATCGGGGCGCAGCCGTGCTTTGCGAAAGTGCATCCGCAATCAAAGGCGCCACAGGTATACCTATCCAAGGACAATGCGAGCCGCCTGCCGATTTCACCTGGTTCGCAACGCTTCGTGCCGAGGGTATTGATTCACTTGGGATGCATTTGGAAGCATTCAACCCAAAGGTGCGGGCACGCATCATGCCAGGAAAGGCAAGCGTTCCTGTAGAATTTTATTTCGACGCGTTCCTCGAGGCAGTCGAGATATTCGGTCGCGGTCAGGTTAGTACCTACCTGTTAGCGGGACTCGGCGATTCGATCTATGAGTTGGTAGAAGGGTCCGCCCACCTTATTTCGATCGGGGTTTACCCTTTCATCGTTCCGTTTGTTCCGATCACCGGAACTCCATTACAGAACCATCCCGGACCCAGCTCGGAATTCATGCGGGCGGTTTTGCAGCCAGTGGGCGCAATGTTGCGCGAAGCGCGACTTGTTTCTTCCGGGATAAAGGCCGGATGCGGAAAATGCGGCGCATGCTCTGCCCTCTCAACATTTGAGAAATGAGAATTGCCGCGACATGCCTCGAAGAGATGCCGGGGGCGGTTGTGCCAAATTATCCGTTTATTCCCATCAGCTACGGGTTCAAGCTGGCTCGCGACCCCTGGGAGCTGCAGGCGTTCTGGAAGCTCAGAGAACGGATCTTCTGCGGCGAACAGAAATTATTCACCGGCAGCGATCGAGACGAACATGACGCGCATATGATCCCGATCATCGCCGTGGCCTGCGAGATGGGAACTCCCGATCGTATCGTCGGCGTTGTTCGCATCGACGAACGTGAGCCAGGCCTGTGGTGGGGTAGTCGCCTCGCCGTCGACCCTGAATTTCGCAGGGTCCGAAGCGTTGGCCACGGACCTTTTCCCAACGACCAGCCCCTCTTCAACGGCCTCGGGGCGCTGGGTGCCGGTCTTATCTATAAGGCCGTTAGCACAGCGAATCGCCTCGGTTGCCAAACATTTCTGGCGGCGGTCCAAGAACAAAACGCCCGATTCTTCAATAGATTGCATTGGCGCACGCTGGACCGGATCGATTTCCATGGCCGGTCACATTGCCTGATGAGGGCCGAACTCAAGTACTACCCCCCTTGCAAAGAAGTTTTCTAAAATTATGCCTGACACGGCCTCGCCACCAATCCAGTTGCAAGAACTGGAAGACCGACTCCGGTCAAGCCCCGGCTTAAGCCAGAAGGCAGGGATCAAGGCTGCCTACGAATCCATCGGCGATTTTGTTCACCTACCGCCTGCGTTCGGCAGCGGAGTGGTTCGCCTTGGCGATGACTGCGCGGCTCTGCAAACTGCGGACGGCTGGTTGCTATTCGCGATCGAGGGGCTGATTGAGCGGTTCGTCAACGATGCTCCGTGGTTCGCTGGCTATTCCGCGGTAATGGTCAACCTCAGCGACATCTCCGCGATGGGCGGCCGCCCAATCGCCGTTACCGATGCGCTCTGGCCAGGCTCTGAAACAAAGGCGAAGGAAGTCTGGGCCGGAATGCTCGCAGCCTCATTGGCCTACGGCGTACCAATCGTCGGTGGGCACACCGCCCACGGCACTCAACGGACCAATCTCGCGGTATCGGTCTTGGGCCGAGCGAATCAACTCATGACAACGTTCGATGCCAGGCCGGGAGATCAATTGCTAGTGGCTGTTGATCTCCGAGGTGAGCTGTTTGGCAACTACCCGTTCTGGAACGCCAGCACCTGCGCTTCGCCTCAACAGCTTCGCGATGATCTCGAGTCTTGCCAAAGCTGGCGGAAGAGAGCCTCTGCCGCGCCGCGCGCGACATCAGCATGGGCGGGATCGTTGGGACACTTCTGATGATTCTGGAAAACTCGGAGTGGGTGCTCTTATTGATCTGGGGGCGATCCCGCAACCTAGAGTCAGCGCTCGATCTCTGGCTCACCTGTTTTCCGAGCTTTGGGTACATCCTCAGCGTCCCAGAGCCCCACGCACGAGAGGTCCGAAGACGGTTTCTCGCCCGAGACCTCGCTTGCGAAATCGTTGGCCGAGTCAATCCGGAGAGAGTGCTGGATTTCAGATGGAGATCCGAGCAACGGCGCTTTTGGACCTTCTGAGCCTAATGTACCGCCTCTGCCAACGGTCGAACAGTATTTGTGTCTACCCTTCTGCCGATCAGGAGGACTCCCAGCGCGGTAGTAGTGCAGGCTATGCCAGAAAGAATGAAAGCATGGTCGTAGCTCATCCACGCTGCGGATAAATCCCGCCAATGTACCTTTGCGAGATCAGTTGTTTCAACATAGCCATGCCTCCTGCTAACCGGCAAACGCGGCCCGAGAAAAGCGGCCGCTCGGACGCCCAGGAGCGCCAGCGACTTTAGATCCATTTGACGAAATAGTCAAATCGAGAATCTTCCGGAATCAGCTCCCGCAGCCGGAACCGGTCGAAAGTGCGGCTTTTGTTCCCGGTTACCGCACGGCCATGCCGCGTCCGTGCCATGGCGCTCGGCGAGCCCCCAGAATCGGCCACAGGCCCACCGAGAGTTGCCGGAGAATTCCGGCGTCATTAAAATCCGCGCCTGGACCAGAGAACCGAATTCAAATATGCGTACAATTCACGCGCCTTCACTCGAGGATGGTCTGATCTGGATTTCCCCTTTGGCTTGTGCCTCGCGCAACGCATCCTCGAAATAGCGGCAATATTTCATTATCTCCCGGGCCTTGGCGCTCAAAAGGTTGTCATGCTTGATCACCTCCGTACCGAGCGTTACGAAAGGGCAACCCATTACCTGGCCGATTGCTTTTTTTCGCTGCAGTTGACGGCGGTAGACATGATCGAAATAGTTGATGAGGCGCTGAGTCGCCGGAACCGATCTTTCACCAAATATTCGTTCAAAATCCGGATGAATCGACTCCCAATAGCGTTCCAGAGCGGCTGCCGCGACCTCCGCCTTCGATCTGAAAAAATGGTAAAAGCTGCCTTTTTGGACTTCAGCACGCTCGCAGATGCAGTCCACTGTGATCGAGCCGTATCCGTGCAACCACATCAAATCCAAGGTCGTCTGCAGCAAACGGGTGCGAGTCTTCTCTCCACGGGTCACAGCCACACCGTAGTAGACGATCTCGTCAAGTCAATCGTCCTCTCTCCTATCTCTCCACTGCGTCTTTGATCTGCCAGGGACGGCGGACGAGAAGTAACCAAATGAAAATGACGATCCGATGGAAGCGCTCTGTCTCCTGCGTCCTGCTTCTGGGCTTGCCTTTGATGCTTTGTCTACCGTCCATCGACAGGGGGTGGGCTCAGGATAGGCCCGGCGATGCGGTCGCAAACCCATGGCCGGACGATCGGCTGGACTTACGCGGGGACATACCCGATCCCCGGCAAATCGACGCGGTCGAGCTGCGCAAACTGCCCCGAGCAGAGATACGTAGCACCGATCCGCATGACCCGAGCAAAGAAATTGTCTACTCCGGCACTCCATTGGTGGAGGTACTTAAGGCCGGCGGCCTCCAGCTCGATTCTGGCATGGCGGGTATCCGCGAGACCGTGACAATGACGGTGCTTATTGAAGCGACCGACGGATACCGAGTAGTGTTCTCGTGGGCTGAGCTTGACCCGGCCTTGATCGACCGCGTCGTTCTCTTAGCGGACACCAAAGACGGCCAATCACTGCCAGCACGGGAAGGGCCCTTCCGCATCATCGTTCCCGGCGACAAACGGCCAGCGCGCTGGATACGCCAAGTCAATGCAGTGACAGTTCGGAAAAACTGAAACGCGGGCTCTCCTCTTCGAACCTGTCCACGCGAGCGGCCTGCCAATCCAGTACTCCCGAAATTTCAACTTTCTTGAATCCGTGGTAGACTACCTGCGTCTAACTCTCTGATCTTATGAAGAAGTTCGTTGTCCTTATTGTTGCGATCGCTGGACTGGCGTTCCTCTCTGCACCTACGGCGCGCGCCGGTGTTAGCTTTGCCTTCGGGTTTCCTTTACCACCGATTCCAGTCCCGGTCTTTTATGGATCTGGTTATTACAATCCCTATCCCTATTACGGCTATGCTCCTGGGTATGTCTTCTATGGTAGAGGACCCTATTGGCGTAATCGGTATTACAACGGGTATTACGGACGCGGTTATTATGGGCATGGCTATTACGGTCGTGGCTACTACCGCGGCCGTTACTATGGTCGAGGGTATTACGGGCATGGATACAACAATGGGAATTGGCATCGCTGATTCCCAACTGAGCCAAGCTCGCCCTGAAGAGGGCTAGCCTGTTCTCAAAAGCAAAGCGGGGACGCTCTGCCTGGGCAGATGAACGTCTCCGCTCGAGGGGATCGGCATTCCTCGACAGAACTCCTGATGCGCGCACTAGACGACATTAGGGCGTTGAGGAAATCAGATGATACGCTTTTTTCGGCGACTCATTGTGGCATGGGCGTCCCGCCCGTGATCTTTGTTGCGAGCACGGGCGGGACGCCCATGTCACAATGCGAGCCCGACGGCTCACGGGATTCCACGGAATCAAGGGGTCTGAGCCCGAGGTTTATCTTGGGTAATTTCCCTTTGGAGACCGCCCTGAAGGGGAGTCGGGTTTGGTTGCGCGTTTTCTGTTTCCCTAGCTGCTAGGCTCGTAGAAGATACCTTCGACGGGACGCGAAATTCGCAGCCCCTTCAGAGCACAACGCGGTGTAAACCCAATTCCCAGGGTAAACCCTGGGCTATGCTTTGTTGCCCCTTCGGGGGCAGACCCACTTGTCGAAACAAGTTAACGCCAATGGGGTAAACCCTGGGCTACTCTTTTGTGGCCACTTCGGGGCTTCGGGCCGCAGATTGGAAACGTCCAAACCGCAAAGCCATTCGGGCCGTATGACTGGCGCAAAACAGATACGGACGCTCGGACGCTTTGCTTACCCCAAAATTCGGTTGGGAATATTTGTTTCGAACGCCGCTTTTTTTCGTTAACCTGCCGGCTGGGATCATGAAACCGGAATTTGACTCGAGTGATGCTGGTGGATCTCAGTTTCACACCACGATATGGACCCTTGTCATGGTTTCTGCTCAAAGTCAGGCAGAAGGAGGAAAGGCTGCGCTAGCCGAGCTTTGCCGAATTTATTGGTACCCGCTCTATTCGTTTGCCCGCCGCCGCGGATATTCGCCACCCGACGCGCAAGATCTAACTCAAGGCTTTTTTCTGCACTTGCTGGAACACAAGGCGTTGACTCAAGTGGATCGGCTAAAAGGCAAATTTCGGTCGTTCCTGCTGGCCTCCTTTCAGAACTACCTTTCTAACGAGACGCAGCGAGCGCATAGCCTGAAACGAGGGGAGAAACTATGAATTCGTTTCGCTCGATTGGGAAAATGCTGAAAGCAGGTATCGCCTGGAGCCGGCGGATTATCTGACGGCCGAAGAAGATTTTCGACGCTCGCTGGGCGATGACCGTGCTTAGCCAGGCCATGACGCAGTTGGAGCAGGCGTATGCCGCCGAAGGAAAAACCTCGACGTTTGAAGCATTGAATATTTTCTTGCGAATCGGCGACAGCCGACCCTTACCTTCCTACGAAGAGCTTTCTAAAACCCTTGGAATTGGTGCCGGCGGGGTAAAGACTATGGTCCACCGGCTGCGAAAGCGTTACACCCTCCTCTTGCGTGCGGAGGTCGCTCGCACGGTTTCGGATCCAGCAGAAATCGACGGCGAGATTCACGCTCTCTGCAATGCCCTGATCGCGGCCGAAGGCCGGATAGGTCCCTAGCACTAGCCTGCAAAAATCACGCCAAAAAATGTGAAGCGACGAGCGCATTGCGGGCTAGCGATTTCACCGGCGGTTACAATTTCCTGAGCTTTACCGAACCCAAAATGCCGATGCCAGAAGACAAGTCGATCAAAGTTGCTATTCTGGATGACTACCAAGGTGTCGCACTGCAATCAGCGGACTGGGCGGTGCTCCATGGCAAAGCCGACCTCACGGTATTTCGAGATCATCTCACGGATCCGATCGCTCTGGTTGAGCGCCTGAAACCGTTCGACGTCGTCTGTGTGATGCGTGAACGCACCCCGTTTACGCGCTCAATTATTGAACAGTTGCCAAATCTGAAACTCCTGGCTTCGACCGGAGCGCGCAACGCGTCAATCGACCTGGAAGCCGCGCACGAACGCGGAATAACAGTTTGCGGCACGGGATACTCGTCCAACGGAGCGATTGAACTGACTTGGGCGTTGATCCTGGCCATCGCGCGCAACCTGCCCGGTGAACTTGGGTCATTGCGGTCAGGCCAGTGGCAAATCTCGGTAGGAACCGACCTGGAAGGAAGAACCATCGGCGTGTTGGGTCTCGGTAATATCGGCGCAAAAATCGCCGGCATCGCACGCGCATTTGGGATGAATGTGCTGGCTTGGAGCCAGAACCTGACGCGCGAAACCGCTCAGCAGCATGGCGCGCTCCTGGTCGGAAAGGAAGAATTATTCCGGAACGCAGACATCATCACAGTTCATCTGGTTCTGAGCAGCCGCACAAAAGGGCTTATTGGCGCGACCGAGCTTGCTCTGATGAAGCCGACCGCTTATCTCGTCAACACGTCGCGTGGACCGTTGGTCGATGAAAGCGCGTTGATTGACGCTCTGAAGAATCGCGCGATCGCCGGTGCTGCGCTCGATGTTTACAACACCGAACCACTTCCAGAATCTCATCCGTTCCGCTGGCTGGACAACGTGCTCGCGACGCCGCACATCGGATTTGTCACCGAGAAAACGTACCAGACCTTTTATCGCGATACGGTTGAGAACATCACCGCATGGCTGAGTGGTAAGCCGGTTCGGGTGGCGAAACCTCGGAATGCAGCCTAGCCACAGAAGCCAGTCGGACCACGTCAGGTGGCCGCCAGACTGAAGCGACGAGCTCATTGCGGACTGGTCCTCGATCGCGAGAGGTCTCCCTTTTTTCTACCCTTATTAACAACTTTCAGATATACGCGACACGTAAAATATTGAGTTTGACGCCTTCCAGGCGCCACGCTTCGCGACCGATCTCCGGGTTGGCTGGAAAAGCCAACGCGGGCTAACAGAAAAATCTGCACTCCCCCCTCATGAAAAAAATTATCAAAGCCCTATTCTGTGCCGCGACCTCACTGGTCCTAGGTTCCCAGTTGACTGCCTCGGCAAAGGACATCGTGTATTTAACTCCGGGTCTGGATCTGCCGTTCTGGCGGTATTTGTCAGAAGGCGTTGAGAGCGTCGCTAAAAAGGAAGGCTACGGCTTCCAGGCATTCGACAGCCATAACGATGCGCAGACCCAGCTGAAGAACGCGCAAGATGCCATTGCCCGGGGCGTCGCCGGAATCGTTATCTCACCGACAGATAGCTCTACCTGCCCAAGCGTTCTGGCGCTCGCCCAGAAAGCAAACATACCTGTCGTCATCGGGGACATCGGGACGAACGAGGGCGAGTATGTCTCTTTTATCATCTCTGACAATCGTGAAGGAGCCAACGGGGTCGGCAAAGCCCTGGTCGCGGCGATGAAGGAAAAAAACATGGCGGATGGGACCGTCGGCCTGGTTACGATTTCGCTGACCAGGAACAATGGTAAGCAACGAACGGCCGGCTTTAGCGCCGCATTGGAAGAGGGAGGGATTAAGCAATGCGCGCTCTCACAGATGCAGAATTATACGGCGAACGAAACGTTCAAGTACACTCAAGACATGCTGACTGCTAACCCAAACATGAAGGGGATGTTCATCGAGACAGATCAACCGACCATGGGTGCCTTACGTGCGATAAAGGCGGCTCGCCGAGAAGGAACCGTCCTGGTCGCCGGCTTCGATGGCATTCCAGAGTTTGTCGACCTTTTGAAGCAAGGTGGAATCGTTGCCTCAGGGATGCAACAACCCTACTTAATGGGAGTTCGTTCCGCAGAAGCACTTTTCAAGCATATCAAGGGAGAACCGGTGGAAAAACAGATCCTTGTCCCAATTCTGATCGTCACCAGCAAGAACATCGACCAGATGCTTCCGACAATTAAGGAAACGGTATTTGCGAACGAAATAAAATGAATCCGGCTTAATGCCCTCGAGGTCAGATAGAATCGAGGCTGATGAAAGCTGAAGATTCCGAAGCCGCAGCTCAGCCTCTGGCCGATCCCGCCATGAAGCCTCTGCTGGTTGCGGCCGGAATCGAGAAAGCATTTGACCGAACGCGGGCGCTCGCAGGAGCAGAGCTGGACGTCTACGCCGGCGAAGTGATGGGCTTGTTGGGAGCGAACGGAGCGGGCAAGTCGACGCTCTCCAAAGTCATTTCCGGCCATCTGGCCAGGGATGCAGGCTCGATAACATTGCAGGAACGACCCCTGAATCTGCGGAGCGCGCGCGAGGCCATTGGATATGGGATCACGATGGTAATGCAAGAAACCTCGCTTGCGCCCGACCTATCCGTCCTCGAAAACGTATTTCTCGCCGAGCTTGGCCGACCGGGAAGACTCTCTTACAGGCGACTGAAGCGACGGGCGGAAGAAATTCTGGAACGTCTTGGCCAAACGGAAACGCTTCCCTTGGGTCGAGAGGTCCGTCTCCTTTCGGCGGCGCAACGCCAACTGGTCGAGATCGCGAAGGCCTTGGCCCTGAATTCCACCTTAATTATTTTCGACGAGCCTACGGCGTCTTTGAGTCCGCCTGAGGTTGAGCTTCTGTTTCAAGTGATGACCACCCTGAAGCGGTCAGGTCATACGCTGGTCTTCGTTTCCCATCGGCTCGAGGAGGTCTTTGCCATTACGGACCGCATTACGGTGATGAGAGAAGGGCGTACCGTGGCGAAGTCGCTCCCGACAGCGTCTTTGCAACAGTCAGAGTTGATTCGCCTGATGGTTGGGCAGGAAATGAAGGAGGCCTTGCCCAAGAGGCCAAGTCTGTCTCGACGGGCTGCGGATACGCCGGTCTTTGAAGTCAGGCACCTCAGCTCGGCCCCAGCCGTCCGCGATGTTTCTTTCGAGGTGCGGAGAGGGGAGCTACTCGGATTGGGAGGACTGGTGGGAGCAGGGCGATCCGAAACGGTTGAGGCGATCTTTGGGCTTCGGCCGCGGCAACGCGGGGAACTCCTCCTTCACGGGAAAAAGTATGCGCCAAGACGGGCCGCGGATGCCATCCGTGCCGGCATCGGATTCGTTGCCGAGGATCGCCGGGTTCAGGGAATGGTGCCAGATTTTTCCGTCCGCGAAAATCTCTTGCTGGGGCACCTGGCTGCTTCCCGGGAGTTCGGACTCGGTTATTCTAAACGAAAAGCGAAGTTAGACGACCTGATGCAAAAATTGGGACTGCCCGCCGAACGCCTTGACACTAATATTCTAAACTTCTCCGGGGGAATGCAGCAGAAGATCATCATTGCGCGGTGGCTGTTGCTCGAACCGTCACTCCTCATCCTCGATGAGCCGACTAAAGGGGTAGATATCGGAACTCGGGCGTCGATCTATGCCATGCTCCGCCACGTTACCGGTACAGGCGTCGGCGTGATCGTTATCTCTTCGGATTTTGAGGAACTCCTGAGCTTGTGTGAGCGGATCGTGGTGATAAGCGACGGTGCGTCGATCGCCGATGTGCCAAGCGAGATGTTAAATGAAGAGAAGCTCACTCTTTTTGCGGCGCCTCGCACGTCGATGGAGCAAAATAGCGCGATCCTGCGCGACATCGCGCGTGATCTGAACGGCGCGGCATTTTGGACTTTGATCGATCAAGAACGATTATTCTGTTTGTACACCTCGGTGATCAACGATCAGGCAGACCCGGGATTTCGCGCGGGGGACACGCCTATGATCAACGAAACTCGAATCCCTGCGGCGCTCAGTTCCAGGTCAGAAGTCCTCGTGCTCGAAACAGAAAATCGGCTGGCAACGCTTTTGGTCTCGGTCCGGAGCGGCCGAGGACATGATATGGGTTGGATCGGCATCACGCTCGATGGCCGCTCTCCGCTGGCTCCGGCCCGGCAACTTCGGGCCCGAATCGAAAGTTTTCTGGGCCGGATTATAAAACCGCAGTGAAGACAAAAAGGATGAATTCTGCCAACGCTCAGCGTTCGCTCGTGAGCGAGGTGGTCGGGCGGCTGGAAATCCGCATGCTCGCGCTGGCACTCGCGCTCGGCGCGGCTCTTTCAATTCTCTCCCCGCATTTTCTGACCTCCAACAATCTCCTGAATGTCCTCGACCAATCGGTCGTGGTTGGGATCGTTGCCATCGGAATGACTTTCGTCATCCTGATCGGAGGGATTGACCTTTCAGTCGGCTCCGTGGCCGGCCTGACCGGAGTCTTACTCGGGCGTGGCCTTGAACATTTCGCCATTCCAGTGGCGATCGTTCTCGCCATTCTCGCCGGCATGACGATCGGCTTCTTTTCGGGGTTCCTGGTCGCCCATTTCGGCCTTCCCGCATTCGTCGTGACTCTCGGCGTAATGGCCATTGGGCGGAGCCTCGCTTACATTTTTTCCGGCGCGACGGCCATCTCTGATTTGCCGGAGAACTTCGGCAATATCGTCTATACAAGTATCCTTGGCGTTCCCGCTCATGTTCTAACGCTCCTGGTGCTCTATGCGGTAGCTTGGGCCTATCTGAACTTCACCAAAGGGGGACGCACAGTCTATGCGATCGGCTCTAACCGGGAAGCTGCGCGAACCGCGGGCCTGAACGTACTGGCATTCAGCGTTCTTCCATATGTGATCTCCGGTGGATTGTCGGCAGTGGCTATCACCTTCGCCTCGGCACAGGTCATGTCTATCGATCCGTTGGCCGGAACCGGGCTCGAACTAGACTCCATTGCCGCGGTGGTGATCGGTGGAGCGAGCTTGTACGGCGGTCGCGGGTCGATTATTGGAACATTGATCGGCGTCCTTATTATGGTCATGATCCGGAACGGCTTAAACCTCCTGAACGTATCACCCTTCTGGCAGGGATCAGCGATCGGCGCCGTCATCATCACCGCTGTTTTGATTGAACGTCTCCTTTCCTCGCGAACCTTTTCTCGTTGAATCCATCCTGCTCGCCCTTATGCCATACGCTATCTCCGATTCAATTCGGCTTTATGGAACTAATGAAACGTGCGAACCGCCCCGAATCCTGCAGGCCGGTCCGCTCACGGCGGAGTTCGAAGCCGGCAATCTCCGTCACCTGCGTTATTGCGGACATGAAATGATTCGGGCTGTTTCATTCGTCGTGCGCGACAAAAACTGGGGCACTTACGCACCGGATATTACGAATCTGGTCTTTCACGAAGAGTCTGACTCGTTTCTCGTTTCATACCAGGCAAGCGTCGGGGGAGATGACCAGGGTTTTCATTATTCGGCGGTCATCACCGGTGACTCTAATGGTTCAGTCAGCTTTTCCGCTAAGGGCATTGCGGCGTCGGACTTTCTCACAAATCGAACCGGCTTTGTCGTGTTGCACCCGATCGAGGGCGTCTCAGGCGCTCCATGCACCATCGAGCACGCCGACGGCACCATCGAAGATGCGAGATTTCCGCTTTTGATCGATCCGGTCCAGCCGATGAGAGCGCTGCGAGAAATCAGGCACGAATTTCTGCCCGGCTTGAAAGTTATTGCCAGAATGGAAGGCGACACCTTCGAGATGGAGGATCAGCGAAACTGGACGGACGCTTCCTACAAGACCTATGTTCGTCCCCTCGCCTTACCTTGGCCGTACGTGATCGCCAAGGGAGAGGCGGTCGAGCAGAGGGTCACCTTCACGGTTTCCGGGTCCGTCACCAGGATTGAGCCGGTCGACAGCCGCAACTCGTTAACGTTAGGCGAACGTACCGGGAATTCCATGCCGCACCTTGGCTTTGCTCTCGATCCGAAAGATATCGCCGCGACTGAACAAAGCTCGAATCTGCTGACAGAAGCCACGCCCTCCCATATCGTCTGTTACTATGACCCACGTCTCGGACATAGCGAAATCGATTTGAGGCGAATGGTTGCGTCAGGCAAAACGATTGGAGCCAACTTGTGGTTGGAGTTCGTCGTCCCGAGCGTCGACAATTATGAGCAAGATCTCCAGAGGCTCGGCCGCGCTTTGATTGAGCTGGGCAACCCTTTTGCCGTTGTCATGATCTCGCCGGCTCCCGATCTCAAGTGCACATTGCCCGGGAGTCCCTGGCCTCCCTGCCCACCATTGGACGCTTGTTACCGGGCGGCCCGGTCGGCTCTTCCTGAAGTCCGACTTGGCGGAGGGATGTTCAGCTTCTTCACCGAGTTGAATCGAAAGCGACCACCCGTTGACCTGATCGATTTCGTGACATTCACCACGGTCGCGATTTTTCATGCGGGCGACGATTGCTCGGCCATGGAGACTCTGGAGTCTCTCCCGCATCTGGCAGAAAGCGTGCGAGCTTTCATTGACGGAAAACCGTACCACGTCGGACCCAGTTCGATCGGTTTGCGGATGAATCCGTACGGAGAAGCTCCGATGGCGAATCCTGCGAACATTCGTCAGGCCATGAATGGAATGGATCCTCGCCAACGCGGACTGTTCGCCGCCGCCTGGTCGTTGGGATTTGTCGCACGTTTTGCCAAAGGTGGCGCAGAGGCGATCACCCTGGGAGGCGGGGTCGGAGAATTCGGGATCGCCTATGCCAGGATGAATTACCGGCAACCATACTTCGACGAAAAGGGTGGAGTGTATCCGGTTTATCATGTGTTCAAAGGTCTGGCCGCGTTGGCAGGCCGACCTCTCGTAAATCTGTCTATCTCAAAGCCTTGTGAAATTCAGGCGATCGCTGCCGAATGGGATGGCGGCTTGGAGGTTTGGATTGCCAACCTGACAAGTCAGGTGAAAACCATCGAGTTGCCGACAAAGTTCGCAGGCAAAGCGGCTGTTTTGGCAGCGTCCGAATTTGAATTTGCCGCTCAGGATTTTTCTGCGATGGACTCCCTGGAATGCGAATGGGCAGACAGGCAGATCATCCTCGCACCCTACGCCGTCGCACGTCTGAGGAGCCGGTCTCGATGAAATACGGACTCGCGGGCGTTGGTCACGAAACCTGGCAAGGTGTCCCCACCCTGGCTCCTTTCGATTTAAATCCAATCTTCCTCCTGAGCGACGTCCCTGAACCAGGCCAATGAGTACATCCTCGATTTGGACCTCGTTGCGAAATCCCGTCTTTCGTAGCCTCTGGCTTGCCAGCGTTGTCTCCGGTTGCTGCGTCTCGGCTCATGACATGGCGGCAACCTGGGTGATGAACACGTTGTCGCCGTCTCCCTTGCTGCTGTCGCTGTTGTCCACCGCCGCGTCGCTGCCATTCTTCCTGCTCACCTTTCCCGCAGGCGCCCTGGCCGACATGGTGGACCGCAAAAAGCTACTATGCGTGATGCACGTCTGGCTGGCTTTGGCAGCCGCCGGCCTCGCCGTGTTGGGATTGCTGCATCTTCTGAATCCCATGATCGTCCTCGCCGCGGTCTTCCTCCTCGGCGTGGGTTTCGCCTTTAACGCACCAGTTTGGGTTTCGGTGATTACAGACGTGGTGACCAAGGAGGAACTCCCTTCTGCGGTAACACTGGGGGGCGTACAAATGAACATTTCCGGGGTCATCGGCCCGGCCTTGGGGGCTTGCTCCTTCCGCTCATCGGAGCAAATGCGGTTTTTGCGGTAAATGCAGCCGGCTTTCTCCTGGTTCTGGCCGCGATTGTCCGCTGGCGCAAGACCCACAAGCGTTCGAGGACTCCTACCGAGAGCATGCTGGAATCGTTTGTCGGTGCTCTCCGCTACGTCCGGTATACCCGCGGAATCCAGATCGTGCTGTTCGCGCGCTCTTGTTCGCCCTCCTGATCTCGGTCATTCCGGCCCTCCTTCCGGCGGTGGGTCTTAAGGCCTTGCACTTGAACTCTTCGCATCTGGGGATTCTGTTTACCAGCATGGCCATCGGCTCCCTGGCGGGTGCAGTAGTCGTCGTGCCGTGGGCCAGGGAGCGTTTCAGTTCGAACCAGGTCACGATTCTAGCGAGCCTTTGCTGGCGGCGGTCTATATCCTGATGGCCGCCATTCGTCACCTTGAATATTTTATGATCGTCGCGGCCCTCGCGGGCCTGGGGTGGACACTCGCGGCTTCCGAGCTCTGGGTTGTCGCCCAGCAAGCGATGCCGGGCTGGACTCGCGGCCGCTTGAACGCAGCGCAAATCATGGTCTCGCAGGGTGGCATCGCCATTGGCGGGCTCGCCTGGGGTGCCGCCGCTGCGTTCACCGGATTCGAATACACACTGCTCCTCGCAACTTTGCTCGTGTGCTTCAATCTTGCTCTCGCCGGCCCGCTATCGATCGATTTCATCAAGTCGCTCGATGCGGAGCCCGCGCTGCCGCCACGTCTTCCGAAATTCTCCGAAACTCCCGCTCTTGATGACGGCCCATCGCCGTAGTGGCCGAGATCAGGTAGACGGGCAAAACGAAACCAGTTCATGGATTTGATGCACGAGCTTCGCCTTGTCTATTTGCGCAACGGGGCATCCAGCGTTCGCCTGTACGAAAGCCTGGCTGACCATTCCGTCTTCCGGATGGAGGCAGTGGTGACGACATGGCGCGAGCACCTGCTCCTGCATCGCAGAATGACCAAGACCGAACGCGAGATTCTAGACCAGGTTCTTCAGCTGCACACCGGCGAAGAGGCCCCAGTTTATCATTATCAGTTGATCACCAGAGATATTTCCGGTCCGAGACAATAGGTTATAAAAGTATGCGCAAAATTAACACGAACGATATTCCTGAGGAGTCTTGGTCTTCACCCAAAGGAAAATTCGGTGGGGCAAGCAAGGAGATCTCTGTCGCCTTGGGGCGCAAGCCGCTCTCTACCAACCTGGATCAGCGGCATCCATTCGACGTCGAAATCTGCCGTGTCTCGTCAGGCATGAGCATTTGCCCCTACCATGCGCATAGCGCGCAATGGGAGTTTTATCATGTGATTTCGGGCAGAGGCATTGCCCGGCATCAGGAAGGGACGACGCCAATCGAAGCCGGCGACGCATTCATCTTCGGACCTAATCAGGCACACCAGATTACTAATGACGACACCCAGGATCTTGTTCTCCTGATCGTAGCCGATAATCCTTTTGGGGAGTCCTGCTATTACCCTGATAGCAATAAATGGCTCGTACGAATTCCAGAGCACAGACTCATCCGTTCCGATGCGCTTGACTATTACGATGGTGAAGAGTGACGATACGTCTCCCTTAGGCATCCACCGGACTCGGTGGTAACCACCTGCCTGTCGTACCATTTGCTCCGCAGGATGCGCGCACCACTAACTCACAGTCCAGGAGTATGTCGCGCGGGGCCATGTCCGGAGAAGCGATCCGTTCCAACATCGCGGCCACCGCCGTCACTCCAATCTCCCGGCAGGGCTGGTGCATGGTTGTCAGCGGCACGGGCAAAAGATTGGCGTATTGAACGTCATCGATGCCCACGATCCTCACATCTTTTGGAATCTGATAATTCAGGTCAATGAGACCGTGCATCACTTCGCCCGCAGTCCGATCGTTTGCGCAAACAATGGCTTCCGGATTCAACCGATCCACGAATCGCCCAAGTCCCCCTGTCTGACCAGCACCAAGGCGCTGGACCAAAGAAGGTTCGAACGCTACGCCAGCACGAAACAGCGCCTCCCGGTAGCCAGCGATCCGCGCTTCCACTGTCGACGCAGAGTGAGCGTGAGCGACAAAGCCAATCCGCCGGCATCCGAGTTTCAGTAAGTGTTCGGTAACCATGTATCCCGCGCGCCGATGATCAATTGCGACAAGGTCGTAAGAGCTGCGATTGGGGTAAGGCAAAAAGCAGCGGTCGAGCAGTACGATAGGAATGGCCGCTTCCTTCAGCACCGATACGACCGCCTGATTTATTCTCTCATTCTGCGGCGTCCACTCCAACGGGGCAAAAAATACGCCGGCAACCTTTTTTGCTACGTATTGGCGGCAAAGCTCTAACGTTTGTCTCTCCTTTTCCTCTAGAGTTGGCGCGGTGTCACCCCAAACCAGGGCGTGCTTGCGAAGCTGGCAAGATTCCGCCATTCCCTGGCAAATCGGCCCGAATATCTCAGTCTCGGCCAGGTTCGGGATCAGCAACCCAAAGAGCATGCCAGCGTTACGGCCGACGCCATCAGTGACGTAAGTCCCTGATCCCGCGCGACGCCGCACTAATCCACGTTGCTGCAGTTCGCGAAGCGCCCGGATCACCGTGATCCGCGAAGTTCCAAATTCCTCAACGAAAAGAGCTTCGCTGGGCAGCTTCTGGCCAGGTTCATAGCGCCTGGAATGAATGCCTTCCTGGATCGCTTCAAAAACCTGCTGATACTTCGGTTTTCGTGAAATCATGCGCAAGGTAGTATATCAGCTTTTAACAAAGTATTCAATCCAAAATCATAGGATGTGGCTTTTCGAGGCTTTCCTCTTTCGTTTCCCAGGTCCGATCCCTTTGCTTTCCCCTGCAAATCATCCAAAAGTTTTTTAGTCTTTTAAGTAGACATATTTACTTATAGATCTAATTTAGCCAGTATTAGCGATTCTTAGTATATTAAATCATCGAATGTCCATGCATTTATCCGGAGCCATGAACCCATTGGAAGTGTCGTGTCGAATCGTACAACCCGATGAGGTCATCGATTGGCACGCCCATTGGCACGATGAATTGTGTTTGATTCTCGAGGGGACGCCAACCGTGGGTCACGCGGGCACCAAGCTTCTCTCGGAAGCCGGCACTCTTTTCCTCTTTAAGGAAAGCGAAGTACACGGTGTCTGGAACTCAGGGCGTACCACCGCGCGACTCTGGTTGCTCGAATTCCATATCAGCTCAGTTACCAGGACCCATTTCCGCGATCTCTTCGAACGCTCGCCGGAACGGCGGATCCTGAAGCTTTCCCCAGATCAACGGCAACGATTTTGCAGCGCCTGTCAAAAACTAGCGCTCGAAAATGGAGCGCCCGGCTTTCTCAACACGTTCGCGGCTTCTGCCTGGCTCACGCTGCAATTGGTTAGTGTTGCTCGCTGGCTATTGGCGAATCCCGAAACCGGCCTTGCTGATGAGAGGGACGAAATCGATCCTCAATGCTTCGAGTTGTGGCAGAAAATTCATCGCCAGGTTGCGAGACCATCCTCGCCTGGACCGATGCTTTTCGGCCTCAATCCTTGCCATGATTCGCTTCGGCACCGCTTTCGCAAAGTCTTCGGAATTTCTCCGCAGGCAATGTTGATTCGCCTAAGGATCGAGCGGGCCAAGGATCTGTTGCGCAATGGCAATCTTACCGTCAAAGAAATCGCCCAGGAACTCGGCTACTCACGGCAACACGACCTGAGCCGCGCGTTTCGCAAGTACACCGGAACAAGTCCAAGTGAATGGAAAATGCACGCGAATGGGTATGAGCCGTAAGGCAAGCGCCGCTAGCCTGCAGCTCAACCTGATCTTTAGAGATCGTATGTGTGTAACGCGACCGTAGGTCCAATAGGAGAAAATCCTAACCGCGAATGGACACAAATGGACACGAATAGAAACCGCTTTTTTGTCACCCCCTTCGCGTCCATTCGTGTCCATTTGCGGTTGTTCCAATCCTCAAGCCACTGCGCCAGGCAGAATCTATAGGTTTGGAACGCTGCTGGATGGCGCCAGCACAGGGCGAATAGGAGCAAACCTAACCGCGAATGGACAAAATGGACACGAATAGAAACCGCTTTTTTATCACTCCCCTTCGCGTCCATTCGTATCCATTCGTGGTTGTTCCAATCTTCAAGCCACTGCGCCAGGCAGAATCTATAGGTTTGAACGCTGTTGGCTGCCCGCGACCCGGTAGAAATTCCGAGAATGCCAAAAGCTTTTCCTGATTTGGTAAAGACGCTGCCGCTTCCTTCGTAAAGAATGGCCCCAATCGCGTGACAATTTCAGGCCAAAAACTGGGGGCCGGCTCTCCGTTTCGGCGGAGGCGCTTCCCGGTCTCTGAAATTAATTCGCGACAGGCTTGGCGCAATTCAATGCAGATGATACTTTTGACGCGGTTCGAGTTTTTCTGAACTATTCATCCTGATACCCCCAAACATGAACATCACGACCCTTTTTGTTGTGGAATCAAAACCACAGTCACGTTGGCCTTGGCAACCGGTTTGGCGACGCCATTGTTCGCCCAAAAGAAGCTCGACGCGGTCGCGGTGACCGTCGGCGACCTTGGTAACCCATTTTTCGTTCAAATCGCCCATGGAGCGCAAGCCCAGGCGAAGACCTACAATCCGGCGG
>CAWBKA010000001.1:0-178678 GCA_963789065.1 uncultured Verrucomicrobiae bacterium | reverse complement strand
TTCGTTTCCTTCGACCGCTGCCATGATTAGTTCCGGTGCGACATAACGCACGTCAATTCCATATTGCTGCCAATGACGTTGGAGTTGCAGGCAAGCGACCTCGGCCACCTGCAGAGCGGAGCTCATCCATCAAAAAAATGTCCGTCCAGCGCGCCAGGAAAGCTCGATCGAATCCGGCGGCCTCGACCAGAGCATCCGCGCCGGCCCAGCCAGAAAGCGGGATCGACAGTCTGGGTTCGAATCGCTCGCATCGCTTCCACCCCGGCGTTGCAGGTCCCGAAAAAAACGGATTTACTGAAATCAACTAATCGGCCCGAACTCTTTTCCCGGCAACTTGCGGTGTCCAGAATATCGTCAGGCAGTGTTGAAGATCGCGATGCGCTTTTCGAGCTCATCCAACACGATGACCCGAAAAGGATTCTCCAGAACTGGGCGGGTCAGTGAGCCACCGACTTCGAAACCGGGACTTCCAGGCGGCGGACCGAGGAGCGTATAAACGTCATCCGCATGCTTGTATTGATTCATCCGGAGAATCACCGGTTCGGCGTTGGGATAAAGCGCCTGGGCGATCAATTGCGCTAAAAAAGTCTTCCCGGTGCCTGTTGGACCGACCAGCATGTAACGCACCCAAGGTTCGGCCGGCGCGTGCGAGCGACAGGCTCCGCTGCAACTCGTCCACCACGGCATCCACTGTCTCGTCCTGCCACGGACATTATGCTTTAACCAGGGTGCATAACGGGTCAGATCGGTGGCTGCCAGTTTTTCGTAATCGGCTACGGCAACCTCTCCACGATCGCGGCGGCTTTCTTTTCGGTGATTCCAGATCAGGATGCCGATGCCCGCGCATGAAGCCAAAAAAACGATCGGCATGAACCAGGGGCTGACTTTGTTCAGACCGAAGATTGCTCCCGCGATCGCCAGGCCGACCACCATGAGCATATAAGGATTAATGGTCGTCTCCGTCACCGAGACGATGGTGCGCGATTCGGAATGAGTCTAAGTCTTCATTGTGCTCTGGCCTGCAAATCGTCGCTTTCCCCCTGGCCCATCGCTTTGGTATGAATCGTTCCCGAATTTGCCGATCTACCCAACAAGTGACTTGATGAGAAGGTCCTGGCTCTTCCACGGTAAAATGGAATTGAGTAGGAGTATCCTTTCCGGCCGGAAATGATCGGCCGATCGGATGCTCGGGCGTCAGAATATCTTCGCCGAGCACCGCGCCCCTTCTGAAACGGTGACCTGCACGCGCATCTCGGTCGCTTCCGGAGGCAACAGGCGTTTGGTGTAAAGCGATTCCTGACCGTCGGCAATTCGCCGCAAAATTTGCTTTCGGGTACTCGGCCAATTCCGGCGGAATTTGACCGGCCCGCAATGCTTCTCGGGCATGTGCGGTCGCCACCTGATCAATATCCGCGGCGGTCAAAACGAATTCGCTTTGAGCGTGCGGTTGCAGCCACCGTGGAATCTCGATGGCTGCGAATCCCAGGAGCCCGAGGGCCGCGGAAAGGATTACCCATCGCTTCCACTTCACCTCTGGGCGCCGGCTTTTTCTGGTCTTCGGCAAACTCCGGTTTTGGAATGTAGGCCGTCCCCGATTTCTGCTGTCAGCGAGCGATTGCTTTTCGGGGGCGGATTTCCGTGATCGGTTTTCAGCTCCCGACGCTGAAGCCCTGCTTTTTCCTTCTGCGGTTCCGGTTCCACAATTGTTTCTAGTCACCACGTCAAGGTCGTCAAATCCCCATCCGCTAATTCGTCAAATAAGCGAAGGACTTAAGTTGAGACGGACGATAGCAAAGAGAAGCGGACAAGCCAAGAAATCGAGGAAGAAGAAAATCTCGCACGGAGGACACGGTGGACACGGAGGTTGAGAAGAGGAGGAATGGTTCACACAGAGGTCACAGAGGTCACTAAGGTTTCAGAAAATTTTAGAGTTTGTTTTGGGTTGTTCGCTGGATTTATGGCGAAGCACCGCTAAATAAGGCATCAGACGATTGATCCACAATTACAAAAAACCTCTGTGGCCTCCGTGACCTTAGTGTGAGGTTCTCCCATTTCGCCCCAATGATTACGGTTAGTCATCCAACGGTTAATCAGTATGTGCGGGCGTCCTTCAGGCCCTTGAGGCAGCCAATGAGCTGCGCGAATTTCATACCACTATTGCCATTGGACGACGGGCGGTGAATATCGATCGCTCCAAAGTCCGGCCACATCCTGGTCGCGAAATTTTGCGCCTTGTTAGCCAACGTTTGGAACAGGATTGGCTGATTCGTCACGAATTCGGTTGGGCATCAGTCGATGCCGTGGCTCAGGATTTTGATCGTCAGGTTGCCGATAGTCTGGATGATACAGCCAGCGATTTATTGTTATGAAGATTCGGCGCTCTCAACTTTCCAAGCGGCGGCTCGGATGGGGCTGAAACGATATTACGAGCTGCCGATTATGTATTGGCAGACGGCACAAAGACTCCTGCGCCAGGAAGCGGAACGTTATCCGGAATGGGAACCTACGCTCTTGCGACGCGGGATTCGAATGCCAAGCTGGAGCGTAAAAGCTGCTGAGTTGCAACTGGCCGATCTGGTGATTTGCCCAAGCCGGCAAGTTCAGAATCTCTCTCCCGTCCGGGACCCGGAGTCTGGTCGCGGAATATGGGTGTCCCGAACCGGTGATTGATCGTCCGAGACGCGACAATTCCCGACTGAAACTTTTGTTTGTGGGATCGATGACCCAAAGGAAAGGGTTGGCCGATCTTTTCTTGCGCGATGAAGCTGCTGCATCGGTCCGATGTTGAACTGATTGTTCTGGGGACACCGCTGGTTCCCTTCGAGTTTTACAGAAGAGATTATCCGAGCTTCGTCTACGAGCCTGTGAGGCCGAACGCGGAGGTCCGCCGATTGATGCTCGGTTGCGATGTGCTGGTTCTGCCTTCGATCGTAGAAGGAAGAGCCATGGTGCAAATGGAGGCGTTAAGCTGCGGCCTGCCGATTATCGTGACCCCTAATGCCGGAGCGGAAGACCTGGTTGACAGGAGCGAACCGGTTTTCTGGTTCCGATTCGGGCCCCGGAAAAAATAGCCGAGACCATCGGCTGGATCGCGGATCACAAAGAGTGGGTAGACGATGTGCGCCCGCAGTCCTGGAAAAAGCGAGACAATCGGGATGGGAACGATACACGAAGAAGATCTTAAAGGAGATTAGAGGTTAGGGAAGGTTTTGGGTTTGGGTTTTGTGATTGTTGACCAATCGTTGATGCCCTTAGCGACGCCTCGCCAGATCGATCGAACACAACCCAAAACAACCTCTAACTAACTAGCCAAACCTGTCCGAAACCTCAGTGACCTCGGTGACCTCTGTGTGAGGCATTCCCCTCCGGGCCGCTTAAGGCCGCCACTCAAAACGCAAAACCCAAAACCCAAAACGCAAAACCCCAAAAGCGGCCTTCGCCCTGCCAGCCGCGAACGTTTTCGGCCAGCAGGGCACACGGGACCTACTTCGCCGTGATTGGGGGAAAAAGAACCTGCCAGAATGTGCGCAAAATGATTGAGCAATCCAAAATCAGCGACCAGTTCTCCACGTAGACCAAGTCCGATTGCAAGCGAGCGACGATATCCGCGCTCCTTACGACTTCCCCACGCAGTTTGCGGACTTGCGCCAGTCCGGTGATGCCCGGTTTAACAAAGGAGCGGGTGTGGTAATCGGACTGCAACTTGGCAAACTCATTGTTGTGTTCCACCAAATGAGGCCGGGGTCCAACCACGCTCATCTCTCCGGACAGGACGTTGAGGAATTGCGGGAGTTCATCGACGCTGAACCGGCGAAGCATCCGTCCCGCGGCAAAAATCCGCGCATCACCGTCGGTCGCCTGTTTCGCCGGATTATCGTTCTTCGGATACATGGTGCGAAACTTCACAATTTCGAACCCACGATTCTGAATGCCTGACCTCGTCTGCCGATAAAACAGCGGACCAGGAGATTGAAAGCTTTGCAGGATCTTGACCAAGGCGGCGGCGATGGGGAGCAGAACCAAAGCGGCCGGTACGGCGATCGCCAGGTCGATGGCGCGCTTGACCGCGCGATTGAACGGGTTTTCCAGCGGTTCTTGATGGAGGGCAAAAAACTTCAAACCGTCGTCTTCACAGGCAAACACCGGGTGATGTAGCTGTTCATCGAGGTCGCTGAGAATGATCAGACGGACTCCGCGTCTGTGAACGGTTGCCAGCAGAGCCTCAAAGCCCGGAGTGGCGTCCGGAAGCTGAAGCAGGATAACCTGGGTAACCCCATGCTTCTGGAGAACATGGTCCAAATGCGAGGGCGAACCCAGGATCGCCGGCCACGGGTTAGGAACAGAGAGATCGTCGGTCAGAATTCCTACGGCACAAAAGCCGTATTCCCGCTTGGCAACGAGCCAATCGCGAAGTGCGGTTGCCCGCTTGGGACTTCCAATTAAGACCATCCGTTCCTCGTGCCTCCCGCGGAAAAGCTTTCGGCTAAAGAGTCCCGGTAAAAAATGGCCGGTGGTCAAAACCAGCAGGTAAAAAACGGGAATGAAGCTGAAGAAAAAGAGCCGCGACAGGTATCTGTCCTTCCCTAGGAAGAGGATGAAAAACAGGAAACCGATGGCGATGGTGGTCCGACGCAGAGCCAGTGGCAATTGGCGAATGAGGCTGGGGCGCCGGACAGCGAAAGGCAGCCCCGAGCGGTCACGATTCATTGAGTCCAACAACAAGCCGATAACGATGAGCAGGCTGTAACCACTGTAGGCGGTTAAGTCAGCGCCTTCAGCGCCCGGGACGAAGGCGTGGTACAAGCTGGCCCAGAACCAGAAGATGATTAGCGTGAGCAGGCATTGACACGCTGTGACCAGGTTTGAAATACCCCGTGTTCGATCATGAATCATGTGCGGAGAAGGCAGACCGCGGATCTACCGAGTGGAAAAAGCCTGACGACAAAGGACATATTGGGTTGTGATATTCTATATTAACAATTATTACCATAATTACCATATCAACGTCAAGCAAGTTTGCCGTTCGGCGTCAACCTCACCCGAGACCTCACACAAAGGACACGGAGGTCGCGAAGGTTTTTGAGAAATTTCAATGAAATGCGGTGCCGGATGAGGAGTCAGGAGCAACCCATGGGGCTGACGCGCGTGAAGATTTGAGAAGAAACTCAATACTCGGATCGAGGACGAGGACGAGTTCGAGGACGATCGGAGGCGAAGAATGAGTGCCCCGGCGCATCGCGACGACCTGAAATCGGGCGGCTCTTCTTCCTCGCAATCGTTCCTATCATCGCCCCTTCCTCGAGCGCGTCCTCGTCCTTATAGTCGATTTCTCAAAGGCCATTTTTGCCCACACGAAGAACCAAACGACGCTCTTCGGTCGGGGCACGCGCCGCGCGGGAGCATCCCTGCCGCGCAACACGCGCGGCCGGGCCGAAGTTGCTTCGGCTACTGGCTACCCGGCTATTCAATAAAGCTTTGCCTTTTGTTCACCACAAAGCGGATTGCCTTGCTGACGCCCGCTGCATACGCAAAACTCAAAACCCAAAACCCAAAACTCAAAACCCTCCCCCTCGCTCATACGCAAAACCCAAAACTCAAAACCCAAAACCCAAAACTCCCCCCCTCCCTCCCATGCTCCTTGACCTCAGCGATCGAGCGAAATTCAAAGTGACCGGTAACGATCGTGTGCGCTTTCTGAACGGTCAGCTCACCAACGATATCGATCGGCTAGCCTCCGGTTCGGCGATCTACGCCTGCGCGTTGACTGCCAAAGGCAAGCTCTGCGCGGACTTGTTTGTCGCAGCGACGGACAATTGCCATTATCTGGACGCGGAGCCTATTCTCAGAGAATCGTTGCCGACCCGTTTGGAGAAGTACATCATCGCGGATGATGTCGCACTCGAAGATGTGACCGACGAATTCGGCCTCTTCCATCTGATCGACCCAACATCGCCCGTCGCGCCTGAAGGGATGGAGATATTTCAATCCGTCCGGTTCGGACTGCCGGGCCTTGACCTCTGGTTTGCCGCCAGTGAGGCCGACTTGATCCGGGAGAGATTGCAAACAGAGCCGATCGATGCCGAGGCACTGGAGAATCTCCGCATTGAGCAGGGTATCGCCCGCTGGGGGACTGAGTTGTCCGAGAGTGTGATCCCGAACGAGGCCGGGCTGGACCAACGCGCGATCAGCTACACCAAGGGTTGTTATCTCGGGCAGGAAGTGATCAGTCGGATCAAAAGTCTCGGCCACGTCAACCGCCACTTGCGCGGTCTGTTGCCGGCCGGCGACATCGTGCTTGAAGCAGGAGACAAGCTGGTCGGAGAGGCCAGCAAGGAGGTTGGGCTCATTACGAGCGTCGGTCGAAGCCGGTCGCTTGGGCGGGCGATTGCGCTTGGCTACGTCAGACGCGGCTTTGACGCTTCCGGATCAATCTTGCAAGTTCACCGGAACGGTACTTTGATTGGGTCAGTCGAGGTCCGCAGCCTTCCGATAGTTTCACCATGAAAAAGATTCTTGTCCTGTTGACGGTCCTTGGGTTCTCCGTGGTGGCATGTTTGGCAGATCCAGTCGCCGTCTTCGAGGTCCAATGGGGAAAGGGTAAGGAACGACAGACGCGCAGTTTTGCGATCGCTTTTTTTGATGCGGACGCGCCGCAGACCGCGGCAAATTTCAAGAAACTGGTGCAGGACGGTTTTTATAAGAAGACAACGATTCACCGGGTGTTTCCCGATTATCTGGTCCAGGGCGGCGATCCGCTCAGCAGGAAGAAGGACCGCACGGTCATTGGCACCAGCGGCCCCGGATATACGGTGCGGGCGGAGATTCGGCGGAAACATCTTCGCGGTTCGGTGGCCATGGGTCGCCTCCCGGACAACATCAATCCCGAGCGCCAATCCAACGGAAGCCAGTTCTACGTTTGTCTGCGGCCGATACCCACCCTGGACGGACAGTACACGGTCTTCGGCCAGGTGGTCTCCGGACTCAACGGCCTGGATGAAATCAGCCATCTACCGGCTGACAGTAATGCGAACCCAATCGAGCGTGTCCAGGTACGTCGAGCATATATTGTCGATCGATCTCAGCTTGGGCGCCCGGTTCAGCGAAGGTGAGGCGTCGTGGTACGCGAGGCGTCCCGGCCTTGCCTCCTCGGTGCAAAGCGGGGACGCTTCGCTTACAGCCGCAGCGGGACCGTGGCCTCTAATCCGCACCGAGTTATTTTGACGTGCGCCCAAATGCAAATCGCAGATGGTCGACGTTGCAGGCCCGGAGGAAGTCGTGCAGGCTTCTGCCCACCGACTTTCCACACGACGATAGCTACACTAGTACTAGGTCAGTATTAACCCGGCAAGCAGCGTAAAATAAATGTTAGTTCGTGAGGGGTAACACATAGAATCAGAGTATGGCCGACTGGCGCTTAGATGAGGAAGCTGGCTTCGTCTAAATTCTCGCCCTGCCAGGCAGGCAGCAGAACTCGAGGACGAGTGAAGAGCGAAAGCGATTTGTTGGAGATGCGTGGGAAGGGATCTCGACGAAAGCTGTACTCGACCGCTCGTTTCTCGTTCCTCGCAATCGTTCCCCAATCGTCCTCGTCCTCGGTTTCTTGGTTGATGGGTCGGTTTCAGGGTCGAAGACTTAGGAAGGACGGGAAGATCTATTGACACCCAACCTACCATCTTGCTACGATCCACGCAAAGGATCCAACCGTAAGGAGTATATAACCATTGGATTCTCCCAGCAACCGCCAAGCGACGTTACTATATGAAGAATATCGCTAGACTATGGTGTTCGCGGTCTTTGGATGCCGCGACGAAAAGGAATTCACTCGCCTCGATACTCTCCAACGCCGTTCCCCTTGCGATTGGATTGTTGAGTCTGTGTTCCCTCCCCGCTTTTGCGGCTGAGGATCCAAATGAAAGCAACCCTCCAACTGTAACCAACCCTCCCTTTGTAACCAACCCTCCCTCTCCTCGAGCGGCCCCGACACCGCCGCCCCCAACAGCACCGATGCCTCCTTCACCCGCAGTCCCTTTTGATCCCGGAATGCATTTGACCCCGGAAGAAGGAAGGGAGTATTGGGGTAGATACGTTACCGGCGACTGGTGGGGGTTGCGTACCCTCCTCCACAACCGGGGTGTCGATTTTAACCTCGATTACTTCAGTGAGATGGCCACGAATTTCAGTGGCGGTAAGGACAATTTCAGCGGTTATCCGAAAGGGTTTGGTCAGTCCTGGGCTTATACGGATCAGGCCCTTTTCGGCCTCGACTTGGACTTCCAAAAAATGATCGGGTGGGAAGGAGCCAGTCTCGAGTTCTATGTTACTAAGCGTACCGGAGACAATCTGAGCGCCCAGACCAATCCTAATACCCTCCAACTTATTCAGGAAGTGTACGGACGGGGACAAACTTGGCGGATTACCGACTTTTGGTTCAAACAGACACTTTTTAACGACTTGTTGGAATTCAAACTGGGTTTGCTGAATATGAGTCAGGAATTCGGAGGCTATTACGCTTTCCCGTTTGAAAACCTGACCTTCACCTCCGGGATCACCGGAAACGTGGCGGGTTACAGCATGTTCACCTGGCCGGTGAGCCAATGGGGGACGGACTTACAGTGGAACGTCACCAAGTCCTTATCCTTGAGAGCCGGCGTTTTTGCTTTCAACAACTATTGGATTTCGAACAATTATTACCTGCGGATCGACAATCCAGGCGGGACCAGCGGAGCCGTTATTCCGTTCGAAATCGATTGGAAACCGAAGCTGTCTATTTGTGGAAAGGATCTACCGGGACTATGGGTGCTTGGCGCCTGGGGTAACACCAACCACTTAGAAAACTCCGGAGCCGCCAAAAGCGTCATCGCCGGTGCACCGGGTGCGGCCTCCTTCCTGGGCTCCACCTTCACAGGAGATTACGGTGTTTATGGTAGTATTTGGCAACAGCTTACCGCGCCGGATCCGGTGCGTCCAAAGACTGGTTTGAGTGCCTTTGCCGGAAGTATTTACTTAGATCCTCAGACCTCATTTCAGAACTTTCAGGTGTTCACCGGACTCTACTACTGGGCCCCCTGGTCGAAGCGACCATACGATTCCTGCGGTATCGCAACGGGTTATAACCGCGT
The DNA here is from genome assembly GCA_963789065.1 of uncultured Verrucomicrobiae bacterium. Taxonomy (GTDB): domain Bacteria; phylum Verrucomicrobiota; class Verrucomicrobiia; order Chthoniobacterales; family JAFAMB01; genus JAFAMB01. The sequence goes on along the minus strand of CAWBKA010000001.1, from coordinate 169,559 downwards.
TTCCGGCAACGTCCGGAATGCTGAGCGACAATACATCGCCAGTCATCCCGGTTCCGGTTTCGGCGTACAATCCAACGAGTTTGTAGAGGAAATTTTCTACTCATTCGACGTCTTTCGCGGGGCAAACATTCAGCCGGATCTTCAGTACATTATCAATCCCGGCGGCTACCACAGCGCCACCAACATATGGGTGTTCGGAATCCAAGTGAGCGTGCCGCTGTAAGCCAGTAATAGCAGGTGAGATTTCACGGTTTGTGAATTAAAGGACAAGATTAGTGAAAACCCAAGCTGCTGACGACTGAGCATTGGTAGGATTTTCGAGCTGTATCTTGGCAGAGCAAGAACTCAGTTGCGGTTAGCTCCGACAAGCTATCTATCTAACTATAACTATTTGCGAGACGGTGCACTAGCCAGGAATTCAGGAGCGGCTGGTAGGGCGTGGCTCTGTCCGAGCCAGAGGCTGGCGCGTAAAACGCACGCATGGCAGACGGGACAAAGAATGCTTGAAGACGCGGTACGCCCGGACCGAGGAAGCGCTTCACTTTCGTATCGAGAGCGCCTTCGGAGGATTGGAAGGACGCGGGCCAGCTTACCGGCTCAGAGTAGAGTCGAGATCTGGCGCGGTGGAGGCAGGTACAACCCTAACTGTTTCCGACCCTTTCGGTTGTCGGTGTCTGAATATTTGTCCAAGGGCTTCAACGCTTCGATTACTCTTCCGCTTGCCTCGACTGCTTCCGGCTGGAACGTAAGTTGCCGCCCTTTTCACGGCACACCGGAGCCTCGCCCTCCTATGGTGTGTGTCAAGCTACCCAAAAGCGTGTTAGTTCATTTTCTTCTTTTTTAGAGTAACGAAGTTGCCATTTTTAAGGATTGAAGGTCCGCAGATGAATCACTTTGAGTCGTCTCCTCTTGGCGCCCCATTGTCCGGTTTGCGAGGTGGACAAGGCAGCCTCCTATCGGCGCATGTCGGTTTTGACAGCGCATGATGCAATATACGCATCGGGTCCAAGAGGAACGAGCACGCCCAACCTACCAACGGGTTCTTCACCCAAGGGCGAACACGGGCGTGCGCCGCTCCAAAGTCGAAGGGGTTAAAATCTTTTTCTTCCGGTGCTTTCTCCTCCTAAAAATAATAAGTACCCCCCAAACAACGGGGTATGGGGCAGAGCCCCATGTTGAAACAAATGGATTGGCTCAGTGAGCCGCACTTTTAAGCCTCATTGGCGCCGATCATCACCAGGTTGAGTTCTTGGGCAGTGACTCGGCCAGTTTCCAGCCGCCACAGATCGACTATCAGCTGCCGACCGATGGCCACCACGGCTTTTTTCTTCAGGGCCGGATTAGTGCCTTTCAAGACTTCCTGCCATTTTTGGACCGGTTTGTATTGGGGCTGAAACAAGACGATCCGCCAGACCATCTCGACAATGATCCGCCGAAGGGCCGGCACTCCCACTTTGGTGATGGAGCCTCGCCGTTCTTGGTCTCCCGTACTCCATTCGCTGGGCACCATCCCCGCCAGGCAGGCGATCCTGCGACGGTTCGAATAGAGCGACCAATCGAGCACCTCACTACGCAGTTGCATCTGACTGAGGGCACCCACCCCTTTGGGGCGTGGGCCGCTGCAGGCTCGGGCCAAAGCCGCTTTCGCCTGAGCTATTTTCTCATCCAGTATCTTGAGCACTTCGACCCAGATCTTAAGTCTCTCCAGTAACCACGCCGGCACCACGCTACTCAATTGGGCCCAGGCCTTCGGTCGCCACCAATTGCTCCAGCTCCCAAAGCCCTGGCTCAAGAGTATCGCGTTACCCTGCGCGCCCAGGCGTTTGCGTTCTTCGACCAGTTGATCGTGTTGACGGCTGGCCAATCGCAGTTGTTCCTGAGCCTCGGTTGGCACTCGAGCTAATTGCAACGCTGCTTTGTCCCCATTGAGGTAATTGAACAGCTTGCTGGTTAAGTTGCGCGCATCGATTTTGTTGTTCTTACGCCGCTTCCTTCGCTGCTCAGCGCCATCGGGCGCACAGACGTAGCAAAGCACCCCTGCAGCCTGGAGCTTTCGATAAAGCGTGTACCCTAACGGTCCGGCTTCGTAGACCACCACCACTTGCTCGGCGCGTTGCCGTTGCCTTTCGACGTGGAGCAACAGCTCCACTTCGCTCCGAAAGCTGTCCACCACTCCGATCACGCCCTCATCGATCTTGCGAGCCGCTTGATACCCTCTGAGGTGCACATCAACTCCCAAGAGGATCCGCTTTGCTTTGGACGATTTTTCGTTCTTTAGTTCTATCGCATTGGCGGTGGGTGCCGCCTTCAATGTGTTTTTCATTTTGTCAGGTTGCTGCATATCCGGCAGCCTGACAAAGCATGGCATCTACCCAAACGGGTCAGTCAAAGGGTCAGTCAACAAATCTCGACAGGCCGGCATGCCCGAGCCCATCCATCGGTCCCTCAGAACCAGCCCACGGTTTCAACCCAGTATGTGTTTCTCCCTGGGAAATGGACAGAGGTTTCACTAAGTCCTGTGCCTTCTCACCTCGAAATTCGCCGCTTTTTTCTTCCAATCAGGGCACTTGAAAGATTGGCCCGCAATGTCTTTCTCCGGCCACTCACGATGCGCGGTATAGTGCCGGTAGGACACGCTTCACCGGATAACAGCCTGCTGGATCTGCGGCGGGCTAGTCATGGCACTCGAGTCTTCTTACCCAGAAGGGTAATTGCCGTTGAAAAAGCTATCTGACAAAGTCGCAGCGTCAATGCGTACGGGGTGTTCGGAGAGCGACCGACGCCTTTCGCACGCCAACAGGAACCATCTAACCTACACTCACTGTACTAAATAACCGTGGACATGTTTCCAGAAATCGACGGCGTCAAGGGCGAGTCAAAGGACAAAACACACGCCAAACAGATCGATGTGCGCTCCTGGTCCTGGGAGATGAGCAACAACGGCTCGCTCCGCGGCTGCGACCCCGGGCCGGCAAGGTCAATGTGCAGGACCTCAGGATCGTCAAGTACGCGTCTGGAAGAGGTCTGTGATCCCGAGGTGGCCCTCGAGCTGGTCTCGGCCCCAAAAGGCCTCTTGAGCCCGGGGGCGTTGTTGGCCAAGCGCTACCGGCTGCTTGAAGACCTGGGCGACAGCCCGGAGGGCTGGCGGTTCCTGGCCGAAGACCTTCAGCAAAGGCGCCAGGTGAGCTTGCTGACCTTAAGCCGGGAGTTTGCGTCCGATCGCCCGCAACTGGCGGCACTCAAAGACGCGGTGGAGCGGGTGCGGCGGGCCCCGCACAGGCGCCTGCGGGAGGTTTACGGACTAGAAACCGCCCCCGAGGGTAGCGTGCTGTTGGAAGAGCGAGCGAGGGGGCCGTCCTTACAGGAGGTGCTGCGGTGCCGCGGCACCCTGCGGGCGTCAGAAGTGGTCCGATTGGTGGGCCGGTTGGCGCCGCTGGTCGATCATGCCCGGGTCCACGGGTTGGAGCAGGTGGAGCTTACCTTGCTGGGTATCCATTTGACCGATCCTGACTCCAGCGAGAGCGGGACCCAATCGGCCCTTTTAGATCAACCGCTGACGACGTGGCCGAGGTTGGAGCTAAAGGTTAACGCCATCGATTTTTCGTTCTCGTGTGCTCCTGCGAGCGGCGACGCGGCGGCGGCGACCCAGGTTGGCAACGGCAAGGCGGGCGGCGCACGCGGTGGTTACACGCACTTGTTAGGTTTACTGGCCTACGAAGCGCTGGGCGGGCCGCGAGGCCGGGTGGAAGCGACGGGCTGGTACACGCCGGTGGTGGCATTAGGGGAAGAGGGCAACGCCGTACTGCAGCGGGCCTTGGCCGACGGGTGGTCCTCCGGGGACGAGTTGGCCCAGCAGTTGGCGGCCGCGGTTGGCGAGGCCGAACCAGTGGCGCTCGCCTCCGGGGGTAGCGCAACGGGCGAAAGCCAGGAAGCGAACCCCCAAAGCGCACCCGCGGACCCCTTGAAGAAACGCCCCTGGGAGGATCGTGCATCGCGCCGGGCGCTTGCGCTAGGGTTGGTCGTTTTGGTCGGGCTCGGCGGCTATGCATGGCACCGGGCGAACCGTCGTCCTCTTCCGGCAACAGAGGCACGGTTCCGGCTGACAGCGGCATCGGGCGCGAGTGCGGCGGCCCCATCGGCCGCCGGGTCTGTAACGCCGGAGTGGGACACGGCTTCGCCAATGGCCATCAGCGAGCCGCAACCGGTGCCCCGTTCGAAGAAGGGGGAGGAGGATTGGATCACGGTAGAGCAAGCTGCCCCCTCACCCGTTCAGACCGACCCGTCAACGCCTATCGGCTCGGCGGCACCGGCCCCAAGCGCCGCTTTAGCTAAGGCGGATTTGGCCTTACCACCGTCCGCCTCGAGCCCCGTTCCTTTGCCGGAGGAAACGCCTGTCGTAACAACGCTCCCCTCCGAAGGGGGCACTGACGTGACCCCGGGGGCGGCGGGGCTGGAAGCGGACGGCGGGACGGTGACCGCCGACGGTATTCAGAAGGGGGGCCGCGAGCGGCTGCAAAGGGGCCCCGGGGCCCACGCGCAGGATAACCCCGGCGCCTTCACGGCGACTACCCTTGGGGCCAGGGTGCGATGGAGACACGTTGACAGACCCCGGCCGCCAGCGCGGCCCTCGTTTTGGCAGTGGCTGTTGGGGCACAAGGAAACCAAGAAAGCTAGACCCGGCAAGCCCCGGTACTAAGATGCCTAATAAGGGCGAGTGAGCCTGAAGTCCGAAAAATTCCGTCACCCTCGGCACCCGGCCTGCCCCGGTCGGCTGGAGGACTCCTTAAAAACACGCTTTCGTCCGGGCGTTTTCCATCACCTGATCAACAGTCGGGTTTGCGTTCAGTTGACCCTGCCAAAGGCCGGGTTTCGCTTTTTTGCTCGCCTCTGATTACTGCGGCGGCTGAAGCCCGGTAAGCGCACCGAGCAAAACGCGGCGGCCTGGGCGAAGCGGATTCGCCTGGATTGGGAAGATGCAGAGGGCAGCAGCGCCTTTGAACCCGCTGACCGGCTCAGCCCGGAAACGCTTGATTACTACTCCGTTTGTTCGTCACGACAGCTTGAAAGCTGTTTCCAAAACACGTAGTAGATATAGCCATTATGTTATGACAGGTCAACGGCCTAGGGTATTCATCAGTTATAGCCACGACTCGACGGAACATCGGAAACGGGTGTTGTCCTTGGCCGAACGCCTCCGTGCCGATGGCGTCGACGCCCAAATCGACCAGTACGTTCAAGGGACGCCCCTGGAAGGCTGGGCCCGCTGGATGCGCAACCAACTGGCGAGTGCCAATTTCATCCTGCTGGTTTGCACCGAGACCTACTATCGGCGCTTCTGTGGCCAGGGAGGCCCGGGCCAAGGCAGAGGGGTTGACTGGGAGGGGATGCTGGTCACGCTTGAGCTTTACCACGCTCAAAGTCGCACGGTAAGGTTCGTGCCCGTCGTTTTTGCCCCGGGAGAGGAGCGGTTTATTCCCGAAGAACTGTCTGGCCATACCCATTACCTGCTGACTTCCGAGGACCAGTATTTTCAACTCTATGCGTTTCTAACGGGTCAGGCCGGGATCGTCCCCGGAGAACTCGGGACCCTGAAGGCCTTGGCGCGGGAACCCGTGGCGTCCCTTAGGTTCGGGCGCGCCGGCCCGAGTAAGCCGTTAGCAAGCAAGATTAACGGAACGCTTGAGACCCCGGTTGACGATTTTAAGGGGTCTGCGCGGCCTCCCCCGACGGCCCTTCGCCGCAGCCCTGCCGCCGCGCCGTGTGGCGAGGCGAACGGCGGGACCGTGGCCCAGGTGTCCTTGCGAACCCCAAGCGCCCCGTCTGCTCAGCCCGTAGCGGCGTCAAGACGCCGCCCGCCCCCGCTCGCGGCGATGGCGTTGGCGGTCCTGCTGTTCACGGGTTTAGTGGGCGGATCGCTGCGGTTGTTCGGCCCGGCATCAATGGAAGTAACCCATGAAAATCTCCAGGCACCGCCCTCGGCGAAGCCGGCGACGGCTGCCGATTTGCGTCGACCGCTGAAAGCCGGCAGGCCTTGGACGAATAGCCTCGAGATGCGCTTCGTGCCTCTTGGCCGCATCCACATGGCCGTGTGGCAGACGCGCGTTCGCGATTTCGAAGCGTTCGTGAAGGCAACCGGGTATGACGCCGTCGGCGTGATGTCATCGGCCATTACGCGGGACGGGCTCAAGCTCACGACGATGAGCTGGAAGGATCCGGGATTTACGCAAACGCCCGAGCACCCGGTCGTGGGGGTCAGTTGGGAGGACGCGGTCCAGTTCTGCGCTTGGCTGACGAAAAAGGAACGGTCGCAGGGTATACTGACCGGCGCTCAAAGTTATCGCCTGCCGACCGATCAGGAGTGGAGTGAAGCCGTAGGACTTGCGGACGTCCCGGGTGCGACCCCTGAAGCTCGCAGCGGAAAAATTGATGCCATTTACCCGTGGGCTCGCACCTTCCCGCCGCCCGTTGACGCGGCCAATTACGCAGGAAGTGAATCGAGCGCCGGCGCACCGGAGTGGTGGGCCGTCATCGCAGGTTTCCACGACGCGTTCCCCCGCACGGCGCCGGTGGCGGCCTTCAAACCGAACGCCTGCGGTCTCTGCAGCGTCGGCGGCAACGTCTGGGAGTGGTGCATGGACAAGTTCAACGATACGACGAACTGGCGCACGCTACGGGGCGGTTCCTGGGCCACCTCACGTGCGGAAGAGATGCTCTCGTCCTATCGCCGCGGCTATGAGCCATTTTCCCGTTGTGATGATGTTGGTTTCCGCTGCGTCCTTACCGAAATTGGTGGACCGGAATGAAACTGCTTAAAATTAATCTCATTTTCATCCCCTTGGTTGCACTCTGCCTCGGCGCGATCGGCTACGCCGCTAGAAAGATGCTGTTGGAAGATGCGCGCCAGCACGTATTCCAGAATGCACGGCTGCTGATGAAAACCGCTCTGTCGAGTCGAAAGTACACCATCAAATACATCACCCCGCTGATTCTGCAATACGATTACAATGCGCAGACTGGACTCTCAGAATTCCGAAAATCGATTGAAGAAATCCCGACGGGGCCTAGCCCGGAGGTTGCGAATAACCTTCCTGGAAGCCTAAAAAAAGGATACCTGCTAGGCCAACAGCGCGCGCTCGACGAAGAGAAGCGGTTCCTCGGATCTTTAGAACATAGGGCTGAGGAGTTCCGCCCTACTGGGTTTCACCCGCAATCGGTGTCGTTCTTCGCGGCGTTCGAGATCCTGGCCGATCTGCACGAAAGCTATCCCGAATATTCCTACAGGGAAGCCGCGCTCAACCCGACCAACCCACGCGATCGCGCCAGCGATTGGGAGCGCTACGTGATTGATAAATTCCGTTCCGGGGCGATGCAGAATGAATTTGTCGGCACGTTCGAGTTGCCTTCAAGCGCATCGCTTTTTCTGGCTGAACCGATCAGGGTCAATAATGTGGGCTGCCTCGAGTGCCACAGCACGCCCGACAAGGCACCCCCGGAAATGGTTAGGCTTTACGGCACGACCGACGGCTTTGGTTGGCACATGGACGAGATTGTCGGCGCACAAATCGTGTCAATGCCGAAGGCGCTTCCTATGGAGATGGCCGAGGGCACCTTTCGCGCATTTGCCATCTGGCTGGCCGGTGCCTTTGCTGGAATCGTCCTTGTCGTAAACGCAAGCATCGTCATCGGGACTCGGGTGAAAACGTAGGCGGCTCATGCGAGGAAACCAACCGGCTCTCGGGGACTGCCTTCATTACGGGATTCCGCGCGACAGGGTACTGCAATAATGAAGAAGCGCCGCAGTTGGATCTTGCGGATGGTCTTGAGTTATTCGCGCAAGGCTCCGTGACCTCCGTGCGAGAATTTCCTAATCTTCAGGGCCTTCGGCCCCAGGGACGGGAATGGCTCGCACGGAGGTCACGGTGGTCACGGAGGGGAGTCGAGCTTGCCGGTCGGTGTCGAGCGTGCTGGAAAACGTATCCTGAGCTTGGGACGCCAAGCGTCGATTGTAACCTGCTTTATCCTGAATAGCTAAGATATAAATAGACATGGGCAGGAGTGGATTCGAACCACTGAAGGCATAAGCCAGCAGATTTACAGGACGTATCGACCCCAGGGAAATTCTTCTAAGGAGGGCTCTGAAAAGATTGGCCTCGCATAAGAAAAAGTCGGAACGGCGCCGGCGAGATGTTTTGGGAAGGTTGACCTGCGGCCTCACGGAAAGCACAAGTATTTTTCGTCGAAGGATGCCGCTATAGAGGGAAGCGCAAATTCAGCGAATCCGTTTGCCTAACGAAGGGCTAGAAGACTTCGAGTTTACCCTTGAGCAGCGGACTGACCTTCATGTACCGAAGCATGTCACTGATTTAGGGATACCATTGCTGCATCGCCTTGTAGAGCTTGTAGTCCGCCGCCCCGAGATTTCTGAAGTTTTTCTCCATCTCCTCGAATTCCGCTCGCCAGTGTTCAGCGTACACCAGACGATCGCGCCGGGTACCGATGTGAGCGTCAGCGAACACTAAGAGAATAATCCGGCGCAGGAAATCCGACTTTACTCCCACCAACCGTTTATAGATGGAATGCAGCTCGGTCATGCACTAGTAGATGCTTGCGAAAATAAGCGATATATGATCAAATTTCTGGATGAGTCGAGTGGCGGCCAAGATTGAACTAAGTCCCGAAGAGTTAGAGGAGCTGAATAGATGGATTAAATCCGGAAAGACAGAGCAACGCAAGGTGGAGCGGGCCAAGATAGTTTTGCGAAGCGCTGAGGGTAAGCAGACGCATCAGATTGCCAAGGAACTGGGGACGCGACCGACCAGGGTAAGCAAGTGGCGCAAGCGTTTCGCTCGGCTGAGGTTGCCGGGGTTGGACGATGAACCACGCAGCGGGCGCAGAGTCATCAACGATGAGAGCGTCGAACGTCGGATTCTTGATCAGTTAGCCAAAGCGCCGCCGCCAGGATTTGCGCGCTGGAATGGACGACTGGTAGCCGAAGCTTTAGGTGATGTCAGTGATGATGCTGTCTGGCGCGTCATGCGCAAGCACGACTTGCATTTGGATCGGCGCCAGAGTTGGTGCGTGAGTACCGACCCGGAATTCTCCCGTAAGGCGAGCGAAATTGTGGGTCTCTATCTAAATCCGCCGGAAAATGCGATTGTCTTAGGCGTCGATGAAAAGCCTAGCATTCAAGCTCTGGAGCGGGCTCAAGGCTACATCCGTTTACCCAGCGGTCGAGCCGTTTCGGGCTTTGCTCATGAATACGAAAGGCATGGGACAACGACGCTCTTCGCGGCTCTAGAGATCGCTACTGGCTTGGTCAAAGCCGGTCACTACAAACGGCGGCGGCGCCGGGAGTTCCTGGATTTCATGAACGGCATCATAGACGCCTACGGCAAGGAAAAGGAAATTCACGTCATTCTCGACAATCTCAATACTCACAAGCCCAAGAACGACCGCTGGCTCAAGAGCCATCCCAACGTGCATCTGCATTTTACGCCCACCCACGCTTCATGGCTTAATCAGATTGAATGCTGGTTCAGCATACTGAGCCGCCAAGCGCTGGGAGCTAGCTTTGTCGATGTCAAACAGCTGCGCGAAGCGATCGATCACTTCATCTCCGCATACAACGAACAGGCAGCTCCCTTCGAATGGCGCCAAGCTGAGATCAAACAACAGCCAATGTGCGATGATATCGCTTATTTTTGCAAGTAACTACTAGGGCGAGCGCAGGCATTTATCGCTGAGCACCACGATTCGCTGAGCACCACGATCACGCGGTCGGCCAGTCCGATACGCTTCATGAAACCCGAGATTAGATCGCCGGACCGCCTGTCGCGGAGGATAGTCCAGCCATCTCTTTCCAGCGTCTCGCAGAGCCGATCGACGACTTCCGTGCGCTGTCGTGCTTCTTGGGAGGAATCCCCGCCCCAGGCAAACGAGACGAAAATCTCCGGTGTGCTTTTGGGAGGAAGCTCTGGTTGGAAGGGAATCTCCATGCTGCCCGCCTCGACCGTGGCGTAAGACGAAACGCCTGCGTTAGCATTCATAACGACCTTGGCATTGCGAGTACGCTTTATCTCGGGCGGCTGACCGACCGGCAGCGTTTGTAGCGTCCGAAGTAGCTGCTCGATCCAATCGTCAGCCAGCTCGCCCCATGCTCGAAACCGGATATCGCCAGCGCCGGCCTCGCTTGTGGCGTCATCCCACTGGCTCTCGATTAAAACTTGGCTCAGTGTCTTCTGCTCGTAGAACCAGCAGCCGTACTTCCAGTAAATAGCCGCGTCTTTGGCGTGCTCACCAAGTTTCGAAAGATAGCCGCGCAGAATGCCGCCTGAACTCCTTGGGATTTCCAGGCCATTACTCTACAGGTGCTGAACAGCCATCGATCGCGCTGGGCGTGCTCGGTTGGTTGGAACGTCGACAACTCACGCGGGTGTTGGCAATGGTGTTGCTCGGGCCAGGTAGTCCGGAGTTCTTTCCAAGCGGCGCATTTCGTAGATCAAAATCATTCTCGCCGAGAGTTTTTTCAATTAAATCGTAGACTCTGAGGGAGAGACGCCCATTACTGGTCTACGATTTAGCTGCAAACGACAACTGCTGCTTGATCTGGTTTTCCATGTTGCCGCGCGTACAGTAAAAGTCCTCATAACACTTTTGCGCGCAGAAGCGATGAGGCGGCTGCTGGTCGTCGTCAAAACCTTCAGCCGCCGAGTTAGTGACGATAAAACGTGGATTGTCTTTCTCCCCCAAGACCTCCGCTTTGCCGCGCCGTTGGACTCGATGATTTCATGGCAACCGGCGGAACCATCGGCCACTTGAACGTGGGTGTCAGGTGCCTAGACAAAACCGGAGGTCAGATTCGCACCGGCAAACGCAAACGTGACATTTGCTGACATATTTGAAACGCGGAACGGTTGAGCGTTTTATGCTTCACTCCGACTTCGGGGCTGGCAAGCTAGGGTCCATTAACACCACTTCAAAATAGCCAACCGGCTTGCTTCGCGGCACAGCCATGGTGGTGATATCTGGCAGGCCGAATTCTTTTTTAACTAGCTCAGCTAGCGAGGTTGCCGCATATGTATCGTCCGCGTTGAACACAAGCGCACAGTTCATTACGGCTAATTAAGACCTACTACTGAGTCCGCCCTCAAGCAAGAACCATGCCTGGCCGAGTCAAACAATAGGATGCCAGCGAAAACTAAATCCTAGTTCAACGCTTTAAAAGGTTCGGAAGCACAAAAAACTGATCCCTGCGCGCCATCCAACAGTGCACGACCGAAAGCCCGTTACCCTTTTTCGGATTACCTCTAGCTATCCTGTCTGGAAAGGAGTAAAAAACTGAGGGTTTATGAGTTACGTTCCAAACTGCGAGGTGGACGTATTTGTGAGTTATGCGCAAGTAGACGACCGTTCACCGCGATCGGGAGAAGATGGTTGGGTAACTCTTTTCTGCAACTCGCTCAAGATCGAACTCGAGAAAAAGGTCGGCAGGATTAACGGAGTAGAGATTTCTTTTGATAAGGGATTTAGTGGCAATCCTACCCTGGAGGCGAAGATTAAACGCATCCTGAGGAAGACGGCCGTTTTCGTTTCCATCCTGACCCCTGGCTATCTTGCATCGGATTGGTGCCTGAAAGAAGTGAGCTGGTTCGTACAGTTCGTCGGTCACCAATTGCAAATTGGAACTAGTTCGCGATTCGTTAAGATTTTGCACTCCGAAGTCTCGCAGACTGACCTATATGCTAAGCTTCGCTGCCTACCCGACTCTCTCAGCCGAAGATTTTTTTACCATCCTATAGATGCAAGCTGCGCCTGCGCGTATCGCCGCACTGCAGTCGAGGACAAAGATCAAAGGTATTGGGAGGCGCTCGGCGATGTGGCAAACGATATCTATCTTGTGCTTTTCGAGATGCACCAGCGCGCGGAGATGGGCGCAGACCCTCTCTCTCCCGCATCTGTTTCGGCGAAAAGTACAACCACACAGATTTTCCTTGCCGACGTAACTGATGACCTTCTTGACGCGCGCGACGGACTGCGGCGTGAACTAGAAGCCCATGGAATCGAGGTGCTCCCTCGCGTCGATTTGGGCGCCGTTCCCAGTCCCGAGTTAGTTAACCATCTGAAAGCGGAGTTAAAACAGGCACAGGTCTCCGTACATTTAATCGGCGGCTTCTACGGACGCGAGGCGCTCGGTGCTTACGAGAGCAGGTCAGTGCCGCACCTTGAATTTGAGCTAGCGCGCGAAGCAGGACACCTGCGGCGCATTGTAAGCGTTCCTCCGGAAATCGATCCAAACAGATGTCCTCCGCGTCAGCGCGATTTGATCGAAGCGATCGAAACCGAAGCGGATCCGAAGGATAAAGGTCCATCTACTTTGCCGTTGACGCTGTTGCGCAAGGGCATCGAGGAATTGAAGAGCGAAATCCTAATCCAGGTCAGGGAGGCAAGGATGGCAAGGGAACTTTCTGGCCCCCGTTCAAACAAGGGACAGTTTAGGGGCAATTCCCCGTTACTCTGCGTGCTTTTTCATCCCGTGGATGAGCACGGGCTGGGGCGCGAGATTTTTGAAATGCTAAAGGGCGAAGCGCTCGACGTGTGGTGCCAAGTGCATCCCGATCCCGCCAAGCCACTTGATTCGCTTGAGCGAATGCCCAGAGCGATGGCGACCTGCGACGCTTTCCTCATCGTTCATGCCGACGCGCCGCTGGAGTGGCTGAACCAGGTCGTCCTCGGTGCCCGCAAGCAGGTTCTTCGCCGCTTGAAGCACCCGTATCTGGTCAAATCAATCCTCAATGGTCCCCCGCCACACAAACCGGAACTCGCCTTTTCATTCCGCGACTGGGTCTTTGTAGATTGTCGTAGCGGCGTAGTGCGGAGTGCCCTAGATCCCTTTTTGGACAACATGCGCTAACCTGCTCGCACCTGATTTCTATGATCGTTGATCTTTCCGTTGATCGCCCGGCGTTGCGCAACCCGTTTCCGGGTCTGCGACCGTTCAATCGGCAGGAAGCACCGCTTTTCTTTGGCCGCGAGGACGACCGTTATGCCCTTCTTCAGCGGCTGCGCCAGGGGCGCTTTCTAGCCGTTGTCGGCGCGTCGGGCTGCGGGAAATCGTCCCTGATCCGTGCGGGCCTGCTTCCGGACTTAGAGGAACGTTTTCCCATCGGGGATCGCGCCGCTTGGCGCTTTGCCCTAATGCGGCCCAGCGGCGACCCGGTTCTCCATTTGGCGCGCGCGTTGGGGGACCCGGGCCCACGAGGTGCGCCCGGGGGCGACGCCATCCCGCGTTTAGCAATATTGAGACGGAGCTCGTTTGGCCTCATAGAGGCAGTTCAGGAAACTCCTCTTCAGCCGGATGAACAACTGTTGCTCCTCGTGGATCAATTCGAGGAACTGTTTCGCATTCGGACCGAAGCCCGTGAGGAGGCGCAGTCTTTTGTCAAACTGTTGTTGGCAGCTGCCGAACAGCATGAGGTACCAATTTACATCGTCTTGACTCTGCGGGCGGATTTCCTCGGCAATTGCGTGAACTTTGCTGGCCTGCCAGAAGCCATTAACCGGGGAATCTATCTGGTTCCTCGCATGGTGCGTGCACAGTTGACGGAGGCAATCGTCGGGCCGATCGAATACTCCGGTGCCACCATCAGTAACCGCCTGGTGAATCGTCTGCTCAACGATCTTCCTGATGATGACCCCGACCAACTTCCGCTCCTCCAGCATGAGTTGATGCGGCTCTGGGAAGTGTGTCCGGGCGCGGCAGATCTGCGTCTGGATTTAGGGTTGTACGAGCAAATCGGCGGTCTAACCGGGAGCGGAGCGCTCGGCCAGCATCTGGACGAGTTGCTGCGTCGGGCGGCGGCCAGGGGTGAAGGCGAGATAGTGGAAACCGTCTTTCGGGCGCTGACTGACACAACACCGGAGAACCGCATTGTAAGTAGGCCGACGGAATTTGCGAGTCTAGTGGAGTCTTGTACTCGCAAACGACCTGGATGTGACCGCAAGATGATTGAAAAGATCGTCGATGAATTCCGCGCCCCGGGGTGTCACTTCATCCTGCCGCCGCGAGAGATCGCGCTGGAGGATCGAACGATCATGGATATTTCACACGAAGCAATCATACGAAAATGGCCAAAGTTGGTTGAGTGGGCGCGACAGGAAGCGAGAGAGAGGGAAATTTCCAAGAGACTGGACAGTGCCGCGGAGCGCTGGCAGGAGAGCGACAAAAAAAGGGATTTTCTCTTTCGGGGAGCGCAGCTTGCCGCTGCGGAAGAGAGCTTCGGTTCGAGCAATAAATACCTGCCTCGGCTGGTGAGAGAGTTTCTCGAAGCCAGCATTACCTTGCGCCAGCAAAATTGGCGAGAGTTTGCCAATATTAGGTGCTTGGTCGCAGCGTCAGCATGGAGCGATGAAAAGGATTGTGTTCGATCTGGTCATCTTTTTCTCAAAGGTGCGCAAGAATTTGAATCTGCAGGCGACGCTGCGGTGGCGAAGGGCGCTAGCCTCGCTGCGACTCTGTCCGATAGAACACTCGTTTGCACTTTGTCCCACGATAGGGGCGTTGGCGGCGCAATCTTTAGCCGTAACGGGAGCCGGATTCTTACTTGGAGCAAGGATGGGAAGGCTCGGCTATGGGCGCTGGATCAGAAAGAACCGATCCAGACTTTCGCGCACGAGGAACCGGTCAATGGTGCGGTCTTCAACGGCGACGAGAGCCGGGTTCTGACCTGGAGCAACGATCGGACGGCCCGGCTGTGGGCGCTGGATCAGAAAGAACCGATCCAGACCTTCCTGCACAAGGGACCGGTCTATGGCGCGGTGTTTCACACCGGCGGGAGCCGTATTCTGACTTGGAGCAGTGATAAGGCTGCCCGGCTGTGGGCGCTGGATCAGAAAGAACCGATCCAGACCTTCCTGCACAAGGGACCGGTCTATGGCGCGGTGTTTGACACCGGCGGGAACCGCATTTTGACTTGGAGCAGTGATAAGGCTGCCCGGCTGTGGGCGCTGGATCAGAAAGAACCGATCCAGACCTTCCTGCACAAAGGACCGGTCTATGGCGCGGTGTTTAACACCGGCGGGAACCGCATTTTGACTTGGAGCAGTGATAAGGCTGCCCGGCTATGGGCGCTGGATCAGAAAGAACCGATCCAGACCTTCCTGCACAAGGAGATTGTCAAGGGCGCAGTCTTTAAGGGCAACGAGAGCGGGATTCTGACTTGGAGCGATGACGGGACGGTCCGACTTTGGGCGGTGGACCAGAAAGATTCGATCCAGACCTTCGGACACGAGGGATTCGTTAATGGCGCCGTGTTTAACAGGAACGAGCGCCGGATTCTGACTTGGAGCGATGATGGGACGGCCCGGCTGTGGGCACTCGACCAGAAAGTTCCGATCCAGACCTTCGTGCACGAGGAAATCGTCAATGGCGCTGTGTTTAGCCGCGACGAGCGCCGGATTCTGACTTGGAGCAACGATCGGACGGCGCGGCTATGGGCGCTGAACCAGAAAGATCCGATCCAGACTTTCGTGCACACGGGATTCGTCAATGGCGCGGCGTTTAATAATAACGAGACCCGGATCATAACTTGGAGCGTTGGTGGAACTGCGCGGCTATGGGCGGTGGGTGCGAACGAGGCGGTCCGGGTTTTCGCGCACAACGAAATCGTCAATGGCGCTGTGTTTAGCTGCGACGAGAGCCGGATTCTGACTTGGAGCAACGATCGGACGGCGCGGCTATGGGCGCTGGACCAGAAAGATCCGATCCAGACTTTCGGACACAGGGGGTTAGTCCACAGAGCAGTGTTTAACAAGAGCGGGAGCCGGATTCTGACTTGCAGCGATGATGAGACGGCGCGGCTATGGGCGCTGGACCGGAAAGATCCGATCCAGACTTTCGGGCACAATGGACCGGTTCATGGCGCAGTGTTTAGCGGCGACGAGAACCGGATTCTGACTCGGAGCAACGATGGGACTGCCCGGCTGTGGGCGCTGGATCAGAACGAACCGATCCAGATTTTCGAACACAAGGGACCGGTTCATGGCGCGGTGTTTAGCAACGGCGGGAGGCTTATTCTGACTTGCAGCGATGATCAGACCGCCAGGCTGTGGCCGCCGGATCAGAACGAACCTATTCAGATTTTCGAACACAAGGGACCGGTATACGGCGCGGTGTTTAATCGAGACGAGAGCCGGATTCTGACTTGGAGCGATGATGGGACAGCGCGCCTGTGGGCGCTGGACCAGAAAACACCGACCCAGATATTCGTGCATAAGGGACCGGTATACGGCGCGGTGTTTAATCGAGACGAGAGCCGGATTCTGACATGGAGCCACGATGGGACTGCCCAGTTGTGGCCGCTGGGCCAGAAAACACCGATCCAGATATTTGTCCATGATGAGATCGTTCGTGGCGCATTGTTTAATCGAGACGAGAACCGGATTCTGACTTGGAGCGACGATGGGACTGCCCGGCTATGGGCGCTGGATCAGATAGAACCGATCCAGACCTTGCGGCACAAAAAATTCGTCAAGGGCGCGTTGTTTAACGGCGATGAAAGCCGGATTCTGACTTGGAGTGGCGATGGGATGGTGCGGCTATGGGTCCCGGGCCTCAAAGCGCCCATCCACGCATTTGAACACAAAAGATTCGCCAAGGGCGCGCTGTTTGACCGCGACGAGAACCGGATTCTGACTTGGAGCGACGACGGCACAGTGCGGCTGTGGGACATATCGTTTGAAGACAAGATGTCTCTAGAAGAGCAAATATTGGAGTTTCAAGTCCGAAGCGCCACAAGCCTTTACGAGTTAACTGAACTCAAGCGGTTCAGCTTCGAGGAGTGGATAGCCCGTGTGCAGAGACTAAAGGACGTGCGTGCAAAACAGCACTCCTCACAATGAAGCATGCGAATTTTCACAAATCGGCGCTCTTCATTGCTAGGTGTAGAATTTGGGCGGCAAATTTCGATTTACCGAATTATTGCATCACCCATAGGCAGGTAAACGGGGCGTGGTTCGGGCTCGGTCGTGCGGTGGAACCCGGCCGCTCGAAGGCCAGGAGCGATTAAACTGGTCATCAGCTTCCACACCAAGCCGCTTCGGTAGTTCTCAATCGCTAGCAGCGCCATGCCCAAGTCGATTCCAATGACATCTAGGCCATACCAGTTTCGGTCGATATTAAATGCGTTCACAAAACCGTAGTTGCCCCAAAGCACGTCTTTGTCGTAAAGGGTGTGAGCAGCTTCAAAGGCCAGTTCTGGAGTAAACGTAATCGAAGAGAGTGCGCCAGTAGGCGAAACGGTTCCGTCTTCGTGACCCTCAGGCGCTCCAAAGGCGGCATATCCATCAGGACCGTCGCTGGCATTGAGGCCCCAGAAGCCTTGCGCGTAGGTTTGTCGCTCCGCAGCGTGGTCAATGCAAAATTGCCGATGAATGTTCATCGCGTTTGTGCACGACACCCAATAATCGAAGCCAAGCCGGTCGCGCTGGTTGCGCAGATCCAAATATCCGCAAGGCATCTGGTGAATAAATATTGGCCCTTCCTTGAGCGATTCGATGCCCGCATAGATTTGCAAAGGCCGCTCGATCGCATCCCACGTCGTTTGCGGCAGCGGATCGATCGGCGCGCCCATGCCCAGCAAGTAGAGCAGGATCGCCTCTGAGTACCGAGAATAGTCGTGCTTTATAAAACCGGTTTCCGGCCTCCAACCGTGCGAGATCACTCGCTTATTTGGCTGGGTGCCATCGTTGGTTAGCATCCACCACCAGTCGATCCTTCTGTAGAGGTCATCAGTGAGGGCAGAGATATCGTCGTCGCCAAAATATCGGCTGCAAACCAGGGCCCCCGCCACGAGCAGAGCCGTGTCTATGCTGGAAACTTCGCTTTTCCAGACGGAGTTCCCGTCACGTTTATTCACAAAGTGCGCCAACCACCCGCGCTCATTGGGCATGGTCAGCAAAAATCGCAATGTTGTGCGAGCTCGTTCAGAGGCTTCGTTGCGATTTAGCCAGCCCCGTTCGACGCCGACCGGCAACGCCGCCAAGCCATAGCCCGTGGCGGCCGTAGACGCTTCGATGTGGTTATCGTCGCCAAAGTTATGGGCGCGGTCGTTGATTAATCCGGTATGTGGGTGGGCTTTTTCCCAAAAGAAGCGAACCGCACCGCGTTGAACTTTCTCGAGGATTTCTAAAGCGGTCATGGACCTGGCCTGATTGATACTGCTCCCGTAAGATAGCAGCCCTGGATGTCAATGCGACCTCGCCTGAGCTGATATCCCGAAATCAGGTCCGACGAGCACGTTGCAAGATACATAGCAGCACATCCCATTTACGGTCGTAGTATTACTCGAATTGTTCTCAACGGCGTAAAATAGGTTTCCCAAATCGCTGCGCAAGCTCTGCCCATCTGTCCTCCGGGTCTTGTTACGAATCGTGTCTTTGAGTTTATCCATGCTTTTCTTGCGCGGCCACTTCATTCCTCGTTCCAAGCGGTAGCCCAGAAAGTCGAACCCTCCGCTTGACTGGCCTCTACCAACCGTGTTTTGATCGGGTGCAGGGCCGATTGTCTCTGGTTAATTCTTCGCCGTCACCATCTTTTCCCAACAAGAGGCCGCCCGTCTGCAGCGCAATTTAGGCAGACCTCCCGCTGTAGCGTTGCGCGCGATGTTGCGCTTCCTCATTGGCGAGGGGCAAGTGCCTAGAGGTCTGGAGGCTGCGGTTCCAATGCCGCGCCAGTGGGCGCTGGCCTCGCTCCCGCATCACCTGAACCTTAATCAGCACAACGTTTTCTGGTCCATCTTGCACCAGAGCTTAGCCAAGGAAGGCGAAACAACGGCGTCATAATACGTGCGAACTATCGCCACGGAGTTCCCCATTTCTTCGGCAAGGTTGTGCGAGTTTCGGAGGACCGCCGCCCGATCTGTGCCGTAGGAGTGGCGTAGAATGTCATCTTTCCCGACCCACCAGGCGAGAGGAAGTGGCGCATCTTGCTCTTCTTGGCATCGTCGCCATCGATTGTTCCAGGTGGACTCCAAAGGCATGATTCTTCCAGCCTTTACAGGTGCGTGTGCCGCGATCAGCTTGAGCCACTCAAGTGCATTTGCCGCCAGAGGAATTTCCGGACTCGATGGGCTTGGTCCAGGCTGGCCCGATGCGCATTTCGCGCGTTTGAAACTGAATTCCTGTCCATTCGGGCCGTAAGACTTCGTACGGCCGAAGTCCGACGAATCCACCGAGAATAAGCCAGTTCAGTAAGTCAAACCTGCTCTGACCAAAAGTACGGTTGAGAAGGGACTGAAATTCTTCCGTACCCAAGATTGTGCGCTCGCAGCCTATTGTCGGAAACGGGGACACGATAACTGCGGAAGAGGTGAGAAAGTCTCCGATCCCAAAAGTGAAAGAGAACGGGGATGGAGCGTACCGAGCATTGCGCCGTGACGCGGTGGTGCGCATGAGGAAGCCCTGTGCAGACAATCGTTGAAGTCGAAGTTGGCGTCTATGCCAGGTTTTTCCGCCCGGAATTGATCGGAGGCTTCGACCAGAAAAATCGTCTTCAAGCCGCTATCCCGGACATACTACGGGAAATTGGACGGCTCGCCATTTTTCCGAGGAGATTGGCCGCCCCAGGCAAAAGGGTTTCGACCTTTTCCGTCTCTGACGTTGCGTTTGAATCTTTCGTGGGGCGCGGGATTCACAAGGCACTCGGCTTCACCGGCTGGAAACTCGCGAGTTTGTTTGGGTTGGGTCTATGGGAAACTTCAATCTTGGCCCTAATTGAAAGGGTGTCGAAGCAACATTGGATCTACTTGGACTAACCCTCGATCAGTTGGTAGCTAGTAGATGCTTGCGAAAATAAGCGATATATGATCAAATTTCTGGATGAGTCGAGTGGCGGCCAAGATTGAACTAAGTCCCGAGAGTTAGAGGAGCTGAATAAATGGATTAAATCCGGAAAGACAGAGCAACGCAAGGTGGAGCGGGCCAAGATAGTTTTGCGAAGCGCTGAGGGTAAGCAGACGCATCAGATTGCCAAGGAACTGGGGACGCGACCGACCAGGGTGAGCAAGTGGCGCAAGCGTTTCGCTCGGCTGAGGTTGCCGGGGTTGGACGATGAACCACGCAGCGAGCGCAGAGTCATCAACGATGAGAGCGTGTAACTACTAGCGATGGGGATCGATCAGTGTTGGTGAACCCCATATTCGGGCGCCCAACGGACTCGCTAATGCGCTCGACGGATTCGTCGTCATGCCGTTTCGCGATGAATTGAACGCCGTCTACGAAGACCACATCGGCAAGGTTGCGCGAAAGCTAAACCTTCAAATCAGGCGGGCTGATGACTTCTTCACTGTCAGTTCAATAATGCAGGATATTTGGAATTCGATTTGTGCGGCGCGGTTCGTGATCGGAGACTGTACCGGCCGCAATCCAAATGTCTTTTACGAGATTGGAATGGCTCATACGATTGGTAAGCCAGTCATCTTGATCACCCAAAACAGCGATGATATTCCCTTCGACATTCGACACATCCGATATCTGAATTACAGTCTAACGCCGCGAGGCATGAAAACCTTTGAAGAGGAACTGAAAAGGATGATTGAGGAACTGCATGTCGCCGAACGGCGGAGATAAACGGGGTTACAACGACTGAAGCTGACCGGGGTCGCCAATCGGCTTTTCAGCTTCCGCGTCTTTGTAGGTGCCCCTGCAAGAGGAGGTGATTGCTGAGGGAGACAAGGTGGCGGCTCGCTTCACTATGCGAGGAACGCACAAAGGTCTCTTCTTTGCTGTTCCACCGACGGGGAAGATAATCGTGGTGCAGGCCAGACGCTGGATTCTAGTGATTCAGCCATAAGTCGTTGATTATGAGTACATGGGCAGGAGTGGATTCGAACCACTGAAGGCATAAGCCAGCAGATTTACAGTCTGCCCCGTTTGGCCGCTTCGGTACCTACCCTGAAATTGTCACCAGCTTGGCATCCGCGTTTCGGGTTTCAGAGTGTTCGAACTCTGGCCTCGCGCCCAGTCGCCGCTGCTGGAGGGAAGCTATATAGGGCTCTGCAATCAGGTGTGCAAGCGGATTTTGTACCGCTAAATGCTACGCCGCCGGCTGCTTGGAATCTCACTCGCACAGCCACCACATTTTAAGCGTCCAGGTTATCGGGATGACACTTTTGTCCCTCCGAACGCGGTATGACCCGCCAACCACGCGAAGCTGTCAAACGATCGCCTGGCGATCGGCATGCCACAGCTAAGGAGCCAGGGAACTCGTCGACCACCGAATCTTTCGAAAATGGCAATAGTCGCGGAATATTTCCTGGTGCCGGCTTAAGACCGTGCGCACGATGAGCGAATCGTCAGCGTAACCGATCTCAGAAGCAGAATCCGGGATGATATCCGCTTCTTTGGCCGCATAGAGAAGGGCGAAAGCTGTTTCCTTTCGTGAGGCTTCGGACCCGAACGGGAATAGATCGTCGACGGTGTCCTCGAGGAAGTCAGAGAGCAGCTTCAACTGTTGCCGCAGGTGCGGGAACCGGCGCACCACAATGGCGGCGAACTGAACGTTCAGGAGCGGCAGCTCCGCTCGCAGCTGGTCAAGGCTTTCCAGCGTGAGCCGGGCTGCGCGCTCTTCAACGTATTCGGAGATCGTCCCTACGCCCGGCGGAGCCGACCGGCGTCGGCGTGAAACACGGCGGAGGAATTCCAATGAACGGGTAGCTGAACTCATGATGGCGGTAAGTTAATAACAGGAAAAAAATTGAGTTTAAAATGAAGAAACAAGCCGTGAGATCATTCCCATGCTCAGAGCTCCTGATGCGCACTAGAGGACATTGGGGTGTTGAGGAAACCAGATGATACGTTTTTTCGGCGACTCATTGTGGCATGGGCGTCCGCCCGTGTCTTTGTGCGAGCACGGGCGGGAGGCCCATGCCACAATGCGAGCCCGACGGCTCACGCGGATTCCTCAAGGGATCTGCGGCTTGTGAACGATGCTGGTTAGTCATGGTTAGTTTTTGTCGCAAGCTGGGGTCGCCGCGCTTTCCCAGAGCCAAACTACGGTTTTTCCTCCGGGGACAAATACGCATAGTAAAACCTATTCTTCGGTTTCTTCTAAGATACTGTTGGCGTCCGCCGTTTGGCGTTTGGCGTTTGGCGTTTCGGCGTTTGGCGTTTGGCGTTCGGCGTTCGGCGTTCGTTTGGCGTGCGTGGATTCACTTTCCTCGGCAACCCCGACCTAGTTTCTTCAGAGTAGCCAGTGGCCGAGAAGCGGGAGCGTACACTCTTGGGCAGGCGGCCGTCGCGGCTTTGCAGACGAGCTTGCTGCCTGACTGATCACTGCCAAAATATCATTTTCTCATATCTCCGTGCCCACCGTGTCCTCCGTGCGAGCATTTTCCCCTCTCTTGGCCCGTGGCCGGCCCCGGGCGCAGTTAGCCAGTAACCGAGCAGCCAGTAACTGGGGCGCGACTCGCAATCGTTGCAAAAAATCCGCTAAGTCTCGTCACGATACCCCGTTTGTGGTAATCGCTTCCACGGCGGGATGCCGGATTTTTCTTTCGGCGGTAATCGCGTAAAGGTCTATTTCCGCGCCTTTCACCACACCGAACTTCTGGAGTCCATAGGTTTTGGTTACTTCGGGAAGCACGGCGGAGTAGACTGGGATGAAGCCCAGACCCTCGGCTCCAAAGTGGTTCATCAAGGCTGCGTCTTCAACTTCCGCGACGACGGTCGGCCGGGCGTGAATCGCATCGAACCACTTTTCCAATATTCGTCGTAACGGCATTTCCATGGTCGGCAGAACGGCTGGTGCTCCGTTCAAGGAATGCGGAAATGTTCGCCGCAACTTGGTGGCCAGACGCGCCGAAGCGCAGAGGACAACGCCAGATTTTTCGAGGCGGTAATTCAGCGTCTTCACGCGAAAAGCGCTGGTCGATGGTTCGTGAGCCAGCACGACATCAAGCTGGTGGGCCGCCAACTGGGTCACCAAGTCACGAAGATCTCCCTCGCGGCAGACCAGCCGCACGGGTCTTGACAGTCGAAATATTGGCAACAACACTTTCCGAGCGATCACTTTGGGGACAGAATCAGAAATGCCGACTTGTAGACGAAGCGGCCGTTCACTGGGTTCCTGACCAAGGGCCGTGATTAACTCCTGACCCAACGCGAAGATTTCTTCCGCATACCCGAAGACCAGCTGGCCGGGCTCGGTCAGTGTCATCCGCCGGGTAGTCCGCGAAAAAAGCCGCTCACCAAACACTTCTTCGAGCTGATGGATCTGCGCGCTAATGGTGGGCTGGGAGATGTGGAGCTTTTCGCCCGCGCGACGCAAACTTCCTTCCTTGGCCACGGCCCAGAAATAAAGGAGATGATGATAATTCAACCGATTCATTGCTCGTTAGGGAATAGCGAAGATCGAACTAAAGATTTGGATTTGTCAAAGATGGTTCGCCTTTCGGCGGCGCAGTTTTGAGTTTTGGGTCTTGCGTTTTGCGTTTTGAGTGAGTTGCTCTCCCTAGCCAGTAGCCAGTAGCCAGTAGCCAGTAGCCAGTAGCCAGTAGCCAGTAGCCAGTAGCCAGTAGCCAGTAGCCAGTAGCCAGTAGCCAGTAGCCAGTAGCCAGATGCCAGTAGCCAGTAGCCAGTAGCCAGTAGCCAGTAGCCAGTTAGCCAGTAGCCAGTAGCCAGTCGCCAGTAGCCAGTAGCCAGTAGCCAGTAGCCAGTAGCCAGTAGCCAGTAGCCAGTAGCCAGTAGCCAGTAGCCAGTAGCCGGTCGCCAGTAGCCAGTAGCCAGTAGCCAGTAGCCAGTAGCCAGTAGCCAGTAGCCAGTAGCCAGTAGCCAGTAGCCACGAGCCGGTAGTCGGTAGCCACGCCGGTCGTGCAGGAGCGCAACCCTACCACCGCTTGCAAAACGAACGCCCTCCGGACATCCCACGCCAGTCGCGTAGAAGCGCAACACGCAAAACGCAAAACCCAAAACGCAAAACTCAAAAACTCCTCCCCCCTGCGGGAATAAATGGCATCGAATCCCGGTATTCTCTCTTGTAGAGTAGGCATCGGCCATGAATGACGAGCATACTCGCGCACGCTTTGAATCACTTATGTTGCCGCTGATGAACGATGCCTACAACCTGGCGCGCTGGCTGATGCGCAACCGGGAAGATGCCGAAGACACCGTTCAAGAGTCGTACCTGCGGGCATTTCGTTTTTTCGCGAGCTTCGAAGGAACGAACTTCCGCGCCTGGTTGCTCCGCATCGTGCGGAACACGTGCTATACCGCTTTAGGAGCTCGCAAACTCAGGGAGAAAGAGGTGCCGCTCGAGGAAGAGGCCGCCGAGATCGAAGATCATGCGCCTCTTCCACCGGTCAGTCTGGCCAAAAAGGCGACAGTTGAAGCGGTGCGCGAGGCGATCGCGGCGTTGCCGGTCGAATTTCGTGAAGCGGTGGTCTTGCGGGAATTGGAAGGTCTATCCTATAAGGAGATCTCTGAGGTGACGGAAGTTCCTATCGGCACGGTAATGTCACGATTGGCGCGTGCCCGGCATCAACTCTACCTCCTATTGACCAATCGAAAGGAGCAGGACCGACTATGAATTGCCGCGAATGCCATGAGTTCATCGATGCCTATATCGATAATGAACTGGACGTCGCCGCGACTATCCTGGTGGAACAACACCTGCGTGACTGCGCCGAATGTCAACAACTTCTCGAGTCTCGAAAAGTTGTGGGATCCCTGTTGAAAGATCCACAGGTTCGATTTGAAGTCCCTGCCTCTCTTCGCGAGAAGATCCAGTCCGCGCTTCCGGCTCCCATGGCCACGCGCTCGAGGAGCAGGAGGGCACCCATCCCGTGGTTCTCCGCTCCACTAGCGCTGGCGGCGGCCTTCGCCGTGGTGCTCGGATTGGTTTCTCTCTATCAATGGACCACACTGGATCGCTCCTCCGATAACGCGCTCGCCAAAGAAGTGATCTACAGTCACGTTCGCTCGTTGCTCGCCGCTCACCTCCTCGACGTGCCTTCGACCGATCAGCATACTGTCAAACCGTGGTTCGACGGAAAGCTCGAGTTCTCCCCACCGGTTCAGGATTTCGCCAACCAAGGCTTTCGCTTGATCGGAGGCCGGCTGGATTTCTTGAAGGGTCGGGAAGTAGCGGCTCTTGTTTACCAACGCAATAAACACATTATCAACGTGTTTACCTGGCCTGCGGAAGCCGGTCAGAACGCCAGCGGGCAAATTTTTGCGAAAGACGGCTTTAACGTTTTGCATTGGGCCCGTAATGGATTTCGAATTCTGGGCCGTCTCTGACGTGAACGCCGCAGATCTGAAGACTTTTGCCAACTTGGCGGCGGGGGCTTGAGTTTTGCGTTTTGCGTTTTGCGTTTTGCGTTTTGAGTTGTGGCCGACGGGCCGGGATCGAGGGGAAATGCTCGCACGGAGGACACGGAGGGGGCTTGAGTTTTGCGTTTTGCGTTTTGCGTTTTGCGTTTTGAGTTGTGGCCGACGCGCCGTCGCGCGGAAGCGCAACCCTACCGCCAGGGAAATGCCCGCACGGTGGTCAGGCGATAGGCCGCCTAACTCAAAACTCAAAACCCAAAACGCAAAACCTTCCCTGGCTCAGTTCAGTTTAATGAGAATTTTTCCTTTGCCATTCCCGGCAAACTTATTCTTGGCGCCAAAAGTTGGCTTGGAGGATCTGCCGTAGACCAATCCGTATTGAGCATTGTTGAGAAGTCTGTTGCCACTTAGATATGGAGACGAGGCATTGATTATGATACCCGAGGAGCCTTTCGTTCACAGGTATTGTTCTCGGCTCTCCCACTCGAACCTGAATCAAAATAGATTCCAGCATTTCCGTTGCTGCGGCATTGGTTGTTTGCCAGTTCCGGTGCGACCCCGGAGCCGATTACGGATATTCCACTGTTCTTGTTCTGCTCGCACACATTGCCCTCGACTTTGCTATGGGCACCATTCTGCGAGAGGATGCCATCCACTTCGTTGCCGCGGCACTGGTTTTTAGCACGAGTTCTGGCGCTGCACCGGAGCCGCTGACAGCGATTCCACTCCAATGGTTCTGTTCGCACGCATTGCGTTCCGCTCTCCCTTGCGCGTCATAATATTCGATGCCCGAAATGCTCATTTCCGCGGCATTGGTTGTTCACCAAGCTCCGGGACGTCCCGGAATCGCTGACCATTATTCCATCTTGCTTGTTCCGCTCGCAGACATTGTCCGTCGCTTTGCCCTGTGCCCCCGACTTGAAGAGGATCCCGGTTACCTCGTTTCCGGGGCATTCGTTGTTATAAATTCCGGTGACGTTCCACTACCACGAGCCATCATCCCCGCGTATTGATTCTCCTCGCAGACATTGTTCTCGGCTTTACCGCGCGCGCCATGCTCGAACGAAATACCGATTTGCTTATTTTGGCGGCACTGATTCTTTAACAGGGTCGGTGCGGACTTTGTTCCAGTTATAAGAATCCCCGCAGCAGCGGCGCTTTGCGCCCGGCAGTTCTCGATCGAAATCGAAGAATCAAACAATTCGATCGCGTCGGCCATCCAGATGTTTTCGTCGGTACGCTCATCCGCTTCCTTCTGCTCGAAACCCATGTTCAAGACGGCACCGGTCGTACAACCCCGTATTTCCAGGGGGATATCGTAGTGAGTCCTGGCCGACGAGACCGGTGGGCGGGCTGGAGAAGCGAACGATTGTGGTGTCCCGATTTTCACCCCGGAGCTCAATTCCTTCCTTGAACTTCAAAGCCTCGTGGTACACCCCCGCTTTGACCAAGACGGTGTCTCCGACTTTCGCTGAGTCAATGGCCATCTGGATAGTCTGGATATTGAGCAGGGACAACCCTCGTCTGCGGTCCGGCGGCTTGCTGACGTTTCTGCTCTGCTTCCCTGGCTTGTGCCGCAAGCTGTTTCTGGTTTCTCCTCCGAGGCTTGCCTCTTTGCTTCGGCGGCCCTTTGCTTTTCAGCCGGAATTATAAAACCCCAGCAAATAGATTGCACAGCCGATCAAGGCCAGAACACCAGCCAATACGAATTTCGCCCGACTGGGGTGGGAGTTTTGCGTTTTGCGTTTTGCGTTTTGCGTTTTGCGTTCATCGTTCGGTGCTCACCGTTCGGCGTTCGGCGTTCGGCGTTCGGCGTTCGGCGTTCGGCGTTCGGCGTTCGGCGTTCGGCGTTCACCGTTCGGCGCGGTTCACCGTTCGCCCCGGCGGCCGCCATTCACCATTCACCATTCACCATCTGCCTCTCACCTTACCGTTCGGCGTTCACCGTTCACCGTTCGGCGTTCGGGTTGAGCGGCGGCAGGTGGAATTCGGGGGCTTGGAGGATGGCTTCCTTGGTCAAGTTCACGAATACCTTGGATTCCTCGTAACTGATCCGGTCGATCTGGATGGGCGAAATGACGATCTGCTTGCCGGAAAACCATTTGCCAGTCTCGACGACCAGATGACAAATCGCCCAACTCTCGTCGTCTAAGACAAAATCCGTGACGTGACCGATCGTCTCATCGCTGGTTTGCAGGTGGTAGCCGGTGACAGCATGGGTACTCCGCAAATGAGGATCGTCGTCTTTGGGGTCGCTTGGACTCTCGCCGGCCACTTCGATCGGCAACGGGTACGGAGCAGGCGGAATCCCTGGGAATGGATCGACACCCCAAATTCCTTCTCCAATCCAGTAGGAGGGCCATCCATAGTAGCGGTAATACTCCTCTTCATATTGTCGGGAGACTGGTTTGTGCGACTCAATCGGAGGACTGTGTTCGATTTGTTGCCGAGTCAGGTTCACCAGGAGGAAGTCCTTGTCTTGACCCACGTTGCCAAAAGCATGAGGCGAAATCAGCACCTGGCGGTCCAATAGCCATGTTGAGCCGGTGTCCAGGACAACATACCTGACGACCCATTTCTGATCATCAAAATAGATATCCTTTACCTTGCCGATGTCGCCGTCTGATGCGCGGAGTTTTTCTCCGTAAAGCTGCTTGATACTTCGTAACATAGCGGGGGTGGAGTTGCGTTTTGGGTTTTGGGTTTTGGGTTTTGCGTTTTGCGTTTTGCGTTGAGTTCGGTAAGTCGCCAAGGGAGCACTGACAACCTAAAAGGCAAGGCTTTTGGTGGTTTTCAGGGGAAACGTATCGGCGTGGGAGAACCGTATCGGCGTATGGCGTATCGGCGTATCGGCGTATCGGCGTATCGGCGTATCGGCGTATCGGCGTATCGGCGTATCGGCGTATCGGCGTATCGGCGTATCGGCGTATCGGCGTATCGGCGTATCGGCGTATCGGCGTATCGGCGTATCGGCGTATCGGCGTATCGGCGTATCGGCGTATCGGCGTATCGGCGTATCGGCGTATCGGCGTATCGGCGTATCGGCGTATCGGCGTATCGGCGTATCGGCGTATCGGCGTATTGGCGTATCGGCGTATCGGCGTATCGGCGTATCGGCGTATCGGCGTATCGGCGTATCGGCGTATCGGCGTATCGGCGTATCGGCGTATCGGCGTATCGGCGTATCGGCGTATCGGCGTATCGGCGTATCGGCGTATCGGCGTATCGGCGTATCGGCGTATCGGCGTATCGGCGTATCGGCGTATCGGCGTATCGGCGTATCGGCGTATCGGCGTATCGGCGTGTCGGCGTGTCGGCGTGTCGGCGTGTCGGCGTGTCGGCGTGTCGGCGTGTCGGCGTGTCGGCGTATCGGCGTATCGGCGTATCGGCGTGTCGGCGTGTCGGCGTGTCGGCGTTGACGGCGTGACATGGACGCGCGTGGCATGGTAGGGACGCCCTGCTGACGGCGCGCGCCGGCCTACTTAGTTCTTGTCTACTCGGCTGCTGGCTGCTGGCTGCTGGCTGCTGGCTACTGGCTACTGGCTACTCGACGCGCGCGTCCTCAGCGTGTCGGCGTAGGAGAAACGTATCGGCGTATCGGCGTAGGGGAAACTTATCGGCACTCGCCGGCCTACTTACTTCTTGTCTACTCGGCTACTGGCTACTTGGCTACTGGACGCGCGAGAACGCGTCCTAGGGCTCCGTATTTTTGATGAATCCACCTGGGTTCCTGGACGCGAATACTGGAAACCAACTTACTTCAAGAGTTGCCAGTGGATCGAGGAGTAAAACAGATCAGACTATGAAAAAGCTAATTGCCGTAGCCGTTGTCACAATTGCATCGCATATCGTATCGGCGTCCGGAGGAGAGGCGGTCGTCAGTTCGAAAGAGGTCATTGCGCCACCACCACCACCGGCGCCCATCAGCTACTTCCGAAGTAACGAATTTACCCTTGGGCTTTTTGGCTCGTACGGCTGGACGAACAATAATAACATTCGCGCAATTGGGAATCACGCTTGGGGAGGAGGGGTTGACGGACAATACTTCCTGCTCCAATACCTGGGCTTTGGCGTAGAGGGTAATTTTTTTAACGAGGTTCCCGGAGACTTTTACGGATCGACAGTGACAGGAAATGTCATCCTTCGCTACCCCCTCGATATCCGGTTCCCCGGTTTTCATCTTGCGCCGTACGCGTTCGGCGGAGTGGGCGGAATATTCAATCAAAACAATACGTTCACCCGGATCGCCACGGTCGGACATGCGGATATCTTGACCGCAGTAATACGCAGGATGAAGTTCTTGGGGATGGCGGTTTAGGTCTTGAGTATCGTTTTACCCCGCACCTCGGGCTCTTCTCCGACATTCGCTACAATGTGGTGAACAGATCCAAAAACAACTACCTCTCGACACGTTTCGGTTTGCGCTACGCCTTCTAGGGGGGAACGTTTTGAGTTTTGGGTTTTGAGTTGCGGTAAGGCGGCCGCCAACTCATAACCCAAACCCTTTAGGCCCACACGGAGGTTACAAGGGCTTTTTGCAATTGTTGACCACGCGTCGACGCCGCAATTCAAAACTCAAGACGCAAAACGCAAAACTCAAGGAGCCTCCGTGCCCTTGAGGTGTGAGAATTTCAGTTTTGAATCCCGGCAGTCGGCTAGCGACTCGCTCAAAACGCAAAACCCAAAACGCAAAACCTTAATGCGGGGTTGCGTGTCAGGAGCAAGCCGCTATGATAGCGCTATCGCAGCAGCTGACCGTCGATAATCTTTCCTTCGCATTCCTGACGACCTTTGGAACCGCCGCAACCCAGTCCGCCTGACATCCCGAATACGACCTCACCCGCTCGCAAAGCGGTGACCCTCGGCGATGTCGCACGGCATGTCGGTGTTGGTCTGATGACTGTCTCGCGCGCTCTGCGAAAACCCGAGATGGTCTCAGAACCACTCCGGGCAAAAATACTGAAGGCAGTCGAGGAACTGGGCTACGTTCGTAATCGAGTCGCCAGCGGCCTGGCGTCAGGCACGGCGCGGCTGGTACCCGTGGTCATCCCCACACTGCTCCATCCGGTTTACATTCCCTTTCTGGAGGGCGTTTATTCGGTCTTGGCCCGACATGGCTACCAGATCATCCTCAGCACCACTGAGTACCTGGTGTCGGCGGAAGACGAGTTGATCGAGGCATTACTCGGCTGGTATCCAGATGGTTTGTTTCTGTCCGGCGTCGATCATTCGGCCAGAACCATCAACGTCCTCAGGAGGGTGCCTATTCCGCTTGTGGAGGTAATGGATCTGAGCGATAACCCGATTGGCATCAATGTTGGTTTCTCCCATTACAAAGTGGGGGCGGCAGTTGCCGAATACTTTCAACGAAATGGATACAGACACATCGCCTACGCAGGCACGATGACCGAAGTCGATTCGCGCAGTGTGAAACGGATCGCGGGTTTTCAACAAACGCTGAGAGATTGCGGGCTGCCGCATCACTACATCCAGCGGAGCAACGAGCCGTTTTCGATCGCCCTGGGAGGCAAACTTTTGAACGAGTTACTGCTCCAGCAACCGGATATCCAAGCCGTTTTTTTCGCCAACGACGATCTTGCTGCGGGCGCACTCTTCGAGTGCCAGCGGCGTGCGATCCGAGTGCCGGGACAATTGGCTATTATGGGGTTCAACGACCAGGAAATTGCCAGCTCGACGATTCCACCGATTACTTCGGTCCAAACGCCACGCCGCGAGATTGGACGAATCGCAGCGCAAATGCTGGTGGACCAGTTACAGGGCCATCCGCCCGCGGAACGGCAAGTCGATCTGGGTTTTAAAATCATCGAGAGGGGCAGTAGCTAACTAAGTAGCCAAGTAGCCAAGTAGCCAGTAGGCGGAAGGCGCGAGCGCGCGGCATGTGTTTGGTACCTGGCCGATTTTGAGTCTTGGGTTTTGAGTTTGCGGCCTAAGCGCCGGCTAAATAACTTTTTTTAGAAAATCAATTGCAAACGCCGATGATAGCGCTATCATCCGGCTGTCTTCCGAGGTTCAACATGAAGCGTTCTATCCCCCTCCCCTGCTCCGCTTTCCGATGCCATCCATTCCCTGGGCTACTCGTCTCCGCCGCGCGAGGTGAGAGTGAGAGGTGAATGGTGGTGAATGTGAACGCCGAACGGTGAATGGTGAGTGGTGAATGGTGGTGAACGGCGAACGCTGAACGGTAAAGGGCGAACGCCAAAACTGGACTAACGACCTATGATTGCGTGTGTCATTCACGGAGCAAAAGAGCTGAAAGTGGAGAATCGTCCTGAACCCCAGCCTCAGGAAGGCGAGGTACTGGTGCGATTCGGCGCCGGCGGGATTTGCGGGTCCGACCTTCATTACTATCACGACGGGCGAGTCGGCGATTTCGCGCTCCGAGAACCGATGATCCTCGGCCACGAGGTCGCCGGAGAGGTCGTTGAAGTAGGTCCGAAAGTGACGACCATCAAGGCCGGGCAGCGTGTTGCGGTCAATCCGACACGAGCATGCCGACACTGTTACTACTGTTTGGCAGGCCGATCTAATTTGTGCAGAAATATGCGCTTTTTCGGGAGTGCGGCCCGTTTTCCACATGTGCAAGGAGCATTTGCCGAGCTCTTTACTGCTTCAGAAGAACAATGCGTGCCGATTCCAGAATCTATTTCGTACCGGGTGGCCGCCTGCGCTGAGCCTTTTGCCGTGACACTGCACGCCGTAGGGCGCGGGGGTAACGTTCTGGGCCGTCGAGTTCTGGTGACTGGCTCCGGTCCGATCGGGGTACTGGTCGTCGCAGCAGCGCGGCTGGCTGGAGCCGCGCAAGTCGTGGTGACCGATCTGTTCGACGAACCGCTGGCGATCGCGGAACGCATGGGGGCGACCCGCGTGGTGAACGTGAAGAGCAGTTCAGAGTTAGAGGCATTTAGCAAGGATGGTGGCTGGTTTGATCTGGCAATCGAAGTCTCGGGTAACGCGCGAGCCTTGGAGAACTGCGTCGATGCGACGAGGCCGGGTGGCCGTATTGTCCAAGTGGGTCTCTTACCGGCCGGGAATACGGGCACGCCTGTCAACAAAGTGACGACCAAAGAATTGGAACTGGTTGGAACTTTCCGCTTCCACGAAGAATTTAAGTGGGCAGTCGACGCTTTAGTCGCGCGCAGGATTGATGTCGGACCGATTTTGAGCGGAGAATTCAAGTTTTCAGAGGCCTCCAGCGCCTTTGAACTGGCATCCGACCGTCGAAAAGCGATGAAGGTGTCGCTGGTGGCTTAAAATCTGAACTAGAACGGGTGCCGTGCCAGCCGACCAAAACTGTATCCTCGAGATCACCCAATCCCGATGAGCACTCTTGCCGCAGCTGAAACTGTAAATAACGCCCAGGCCGGGAGCGACCAACCACTTCTCCGTTTTGAACACGTGGTGAAACAGTTCGGAGGCACCCTCGCAGTCGACGATGTGACGATGGATCTTTTCAGTCACGAGGTGCTCGCGCTGCTGGGCGGGAACGGCGCCGGCAAGTCCACCTTAATAAAGATGCTCGCGGGCGTGCATGCTCCAAGCTCTGGACAAATTTTCTTCCGAGGCCGACCGGTGAGCCATTATGGCGGAAAGCCGCCGATCGCGTTCATCCATCAGGACCTTGGCCTGATCGAATGGATGACCGTTGCCGAAAACCTGGCATTGGGACTGGGATTTCCTCGCAGAGGAGGTCTGATTCGATGGAAAAACGTCTCACGACAGGCGGAGGAAGCGCTCGCCCGGGTGGGCGGCGGTATCTCGCCGAACACCCGCATCCATCGGCTTTCGAGAACGGACCGTTCCCTGGTCGCCATCGCCCGGGCCTTGGCAGCGAATGCCGAGCTCCTGGTCCTTGACGAGCCTACCTCGAGTTTACCAGCTGCAGATGTCGACCGGCTTTTTGTGGTCCTGGACGGGCTCCGCGCTCGTGGGATTGGAATGCTTTATGTCTCCCATCGATTAGACGAGATCTTCCGCCTGACCGATCGGACGGCCGTGATGCGAGACGGACGCCTGGTGGCAGTCTTTCCAACCCGGCAAACCACGCCAGAGGAACTGGTGACCTTAATCGTTGGACACAAAATCGCCGAGATCTATCCGCGGGCACCTCAACCGGTGGCCGGTGAGCCGATGCTGGAAGCAAGAGATTTATCCTTAAGTCATCTTTCTCCTGTCAGTTTTGAGCTCGAGCGCGGGGAAATGCTGGGGCTCACCGGGCTCAGAGGGAGCCGGCCAGATGGAAGTGGGCCGGGCCTTGTTCGGCTTGGATCAAGCCGAACACGGCGAGATTCGCCTGGAAGGTCATCTGGTCAGCTTTAGCTCGCCGCGCCTCGCGATGGAAAAAGGCGTCGGGTTCGTTTCATCAAACCGGCAGATTGAGAGTTTAGCAATGAACCTCAGTGTCCGAGAGAATTTCTTCCTGAATCCGCAGAATCGAGGATTCCAGTGGTATCAGCCGATCCATCCCAGCCGAGAAAAATCCGAGGCAGCGGTTTGGGTGGGGCGATACGACGTTCGGCCGAGGGCGCCCGAGCAATCGATAGAAACCCTGAGTGGGGGAAATCAGCAAAAGGTGGTCATCGGAAGGTGGCTTGAATTTGCCACCAAAGTCTTGATTCTTGAAGAACCTACGGTTGGCATTGATGTAGGCTCCAAAGCCGAAATTTACGAATTCCTGATCGGCATTTTGAAGCGAGGCGTTTCCGTTCTCATGATCTCGACCGACTTTGAGGAAATAGCCAATGTCTGCCATCGCGCCCTCGTCTTCAATCGCGGACGGATCGTCGCGGAGATTCCGCAGGATCAGCTCACCGTACCGCAAATACTTCGCGCAGCCGCTGGAGAATAATAGCTTATGGCCACCCAATCCATTAAATCTGACGCTCTTGAACCGGATCTGAGTGACCTGCGGGGGAAAGGGGCCAAAGGCATTCTCACCGGAGCTTTGAGACTCTTCCCGGTTTACGGTCTAGTTTTCATCACGTTGCTCCTGGTCGTTATCTTCTCCGTTTTATTACCGGATACCTTTTTCACGTGGTTGAACGCTCGACTGATCTTGAGTAACCAGTCTGGGACTGCGTTGCTGGCATTGGCCGCAATGATTCCCATGGTTGCTGGAAAGATCGATTTGTCGATCGGTTACGGCGTGGTTCTCTGGGAGGTTCTAGCAATCAGTCTGCAAACTAATTATCATCTGCCCTGGCTGCTCGTCATGGTCATCCTGCTTTTCTTTGGCGGGGTATTTGGCCTGATTAACGCCCTCCTGGTCGAATTCGCGCGGATCGACGCGTTCATCGCTACCCTTGGTACTGGAACGGTCGTTTACGCCTTGGCATTATGGCATACTAACGGCCAGCAGGTAATTGGTGAAGTCCCGGACAGTTTCCTCCAGCTCGCGAATGGCACGCTGTTCGATATTCCCCTTCCGGCAATCTATGTTCTGGTTCTTAGCATTTTCTTCTGGGTGGTACTGGATTACCTGCCTTTGGGGCGCTGCCTTTACGCAGTCGGCGCTAATCCTGAGGCTGCGCGACTGAACGGCATACCGAACAGACTGTATATTGCCCTGGCTTTCGTCACGTCGGGAGTAGTGACTGCATTTGCCGGTGTCGTTCTGGCTTCGAAATTAAGAATTGGTCAGATTGGCGTTGGGTTGGATTACCTGTTGCCTGCCTTAGTCGCAGCATTCCTGGGATCCACGACGATCAAACCGGGCCGGGTCAACGTCTGGGGCACCATCGTTGCCGTGATTATTCTGGCGATCGGCATTTCCGGTCTGCAACAGCTCGGCGGCGCATTTTACGTCGAGCCCCTCTTCAATGGGCTCTGCCTGCTGATGGCCATTGGACTAGCCGGGTTCGCCGGTCGGCGGCGGGTTGCCCTGCGGAAGAAAGAGGAGTTGGTTCAACGTGATCCGAAGCATCCAATTTCAGCCCCTACAGCAGAAGCTCCGCCTCCAAAATAACTGGTCTCCGAGCTGGCCAACGAGAGACGATACTCCAGTTGTTAGTTTTATTTACTCACTCATCTACAACCCCAATTGAAATACCTATGAATGCATTGTTCCCCTGTTCCCATTCTCTCCTTCGGCTCGCCGCAGCCGGACTGATCCTATGCGGTCTTCCAGGTTTCTCAGTCCGTGCGGAAGACGATATTGTGGCGAAAGCCAAAGCCTTTGTGGAGCAAGCGACTGCGCGCGCCGATAAATGGAACGGCCCGACCTCGGGACCTAAGGCTCAGGCCGCGAAGACTATTATTTGTGTTTCGTCAGATTCGCGGAATGGAGGCGTCAAAGGTGTCGCTGATGGGCTGGCCGAAGCCTGCAAAGCGATCGGTTGGAACTTTCGCGTCATCGACGGCCGCGGCGAAGTAGAAGGTCGAGGACAGGCCTTGGGTCAGGCTATCGCGCTCAAACCGCAGGGAATTGTCATTAATGGCTTCGACGCGAAAGAACAGCAAACCCTGGTCGATCAAGCTAACGCGCAAGGGATCGCCGTGGTGGGCTGGCATGCTGGTGCCACTCCTGGTCCACTGGAAAAGCCGAAGGTGTTCGTGAATGTGACCACCCCCGCGGAAGACACCGCGCAGGCCGCGGCTTTCCTGGCCATCGCGAATTCCGACGGCAAGGCCGGCGTAATTATTTTTACGGATTCCGCGTTTACGATCGCCCTGGCGAAGTCGAACGCGATGGCAGAAGTGATCAAACAGTGCAAAGGCTGCCAGCTTTTGGAAACTCGGATACAGTCGTTGGGTTCCGCCACGAAAGATATGCCGCAGGTGACCGCTTCGCTTTTGCAGAAATACGGGAAGAAATGGACTTATTCGCTCGGCATCAATGACCTGTATTTCGACGGGATGGTTCCTTCATTGACAGCCGCCGGGATCAAGCCAAACGGACAACTTTACAATATTTCCGCTGGCGACGGGAGCACTTCGGCTTACCAACGTGTTCGTGCGAATCAATACCAATTTGCGACGATCCCTGAACCTTTAAACCTGCAAGGCTGGCAGCTGATCGATGAACTCAACCGGGCATTCGCCGGCGAAAAACCGAGCGGATTCGCCACCTCGGTACATATCGTGACGCATGAAAATGTGGAGTTTGACGGTGGTAAGAACAGCTTGTTTGATCCAGACAACGGGTACCGAGATCAATACAAAAAGATCTGGGGGAAGGTGTAGGCGACTACGCCGGTAGGGACGCGCTCCCGCGCGTCCCACAGAAGGAAGCAAAGAGGATTTGAACAGAAGGTAACTAAGGAAACAAAGATTTGCGTGGTGGTGGTTGAGCCGTGTCCAGCGCGTCGGCGTGAGTCATCCCTTACAGAAGGAAGCAAAGAGGATTTGAACAGAAGGTAACTAAGGAAACAAAGATTTGCGTGGTGGTGTTGAGCCGTGTCGGCGCGTCGGCGTGAGTCATCCCTTCACAGAAGGAAGCAAAGAGGATTTGAGCAGAAGGTAACTAAGGAAACAAAGATTTGCGTGGTGGTGTTGAGCCGTGTGGGTGTTTGACCGCGTGACGTGGCCATGCGCGTGAACGATGGATGATAGGGAAGCGCTCCCGTGCGTCCTGAAAGAAGTAGCCGGCTAGGAAACAGTCATATTAACTAACTATGTCCGAATTTATTGAGCTTGATCCCCGATTCCGCGACCTCCTTAAACCTGGAGCGAAGCTTGAACGACTGGCAACCGGCGCGATCTGGAGCGAAGGCCCGGTCTATTTTCACGAGGATGACAGCGTGATTTGGAGCGACATCCCCAATAATCGCGTCCTCCGCTGGTCGGCTAAAGACGGAATGACGGTTTGGCGCCAACCGTCAAATTTCGAGAATGGGCACTATCGCGATCTCGAAGGACGACTGCTGAGCTGCGAGCACGGTGGTCGCTGCATCAGCCGCACAGAACCCGACGGCCGGAAAATAACTTTGGTGGATCGTTATCAGGGGAAGCGCTTGAATTCCCCGAACGACCTGGTTGTTAAATCAGATGGAACGATCTGGTTCACCGACCCACCGTACGGGATCGTCGGAGATTACGAAGGTTACAAAGCGGAAAGCGAACTGGGTGATTACTACGTTTTCCGTTTTGAACCAGAGACAGGCGATCTGACGATTGTCACAGATGAAGTTGTCGAGCCAAACGGCTTGGCTTTTTCTCCAGATCGAGAAGGTTCTCTACGTTGCAGACACCTCCGTGGCGTTCGATCCGCAAGGAAATCATCACATTATGGCTTTTGATGTGGTGGACGGCCGGAGAGCGCAAAATGGTCAAGTTTTCGCGGTGATAGATCCGGGAATTGCCGACGGGTTTCGCGTCGACATTCATGGAAACCTCTTCACAAGTTCGGGTGATAGCGTCCAGATTTACTCGAAGGACGGGACGCAACTGGGTAAGATCCTGGTTCCAGAGAAGGTTGGGAATTTGACGTTCGGCGGTCCGGATGGAGATCGGCTTTATATTGCAGCCAGTTCCTCGCTGTACTCGCTTTATCTCAACACAAGAGGCGTTCAGCCTCCCCGGGTGCTAACAGAAGGAAGCTAAGAGGTTTTGAACAGAAGCCAGCAAAGGTAACGAAGATTGGTGGAGGTTTTGGAGAGCGTCGTATCGGCGTGTCAGCGTTCGGACGCGTGGGGTAAGCCGGCGGCGGGATGCGCTCCCATAAGCGCTAACTTAATGCGATGCCCTTGGATGGGTGAATTGGCTTTTGTCCCGGAGGGACAGGCTGATAGTAGCCAGGCACGAAGTGCCTGGGTAGCGATGCAGAGAGCCCCCGTCCCGGAGGGACGGTCGAAGGGTCGAAGTCATTGTCAGTCCCGGAGATATTAGTCGTCGAAACCGAGTTCATGCCGCTTTAGGAACCCCAGGTATTCCTGTTGAAAGGTATGTTGGCGTCTGATCTAAGCCGAGATCCGTTCAATCGTCCCGCTGGGACGGGGCTCTTCTCCTCATGACTCCAGGCACTTCGTGCCTGGCTACTATCTTGCTGTCCCTCTGGGACGAAGGCATTCTCCGCGCCGAGGCCTTGATTAAGTTAGCGCTTATGGGAGCGCAACCCTACCGCGCTGCGCGTGCAGCGCCGTAAAACGGCCAAACGCCGATACGCCGACACGTTCCGCCCGCGCCGACACGTTTCCGCCCACGCCGATACGTTTCCGCCCACGCCGCTCGCCACCGGTCACAAGCCGAGATATCCTTTGGTTTATGGCTAATATTCTTGTCCTAAACGCCGGGTCGGGTAGCCAGAAGATTGCTCTATACGCGATCGACTCCCATTCGACGGCTCCCTCGGCTCCTGTTTGGCAGGCAGCAATCAATTCCACCACACCGGGTCAACCCAAAGGTCATTTTATCGCTCAAATTACGTCGATTCGTGGCAAAGAAGAGATACAGGTTCCAAGGGATTCATCGTTGGCAGAAAAGCTGCAGACGCTGATCCGGGCATGCTGGGAAGGCCAATCCGCAGCCTTGGAAACAGCGGATCAGATCGATTTGGTCGGCCATCGTGTCGTTCACGGCGGTTTGGAGTTCAGCCGCGCAACATTGGTCAGTCCGGAGGTTGAACGAACGATCGAAAAATTGGGAGAACTCGCTCCACTCCACAATCCTCCTAGTCTGATCGGTATCTCGGCTTGCCGAGAAATTCTGGGTAGCCAGGTACCGCAATTCGCGGTTTTCGACACGGCCTTTCATCGCACCCTGCCCGAGGCCGCAGCGACCTATCCGGGACCTTTTGAGTGGGTGGAGCAAGGAATCGTGCGGTACGGTTTCCATGGAACCAGTTATCGGTACGCCAGCAAGAAAGCCGCTGAAATTATCGGCCGTCAGGATGACGAGCAACTCTGTCAAATCCTTTGTCACCTGGGAGGAGGTTGTTCGCTGGCTGCGGTGCGTGGAACCCGTTGTCTAGACACCACCATGGGATTTACCCCGATGGACGGCATCGCGATGTGCACTCGATCTGGAGCCATTGACCCCGGCCTGATGCTTTATCTTTTACGACACGGAACGAGCACGGATTCGCTGGAGCAGATACTCAACAAGCAGTCCGGACTGGCCGGACTGTCGGGAATGCCAGGAGATACGAGGGTAATTTTCCCGAAGGCCTACGAGAATAACCGGCGAGCGAAACTGGCGATGGACGTCTTTATTCATCGGCTGCGAGCAGGCATCGGATCGATGCTGGCCAGCTTGGGACATCTCGATGCCCTGGTCTTCACCGATGTGATTGGAGAAACCGAACCGGTGGTTCGAGCGCGTGTCTGCGAGGCCTTTGGATTTCTTGACCTGCGGCTGAACACCAGCCTGAACGCCTCCTCGCCTGCTGATACAGACATTTCCGCTGCCGATTCATCTGTTCGCGTGATCATTATAAAGGGCCAAGAGAATTGGCAAATCGCCGCCGAGTGTTTCGAAGCGTGGGCAACGTAGCGTTCGGCGTTCGGCGTTCGGCGTTCGGCGTTCGGCGTTCGGCGTTCGGCGTTCGGCGTTCGGCGTTCGGCGGCGCAGGGCGCATTCACCATCTGCCTCTCACCGTTTGACGTGGCCGTCCGTTTGGCTGGCAGGGATGCGCTGCCGCGCGTCCGGCGTGGTGTGTGCTGAAGACTTCCTTTTTGCTGATTGTGCCGCCCTTACCCTCTAACCTTAATGGCGCTGCCCAAAGTCGGGAGAAGAAAAGAGTTCGGTCGCTATTTTTTCACGGATCATTTTGAATTTACTCGCGGCGCTGATCGCCTGAAGTCGGGAAATACTCAATATTGTCTCTAAACGGCCAATGAGTCTGTTCTTGTGCAGTGGTGCCAGGACGCGCTCGCGCGCGTTCAGTAGCCAGTAGCGAGTAGCCAGGACACAGTAGCCAGGAGACAGGAGACGAGAAAGGATCCGGGGGCGCCGTCGCAGGTGCGGCAAGCTGCGGCTCAACGCCGACACGTTCCTCTTCGACGGACAAGGGAGCGCCGTCCCTAGTGTTCTGCGGACCGCGCCTCGATGCGGCTTGGAATAATCAATGACGCGATTCCTTGAACAGCCTGGTCGAGATCCGTGTAAACGCCGCAGTCTTGAGATTCCTTGATTTTTCTGATCAAGCGGGCCGCGCCTTCCGGCGGCAGGCTCCAGAGACCTATGACAATTACTGCCTCGGGAAACGAAAGCTGGAGCGACCGCGCCATTTTGCCGACGGACAAAGCCGACCTGGCTTCGATGGCGGATATCACGATGCATTTTGCGCCTAGTTCCTGGATTCGTTGGAGCTTTTCGGAGCGAAGCGTTCTCCATGAAAGCAAAGCACTGCCGATCCCTGCAGCCCTGAGCAGGCGTTCAAGGATATTGCCCACCAGTTCGTCCCCTTCCCCGACGAAGGGCACAATCACTACTCCCGAGGCTTGAGGATCGGAGAGCGACGACGCTTCGACCAATTCGATTTGTGCGGGAACGGTCAACTCCTCCACGAGTTCGTGCATCTCCCCATAAATCCGCGCCTTCGTTTGATTGGCGGCCGATCCGGGGAAAAGGTCGTTTTCAATCGCGCGAATCGTCGGAATGATTAGTTCTTCAGCAGTTCTCAGAGACAGTTCACTTCCTTCCAATTCGTGGACCAAAGCCTTTGCCTCCGGAAGTCGACCTTCGGTGAGCAAGAGGATAAGCCTTGCCTCAGAGGACGTGGGAGGGTTAGCGGCAAGTAACATGCTCCACGGATAGAAGGCGGGAAAATAGCGTCCGAGGGCTACCAGGCAAGAAGTCAGCGGCGTCGCCAGGAGCAACCCTACCGGACCCCAGAGCCAGGTCCAGAAAAGCGCCGAGACAATGACAGCCAGGGGAGAGATCCCGGTGCTGCCCGACAAAACGAAAGGTTCAACAACGTTGTTCGTAAATAATTCCAGGAAGACATAAAGGGCCGCGACCAGCATGGGTTCTCTCCAGGTTGTCGAGATCGCGACCGCTAGAGCCAAAGTGAAAAAGGCGGATATCCAGACACCGATGTAAGGGAGAAAGCGCAAAGCCAGGGTAAGAACCGCCCAGAGCATGGCGTTCGGAATACCAATCAGGTAGAGACCGATCCCAAGGACAAGTGCGAATCCGCTGTTGATCTGCAACTGCACCAAGAGAAAGCTGCTAATTCGGGATCCAGCCTCGTCGATCGCCAGGGTCGTGGTCGCCAGCCGCGAATGTCCGATCAAACCGAGGAACCGCTGTCTAACTCGCTTTCGCTCAACGAGCATAAAGACCACCAGAACGACAACCACGGCAAATTCCCCTACCGGACCCAGGATGGGTGTCATGCCAGCTTTCACCAGGGAAACAAGACCGTCCGCACCACCAACGATCTGAACCTTCGTTGGCTCGGGACCCTGGCTGCCGCGGGTGGACGCGGTGATCTTGCTCAGATCGGTAAGCAGTTCGCCGACGTTGCGAAACGCGACATCAAGAGGGCCGGATGGGCCTTTCTGAATCGTGGCCCATTTAGCCTCAATATTGCCCCGGTATTTCGGAAGGGAGTTTGTTAAGTCTCACGGCCTGCACCGATACCGTGGCAAAGATTGCTCCAATTAGTGCAAAAGCGATGGCAACGGTGCTGAGTACGGCCAGAGCTGGATGCAGGCCCCACCGCTCGAGGCGAGCGACAGCGGGAGTCAGCAAGAAGCTGATCAGCATCGCGAGAACAACCGGCAGTAAAAAGTCCTTTGCCCATGACAGGGCGCAAAAAATTACGACCAGGTATATTAAACCAGTCAATTTCGAGAACTCAGCGTTCTCCTTCGATTTCGCGTTTTCCGGCATCAATTTTTCACCTGGTAGCGCGAAAATCTCACCAGTCAATGGGCTGGTGAGATTTCCGCTCTACTTTGTGTCACTGCTATCCAGTCGTCATTCTTGGACCTGAGTTGAAATATTTATTGCGCTTTCTTTCTCGTTGCTCGGCATCCTATTTGTTCGACTTGCTTTGCTGGGCAAATGGGACGCTTTGCTTACCGTCGCGGACTGGAGAACAAGTCGCTGATTTTAATTATCCCCATCAGCAGAATCACAGGTCCTGAAAGCCAGGAGGCCAGCCTCACCAGGGCTATAAATAACAACCTGATTGGAAACGTGTTGCACAGAAATCCTGTGATATAAGCGACCCCCAG
This sequence comes from uncultured Verrucomicrobiae bacterium, assembly GCA_963789065.1. GTDB lineage: Bacteria > Verrucomicrobiota > Verrucomicrobiia > Chthoniobacterales > JAFAMB01 > JAFAMB01. The sequence goes on along the minus strand of CAWBKA010000001.1, from coordinate 127,101 downwards.
CCAGAAAAAAGGCCGTTCGCTCACATCTGTCTTTAGCTCATTTAAGCCACTTTCGAATCGTTTTTGGAACTCGGGATTTGTCGAATTCCGGCTTCGCTCCGACCTCAGCGATATATCGGGCTGTGGTATTTGCATATATTCAAAAGAGGTTTAAAAATGAGCGCTTTTGCCGTCTGAAAAATGGCTGTGCTTGCCGTCCGATACGCGCGCTGGAATGCGAGACTTCTTCAACGGCAGATTTCGTCGCTTCGAGCCCCTCTTTAATCGGAGCGGCTATCTTTCGACCGTTCTGCCTGATCCAATCGATCGTCTCCCGCATCCAATCTTCCATCAAACGCTGCCGCCTCGACTCTTCCGCGATACGAGAAGCGCGGTAACCGAGTAGCAGACTAACCAAAATCGGCACGGCGAGAAGGATAGCGAACGTCTTGGCCGGTTTTTCTCTTACCTGCGTGATTAGGCTTTGTTTCGCTCGTTCACCCAATGAAGAGACCGTTTCAAGCGAAGGGTCAGCGGCTGGTTCAAAAATTTTGTTCATACAATTTTAACTTTTTTGTGTCTGTCAGCGACCCCGTTGGCCACGATGTTATTCGTAGCCAAGGCGATCGACAGTCTATCTTCGATTCGCTACCCGGGACCTCGCCGGACGTACTGGCGGGTGGAGTTTGCGTTTTGAGTTTTGCGTTTTGGGTTTTGCGTTTTGGGTGGTTTTGCGTTGCGGTGGCCGCCAGGGATCGCTCGCCACGCAAAACCGAACCCAACACGCAAACTTCCTGGCTGTTTTACTTCGCAGCAGATGGGGTCGAGCCGATTGGCTTTTCCCAAAGCCGAAATCCGCCCCGGAACGCACTGGCGTTGTTTCCGGCTCGGCATCCCGGGGGCAACTCTTTCAGTTCTTTGACGTTGCCTCCCCCGAGGACGACGTCATCGGGTTCGAGGGCGGCGATCAGCCGCGCGACAATATCCACAACACAGCGGCGCCATTTCTTTTTGCCCATCCGCTCCAATCCGCGAAGGCCGACGTAGTCTTCGAAGGTCGCCTTTTTGTAAGGCAAATGGGCCAACTCCATCGGTTGCAGGATGCCGTCGATGATCATCGCGGAGCCCAGACCGGTACCTAAGCCCAGGAAAAGCATCTTTCCGCCGTTGTAGCTTCCCAGCGCCTGCATAGCCGCATCGTTGATGAGCTTGACAGGGCATCCGAACGCCGCGTCGAAGTCAAACCCAAGCCACCCTGGTCCCAGGTTGTGCGGTTCCGCAGCCGCTCGACCCCGGAGAACCGGGCCAGGAAAGCCAACCGTTACCACCTCAAATTTCCATTCCGCGGCGAGTTTCAGGACGCCCGCGGCCATCCGCTCAGGAGTGAGGGAGGGTCCAGATGGAAATTTGCGCGACACCTCTTGACCGGTGGCAAGGATCTTCACATTTGTGCCACCGACATCGACTACCAGTACGTTCATAATGGTCGTTTTCCCCGCGAAAACACCTGTTAGTCAATCGCTATCTTTTTGTCCACATCTTTTCGAAGTAGTCGGGAGTCAAGGAGCCAGGAACCAGGACGCAAAGATGCCCTGCGCGTCCGAAGTGGTGCGTCTCGAAGCTTCCTTTTGTCGAACCTTTAGACGCCACATTTCGCTGCACGGGGCTTAGGCACATCCGTTTTCTGTGCCGCGGCGCCTACATTGGATTCGGCTTCACCTCGAGAGGTTCTTCGACGTTCTACGCCGGACGCGCGGGAGCGCGTCCCTTGCTGAAATATAGCCTGTCGAAGTTGCTCGACTCTCGGACTACTGGCTACTGGCTACTGGCTACTTGCCTTACACCCCTTCCGCGTATCGGGCGAGGCGATCTGCCATTCGCTCGCGGTCGATAAAACTGCCGATCTGCGCGCCTAGCGCGGCGAGCATCGAAAGTAAGTCATCGTCCGGCAAGTGAATGCTCCGACTGAAAAATTCCATCACCCCAGTTACTTCGCTTCCGAGCATAATTGGAAAGGCGAATGCACAATGGAGTCCGCCTTTTGCCGCAAGGGCAACGCGCGGGAAAACCGCGTCTACGCCCAGGTCCGGGATCCAGAATGCTTTGCGGCTCGACCAAACGCGTCCGGGCAGTCCAACCCCGGGCGGAATGGTGGTTTGTTGGGTGGCATCAATAAACTCGTGCGCTTGAAAATCCGGCTCGTGCCAGATGTCCACGCAATAGAGCAGATTGGCCGCCGTATCCACGCGCCACAAATCGCCGAAATCCCAGCCGACGCTTTCGCAGATTGCCTGGACGATTTTTCCCGATGCTTCGCCGAGATGCCGCACCTCGGCCAGCGTACGAGCGACCGCATATTGCACCGAGAGTCGCGCATTGGCCTGGTCACGCTCTTCCTCTGCGGCTTTGCGCCGCGAGATATCCTGCACCATACCTTCGTAATAGAGCACTTCGTTGCTGATTTCATCGCGCACGACGCGGGCGTTCTCGGAAATCCAGATCACGCTTCCATCCCGACGATGAATTTGGGATTCAAAATCGATCACCTTGCCCTGTTCGCGCACAAGTTGGATAAATTCAGCGCGACGTCCGGCCTTAACATAAAGTTGCCGGGTGATATCCGTTAGATCGGCGATCAATTCGTCGACGGACTCGTATCCGTACATACGCGCCAGGGCAGGATTCGCGCTCAAGTACTTCCCCTCGGGCGTCGTCTGAAAAATCCCTTCCAGACAATGAACGAATATGCTCCGGTATTTCTGCTCGGCTCGTCGAAGAGCTTCGAGCGTATCTTCGTTAAATTTACCACCCATTTGGAGGTGAAAGAGCAATTTTCGGGCCGCGGCAAGCCGGTAATTATAGAAATTATGACACACTCAGGCTAACTGAAGAGAACCGGCGCCCGACCAAAGGACACGGGCGGAGGCACGGGCGTCGCGGCGTCGCCGAGTAGAAAGGCGAAGATAAGAAATTCTCGCACGGAGGACACGGGGGTCACGGAGTTGTAAAACCATCCACCCTATTTTTCCTCAATTGTCTGTGGAATCGGTGTAATCTGCGGTTAACATTCTCCGAAATCTCACCGCAGAAATGCCTCGTGCAATCCTCCGTCCACGGTGATCACCTGCCCCGTAGTCTTGCTCAAGCGGTTCGTTAACAAAATATAGAATGCTTCGGCTTGATCGGAGGGGGTGATTGGCGAGCGTGTCAAAGTCCGGTCGGCGTAGAACTGGGCCAGCTTCTGCGTGAGCGACTCCGTGGGTTCATCTTCGGTGTAAGAGATATTGTACTTGGCGAGGGAGGAAATCACCCGTTCGCGCGGGAACATCGCGCTCCCTTGCACTACTGTCGCAGGAGCCACGGCATTTACTCGCACCAGCGGTGCCAGCTCGATGGCCAACTCACGGGTCAGATGGTTCGCCGCGGCCTTGGACGCGTCGTAAGCCAGGCTCCCTTTTTTTGCGACCACCGCATTGGCACTGGTGGTCAGGACCAGGGAGCCGGGTAACCCTTGTTCCTTCCACATCTTGGCCGCTTCATCGGCTACGATGTAAGAACCCGTAACGTTGATGGCAAAGGTTTGTCCCCACTTTTCGTCCGGTATATGACCCGTGGTGTCCGGGGCAAAGAAAATGCCGGCAGTGACTGCGATCGAATCAAATCCGCCGTAGGCGATGACGGCGTCGTTCAACATCGCGCGCACGCTAGCTCGGTTAGTGATGTCACCGCTTAAACCAACTGCCGGCCCGCAATTAGAGAGGCCCGTGCCGGCAACACCGATACCTAGGCCGTATTTATCGGTGATTTCTTTCGCAGTCGCCGCGGCTGCGTCTTTGTTCAGATCGACGCAAACGACATGCGCGCCTTCTTTGACGATCCGGTGGACAACCTCCTTGCCGATTCCCGAACCCGCACCGATAACGGCGACTACCCGCCGAGCCAGCTCCTTTTCGGGCGGCATGCGGCGGAGCTTGGCTTCCTCCAGGAGCCAGTATTCAATGTCGAAAGCCTCCTGCTGTGGCAAGGCGATGTACTTGTCGATGGCTTCGGAACCGCGCATCACTTCGACGGCGCAGTTGTAAAACTCTGCGGTCACGCGCGATTCAGACTTGTCTTTGCCCCAGGCGACCATCCCCAAGCCAGGAATTAAGATCACCGTTGGATTCGGATCACGCATGGCAGGCGAATTTGCCCGCTGACAACGCTGGTAGTATTCGGCATAGTCCGCGCGATACCTCTCAAGCCCGCTCTCCAACCTCGTTCGGAGGACAGCCACATCCTCACCTTCCGGATTCCAATCGACGTAAAGCGGCTTAATCTTGGTGCGCAGGAAATGGTCTGGACAGCTCGTGCCAAGCTCGGCGAGGCGAGCCGCGTCGTTCGAATTAACGAAACGCAAGATCTTTTCATCGTCCTGAATGGTGCCGATCAAGCGCCTTTGCTGGCTAACCTGACCGCGCAACCATGGCAAGATCGCCGCAAAAACCGCGCGGCGACGCTCTTCGTCAAGCGTTTGGTACTTGGGCCCGCCAAACGCTTTCGCGTCGCCGCCCTTTTTGTCGTAGGCGGTCTCGATGTAGTTGGCCGCCCTTTCGATCAGGGAGAGTGTTAACTCATAGCACTCCTTGTCGTCATTGGCCCAGTTGATCAGACCGTGCTGCCCCAGGATCACCCCTTTGGCGCCCGGATGCTCGGTACAAATACGCTGGAGCTCTAAGCCAAGCTCAATACCAGGTCGGAGCCAAGGGGTCCAGATCACCTCGTCCCCGTAGATCTCTCGGGTCAACCGCTCGGAATTCCCGGCAGCCGCAACCGAGATGGCCGCGTTCGGGTGCATGTGATCGACGTGCCTGAACGGGATGAACGAATGCAGTGGCGTGTCAATGGAACTGGCCCGCGGATTGAGATTGAAGGTCGCGTGGGTGTACATCCCGACCATTTTGTCTTCGGCGGGGGTCTTGGGCCCTTTCTCAGGCTCGCTGGCGTACAGCCTTTGCAAGTCGAGGAGTTTTTGTTGGTACAACGACGCAAAATTCTCCCGCTGGCTGGTTCGCAGATCGCCGCCGGAACCCTTCACCCAAAGCACCTCTACTTTTCCGCCGCTTAAGGGATCCTGCTCGGTAATCTTGGCAGAGGTATTACCGCCGCCGGTATTGGTGATGCGCAGGTCACTGCCCAGGATATTTGAGCGATAAACCAACCGCCCGACCGGATCGAGCTTTGACGCCGTAGCGTCGTCCCACAAATAGTTTACGTATCGATGTTTCATGTCAAAAAGGGAAGTCCAATGAATCGTTGGTAGGCGGCTTGCCAACCCTCGAGCTCGTTTGGCTCAAACGTTCGCAGAGCGAAAGAATCACGCACAATTTTGCGCAACGCTGCCAGAGACTCGACATGGCCGAGCGCGACAGCTTGAATCAACACGTTGCCGATCGCGGTGGCCTCAACGGGGCCGGTAATCACCTGGCGTTGGGTGGCGTTGGCGGCGAATTGGTTTAGAAGCACATTCAGGCTGCCGCCCCCCACAATGTGCAATCGCTTGATCGAGCGTCCGGTGAGTTGTTCCAATTCTTCCAAGGTAACCCGATAGAGCAACGCAAGGCTCTCCAGGATGCAACGAACATATTGTCCGGGCGTTTCCGGCGCCGGTTGGCCGGTTTTGGCACAGTAGGCGGCGATTTTCTTGGGCATGTCGCCCGGTTTCTGAAATTGCTCTGCTTTTGGGTCAATCAACGAGCGGAAAGGCTCGGCACCTTCGGCTTCGAGAGTCAGGGCTCCATACTCAAGTTCCCGACCCTGCCGGGCCCACTCGCGACGAGATTCCTGTAACAACCAGAGGCCGACGAGGTTTTTCAGGAATCGCGTGGTGCCGTGGTAGCCGGCTTCGTTTGTGAAATTTCGTTCGCGAACCTTTTCACTGATGAGTGGACCCGTGAGCTCCAGGCCGAGCAGTGACCAGGTGCCTGAGGAAAGATAGGCCCAGTCCTCACCTTCCGCTGCCGGAACGGCCGCTACCGCCGCCCCGGTATCGTGCGAACAGGTGGCGACCACCTGCACATTGTTCAGGTTTGTATCAGCGGCAACTTCTTGCAACATCGGCCCCAGGACGGTTCCGGGAGCGACAAGTTGGGGGAAAATTCTCCGGGGAAAACCGCATCGTTCGATAAGCGCGTCCGCCCAGGAACGGGTATGCGGGCTGTAAAGTTGGGTGGTGCTGGCGTTGCTTTCGTCGATACGAGCGACGCCGCAAAAGAGGTAGTTAAAATAGTCGCCAATGGTCAGGAAGCAATCCGCGACCTCGAGCAGGCTTCTGCTCTTTGCCAGGTCCGAGGCAAGGTGGTAGATCGTGTTGATAGGCATGAACTGGATGCCCGTTTCCGCGAAGATGAACTCCGAGCCGACGTTCGCACGCACTTTGCCATACGTCTCTTCGGTTCGCGCATCACGGTAATGGAAGGGTGGTGATAACATCGGATGCACGGCGTTGAGCAACACGTAATCGACGCCCCAGGCGTCCACGCTCAAGCTCGCGACCGGCAAATTGCGCTGGGCGACCTTACGCAGTCCTGCTTTCAATTCTTCAAAAATTCGCAGCACGTCCCACCTGAGCGAACCCAAGACCCGGACGGCAGCACTGGGGAAGCGGTGGATCTCCTCCAGGTGCAACCGTCCTGCCTCCAGTCGGCCAAGCATTACCCGGCCGCTCTCCGCGCCAAGGTCGCAAGCGATGTAATAATTCGGGTTCACTAGAAATTGAATTGATCGATGTTCTCCGCGTTGAACACCGTCGGCGGCCCAAGGATGACGACACCGTCCTTACCGATCGTGCGAGCGCCTAGTTTGCCGGCGGAAAAGGTCTCTCCCTCCTTGCCCTCAATGTTACCGGAGGCGAGCTGCGCAGCCGCGTAGGCCGCCAGATAACCGAGATCGGCAGGGCTCCAAAGCGCGAATTCCTTGACCGTTCCGTCCTTGACAAACTCGCGCATCTGATTGGGAGTACCCAAGCCAACTAAGGCGACCTTCCCTTTGTAAGGGCTGGTGGACAGGTAACGCGCGGCCGCAGCCACGCCAACGGTCGTCGGGCTAATAATGCCCTTGAGGTCCGGGTAAGCCTGCAGCAAGCCTTGGGTCTCAGTAAAAGACTTCTGGTCCTCGTCGTTACCGTAGGCGATTTTGACCAGCTTGATGTCCTTGTACTCTGGCTTTTTGAGCTCCTCCTGCATGTACTTGATCCAGGTGTTCTGGTTAGTTGCATTGGGCGTGGCGGAAAGAATCGCTATTTCGCCTTGATTATTAATCTGTTTCGCCAACATCTGTACCTGGCTCCGGCCAATGCCCTCGCTGGTGGCTTGATTGACAAAAATGCTGCGACCCTCGGGGGCAGTGTCGGAATCCATCGTCACCACTTTGATCTTCTGCGCCATTGCCCGTTTAAGGTAAGGAATCAGGGCATTCGGATCGTTGGCGGCCAGGACAATCGCGTTTTGCCGTTGGGTAATCAGCGTGTTGATATAAGAGACTTGAGAAGAAGCGGACGGATCCGAAGGGCCGACCACTTTGCCTTCGGCGCCCATCTCTTTCGAGGCTTCCATTGAACCGCCCGTCTCGATGACATTGTAGGGGTTGTTGATGTTCTTGGGAACAAAAGCAAGTTTAAGGTCCTTTTTGATCGGCTTATCCTGGCCGTAACTGGTGGCCGTTAAAAAGGCGAGAGAGAAAACGACGGTGGCGATATTGGCGATTGGGCGTTGTTTCATTGTGGGTTTGGGGGCCGTTTTGATTCGTTCTTTGAGGGGGAAAGAGGCTCACTGTGCATGTCCAGTTCAGGCCTGCAAGAATGATGGGGGAAAACAATAGGTACGCTATTTCGCATTTTGAGACAAGGGCGTCCAGCCGTTAACACGCGGGAAAACCCAGACCCGTTTGACCCTAATGGTGGCAGTTCGTGCAAGAGGCAAAGCGGGGACGCTTCGCTTACCTGGGTCATGGATCACGGGCGGGGATGCCCGTGTCACGATGAGCCTCTCCGAAAGGCCTCCTCGAATCTTGAAGTCTCGAAGACTCGTTGATCGCAATCGTTCCTAAAATCGTCCTCGTCGTCGTTCTCGTCCTCGTCCTCGTTCCAGGTGACATGGGCCTCGCGCGTGCTTCCGACGCGACCGTTAGCGAAGCCTGCCGCTTTGGTCGTTCGTGGAATCTTTGAGAGGCAAAGCGGGGACGCTTCGCTTACCTGGGTCATTTTTGCAGCCTTATCGACTTTTGACTGGCCGCAGCCTCCCCAATCTCTTTAGATGCAAGCTTGCGACCCGCATCCTGAGACAATCGGGATCGCCAGGAAGGAAAATGTGACTAGCGTTACCTGCGTACACGATGCGAAGGCTCTGCTCGGAGAGGGGCCGTTCTGGGATGTTACCGACCAACGGCTCTATTGGGTCGATATTAAACGGCATTTGATCCACAGGTTTGACGCGACCAGCGGTCGGGATGAAAGCTGGTCGACGCCGGAGGATATCGGCTCGCTGGCGGTCCGCGAGAGGGGCGGGCTAGTGGTCGCGCTGAAGTCCGGCTTTTATTTTTATGATCTGGACACTGGAACGGCAACCCCTGCTGCGCTGCCCACCGGCCATGCAGACCATAACCGCTTCAATGACGGCAAGACGGACCGCCAAGGTCGATTCTGGGCGGGTAGCATGGACGACAATGAAAAGGAACCAAGTGGCGGCCTGTTCCGACTCCATCACGACTCGCAATGCGAACAGTTCGTTGACGGTATCGTCTGCTCGAACTCGCTCTGTTGGAGTCCAGACAGCAGGACCATGTACTACGCGGATAGCTTGCAGCGGACGGTTTGGGCTTGGGACTTTGAGCCCGATACGGGAACGATCAGCAACCGGCGTCCGTTCGTTTCCGTGACGGAAAGCTTTCCAGACGGCGCAACGGTAGACTCCGAAGGTTTCCTCTGGCTGGCGCTTTGGGATGGCTGGCAGGTCAAACGTTTCGACCCAAGCGGGCGTCTGGAGCGGTCGGTCAAGCTTCCCGTGCAGAGGCCGACCTGCCCGATGTTCGGAGGCCCGAACCTTGACGTCGTATACGTGACCTCCGCATCGATCGGTCTATCAGAGCAGCAACTCAAGGAACAGCCTCTCGCGGGTGGGCTATTCGCTTTCGAGGCGGATGTCCGCGGCTTACCAGAAATGCGCTTCAAGGGGTAGCGTGGGCGTTTGGCGTTCGGCGTTCGGCGTTTGGCGTTCGGCGGCTGGCGTTCGGCGTTTGATCGCCGGGGGGCAGGTCACGCCGATATGATTGTTCTCTGGACGTGCCACGCCGGACGCGCGGGAGCGCGCCCTACGGCGTATCGGCGTCAACGCCGAACGCCGAAACGGTGAGAGGTGAGAGGCAGATGGTGAATGGTGAACACGAAACGCCGAACGCCCGCCGAACGTTGAACGCCAAACGCCGAACGCCGAACGTTAAGCCCAGCCCGCCCTTGACCCGGCGCCTGGTTGGATCACTGTACCAACGATGACAAAGTCCGTAAGGATTCTCGACAGGACAATCACCGTCCATGGAGATGACGACTATCTTCGGGAGATCGGGGAGGAATTTGAGCCCGACAATATCGCCCTCCTGAGGCATCTATGTGACAAAGATTCGCGCATCCTGGATGTCGGCGCCAATATCGGGATGACGGCGCTTGCCTTTTCACAGATTTCCTCGGCTGGTCAGATTGCCGCGATAGAGCCAGTTCCGCGGACGTTTGAGTTTCTGCAGCAAAACGTGGCCGAAGCGGGTGCGCCAAACGTCAAGGTATTTAATTTCGCCCTCGGGAGCAGCGCGGGCTCTGTTATCATGCAGGGACATCCCAGTAATTTCGCATGTTCTTTCGTTGCCGATAACTACACCATTCCCACCGCAGATCATTTTTCCTTCCAGGTTCCAGTAAAGCGTTTGGACGACACCTTCTCTGAACTGTCGCTTGACCGCCTCGACTTCATGAAAGTTGACGTCGAGGGCTTCGAGCTAGAGGTCTTTGCCGGGGCAAAGAAATTACTGGAGGATTTCAGCCCATCGTCTTTCTCGAGATGAACCACTGGTGTCTGAACATTTACAGACGCATTTCAATCCCGGAGTTCCGCGAGCGACTGATGAGGTTTTTCCCCTACATCTACGCCATAGACGGATTGGATTACCTGGATTACGGCGATGAGAGAAACGTCCATCACATCAACTACCATCATGTACTGGAATTCCGGTATATGAATCTGGTGGCCGGATTCAATCGTCAGGAGATTCTCTCCCGCCTCTCTCGACCCCGCGGAGAGCCTTCTTTGACGAGTCAACTGACCGCGGTGTGAACAGCATCAGCCGGAATTTCGGAGTCCAATTTTACTGCGACTCAGAAGCCACCCTGATCTGTGCTTTGACACAATCCGCCGGGGGTTTGACAGCGAATTCAAACGCCTCAACGCTGTCCCGGAACTCGAAGGTACGACTAATCAGTGGCTTGAGATTGATTCGCCCTGAACCCATCAGTGCCAGCGCTCGAGGATAGACGTGAGCGTATCTGAAAACCGTCTCGATTGAAGCTTCCTTGGCGCTAAACGCGACAAGATTCAGCGCCACGGGCCGAATAGGGAGTCCAATAAGGACGATACGCCCGCCAGGGCACAGCGGGTCTGAGACAGATTCCAGGGCGGGAGGAGCTCCGCTCGCCTCAAAGACAATGTCGGCCCCCCATCCTTCGGTCATTTCATCGATCACCGCGCGCAGGTTCTCTTTGGCGACGTTGACGGGTCGAATCGGGCCCAAGCCGGCCGCGAGATCAAGCTTCGGTTGTTGAACATCAGTGATCACGATCTGGCTACATCCCCCGGCAAGAGCAGCGAGCGCGGTTACGACTCCGATTGGTCCTGCCCCCATGACTACCCCGAGATCGCCCGGTTTGATTTTGGCTTTCACCGCCGCGTGCATCCCAACGGCCAACGGCTCAACCATCGCGCCCTCGGCAAAGCTAACACTGGGGGGAAGCTTGAAGGTATAGGCGGCGGGATGAATCACGTAAGGAGTCAGGCATCCATGCACCGGGGGCGTTGCCCAGAAGCGCACCGCGGGATCGAGATTGTATATCCCTAACTGAGCGGCACGGCTGTTAGGATCGGGGATGCCCGGTTCCATGCAAACCCGATCACCTGGCTTCAGATTTTTGACGGCCTGGCCGACCTCGACCACGGTGCCAGATGCCTCGTGTCCGAGGACCATTGGCTGCTTCACGACAAACGGGCCGATGGCACCGTATTCGTAGTAGTGAACGTCGCTGCCGCAAATTCCCACCGTGTGGATAGAAATCTTGACGTCATGCGGGCCGAGATCGGCCGGCAGATCGATTTCGCGAATCGAGAGTTCGCCCTTTCGTTCGAGCACTAAAGCTTCCATAGGAACGTTATTAAATTTGTTCGATTTTGGTCGGAATCATCGTCTCCTGAGATAAAACCAAAGCCCTTTGAGCCTTTAACGCATTTTTCCGGTGATTGCACACGGATTTGCGTTTGGCGTTCACCGTTCGGCGTTCGGCGTTCGGCGTTCGGCGGCGCCATTCACCATCTGCCTCTCACCTCTCACCTCTCACCTCCGACCGTTCGGCGTTCGCCGGTCACCGTTCGCCGGCCGCACCATTCACCATCTGCCTCTCACCTCTCACCTCTCACCTCTCACCGTTTCGGCGTTCGGCGTTCGGCGTTTGACGCCGATACGCCGAACGCGTCTGCCTACAGCTTGTCCATCTCATCCCAGTAGGATTCGCTGTGCTGATAAACGCTGTTAAAGAATGCGCCCATTCGTTTATACCGCTCCGCCCATGCAGGGTTGGGCTGAATTTCTGCGTCGTACCGGACCAATCGCTGAACAGCCTCATCGAGGCTGGGAAATATTCCGGCCCCGACGCCGGCCAGCATCGCGCAGCCGAGTACCCCGCATTCCGGATCGGCCGGCGTTAAAATCGGGCAATCGTAAACGCTGGCCTTAATCTCCAACCAGAGCCTGGTCTTGGCGCCGCCGCCAGCTGCGACCAGTCGCTCGAGATAATTGCCACTCGATTTCATTATCTCGATGTTGCGCCGAGAAGCGAAGGCAACCCCTTCCATGACCGCTCGATGCAAATGCCCGGCGGAATGAGAGCTGGTCAGGCCGACGAATTGGGCCCGCGAGTTTGCTTGCCGGGCGAGACGTTCGCCGCTGAGATACGGAAGAAAGAGCAAGCGATCTGCTCCTGCCGGCACCTGACTGGCCAGCTCTACGATACGGTCGTACGAATAATGATTCTCATGAAACGCGCGGCGCGCCCAGCGCATGGCGTCGCCGCCTGCGTCCAGGATGGTAAACGCCCCCCACCCTCCTGCAACGCCTTGAACATTGGTGATTACCGGATCAAGCACAGGTTCCGCAGTCATTAAGGTGATGAGCGTTGATGTGCCAGTGACATCCGATCCCATCCCCGGCCGGATGACTCCGGATCCAAGCAGGGTCACCGGATAATCCCCCGCTCCGACGACGACGGGGGTTCCCTCCCACAGCCCGGTCTCGCTCGCCGCATCTTTGGTAACGGCACCCAGCACTTCCGAAGCGCCCTGCAAAGGTGGCAGCTTTTTCAGGTCAAGTTGGAGAAGGCCCAGTACCTCTTCGCTCCAGGCAAGCTTTCGAATGTCGAGAAGGTAGTTGCAAGAGGCTTCGGAGACATCGATCGCGCGCGCCCCGGTCAATCGAAAATTAATGTAATCCTTCGGCATCAGAAGCGTTCGCGCGGCCTCGTACGCCTGGGGCAGATGCCGTTTGATCCACATTAACTTGAACGCCGCGAAGGCCACGGTTGGCGGATTCCCAACAATCGGCAGGAGTCTCTCGAAATCGTGCGTTCGCTGAAACTCCTCCACGATTTCTCGCGTTCGCTTATCGTTCCAGAGCGGAACCCGATCCAGGACCAGTTGGCCATGGTCGTCGATCAGCACCGTGCCATGCATTTGGCCGCAGGCAGCCACCCCGGCGACTCGCCCACTGGCCTGATCGATCTTGCCGAGCACGGCTCTCACGCTCGCTACCGCACCTTCCCACCAGGATTGAGGGCGTTGCTCCGCCCAGCCAAACTGAGGAACAATTTGGTCGTGTTCTTGCGCAGAGAACGCCACCGTTTCTCCGCTGAGACTGATCAGGGCAGCGCGAACACTGCCAGTGCCAACATCGATCGCCAGCAAAAGGTCTTTTTTCATTCCTTTGGGGGGTAGTTAACAAAGTAGCCAGTAGCCAAGTAGCCAAGTAGCCAGTAGCCAGTAGCCAAGTAGTCGAGAAGTCAAGAAGCTAAGAATGCGCGATGTAAGCGGCTCGCGGCTTCTCGGCTCCCATTCACGCTCTTTGGTCGGGCCACGCCGGACGCGCAGCGCATCCCGCGGCAACACGCGCGGCCACGCCGAAGCTTCTTTGGCTCCTGGCTACTTGGCTACTCCTTGGCTACTCGACTACTTCTTGATTTACATTGACCGGTCGCACGGTAGACTGCGAAAAATGTCATTCAGCCTATGTATCTCCCCCTAGGAACCTTCTCCCCTGAAATCAAACTCGGCCTGGTATCGGCCTCACGAAACTGTTTTCCACGCAGTCTCTCCGAAGAACGCACGGTGCGACTGATTGAAGGTTGCAACGACGCCGGCATTAAAGTTTTTGTCCCAGAAGGGGATTGCCGAATCATCGAAACCAAAGATCATGCCAGCGAAGCCGCGAGGCAGTTCAAACAGGCGGGGTGCGACGCAGTCGTGTATTACCTCGGTAACTTTTCTCCCGAAATCGAAGACGCCTTCTTCGTCAAATCGTACGACGGACCCGTAATGTTACTTGCTGCTGCCGAAGAATCTGGGGCGTCTCTGCTGGAAAAACGTGGCGATGCCCTTTGCGGGTTGCTGTCGGCCACCCTCGCGATCAGCAAGCGCGGGCTTTCCGCCAGGGTGCATTTACCGGAATTGCCAGTGGTCAGCGCGGAAGAGGCCGTGAAGGAAATCGCCCACTTCATTAAAGTGGCGAAAATCGTCAAAGGCACCCGCAACGCCACGGTCGGGCTTTTTGGTCCGCGGCCGCGAGATTTCGAAACCTGCAATTACAATCTTGCATCGGTTAATTCGATAGGGATCGAAGTTGAAGAACTGGGGTTGTTCGACCTGCAAAATGAAGTCAGGCGGATCAAAGAAAAAGGAGAGGATACCTCGGCGATCAAGTCTGATATGAAGCGTGAAATGCCGAGCATTCCGGACGAGGAATTCGGATCCAGACTCTCGGTGTACGAAAAGGCGATCAAGAACTTTCGCGACAGTCTGAAGCTTTCCGGCGCCGCGACGCAGTGCTGGTCTGAACAAGAATTGAGCCTGCGACATGTGCCTTGCTTCATCAACGGGCGGATGGCTCAAAACGGCTTCCCGATTGCCTGCGAAAATGACTGTTATTCACTCATCGCTGAACTGCTGGGCCAATATGCGTCGGACGCGACGGTCGGCATTCTCGACATCAATCACAGTATTCCCAAAGATCTGCACGCCAGCCTGACTGACTATCCCATCAAAGATATGGTGGGCATGTTCCATTGCGGCAACGCTTCGACGAAGCTGCTGAAGAATCCCGAGATGAAGTACCAGGTGATCATGAAACGCATGATGGAGCCCAACACTCCCGCCGATATCACTCGAGGTACGATTGAGGGACAATTCGCTGCCTCGCCCATTACCGTCGTTCAGGTCCATGGCGCTGGCGACAACCTGCAGGCCTATATCGCCCAGGGGCACTTTTTAGATCTTGATCCGAAAACCTTCGGTTGCACCGGTACCGCTTATTTGCCCGGATTCAGCAGATTCTATCGCCATGTCCTGCTCGGCCGTTTCCATCACCACGCTGCGGTAGCGTTTTCCCATTGTGGTTCCGTCCTTTTTGACGCTTTCAAAATGATCGGGTTCAAGCACGTTTACACGCCTCTGCCCGACTCCATTCCCTACCCCGGCGAGAACATCTTCCGGAACGGCTTACTTCCTGCCCATAGTTAATCGCCATTAGTTATGAACTATCGCGAGATCAAGGCAGAATGCTGCCAGGCGAATCTTTTGTTACCAAAATACAAGCTGATAGATCTGACTTTTGGCAATGTCAGCGTGGCGGATCACGCTCAAGCAGTCTTTGCCATAAAGCCGAGCGGCGTCGACTACACGACCCTGACTGAGAGTGACATTGTGGTGGTTGATTTTGAGGGTCATATCGTTGATGGCTCGCTTCGCCCGTCCTCTGATACTCCAACTCACCGTCGGCTCTTCCAGACCTTCACAGGTGTCCGTTCCATTGTGCATACTCACTCCCGAAATGCGGTAGCCTTTGCCCAGGCCGGGATGGGTATTCCTTGTTTGGGAACGACCCATGCCGACTATTTCTACGGCGAAGTGCCGGTGACCCGTCCGCTCACTGCAGAGGAAATCGCTTCTGCCTACGAATGGGAAACTGGCAATGTCATCGTCGAGCGCTTTCAGGCTATCGACCCGCAGGAAATTTGCGCGGTGCTGGTCTGGAATCACGGGCCGTTCGCTTGGGGTCCAAATGGCGCAAAGGCGGTCGAGAATGCGCACGCCCTAGAGATCGTCGCTGAGATGGCCCTCAAGACTATCCAACTCAATCCTCGCGTCCAACCGATCTCCAAGGATCTGCTTGACAAACACTTCCTGCGTAAGCATGGAACAGGGGCCTATTACGGGCAGGGTTGAACATCTACAGGTACTTTGTGTTCCGCCACTAATGTTGAACGACCTTAAATAAATCCGCGGCTAACTTCTATTGCGAAGCCCAATCACATGCTAATCAAGATCGGCTACGATATCGCGCTTCGTATCTCTGCTCCAACCGCGGTGGTCTACGTTCTCCGCGTTCATCCATCACGCGAAGGCGACCTGGTCAGTACGGAAAAGTTCCGCTTGGAGCCGGACCTGCCGGTGGAGGAATACATCGACGGATTCGGCAACCATTGTGGTCGCGTCAATTCTCCCGGAGGGGTGATCCGTTTTCTCAACGAGGCGATCATTCGTGATCCCGGCGAACTGGACGCCTACGTACCCGACGCGCATCAGCACGACGTGCGAGAACTTCCGGTTGAGACCCTCACTTTCGTGTTGCCAAGCCGTTACTGTGAAGTCGACAGCGAGTTGCTTGATTTTGCCTGGCGTACGTTCAGCGGGACGCCGCCTGGATGGCCACGTGTGGCAGCCATTTGCGATTTCGTCCACAGCCATCTCCGCTTTGACTACCTGCAGGCCCGCGCGAATCGCACCGCTCTCGACGCCTATCGTGAGCGCGTTGGCGTCTGCCGCGACTTTACTCATCTGGCGATTACTTTATGCCGCTGCATGAATATCCCGGCGCGCTACGCCACTGGCTATCTCGGCGACATCGGGGTACCCATCGACGTCAATCCGATGGATTTCAGCGCCTGGTTCGAAGTCTACCTCGGTTCGCACTGGCATACTTTCGATGCGCGACACAACAGCCGTCGCATCGGCCGTGTTCTTATCGGACGCGGGCGCGACGCAGGTGATGTTCCTATTGCGATGGTTTTCGGACAGCACACGCTCGAGCATTTCCGGGTTGTTACCGACGAGATCGATTCGGGGGGATAAGGGGGGAACGCGTTCGGCGTTCGGCGTTCGGCGTTCGGCGTTCGGCGTTTGGCGTTTGGCGTTCGGGAAGCGTGGCGTAAGCCACGCGGTAGATGCGCTCCTGCGCGTCCGGCGTGGCAGTCTGGGAAGCGTCCGTTCTCGAACGGCGTTGGTAGGAATGCGCTCCAGACGAACCACGCCGGACGCGCGGGAGCGCGTCCCTACCGCGTCACATGCGCGACCTGCGTCATGCGTCCACACGCCGATACGCCGACACGTTTCTCCACACGCCGATACGTTCCCCCCTTGGGCACCTAGCTTTGCCATATTCAAAAGCTAGGGCAACTGTTCGAAAAAGATATTGGAGAAGCTGACGCGACGGGGCGAAAAAGGTTTTTATATACCGCAAAACGACAGTGACTCGTCTAGTAAGCCTCTGGGAATTGAACCCCTGTTGGCATAACAAATAGATAATTTGTAACTAGTTTCAACTCTTCAGAGAAATTCAGAGTTGAATTGCGGCAAGCAGACCAGTATTCCTCTAAAGTAGTTAAACGGCGTTTCTCCCCTTCAATAAATCCTGACGCGACTTTAGTAGTCGAACATCCCTCCTACTCAATGCATTTATGAACTTCAAACCCTTGTTAGCCTGCGCTCTTCTAGGAGCGCTCTCTTCCTTCGCTCAATCGCAAACAGTCGTGAAGATTTTGCATCTGCAAACCAACGCAAAAATTCTCGCCATTTGGAAGGAAGCGGCTCAGGCCTACGAAAAGGCGCACCCAGGAGTAAAAATCGAATTCAACTATCTGGAGAACGAGGCCTTTAAGGCCAAGTTGCCCACCCTGCTCCAATCCAAAGACAGGCCAAGCGCCTTTCAAAGCTGGGGTGGCGGTGTGATGTACGAGCAAGTCGGCTCGGACATTTGCCAGGATATCACCGCGGCCGTGAGCGAAGGCGGTTTTAAGGACACCTTTTACCCGGCCACGATCCAAAACTTTACGGTGAACGGTAAGATTTACGGGTTGCCCAACGACCTGGCGCCGATTGTTTTCTGGTACAACAAGGAACTCTGCCAGAAGGCTGGAATTGATCCCACCAAGATCCAGAATTGGGACGATTTCGTGGATGCGGTTAAGAAGTGCCTGGCGGCCGGCGTCACACCGATCGCAGTCGGAGGCAAGGACAAGTGGCCCCTGCATTTTTACCCCACGTTTCTCATGATGCGCATTCTCGGTAAGGAGGGAATGCAAGCGGTTTACGACGACAAAAACGGCGGGTTTACCAGTCCGGAGGTTCTCAAAGCCTTCCAGCTCTACAAAGAATTTGCGGCCTTGCAGCCTTTTCAGAAAGGGTACTTATCCAACACTTACGCGGAAGCGGCGGGCACCTTCCATGACGGCAAAACGGCTTTCCACTTGATGGGCACCTGGGACCTGGTCGACGGCCGAAGCAACGCAGCAGACAAAAAGGGGCTGCCTAACGAGAAACTGGGCTGGATTTTCTTTCCTGAAGTCAAGGGGGGGAAGGGCAAGGCCAATGACTTGTTTGCCAGCTTGGACGGCTGGTTGGTCGCGAAGCAAGCGCCCAAAGAAGCGGTAGACTTCATGAAAGCCTGGCTGAATAAAGACACCCAGACCAAGCTGGCCGGCTGAAGGGCTATTCATCCCCGCGGTCAAAGGGACGGCCGAGGCGATCCAGGATCCGCTCTTAAAATCGGTCGCCCAAGAGGTCGACAAGTCACAGTGGATTGCCATCGCGATGGATCAACTGCTGGGGCCCGACACCGGTCGAGTGTTTAATGATGCGAGCGCAGATATTGCCTCAGGGAACACCACACCCGAGAAGGCGGTCAAGGCCATCGAAGACTCCTGGAAGCAAAACAAGGGGCAATGACATGGTAAATCGCTAAGTCTGGAGACACCCTGGTATGTCCGATCCCTCCGCAAAAACGTTCCTTTGGGTCGCAGCCGCCTCCAGCTATCGGATCGAAGACGATGAGGACGAAAGCGGACGTCCTCCGTCGATCTGGGACGCGTTTGCTCGCGCGCCGGGTGCCGAGCGCAATGACGCAGGCGAGGTGGCCTGCGAACAATATCATCGCTACAAAAGGGACGTAACGCTGCTGCACATCCTGCTCATCCAATCTTACCGTTTCTCGATTTCCTGGTCGCCGGTGCTGTCCGATGCCGAAGGCCGGCCGAAGGCCGAGCTGTTCGACTTTTGTGATGGTTCGATCGATAGACTTGCGGCGGCCGGACTGACGCCGTTTGCCACACTCTTTCACTGGGATCTACCCCAAGTTCTGCAGGAACGAGGAGGCTTCGCTCACGATTATCCGGGCGGCTGGTTCAGCGATAGAGAGACGGAAACGAATGCCCGTTTGGGCAAGTACTGGATTAGGTTAAACGAGCCGTCGATCTACGCCTGCCTCGGGCAGGCTTCGGACGCAGATGCGCCAGATTTGAGCAAGCCGCAGATGTATCGGGTTGTGACCCACCCATTGAACATGGCCCAAGGTGCGGCGCTGCAAGCGCTCCGGTCTACCGACCCCGCGTCTCGCCTGGGCAGCACGCTGAACGCGCACCGGAATTTTGTCCGGCAGCACCCAGTCATTCGACGCCCCCAAAATCGCCCCGAACCCAGGATAACAACCCATGGCTCCTCCCCTCGATCCAGCGTCTGCTGACGCGAAACGTTCAGCGGGCACCACCGCCTCGCAGGCGAAACAAGACTTGGACGGCCTCGCCGAAGGACGCCAGGCTGAGCAACCGAGAGACGCGAAACCAAGCATCTGGCGGCGGCTGCAGAAATTTGCCAGCTCGAACCAGGTGCGGACCTGCCTTCTTTTTTTGCCGCCGGCGCTTTTACTCTTTACTCTCTTTGTCACCTGGCCGGTGGTCGAAGCGGCTTACTACAGCTTCTTTAACTGGAACGGCTACGGAGCACCTTCCAAATGGATTGGCCTGGATAATTTCATGCGGGTCTGGAACGACCCGATCTTTTACCACTCCTTATTTAACAACTTGCTCATCATCCTGGTGTCAGCTTGCATCCAGGTGCCGCTGGCGCTCGCGCTCGCGCTGATGATTTCGGACAAGAGCCGCTCCAGCGTGGTCTTCCGGGCCATCTTCTTTTTGCCCTATATCCTGGGCGAGATCGTGGCGGGATTGATCTGGCGTTACATGTACGACGGCAACTACGGAGTGGTGGCCGTGGTTTATCGCTGGTTTGGCCAGGAAGCTCCCCAGGTGCTGGCCACCCAGGGTTGGGCCACCGCCGCGCTGCTGGTGGTGATAGTTTGGAAGTACTTTGGCTTCCACATGGCGCTTTTCGTCGCGGGGCGACAAGGGATCGGCGATGACGTGCTGGAAGCGGCAAAAATCGACGGGGCCACCCGTTGGCAGTCCACCTGGAACATCGTTTTGCCCCTGATGCGCCCGGTGGCAGTGCTGGCGCTCTTCTTCAGCATCCTGGGTTCGTTGCAGGCTTTCGCCATCATTGTTGCGTTAACCGATGGAGGGCCATCCAATTCAACCCACTCGGCAGTCTCTTACCTCTACAACTTCGGTATCAAACGCATGCGAGTGGGCTTTGGCAGCGCGATTGGAGTGAGTCTGTTCGTCATTTGCGTTTTGGTGATGGTGATCTACAAACGGATTTTCATGCGCCCAAAGGAGGGGCGATAAGGCTATGGAAAAGAGTCGATCCGGTCTGTTCGTATACTACCGCTGGTTGCTACTGCTGCTGGCCTCTGGGCTCTGTTTATTACCGCTTTGGGCCACGGTCATCGGGGGATTTAAAACCCCGGGCGAGTTACGCATCAACGCCTTCGGGCTGCCTCGCGAATGGCTGTTCGACAACTACGTGTCGATCGCCATGAGCGGTCGCTTCTGGCAGATGCTGGGTAACTCGGCTTTCATCGCCTTGTTACCGTGGTCTTAACGTTGCTGGTTAGTTCGATGGCGGCCTTTGTGCTGGCCCATCTTCGCTTTGCGGGCAAGAGATGGCTCGCCAACTACCTGGCTTTGGGACTTACCTTCCCATTTGCGACAGCTGTCCTGCCGGTCTTTATTCGGGTGCGCGACCTGGGACTCTTGGATTCGTACTGGGGAGTGATCCTGCCGCAGATCGCTTTTAATCTGGGCTTTGCGATCGTCTTGCTACAGGGCTTTTTTGCCGAACTGCCCAACGAGTTATTTGAGGCGGCCTTCGTCGACGGCTGCAGTTACACGCGGATGTTTTGGCAGATCACCTTGCCATTGTCGCGGCCGATCCTTGCCACGGTGGGGGTGCTGTCCCTGGTCGGAAGCTGGAACGAATATTTGCTACCCTTAGTGATGATCAACAATGAGGCCCTTTATCCGTGGCCATTAGGCATCATGCAGTACCAAGGCCAGTACGGGACCGACTGGGGCAAGGTGCTGGCCTTCGTGAGCCTGACCTTGGCGCCGGCGGTCATCTTTTATCTCATGGCCCAGAAACACATTATCGCCGGCCTTACTTCAGGCGCCGTGAAAGGGTAAGACGGCTCAGTTTTTTTAATACCATGATTTATAAGCAAAGCTCCCCGACACGACATTCTGCAGACTATATTCCGAGGGCTCAGAGGCTCGTCGCCGAAATGACGCTCGAGGAAAAGGCGTTGTTATTGTCCGGCAACGGCTGGTGGAAGACGCACGCGATCGAGCGATTGCAGATTCCCTCCATCTGCATGACGGATGGCCCGCACGGGCTGAGGAAAGTTGAAGGAGGAGGGCTTTCGACCAGCGTGCCGGCTACCTGTTTTCCTACGGCTTCGGCCTTGGCGTCTTCGTGGGACACGGAACTGATCCGGGAAGTGGGAGTAGCCCTGGCTCAAGAAAGCCAGGCCAGCGACGTTCAGATCCTCTTGGGACCGGGTGTCAACATGAAGCGCTCGCCCTTGGGCGGCCGCAACTTCGAGTATTTTTCGGAAGATCCCATTCTGGCGGGCAAAATGGCGGCTGCCTATATCCAGGGTGTCCAAAGCCAAGGAGTTGGCACGTCGCTAAAACACTACGCAGCCAACAACCAGGAGTTCGAGCGCATGGCGGCGAACTCCAATGTGGACGAACGCACCTTACACGAGCTGTATCTAACGGCCTTCGAAATCGCGGTGAGCGAGGCTCAGCCATGGTCAATCATGGCGGCCTACAACCCGGTAAATGGGATTCACGCCGCGGAAAACAGCGTCTTACTGCGGGATATTCTACGAACACGGTGGGGATTTCAAGGCTTTGTAGTGTCCGATTGGGGAGCGGTGCACGATCGGGTGCAGGGTGTCAACGCCGGTTTGAATCTCGAAATGCCAGGAAGCGGCGACTATAACCGGAAGAAAATCATCGAAGCCGGCCGAACAGGAAGAATCTCACCAGCGGTGCTCGACCAGATTGTAGTGGAGTTGCTGGCCGTCATTCTCGAGGCGAAAGATAGCCACCTGCCTGGCATCGTGTTCGATGCAACCCGGCACCACGCGCTGGCCAGGAAAGCGGCCGGCGAAAGCCTCGTGTTGCTGAAGAACACGGGGAATCTATTACCAATCGATTTTGGGCGCACAAAAATGGCCGCCGTGATCGGCGCATTCGCCAAAGCACCGCGTTACCAGGGTGCCGGCAGTTCACAAGTGAATCCAACCAGAGTTTCCACAGCCTTTGACGAGTTGGTTAACCTGGCCGGAGAAGACGTGGCGATCAGTTATGCAGCTGGCTACAACGAAGAAGGAACCACCACCGATGAGCTGATCGCCCAAGCCAGGGAGAACGCCAAAGGTGCACAAGTTGCGATCGTGTTTGCCGGTCTACCTGACAGCTTTGAATCTGAAGGGTTCGATCGCTTTTCTCTGGATCTGCCCGCTGGACACAACCAGCTAATTGAAGCGGTTAGCACCGTGCAGCCGAACGTGGTGGTCATCCTGATGAATGGTTCGGCAGTCAGCATGCCATGGGCCAACAAAGTCAAGGCGATCCTGGAAGTATGGCTTGGTGGTCAGGCAGGGGGCGGCGCCATCGCGGACGCGTTGACCGGGAAGGTCAACCCTTCTGGCAAGCTATCGGAGACATTTCCTGCGCGACTGGAGGACACGCCTGCCTATCCGGATTTTCCGGCACGCCACAAAGAAGCGACTTACGGAGAAGGGATCTTTATCGGCTATCGCTATTACGACTGCCGAAAGGTCGCTCCATTATTCCCTTTCGGATTCGGTCTGAGCTACACGACATTTGCCTACTCAGACCTGCGGATCAATCCGACCGCCATCAAGGAAACGGATAACCTGACCGTGGAAGTAAAAGTCAAGAACACCGGTCGAGCAGCCGGTAAAGAGGTGGTACAACTTTACGTCCATGAACAACGCACGGAGGTCGTCCGTCCGGAAAAGGAGCTGAGAGCATTTGCCAAGGTAGCGTTGCAAGCTGGCGAAGAAAAGACCGTCAGTTTCCGTTTGGAGAAGCGCGATTTCGCTTATTACGACGTTCTCTCTCACGGCTGGTCGGTAAATCCTGGCAAGTTTGACCTCCTGGTGGGCGGATCATCCAGGGACTTGCCGTTGAAACAAACGATTGAAATCCAGGCCACCCAGCCGCGTGTTCCCCAATTGACTCGAAATTCGCTACTCAAAGAGTTTAGAAATCATCCGAAAGGCAAGGCATTTTACAACGAGTTCGCAGAAGCTTTCGGCCTGGGAAATCCCGACGAACAACTCGAGGAGGGTACCAATTTAACGGCCGAAGAGGCAGTAGCCAAAAAGAAAGCCGACATGGCAGTCAAAGCATTTCTGGATGACATGCCGGTCTACAAAGTGTGCGCGTTTTCCGAGGGCAAGTTCGCTGAGGAAAGACTCGAAACCATTTTGAAACAGGTGCAGTCGGATGGGGAGGTGAGAGGTGAGAGGTGAGAGGTGGAGCGGCGGCGAAGCCGCGGTAGGGACGCGCTAACTTAATCAAATCCTCGGCGCGGAGAATGCCTTCGTCCCAGAGGGACAGCGAGATAGTAGCCAGGCACGAAGTGCCTGGAGTCATGAGGAAAAGGGCCCCGTCCCAGCGGGACGATTGAACGGATCTCGGCTTAGATCAGACGCCAACATACCTTTCAACAGGAAGACCTGGGGCTCCTAAAGCGGCATGAACTCGGTTTCGACGACTAATATCTCCGGGACTGACAATGACTTCGACCCTTCGACCGTCCCTCCGGGACGGGAGCTCACTGCATCGCCACCCAGGCACTTCGTGCCTGGCTACTAGACAAAAGCCAATTCACCCATCCAAGGGCCTCGCATTAAGTTAGCGCTTACGGGAGCGCGTCCCGAGCCGAAAAACGGACGAAGTCTCGTCCTGCGAAATCGATTTGAGTTCGACAAGGTCTCCGTGTTTGCATATTCGAAGTGCAGCATGAGCTCCCAGAGAATTCTAGTGCTTGGCGGCGGCTTCGCAGGGCTGTGGAGTGCCGTGGGCGCTGCCCGCAAGCTGGATGAATTGGGGCTCGGATCCGATGACATTAGCATAACACTGGTCAATCGAGATGCTTACCATTGTATCCGGGTCCGCAATTACGAGGTTGATCTGAGATCCGTACGGGTTCGATTGGACGATGTTCTGGAACCCGTTGGCATCGAACGAATTGAAGGAGAAGTGGTTGATGTCGACGTGCAAAGGCAGGAGGTAAGCGTTAAGCTTGCTGGATCGGCCGAGCCGGGGACCTTTGGCTACGACCGACTGGTCTTTGCCCTTGGAAGCGAACTTAGCCGCCCAAACATACCCGGCCTCGCGGAACATGCCTTCGACGTGGATACCTATGGCGGGGCGGTTCGGCTAAATGCCCATCTCCAGGCGCTACCAAGGCAGCCCGATTCTCCCGGACAATACACGGTCGTGGTCGTCGGGGCGGGTCTGACGGGCATCGAAGCAGCCACCGAGTTGCCTGGAAAATTGCGTCCTATCCTGTCCGAAGCGCGAGTGACCCGACCGTTCCGGGTGATACTGGCGGACCATAATCCGAAAATAGGTTCCGACATGGGAGACAACGCGCGTCCAGTGATCGAAGAGGCCCTTGACGCCCTGGGTATTGAAACTCGGACCGGTATTTCAGTCGTTGGTATTGACAGCTCCGGGGTAACGCTTTCTTCAGGCGAGACGATCCCTGCAACAACGGTGATCTGGTGCGCAGGCATGCGCGCGAATCCTCTCACCCGGCTACTCCAGACCGAGAGGGATCGATTCGGCCGGATTCCCGTCGATCCGTTCATGAAAGTGAGAGGGGTTTCGAACCTGTTCGCAGCGGGGGACGCGGCCTGGGCTCAACTGGATGAACAGCACGTCTCCGTCATGTCCTGTCAGCATGGGCGTCCAATGGGCCGATTCGCCGGCCACAATGTCGTTTGCGACCTGCTCGGGCAGCCTATGTTACCGCTGCACATCGAGTGGTACGTTACGGTCCTGGACCTTGGTCCTTGGGGAGCAGTTTACACCGAGGGATGGGACCGGACCGTCGCTTCGGTCCGTGAAGCGGCCAAGAAAACCAAACAAACGATCAATTGCCAAAGGATCTATCCACCGATCTCCAAGAATAGACGGGACATCCTGGATGCGGCGGCACCGGAGGTACAGATTCCTCCCGCGATTCATCACTAGTGACAGGAGTCAGGAGTTCGAGAGTCGATGGATGGGAAATCGAATACGCTGGCGGTCGATTCAATGCCGGCAATTATTCCTAAGCCAGCGGCATGGCCTTTAAGAAGTCGAGGACGAGGACGAGCGCGTTCCCCCGCGGGGTGCCCTGCCTCCTGCCTCCTGCGCTTTACCCCTGCCACCCCGGCGATGCAGGAGCGCAACCCCATCGGTGCTTCCATGAGTAACGAGACCGGAAAAACTGAGGAATAAACGGGGCAGAAGGTTGCGGCTCTTATTACCTAAGCAGATATCTAGCAGTATGAACCCCATCGGAATACACTTTGGATACTGGACCCAATCCTGGAGCTCGGAGCCCATCGAGTTTGTCAAAAGAGCCAGAAAATGCGGCTTCGACGTTCTCGAGGTCAACGCTCCTAAAATTACCCGCATGAGTAATACAGGACCGAGACGCGCTCAAAGGAGCGGCTGCGGACGCGGGCCTGAGTCTCACTTACAGCATCGGATTGAAAGATGATATGGACGTGGCCTCAGAGGACGCAGGGACGCGAAAAAAGGGCGTCGATTTTCTTAAAGATGTGTCACGGGCAATGAAATACTTTGGTGGCTCCATAATGGCCGGTATCAACTACAGTTCCTGGCCGCGCAAATTGTTACCCGGCGAAGACAAAGAGATTCTCACCGAACGCGCCGTCGAAAGCGTGCGCGAAGCGATCAAAACCGCGGAAGACTGCGGCGTCATCTTTTGCGTCGAAGTCGTCAACCGCTTCGAGCAATTCATGATGAACACCGCTGCCGAAGGCATTGCTTTTTCCAAACGGGTCGGCAGCCCCAACTGCAAAATCCTTCTCGACACCTTCCACATGAACATCGAGGAGGACAGCCTCAGAGGTTCTATCGTTGAGTCCGGCGACTGGCTGGGTCACTTCCACCTTGGCGAACCCAATCGCCGTCCTCCCGGGCGTGGTCGGATGCCATGGCCGGAGATTTTCGGCGCTTTGCGCGAAATCAACTATATGGAGCGGTCGTTATGGAGCCCTTTCTGGTGCCGGGCGGCGAAGTAGGCCGCGACATCTCGGTTTTTCGCGACCTCCTTGGCAGCGACGACCTTGACGAAGAAGCTGCCCACTCAGTCGAATTCGTCCGGTCGGAACAGAAGAAGGTGGTCTAGTAGCCAAGGAGTCGAGAAGCCAGGAGTCGAGAAGTCGAAGAGGACAAGGGAGCAAAGGCGAGAGGCAAATCTAACGGACGAGGCAATCAGCATGGTAGGGGCGCGCTCCCGCAAGTCCGGCGTGCCCTCACAGAAGAAAGCGAAGAGGATTTTGAACAGAAGGCAGCTAAGGAAGCAAAGTTTCGGTCAGGGGTTGTTGGCTGGAAGATTTCCGGAGCTTTTATTCCGGTCGGCATGGGTAGGGACACACCCCCGCGCGTCCATAGAGCGTGGACAAGCGGGAGTAAGGACAGAGGACACGGCCGAGAAGGTTTTGAGTTCTGGTTTTTGAGTTTTGGATGATTCCGGCCTCGCCTGGGCCGCGAAACGCGGCTCCGACGGAGCCTCTCCCTACCCTCTGTCTACCTTGCTTTGAGGCGAAATCACGCAAAACTCAAAACTCAAAACCCAAGACTCAAAACCTCCTCGGCCAGGATCACGCAAAACCCAGGACTCAAAACATTCTCTCCTCTTCTGTCGTACCTGCCGCCAGTGCCGAAGGCCCCGGAAACTCACGCTCCCACCAGAATCCAGCGAATTATCACTCCACCCAACCCAATTTCTGATCCCCTTTGTTTCCATTGCTGCCTTCTGTTCAAATTCTCTTCTGTTCTGTCGGACCTCCGACAGGTCAAAACCCAAAACGCAAAACCCAAACCTTTACACGCGCCGTTCGTCCATGCGAATTGTCTTCCATGCGAAAGCGTATTGAATGGCGGCACAAATGATGGTGCTCGCCGTGATGGCCTCCCTGGCTTCCTGCCAAGCGAACGACATGGCGGAAACGCCACGTCGGCAGAAGACGTAACCGATCCCAACATTGCCTTTTCCCAAGGCGGTGGTGCGTCGACAAAAGCGCCTAACCCAACCCCTGCCAGCAGCTCGACACCTCGGACGGGCAACCTTTTGCAGGGTTCTGATGAAAACAATCAGGGTCGCTAGGGCGTACTACCCACTTAAGGCGTTCAGACGATGACTGTCCGTTTATCGCATCTCTCCAGGTCGTTAACCCTCAGATCGTTAACCCTTTTCCTGCTGCTCACGGGAGTCGCGAATATCTGTCCGGCGAGAATCGGAGATACCCTGATCAGACAATCGAAAGGTACGGAAAACCTGTTCGCAAAGCGGCTTCCAATGATTTCGTCATGTTCAAGGAAGGCTCGTACTACGTCACGGTCCACTTTCATGACGGCAAAACCGATGCGATGAACTACGTGAAGACCGGATCCGGCACCTCCGCCAAGCGTGTTTTTTCCAACGACGAAGTCGAAATGCTTCTGAAGATCAATGGAAATGGTCAAACGTGGAAGGGGTCGCCGGCCAAGGCAGGGATTCAAGAATGGAAAACGGAGGACGGAAAATTCCTGGCGGTTTGCTCAGAGTCAAAATCTCTGGTGATCAAAACCGCCGATTACTTGAAGCGATTAGAAGAAGCTGCCAAGAAAAAGTAACTCTTAACCCGCGGATTGAGAGGCCGCGGCGCGAGGCAAAGAGCGGCGGCTTCCACTTCCAGTTTTAGTCGTAGTTGACGCTCCAGACCCGGTCCTCCGTAGATAACATATTGCTATAGGACGCCTCGAGTTCCTTTTCGGCGGTCGCCTTCTGGAGGGCCATTTGTTTGTAGCGTTGATAGGCATTATCCCCACCGATGTAGACGACGCCCTTTTGCTTGTCCGCATAGGTGTAGAGCGCCTTGCCCTTGGACGTGTTGCGTTCGAGTTTGTATGGCGCCATTTGGTTGTACATGGCCGATTGCGCCGGTGTTGATGGAGTCAGTTTGCGGAATCCGGCTTCGGACAGCATCGATTCCTTGCTTTCCACTTGCGTGCTCGCGCAGGCTGAAAAGCAGCCGACTGCCACAGCGAGGATCAGAAAGATGCCCAGGGATTGCTTTGGGTTCATGGTGACCTGATTCGTTAAACGCCCATCCTAGAAAGTGAGCCCGACGGTGACCTGGGCGCCGTGCAAGGCCAGCTGGTAGAGGAATTGTCCGTCACGAAAGTCGTCATAATAATATCTGTAACCAACCTCAGTAAAGAGGCTACGGGTCAGATGACAACCTAATGCGGCATAAGCCTGCACGGCGATATCAGAACCGATTCCGAACCCGCCAATATCGCTTTCAGCGGTCAGGTAGAACGCCTTGCTCAAATTAAGGCGCCCTCGCAAACCGATCACTGGATCGAACCAGTCATCATAAAAAGAAAAGCTTCGATTCAACTGTTTCGTGACCGTGTTAGCAACCTCGTTTGATAGCTGGGCTTTTATTTGATTTACCTTGGCTTGAGCCCCCGTTCGGATGGCCTCCGCCAGTTCCTCTTCCTTGTTAGTGATCACCTGTTGGACCAAGTTCCCGATCACATCCGGTTGTTTGCTGGCAATCGGGCCCACCGGCAGTTTTGAATCAGCCCCACCAAGGACGGTGAGCTGGTCAACAATGTGTTGGTCGATGAGAGCTCGCAAATCGGAGGTGGAGGTGGCTAGTTGATGAGCGAAATCGTCCACCAACTGGGTGCTCGCCGAATCAATTGCCATGTTATTGGCTTGGAAGCCAACCTGCTCTCCCAGGTAGGTATATCTGAAACCTCCCAATAGATCCAGCCAGCCGTGAGGACCTTCGATGATCCGGTAGGACAAGAAGAATTCCCCGAGGAATTCTTGCAAGCCCGCGTCCACTTTTGAGACCAGACCTGACCTTTCACCGGTGCCGGCTTGAGCATTCAGGTAGAGAAGATCACCCAGGGCGCCAAAACGCCCTTTTCGAACTTCGCCGCCGAACGAATAAATAACATTGATATGCTTGAGAATCTGTCCGACTCCGATGTTGACGTAGGGGTTGACGCCATGAAATCCGGTGTGGCCGCTGAACCCGGCCAGCCAACCGGGACCGGCGACCGTGATTTCCCAAGGTTCAGTCGTCTTCACCGGCGGCTGGGCAACCGCTTTGGTCTCATCTTGTGTACCGGCCCATCCTCTAATGAGCAGGAGAAAGAAAATCGGTACCACACTCAGCTTAGCCAAAAGATTCATATTCAATAAGGAGTGAACGCAAAAGAAGTGGCTGCGGTTTAAATTTCCGAGGCTTCCAGAGCAGATTGATGACTGCCTGGTCGTTCCGGAAAAGCATTGTTTCCGTTCCCGGTGAAAAGTCGATCTGTAAAGCCTGCATCGATGACAAATCTTCAAGGATTTCTCAGCGACGCAGGCTGATTAGTTTCGCTGCACAGTCGCGACCGCCAGGACAAGAATGATCAAAATCCCTTGAGCAACCTGCTGCAATCCTCCGGCCAGGCGAAGCACCTGCATGGTCGTCACCACCATGACTAAGAAGATGGATCCCAGGAAGGTACCGAGGGCAGTCGCTTTACCTCCCAGAATCGACGATCCGCCGACGACCACGGCCCCGACAGACTGCAACAAGAAGGGGTTCCCCATTTCGAGAAAAGCTCCTCCAACCCGGGCTGACAACAGGACTCCACCGAGTGCGGCGAGTGCTCCACTGATCATATAGGCGACAAGTCGAGTCGTTTTCACTTCAACACCGGCAAGATAAGCGCCGCCTGAATTCTGACCCATCGCCGCCAGACCACGGCCGTACACCGTTCGGTGCAATAAAAGGCCAGCCAGAAAACTTAGAAAAAGCGCGATCAGCAGGAGCACCGGGATGTCCACCATTCGCGTGCTGACCAACGAAACCAGAAACGGGCTGACCGCGTAAGTCCGAAATCCGCGATTGAAGATCAACGTCCCTGTAGTGAGGATATAACCCACGGCCAAGGTCGTAATGATCGGCGGAATGCGCAGGTGATTGACGGTCAGCGCGTTGAAAATGCCGACCGCGCTTCCAAAGAAAACGACCACCGCCAATCCGCTGAAAAGCTGGTTATCCTGCCCATTGATGACGCCTGTGGCGAGAAAGCCAGAGAGTGTCATGACGTTGGGGATCGACAAATCGACAGCGCCGTTTCCAGTGGTCACCACCAGCATCTGACCGATCGCCACCACGCAGAGGACGGCTGCTGACGCCAGAATACCGCTCAAACTGCCGAGGCTCACCTGTCCCGCGCCAGCGCTCAAGATGATCCACAACAGGAACGTTCCCAACAATGCCCAGACCCAAGGTTGCTGGAAGAGTCGTCTCATGACCTTCGCCAGAGCATCGTTCTCAAGACTACCAGTCTATTTGAATCGAAACCATGGATTTCCAACGACCTATCAAACACGCGATCCGAAAGACAGCCAATCTCATCACGCTTCTCATGAATCGGTCCGGAAAATCCCGGTAGATCGGCTCTAGTAAAGGATCTGCTCATCTCGCGTTCGCCTATTCTGCCGCCTTTAGCCCGACTTCGCGGATTCGCGGCGCAAGAAATTATTTTCCTGACGTAAGTCGTTGATTTTCAGGGATGGGACCCGGCAAAAACACCGAAAAGCGGCTGTAGTGAAGACCTACCCTATTCTCAAAAAAATATTTCTGTGAATAATGGCATGCCATCATGTTTTTGCGCTGCACGACGCGAAAGAAAAATGGCAAGGAGCACCGCTATTGGAATCTGGTCGAAAACCGGCGCGTCGCTGGTGGTCAGGTGATCCAGCGGCAGGTGCTTTATCTTGGAGAGATTAATGACAGTCAGCGTGAGGTCTGGCGCAAGTCGATCGAGGTCTTCGAAGATGGCCGCAGCGCTCCGCGGACCGTGGCGCTTTTTGCCGAAGAGCAAACGGCGCTGGGCGCCTGCCCGTGTCGCCGATGGTACAACGTCCGGATCTTCCGCGGACCCCAATAGCGATGCACCAGCTTCAGTTTCACCATTTCGCACACTTGCCCTTCACTCAATTGCTTGGGACTGCTCCGTGGTCGCCGCGAATCTTCCTCCATCCCCTCCAGCCCTTGGCGTAAAAACCTCTCTCGCCATTTGTAACCCGTCTTGGTGCTGATTCCATATTCCCGGCACAACTCTCGAAAATTCAATGTTCCCAGCGCCTTCAGCGCAAACTCTCTTCTTTGATCCATAGGTTCACTTTTTTTCCACGGCATTTACCGAGCCTTTTTACTCCGGTTCCTGCCTTTGAAGTGTTACCTATGTCTTGAACCTATTGTGTTACCTATGTCCTGAACCTGCACCCTGCCGACGCACCCAGGAAGGCCCGCCCAGGGTTGGGCTATGCTTTGTTGCCCCTTCAGGGCGCCGAAGGGGTGTGACCCGGGGTAAACCCGAGCCTGGCTTTTACGGAGCAAAAGCAATCCAGCCAGCCCAGCCGATGAACAAAAGACCGGAAAGCCGGCTGACCAATTGGTTCCCTGAGGCCATCTTCTCCAACAGAACAAAGGCGCTAATGCTGGCGACCCATAGCAGATTCATCACGCCAAAGGCAAACAAGAGACCCATCAAGGCCCAACAGCAACCGAGGCAGTAGATGCCATGCTTCAGTCCCATCCAGAATGCTCCCCTTAAGCCGTCCCGCCATTCGGTCGCCAAAAATCCCATGGGAGTCCGGCAGTGAGCCAGACAAGCATATTTCAGACGGCTGAACTGGAAGAGACCTGCGCCGAGAAGCAATCCCGCGCCCAGTGCTTTGCTGGTGCTCTCCATCATCGGTGAGACCAAAGCCGCTGTCAGCAGGCCCCATTGGGCTAACGTGGCAAGTACGCTAAACCCCGTCCAAGCCGCCAGATAACCCAGCAGGAAACATCCAGTCGCTACGAACGTGTCTTGATCCTCGTGACGGCGCCGATTTACCTCAGCGAAAAGCAGAATCACCGGGCTGGCACTGGGAACCATCATCGCCACCATCATGATTGCCCACATCAAAAACACCAGGACAAGGTCCCAAGCGACCCAGTGCTGCATGGAGGGCATGATGACCATATCCATCCCAACCTCCATATGGCGCATTCCCCAATCCATATAGATCAGGTATAACCACGACAAAATCGCGACTCCCGCCAAGCCACACGCGACGATCGCGCGATCGCGCTTGAGCACTGCCGCCAGAATCGGGCTCACGGACACGCCGGTTCAGGCAGACTGGTAAGCGAAGGGCGAAAAGAATCCGTTCTTGTTCGATACCTCCCATTGCAGGCCGTAATCGTTAAACCTCATTTGTTTCGATTTCGCCACCACCGCTGAAAAGCCCGGAACCGCGGTAAAGGGATGATTACCGATCGTCACGTCACCACCATCTTGCCCAGGCAACCCCTCAATTTCTGCGTCGGCGACCTTGCCCAAACGCAGGCTGCGTCGTTTTCCTTCGGAAAGATATTGAATCGATGCCGCCCTCACCCCGAGGACTTCGCCGATGAGCGGGACAAGAGCTGCCAGATGCCCACCCGCCTGACCAGAGAAGATTTGGGTCAAAGCGTCCTGCTGACCTTGGCTTGCTGATTCGTCAACGTAGAGGGCAACTTTCCAGTTGGCCTCCAGCATGTGGCCCGGAGAATGGGCCGCCAGCACGGCGTTAAATCCATCCAGATTAACCTCTCCAAATCTGCCCTGATCGATGTGCCAGGCAATCAAAACAGTGCATTCCCCCTCTGTGGGCGGGCTGGTGAAGACACACGGACACGCTACTTCGCAGTTACAGGCCTCAAAGTAGGACCCGGCAATTTTCCATGAAGTAGGCATACGGGGGGACTCCTTTTAGAGCGATGGAAGGTTTTGGACTAAGGACGACTAACAAACTGAAGAACTTCAAGTTGATCTAACAGATCGGACATCAAGCGAGCAACGAAATTCTTGGTTTTGAGTGATCCCTGGCGGCCTGCCGCAACCCAAAACTCAAAACTCAAAACACAAAACTCACCCCCTCCCGCTTACTGCGTGAGTATCCATTTGATCGTTTTGTCCGCGAGGCTGTCGAAGGCAGCGACGGATAGTTCGAGGTGTTCTTTTTTCGTGTCCTCGATCTTGTTGTGGCTGATTCCCAAAAGGCTTTGCACGAACATCATCACCGTCGGAACACCCGCTCGGGCGACCTCTGCTGCATCATGGAGCGGTCCGGAAGGCAGACGATGGGATCGGCCGTACGACTCGACAATCGCCGAATCGCACAATGAAACGAGCTCTGGCGCGAAAAGCACCGGCTCGATTTGCCAGAGACGATCCCAGAATACTTTAACCTCGCCCTGGCGTGCAAAACGCTCGCTGGCCTCTTTGGCAGCGCGCAGCATGTTAGCGAGCGTAGTGGCATCAAGATGTCGTTGATCGAGTGTAATTCGGCACTCTTCCACCACACTCGTCACGATGCCCGGTTTGGTGGTGCACGAGCCGATGGTACAAACGCCACCGTGCCTTTCGGCAATTTGATAAATTTCGAGAGCCATCCGCGCGGCAGCGAGAAAGGCATCCTTGCGGCGATTCATCGGCGTGCTGCCGGAATGCGCCGCCTGACCGAAAAACGTGATCGCGTGCCGTTCGACTCCGCAGGTGCCGAGCACCACTCCCAGCGGTAAATCGAGATCGAGAAGGACCGGACCTTGCTCGATATGCAATTCCAGGTAAGCGGCGGCATTCTTCAGTTCTTTCCCACATTCTTTGACCTGCTCAAACTCGACTCCGATTTCTCTCAAAGCATCCGGCAGGCTTATGCCCTCCGCATCTGTCAGGCGCCGCGCTTCGTCGAGGTTGAGATTCCCCGAACAGGCCGACGAGCCAAACAAGCTCTTCCCGAAGCGGGCGCCTTCTTCATCGGCCCAATCCACCAAACGGATTGTGACGGGCGGCTTACCCTGGTATTGAGCGTTGATTCGCCGCATTATCTCAACACCCGCCAAGGTGTTGAGGCCGCCGTCAAGCCATCCCCCATTGGGCACTGAGTCGATATGGCCGCCGATCAGCAGTTCACGTTCGGATTCTCCGCTCAAGGTCGCCCAAAAGTTACCCGCGACGTCGGTATGAATTTCGACAGGTAGCGATTTCAGTTTGTCGCGAAGAAAGGTGCGCGCGGCCGACCATTTTTTCGTGAAGGCAACCCTTTGCGCTCCGTTCTCGTCACCAGTCATCTGGCGGAGTTCCTCAAGGTCGGAAATCGTCCGTTGGGGATTCAGAAATGTCTTCATGATGCTTTGTGTCCTGTCCCCGAAATAGCAGGTTCTGATTAAACTTCGTGATCTTTGCTTCCTTCTATCAAACGAACCATCCATATTAAAGTTTGATGAGCTTGTCGTCAAAGTTGCCGGCTGAAGAGCTCGCCATCAAGATGTGCGAGTTGGCCCCTGCCTACTCTTCGCAAGAGGCAACACTGGAAGCGGCGCGTTGCCTTTTTTGTTTCGATGCGCCTTGCATTATGGCATGCCCAACCGGAATTGACGTTCCATCCTTCATTAAAAAAATCACCACTGGTAATCTCACCGGTGCAGCACGGACGATCCTGACCGCGAACGTGCTGGGGGCAAGCTGCGCGCGGGTTTGCCCAACCGAAGTGCTCTGTGAAGGTGCCTGTGTAGTGCTCGATCGAGAAGACAATCCGGTAAAGATCGGGCGGCTACAGCGTTATGCTACCGATTACATTTCCGAACGCGGCATCCAGGTCCTCCAGCCTGCCAGCAAACGAACCGGCAAAAGCGTGGCCATTATCGGAGGCGGGCCGGCGGGTATTGGCTGCGCCGCGGAGTTAGCCCAACTCGGGCACCACGTTGTCGTTTTTGAGAAAAAACCGAGCGCCGGAGGACTCAATACTTACGGCATCGCCTATTACAAGATGAAGCCAGAAGTGAGCCTGGAGGAAGTAGCGATGGTCAAACAACTCGGCGTGGAGTTCCGCTGCAACGTCGAAGTCGGAACGGACGTTTCCGTAGCCCAGATCGAGAGCGAGTTTGACGCCATCTTCATCGGCATCGGTCTAAACGGTGGGGAATTTTTACGGATTCCAGGAGAGGATTTGCCTGGTGTGATGGATGCGTTGGACTTTATCGAACAAATCCACACAAAACCGCTCCATGAGATCCCGGTCGGCGACACGGTCGCGATAATCGGCTGTGGAAATACCGCGATCGATGCTGTTACCCAAGCCAAAAGGCTCGGCGCAAAAAAAGCATTCATCGCGTACCGCCGCAACGAAGCAGGAATGTCAGCGTACGATTTCGAATACGAATTGGCTAAGCAAGATGGCGCTGTTTTCTCTTTCAATCGCGTCCCGGTGGAAATTGTGGCGAATGAATCCGGCCGGGTTGGGGCGATAATATTCGCAAAAACTGAGATCAATACGGCCGGTGCTCTGCAAATCCTGCCTGGAAGTGAATTCAAGGAACCGGTCGATATGGTGTTGAAGGCAGTCGGCCAGCAGAAACAATTGAATTGGCTGCAACGGAATTTCCCGACGCTTAGATTCGATCACCGAGGAGTGGTCGAACGTGATCCGGCGACCGGCCAAACGAGCATCGCGCACCTTTTCACCGGCGGTGATTGCGCCAACGGCGGACGTGAAGTAGTCAACGCGGTGGGCGAGGGCAAAAAAGCGGCACGAGGAATTCACTCTTTCCTGACCCAACAAACGGCCGTTGGCCCAATACAATCTTCGCGCTACGGTGTGCCAGGGAAACCGGTCGGCTCCGGCCTGGATAGTGCCATCCGTGTTCAGGAACTCGAGGCAGTTTATTTCAGGGAGGCGCAGGCGTGCGGTCTTGAGTTTTGAGTTTTGAGTTTTGAGTTTTTGGGTTTTGAGCCTGGAGTTTTAAGTTATCGGTTTTGAGTAAGAGTGCCTGCAGTTGGGATAAGAACGATGGCTAATCTTTCGATCGATATTGCAGGAGTCAAATCGCCTAACCCGTTCTGGATCGCCTCCGGCCCCCCGTCGAACACCGCTTATCAGGTGCATCGCGCATTTGAAGCCGGATGGGGCGGCGCAGTCTGGAAAACCATTGGCGAGCCAATTCGCAACACCTCTTCGCGCTATTCGTCCATCGATATCGGGAATATGCGGATGGCCGGTTTCAATAACATCGAACTGATTAGCGACCGCTCGCCAGAGACCAATTTTCGCGAGATCTGCGAAGTGAAAAAAAGGTGGCCAGATCGGGCGTTAATCGCCTCACTGATGGTCGATACACGGGACAACTGGCACACTTTCGTTAAACGTTCGGCCGACGCTGGTGCGGACGGGATTGAACTGAACTTTGGCTGTCCACACGGGATGTGCGAGCGCGGGATGGGATCTGTCGTAGGCCAGAATCCGGCGGTGGCCGAAACCATTATTGGCTGGGTAATGGAGGTCGCTACCCTGCCGGTGATGGTGAAACTTACCCCGAACATCACCGACATCACGTCTGCTGCCAAGGCTGCGAAACGAGCCGGGGCCAATGCCATCTCGCTCATTA
This sequence comes from uncultured Verrucomicrobiae bacterium, assembly GCA_963789065.1. GTDB lineage: Bacteria > Verrucomicrobiota > Verrucomicrobiia > Chthoniobacterales > JAFAMB01 > JAFAMB01. Next base: position 90,300 of record CAWBKA010000001.1, on the reverse strand, counting down.
ACACGATCAATTCAATTACGCGTCTGAATCTGGATACGCTGGTTCCAGAGCCGTTTGTGGGGGGTTTTAGTTCGCACGGCGGTTACTGCGGTCCTGCGGTGAAACCAATCGCCTTGCAGATGGTGCAGGCGTGTGCGGCCGATCCCGAAGTGCAACTTCCAATTTCGGGCATCGGCGGCATCGCCACCTGGCGCGAGGCGGTTGAGTTTATCGCTCTGGGTGCGACGAGCGTCCAGGTTTGCACCGCCGTGATGCACTACGGTTTTCGTATCGTGGAAGACATGATCGAGGGGCTGAGCGACTATCTTGATTCCAAAGAATTTCCCTGCGTCGGCGCATTAGAGGGACGCGCCTTGCGGACCGTGCAGGCTTGGGAAAATCTCGACCTTAACTACAAGCGAATTGCCCAGATCGATTATGCAAAGTGTATCGGTTGCAATCTTTGTTACATCTCCTGCGAAGATGGCGCGCACCAGGCGATCCGGCTGGTTTCACCGGACGGGCGCGGGCTCGGGCCTGGCCGCTTACCCGGCAAGCCGATTCCGGAGGTCGACCAGGAATTGTGTGTTGGTTGCAATCTCTGCTCGCTCGTTTGCCCTGTGGATGGTTGCATAACAATGCCCAGCATTGATACGGGCGACCAGCAGATGTCATGGAGCAACTATCAAATGAAAGTTTCCCGCGGCGAGATGTTGCCAATCTCGGCGCACCCGTAGGAAGGGCGGGGAAGTTTTGCGTTTTGGGTTTTGCGTTTTGAGTTTTGCGTGATCCTGCCTCACGGCAAGATAGTCGGAGGGTAGAGGCGAGGCTTCGTCCGAGCCGGCGGGGAAGGTTTTGAGTTTTGAGTTTTGGGTCTTGGGTTTTGCGTGATCCTGCGCGGGAGGGCTAGTGGAGTATTGAGAGTTGGAGCGTTGACTATGTCATTACTTATCAAAAACGGCGAAATCGTTACCCCGAACGAGCGTTATGTCGCAGACATTTTCTGTGAGAGCGAAACCATCACGCGGATCGACCGAGACATTGTTGGGCCCCCGGATGCTGAGACCATTGATGCAAGCGGAAAGTTCGTTTTTCCAGGCTTCATCGATCCGCACACCCACATCTATTTGCCGTTCATGGCAACGTACTCGAAAGACACCTACGAAACCGGCAGCAAGGCAGCGCTGGTTGGCGGGACAACGACTATTTTCGACATGTGCGTTCCGGCCAGGGATATGGAGGCGAGTGACGGGTTCCGGATCTGGCAGGAGCGAAGTGAAGGAAAATCGGCCTGCGACTATACCTATCACATGGGCGTCACGAAATTCGATCGGGCGACCGCGGATCAGTTGCGGGCAATCGTTAAGGAAGGGATAGCGTCGTTCAAAGTTTTTCTCGCTTACAAGGGAGCGTTTGGCATCGACGACTTAGAGCTGTATCAAACGCTGAAGCTTGCCAAAGAGCTCGGGGTGATCACGACCGCTCATTGCGAAAATGAAACTTTGGTCGCGGAACGGCAGAAAGAGTTGCTGGCCGCTGGACTGCGGGGACCCGAGCAACACCACCAGAGCCGCCCACCGATTGTCGAGGCGGAGGGCGTACATCATTTGATGACCTTCGCTGAATTGCTCGAGGCCCACGTTTACATTGTTCACTTGAGCTGTGACGAAGCGTTGCGCGAGGCACTGGCGGCGCGTTATCGCGGGGTCCAGGTCTGGGTGGAAACCCTGATCCAATATCTGTTGCTCGACAAAACTGACGCTGAACGGCCCGATTTCGAGGGAGCAAAATACGTTATGTCGCCTCCGCTCCGCGATCGACGCAACCAGCCTATCCTCTGGAATGGGTTGCGCAGCGGCCTGATCAATACGGTGGCCACTGATCACGCTCCGTTCGACTTTAAGGAGCAAAAGACCATTGGACGGGATGATTTTACAAAAATTCCAAACGGTATCCCCGGACTCGAAGATCGCGTAAATCTTCTTTTCACCTACGGCGTGAAAACCGGGAAGCTCGATTTGCACAACTTTGTTGCGGTGGCCAGCACCAACGCGGCGAAGATTTTCGGCCTGTTCCCACGCAAAGGAACCATCCAGATTGGGTCCGATGCCGATCTGGTGATTTACGATCCGGATTATCGCGGCACGATTTCCGCCAAAACCCAGATGATGAATCTCGACTACAGCGGGTTTGAAAACTGGAAAATCGAGGGCCGCCCAAGCACGGTAACAGTGCGCGGCGAAGTCTGCGTACGCGATGGAAGATTTGTCGGCACCATCGGTCGTGGAAAACTTCTACGCCGGGAGCCAACCCATTAGCCTGCATCGTTCATAAATCCTTTAAGATTTATGAACGATGCAGGCTGTGGCAGTCGATTCCTCCGGCTCCGCCGGAAAAATTCTACTGCTTTTCGTAGAGAAGAGTTTGAACACAGTTGGTTTCGATTCATTTTGTTTAGGACAGGCTCTTCACAATAGCCAACAATTGCCACCGACGAGATGAAAACACCTCAGCCTCCGCCGTTCGATTACACACCAAAAGCCTACGCCGGACCATCTGCTGACGAAGTTCTCGCGCTGCGCAAACAATTCGTTAACCCAGCGATTTTTACTTTATACAAGAAGCCGATCATGATCGTCGAGGGCCGCGGCCAATACCTTTTCGATGAGAAGGGCAGGCGGTATCTCGACGGCTTTGCTGGAATCGTCACCGTTAGCGTAGGTCATTGTCATCCCGAGGTGGTGGCGGCTGCGAATCGGCAAAACGAAACCTTGCAGCACACGACAACCATTTATCTGCATCCAAATATCGCCGAATATGCGCGCGACCTCGCGACGAAGATGCCCGGCGATCTGAAGGTCTGTTACTTCGTCAACTCTGGATCAGAGGCGAACGACCTGGCGATGCTGATGGCTCGCGCGTTTACCGGTAACTTTGACGTCATCGCGTTGCGCAACGCCTATCATGGAGGCAACGCGATCGGGCAAGCGCTCAACTCTCACCACACCTGGAAGTTCAACGTGCCGAGCAGCTTTGGCGTTCACCATGCGATGGCACCCGATCAATATCGCGGTCCGTACGGTTACGATGATCCGGCAGCAGGGAAAAAATATGCGGATGACGTATCGAATCTGATTCAATACGGCACTCCGGGCCGGATTGCGGCATTTATCGCCGAACCAATTCAAGGAGTCGGTGGGGCGGTCGTGGTTCCGGATGGTTATCTGCAAGCCGCTTACCAGCACGTGCGCGCAGCGGATGGCGTCTGCATTTCGGACGAAGTTCAGACTGGTTTTGGACGGACCGGAACGCACTATTGGAGATTCCAAGCGCACGAGGTAATTCCTGACATCGTGACGATGGCGAAGGGTATCGGCAACGGTGCGCCGCTGGCCGCAGTCGTGACCACACCCGAAATCGCGCGAGCTCTTACCTCTCGCATTCATATCAACACTTTTGGCGGAAATCCGGTCGTCTGTGCGCAGGGACGCGCGGTACTACGGGTGATCGATCGCGAGCATCTGCAGGAGAACTCGCTGCAGGTCGGCAACCATTTGCGCGAAGGATTTCGCAAATTAGCAGAAAAACACAACGTAATCGGCGACGTCCGGGGCAAAGGTCTGATGCTTGGCGTTGAACTGGTCAAAGATCGAACAACAAAAGATCCTGCGAAAGACGAGTGCGCACAGGTTTTGGAAACCGCGAAAGATTTGGGCCTGCTGATTGGCAAAGGAGGGCTGTCCGGCAATGTCCTCCGCATCAAGCCTCCGATGTGCATTAATCACGCCGATGCCGATTTCCTGCTCGAAGTTGTTGATGTCGCGCTTTCCAGTTTGTAGCCGGGGCGCGCGTCCGAAGGGCATCGTATCGGCGTGTCGGCAGCGCTGGCCAACGGCGGCAGCAATTCCAGATTGAACCTGAGACACTCGAATTCAGTGAATACGTTCTGGTCTTGACCAACCTTGAAGCGGAGCTGTGGACCGCTGGCAAAATCCTGGATCTTTATCGATGTTGGTGGCAAGTCGAATTAGCCTTGAAAGGGCTCAAAAGCTTGCTCAACCTTGGTCACCTGCCGAAAAAAGATCCGGCCTCAGCGCTCGCGTGGATCCAGCTCAAGCTGCTGATCGCCTTGGTCACAGAGAAGCTTCGCTACGACGCGCGCTTTTATTCCCCCTGGGGATACCGACTTTAGTAGCAGCAGTCGGTGGGCGGCGTGGTCGGAAATGACTGAATCAGTGCTCGTGACGCTACGATGCCCTTTGTCTCTGCCCGCACTGATGGAGCAGGGTCTGAGCCTGCACGGATTACGTCACGTGGTGAAACGACAGTCGGCACGCCCACGCGCCGAACGATGCTTTTTAGACGTGCCACGCCGGACGCCCGGGAGCGCGTCCGGGACGCGCGGGGAGCGCGTCCAAGTAAGGCGTCCCCGCCTTACCTCCGACGTAAGTAAGGCGTCCCGCCTTACCCTGCCGCCGCCTCTCACATATTCGTCTGCGGAATTAATTAATTAAGATCGGACACGCCGCAGCAGGGTCTAAATCGAAATTCACCCTCTTGGAGGATTTCAGATAGGTTAAGTTAATCGAGAGCGTCCCGTTGAATCGCTATAGGAGGTAAGGCGAGACGCCTTACTCTGGAGTTTGGACATTTTGAGAAGGCCGCGCCGGGCGGACGCGAAAAGGGATCGAATCCAAAAACGGCTCAGCCGGAAGGAGAATGGCTCGCACGGAGGGCACGGTGGGCGCGGAGGTTCAGAGGATTTTATTAGAGTTTGTTTTGGGTTGTTCGAGTGATTTATGGCGAGGCACGGCTGAAAACCAACGCACGCCTTTGATCTACAACTTAAATTTCCTCCGTGATCTCCGTGTCCTCCGTGCGAGAATTTCCTATCTTCCTTTCTGCAGGCCAACCTGTGAAAGATGAAAGATGGAGGAAAGGCGGGACGCTTACTTGGACGCGCGGGAGCGCGTCCCGAATAACAACTCAGGAGATCTTTCCAGCCCTAATAACTCTGTCCGAGTCTTTGCTTCCTTTGCTACCTTCTGTTCAAAAACCCTCTTTGCTTCCTTCTGTGCCACGCGCGCGAGCGCGTCCCTCATATCCTTTGGCGTCTCACGAGTTGGGAGAGTGTGACCGCGATCACCAAAGCCCCTCCATAAAACAAATTCTGCACAAATGTCTGGACACCTTGAATGGTGACTCCACTGATTCCGAAAGCCAGGAAGTACACCGCGATGATCGAGCCCCATGGATTAAATCGACCAGGCACAATGCTGGTAGAACCGAAGAAGGCGGCGGCAAACCCGGGAAGCAGGAAAGTTAACCCTGAGCCAGGGTCGGCTGCTCCGGTCGTTCCTGAGTAGAGAATCCCGGCCAAAGCATTCATCACCCCTGCAGAAACCAGGGCGTTCCGCTGCACCACTTCCACCTTGATGCCCGTCAGCCTGGCCACTTGGGGAGACCGGCCAACAAACAGCAGGCGCCGTCCAATCGCCGTAAAATCCATGATGTACCAAAGGATTAAACAGGCGATCAGACCGTAAAAAAACTCCAGCGGAATCCCGAAAAATCGATAGACGGCAACCCAATTGACGAGCTGTTCAGAGACGCCGCTAATTGTCTGGGAATCGCTGATCCACAAAGTAAAACCATTGAGGATAGTGCCAACTCCCAAAGTGACGATCAGGGAGTTAATGCCAATTTTGACGATGAAAAAACTGTTTACTAAACCTACGATAAAACCGACCGCCAAAGCTGCCAATAAGGCGAGACCGATTGGTACGCCCAAATTGACATTTAAAACGGCAATCAGCATGTTGCAAAACACCAGCACGCTGGCCGCCGAAAGGTCGTAGAGATCGGTTCCAAGGGTGATCACCAGGGAGAGCGTCAAGACAACCAGGACAGCTTGTGATCCAAGGACGGCGGATACGTTTGACCAGGTGAGAAACCGACCTGGAGCCGCAGCGTTGAATGCGAGCAGGAGAATTACAAAGGCACCGATTAACCCATATTTTTCTATATGAGCACTCAGTCGTTTGGACGCGGCTGGTTCGGACATGTTGATCCTCTCGAAGCGATTTTCAATCCAGATGAATTCGCTGGGCGATGTTTTCCTTCGTGAGTTGCGTCCCTTGCAATTCTCCGACAATCCTGCCGCTACTGAAAATCAAGACTCGGTCACAGAGAATCGCCAGCTCTTCATAATCAGAACTCGCGCAAAGAATCATCGTTCCGCTGGCAGCCTGGCTTTGCAGAACCTTGTAAATCTGTTCTCTCGCACTGACGTCCACACCTTGGGTCGGTTCGTCTAACAAAATCAACTCCGGATGGGTCTGGAGCCATTTGGCCAACAGCACTTTCTGCTGGTTTCCACCACTCAGATTTCGAACCTGGTTCTCCGTATTCGACGGACGAACATCGAAATCCCGAATGAGGGTTGCCGTCCTGGACTTCAATTTCCCGTGCTCCAGACGCCAGGGATTAAACTCCTTAAGCACAGGCAGGGACACATTCTCGACAATAGTCAGATCCTCAACGAGTCCTCCACCCCGCCTGTCTACCGGGATTAACACCACTTGTGCCTCGAGCGCCTTCCAGGGAGTCATTCCAGCCAGTTGGAAGGTTCTGCCATGGATGGTCAGGTTGCCCGTCAAGGCTGGTTGGGCACCAAAGAGCAAAGAGGGAACGTCGTTGAAACCAGAGCCGTGCAGGCCGGTCAAACCAATAATCTCTCTCTCGCGGATCTCGAACGAAACTCCGCGAACGTAGCTCCCAGAGAGATCTTTGACCACGATTTTGGGCGGCAGATTACCGGAACCCTCCGATTGATTTGTGATCGCATCCTTTGCTGGAAGCGGATGCCCGACGATCTTCTCAATCAGAATCTCCTTGGTCGCCTCGATCGTAGACAGGGTGGCGATGAGCGCTCCGTCACGGATCACGGTGACCCGGTCAGTAATTTCGAGCACTTCGTCGATATCATGTGAGACAAAGATAACGCTGGCGCCCTGACCCTTGATCTGGCGAATCAATGCGAAAAGCCGCTTGACGTCGGTTCCCGATAAAAAAGCAGTCGGTTCATCCAGGATGAGCAAGCCGCCTTGGCCATCACCTCGAGTTCTTTGCATGGCGTCGGTGGCCCGAACAATCGCCAGCAGCGCGCGCGTACCTACGGCGACGTCTTCAATCTTCGTCAGCGGATCGAGGTCGAGATTGAACTGAGTGAGCAAATCTCTGGCTGCCTGAACCTCATTTTTCCATGAGATGTACCAACCTCCTTTCAGACAGAGATCCTGGGCTCGGAGATTCTCCAGCACGGTCAATGAAGGAATGAGCGCCAGATCCTGGTGAACAAAGTTGATCCCGAACTGGAGGTATTCGCCGGGCTTCAACGGAAGTCGCACCGGGTTCCCATCGATCCGGAGTTCCGAGCCTGCATCCGGTTCGTAGTAACCCGCCAATACTTTGATTAACGTCGATTTGCCGGATCCGTTTTGACCAACCAACCCGTGAATCTCTGCTCGATTCACCACCAGCGACAAATCTTTTAGCGCTCGGGTAGCACCAAAAGTCTTCGAAAGATGATTAAATTCGAGGCGCGGAGCCTTCATCCGCACCGGCGGTTGCTCACCTTTGACATTCATTTTTCGCGACTCGCAGTCGTTCGAACAGAAACCGAAGATCTATTCCGGTGAGTAAACTTGCTCATCGAACTTACTGGCGTTTTCTGGGCATCATGATCGAACTTAGCGCTGCGGCCATGAAGATTGGAAAAACCGCGAACGGACACGAATGAACGCGAAGGGGAATCGAATGCATTGCAGTTTCTATTCGCGTCTATTCGTGTCCATTCGCGGTTGAAAATCCCTCCTATTCGACCTGTCCCCGTCCCAACCATATTCAGTTTAGTGCTGCGGCCATCAAGATTGGAAAAACCGCGAATGGACACGAATGAACGCGAAGGGGAATCGAATGCATTGCAGTTTCTATTCGCGTCTATTCGTGTCCATTCGCGGTTGAAAATCCCTCCTATTCGACCTGTCCCCGTCCCAAACATATTCAGTTTAGTGCTGCGGCCATCAAGATTGGAAAAACCGCGAACGGACACGAATGAACGCGAAGGGGGAATCGAATGCATTGCAGTTTCTATTCGCGTCTTATTCGTGTCCATTCGCGGTTGAAAATCCCTCCTATTCGACCTGTCCCCGTCCCAAACATATTCAGTTTAGTGCTGCGGCCATCAAGATTGGAAAAACCGCGAATGGACACGAATGAACGCGAAGGGGAATTGGAATGCATTGCAGTTTCTATTCGCGTCTATTCGTGTCCATTCGCGTGAAAATCCCTCCTATTCGACCTGTCCCCGTCCCAACCATATTCAGTTTAGTGCTGCGGCCATCAAGATTGGAAAAACCGCGAATGGACACGAATGAACGCGAAGGGGAATCGAATGCATTGCAGTTTCTATTCGCGTCTATTCGTGTCCATTCGCGGTTGAAAATTGTTCCGCGAATGGACACGAAGGAACGCGGAGGGGAATCGAATGCATTGCAGTTTCTATTCGCGTCTATTCGTGTCCATTCGCGGTTGAAAATCCCTCCTATTCGACCTGTCCCCGTCCCAACCATATTCAGCTTAGCGCTGCGGCCATGAAGATTGGAAAAACCGCGAATGAACGCGAAGCGGACTCGAATGCAATTGCAGCTTCTATTCGCGTCCATTCGCGGTTGAGGGCCATTTTTACAGACCCCACAGTTTGTGAAACTCGTTCACGTAGTCCGTTCCGTATCCGGCATTTGGTTTCGGCGGATGTCCGGCCGTGTCCGCGTTCGTGGCGTCAAATATATGAACCGGCGTATGCGGATCCTTCACCGGCTCGAGTCCACCGACGAGGCGCATCTCGGCATCCATAATGCCACGTGCCGACCAATCAAGGCTTTCGCCGACATCCATATCGACTTTGCCTTGTTGAACGTAGCCGATCACGAAGGGCGTCCCATTGAAGGAGGTGATCTTCACACGATCCTTGGCCCCCGTAAGGGTGATCGCCGGAACAACGAACTGACACATGCTGTCATAGACCGGAATGATAAAGTTGAGATCCGGATTTCCCTGAATAGCTGAGACCACGGTTGGCTGAATCTTGCTTGCCCAATCGGTGATCGGCACGTTGACGAACACCACCTTGGCGTCCGGACATTCCGAGGCAAACTCCGCTTTCATGGAGTCCACCATCGCAGCGGTCGAGTAGACTTCGTTCGAGGTGATCACCAGCACGTTTGGTTTCCCGTTGGTCCTCAGGATCGCCCACTCCGCCAGGAGTCGTGCGCCAGTCTCATAGTCGCTCGGAACATTGGAAGTCAGATAAGGCGGGATCGCTTGCTTCATTCCGCTGTAGTGAGACGATACGACTTTGACGCCCGCTTGCGTCGCGGTATCTATCTGCGTTTTAAGTATTCGGGGGTCCGCTCCTGCGAGGAGATCGACCAGCGTGACCTTTTGGGAGACCGCGTAATTCATTCCGTCGATCCAATCTGGGATCCGACCTTGATTTTTCCATTCCATGAACTTGAACCCGACTTCCTTCGAGACGTTGTCAAAAGCTTGTTCCAGCGTCGTAATGAACGGAATCGAGCTGGAAACTGGAATACTGACGATGCTCTTATCTTTCATCACCGCTTTCGCATCAAAGGCGGGTCCGGGAGCGACAAATTTCGGAAGAGCCTTGTAGCTCTCAATGTCTTTCCGGATCGCTTCCAAATCAGAAGCCTGGCTCTTTGCCGGGTTGACTGCAGCCAGGATGGCGGCGAGCGAGACCAAAGACAGTTTTCCGACCATGGATAGAGTTTGCATTAATTTTGATTGATTGCCTGTTCTCGAACGGTTTGCAACAGACATAGGGAGAGTTCCAAGCTTCCTTTTTTTTGATTTAGGGGGGTTGTGTGTCCACGCACAGTTCTGCGTTCTAGCACATTATATGCCGGAGCTTCCGGCTTGCTGGTCGGTTGCTCTTGAGCTTTTGGTTCGGATATTTCTTGAAACGTTTCAACAAACTGGTTACCGGTAGGCAAACCGTCGCGGTTGTTAAGCAATTAGTTCATTTGTTCACAAAGAGATACTACTAGAATCCCTCATTATTTATCGAGATCCCCCCAAATATGAAGAAATTCCTCTGCATGTTATGTGCTGGAGCTGCGTTCTCTTCGGTCAGCCTGAGCGTCGCTCAAGCCTGGTCCCTCGAGGAAGCGGCGAAGGATTATAAAGGAACTGAGATTAAGGTGATCTTCCTCGACCGTCCTGGCTACAGGGCGGCGATCAAGATGCTGCCAGAATTCGAACAGAAGACTGGAATCAAAGTCTCCTATGAAATCGTTCCCTACGAGAACACTCGTGAAAAAGAAGTCCTGGACTTCAGCGCCCAGGGCGACCTCGCGATCGCCCTCGTGGACCTTGTCTGGATCGGGGAATACGCCGAGTCCGGCTGGATTGTCCCGATCGACGATCTGCAAAAAAAGTTCCCGAATCTGGTCGATCCCGATCTGGATATTAAAGACTTCTTCCCGCTGCTACTCAACGCGTTTGGCACCTGGAACGGTAAGACCTACGGCTTACCTTTCGATAATTATTCCGGCCTCCTCTATTACAACAAAGACATGCTGAAAGCGGCCGGGTTCGATAAGCCGCCGGAAACGTGGGACCAACTGATTACCGATTACGCTCCGAAGCTGACGAAAGACGGCAAGTACGCTTTCGCCTTGCAGTCGCGGCGCGGCGAAACGCAGTCTTGCGACAGCTTTATGCGTTTCCTCTGGCCTTGGGGTGGCTCTCTGCTTGATACCAATTTCAAGTGCAACCTCGCAGATCCGAAATCGCAAGCGGGACTCGAGTTCCGTTTAAAGCTGATGAAATACATGCCGCCGGGGATCGTCGACTTCGACCACAGCGAAGCGGTCAATGCCCTCGCGCAAGGTCAGGTTGCGATGATCACCGAATGGTCCGCGTTTTATCAGACTTTGGTCGACCCGAAGACCTCGAAAATCGTCAATTCGCTCGGCATTGCGCCCGAACCGAAGGGTCCGGACGGCCGTAAACCCGCGCTCGGTGGCTTCTCTCTCGCGGTGACAACACAAGTCGACGATAAGAAGAAAGGCGCCGCCTGGCTGTTCATTCAGTGGTTAACATCCAAAGCGAAGGCGAAGGAATATGTGGAAAACGGAGGAGTCAGCGGACGCCAATCGACCTACCAGGACAAAGATCTAGTGGCAAAATATCCATTCATTGCCCCAATGGTTGAATCCTGGCAGCAGGGTGTGCCGGAGTATCGCCCCCGTTTTGCTGAATGGCCTCAGCTTTCAGACATCGTGGCCGAGTGGGGCACCAAGATGATGGACGGCCAATCGACGGTAAAACAGGCATCGGACCAGATTTGCAAACTGCTGGAAGACGCACTCAAGAAGGCCGGTTATTACGACGGTAAAAAGCCGTTAGCACAATAAAACGCGAGAGCGTTACAACCGTATAGAGCCGAGCTCCTGTTCGGCCGTGGCCCCGCGCGAGTAATGTGGGTTTCTCGCGCGGGAGCCAGATCGAGGAGGAACAACTTCAATCGCGAACGGACACAAATTGGCACGAATAGAAACCTCTTTTGAATCCGATCCCCTTCGCGTCAATTCGTGTCCATTCGCGGTTTTCCAATCTTCCGCAGGATGAAAGCGAAAACAGAAAAGAAAACCTACTCTTCCGGGGCCTGGTACTTCCTTTCCCCAGCGGTCATCGTCTTGTTCTTCGTGGGGATTTTCCCCTTGCTCTTTGCGGTTTGGAACTCGCTACACCAGTTTATCCTGCCGAAAGTCCATTCGCAGGGGAGCTTTTTGGGAATTTGGCCGCTCTTCGATGCGCCGTTTAACTGGTTCGGAAACTACCTCGCGCTGCTCACCGACCAATCCTTCCGGGAAGCGCTTGGCAGAACTTTGTTTTTCCTGGTGATCAACTTGCCCATACAGTTGGCGATCGGGATGGCGATCGCCTTGCTCCTGCACAGACCGGGCAACGAGCTCATGAAGAAGATCGGTCGGGTGGCGCTGGTCATTCCTCTGGCCACCACCTTCGCGGTGGTCGGGCTGAGTGGCCGGCTGATGTTTAATCGCGACTTTGGGGTCTTAAACTATTTCTGGAGCCTGATTTTCGGACATAAGCTCGATTGGCTGGCAGATCCGAATCTCGCCTTCGTTTCCATCTCGATCATGGAAGACTGGCAATGGACCCCCTTCTGCGCCCTCATCTTGTTTTCCAGCTTGACGATGGTGCCGCTCGAAATCGAAGAAGCGGCTCGGCTCGAAACCGAGAAATGGTGGCATATACTCTGGAAAGTCCAGCTTCCGTTCATGCTGCCCGGCATAACCGTTATCCTGATTCTGCGGACCGCGGATATCCTTAAGCTGTTCGATGTTGTTTACACGATGACCCGCGGCGGCCCTGGTTCGGCGACTGAGCTCATCAGTGTCTACATTCAGCGGATCGGCTTTCGCGTTTTCGATCAGGGAATGGCTTCTGCACAGGCTGTCGTGCTGCTGATCATTGCCACCATTCTATCCCGACTTTACGTGAAGTACGTCTACAAGGAAATCTGAAGACCATGGCATCCAGCGAATCCAAGCATCGAAAGCGCCTCCAACTTGACGATGTCCTTCACTTCCTGGCGCTACTTTTGGTCATCGTGGTTTGCGCTTTTCCTTTTTACTGGATGCTGACGGCATCGTTCAAGCAGCAGCCGGCGATCCTCTCTTCGACCCCTCAATTCCTTTTCCAACCCACGTTGGAAAATTATGTGAATGCCTTTGCCAAGTTCGACATTCTGAAGAGCCTGCAGAACTCGTTATTTGTCGCTTTGGTGACCGTACTAGTCTCGCTGGTGCTCGGAACACCGGCCGCCTACGCGATTGCCCGGTTCGATTTTAAAGGAAAGCGGGACATCTGGTTTTGGTTTATTTCAAACCGGATGCTTAGCCCAATTGTGGTGGCCCTCCCCTTTTTCCTGATCGCCCGCAACTTCCACCTTCTGGACACCACCTGGGCGCTGATCCTCATCTATCTGACCTTCAATGTACCCATCGTGGTCTGGATCTGTGCGGACCAGTTCCGCAATATCCCAAAAGAATTGGACGAGGCAGCGACTCTCGAAGGCTACAATTCGTTCGCGATCTTCTGGAAGATCGCCTTGCCGCTGGCCACCCCCGCTCTCGCCGTCTCGGCGATTTTCAGTTTTATCTTCTCCTGGAACGAGTTGCTCTACGCTCTCATATTGACTAGAACCGAGGCCAAAACCGCGCCGGTCGTTGCCACAAGTTTTATGAGCGGCTACGAGCTGCCTTGGGGCCAGATTATGGCTACCGGGACTATGGTGGCCCTGCCGGTAATCATTTTTAGCATGATTGTCTCGCGTCAATTGGTCCGAGGGCTAACGGCGGGAGCGATTAAGTAGAAGCCGAGAAGCCAAGAAGCCAAGAATTCAAGAAGTTTAAGATGGGAGTCACCCCCGCACGTCCTTTTGGACGTCCAACGCCGGGCGGGAGCCCGTCGCGATCACGCCAAACGTGTCCGGCTTCTTGAATTCTTGGATTCTTGGCTTCTTGGCTTCTCGGCTACTTTATCTCATTGAGACAATGTTCGAGCGGTTCGCCTTGGAGAAAGCGGCGGACCTCGCCGGCGGCGATCCGCGCGGCTTTCTCGGCAGTCTGCTTGCTGGCGCCCGCGATGTGAGGCGTCATGACGATATGCGGCGTTGTCAACAGGCGGGAATCTGATGGGATCGGCTCTTCGGGAAATACGTCGAAGCCGGCGCCCCAGAGGTGACCGCTGTCAAGCGCGTCGCAAACAGCGTTGTAGTCGACCAGGGTGCCGCGCGCACAGTTAATGAGCACTGACCCGGCGGGCATCGCGGCAAGCTGTTTCGCGCCGATCATGCCCTTGGTTTCGGGCGTGGCCCTGGCGTGCAGGGAAACGATGTGCGAGCGGGAAAGCAGTTCCTCGAGTCCGACATTTTGTGCCAGATCTCCCAGAGTCTCCGGCTTGACGTAGGGATCGTACACCAGCACGTGACACCCAAAGCCGCGGAGCATCCGGGCGACCCGGGTGCCGATCGCGCCGTAGCCGATCAGGCCGGCGATGGAATCCTCCAACTCCAGCCCGCACTTGTCGTATTCGTAATAATCTCCGCGCCATTCGCCTTGAGCGAGCGCGCCGTGCACTTCGGGAATGCGGCGAAGCACGGCCAGGATCAGGCTCAGGGTGTGTTCGGCAGTGGCCGTGGCGTTGCGGCCGGGGGCGTTGCAGACGCGCACGCCGTGCTGGGTTGCCGCCTTGACGTTGGCGTTGGTCGGACCTCCGCGCGCAATGACCGCCAGCTTCAAGTCGGGCGCGCCGCTGAGAACCTTCTCCGTGAGAGGAGCGTGGTTCGCCACATAAATGCTCGCCCCTTGAAGTGCGTCGATCACGTCGTCCTCTGACCCGGAGGCTTCCGAGACTTCACCGATCTCGCCGAACGGCACACCCGGCCACGGTGACTGATATTCGCGAAACTCAATCGCCGTCTTTACTTCGCCGCGAATCGCGTTGGCAAAGATGGAAGGCAGGATGAAATGGTCTCCGGCAACAAGAATGCGTGTGCTCATGGTGTTTGATCTGGAGGATGTTTGGTTGGATGAAAGCAAAATACAGAGGGGAAGATCAAATTGACGGCTATCAGCCTACGCTACTTTGCCGAGCGGAGAGTTGTATTGCAGGAGAGAGGCGCTTTCGCCCTCCAGCCCAATTTCGCTCAGCGCGCCATTGCGGACCGTCGGAAAAACTATGCGGTAACGCTCCATCGGAATGCCGAACAAGGAACAGAGCGCCAGGCGAATAAGCGTGTTGTGGGCGACGACCAGGACGTGCCCGTGCGGGTGCGTGAACGCGATGTCGTGAAGAGCGGACACGGCCCGGTGGGCAGCCTGGTGCGGGTCTTCGCCCCCGGGCATCGGATAAGTCACGGGATCGGCTTTGAAGCGTCGGATTTCCTCGGGGAAAAGCCGCTCCGCTTCGGACATCGTCTTTCCCTCGATCTGGCCGAAGTCAATCTCCCGTAGGCGTTCGTCGATGCGCGGCTCGAGTTCGGTCGCACGGGCAGACGGGGCAGCCGTTTCCCGGGCGCGACTCAGCGGAGAGCACCAGATTGCCACCAGCCCGGCCTGGGACGCCCAAGCGGCAAGTTGCTCGGCTTGGACATAGCCGCGGGCGTCCAAAGCGACGTCGGTGATTCCGGCATAGCGGTTTTCGGCGTGCCAAACCGTCGCCCCATGGCGAACGAGGAAGAGACGGGTCACGCGGCGACCCTCCGGTGGGCGTGCTGGGCGACGATTGACGTCACCCAGCCCCGGCTTTCGAGTTCATCGACCAGCTGCAAGTACCGCTCGCGGAAGCGCCCGGAGCGGTCCGGACGCGGGTCGATAACCTCGCGAATGCGCACCATCGTGCCGGCGACCTCCGCCACTTTGTGCCCGGCCGCCGCAGAGAGAATTGCCATGCCTAAAGCCGCCTCGGCGTTCTCCGGCAGGGTGACCGGGCTGCCCAGCACGTCCGCGCGCAGCTGGCACCAGTAGCGACTCTTCGCGCCGCCGCCGGTCAGCAGGAAAGGGCCGCCGACCGGCGCGCCGAGCAAATCCAGGTAATCAAAACAGAGACGCTCCATGAATGCGACGCCTTGCAGTAGCGCGGCATACCGGTCGATCTCATCGGCAGGTTGGCCCAGGGTAAAGCCCTCTGCTTCCGGCGCGATGAAAGGAAAGCGTTCACCGCGTCCGTGCAGAGGATAAGTGACCACGCTGGCCGGCTCCCGCCTGGCGGCCTCCGTCCCGAGTGCTTCCAAATCCCGCTCGGGGAAATGTTTGGAGATCGCTCCCGCGCCGGAGCTCGAAGCGCCGCCGGGCAGCCAATTGCCATCGGGCGAACGGTGGGAATAAACGACGCCCGCAGGGTCCTTGACCAAATCGGGCGTTACCCCTTTAAGCACGAGCGTGGTACCGAGCACGGAGTTCCAGCTTCCTACGCTCAAGGCCCCTGCAGCCATCTGTGCCGCGCAACCGTCGGTCATCCCCGCAACGACCGGAGTGCCTTCCGGGATTCCAGTCTGCGTGGCCGCCTTGGCGCTGACCCCACCCAGATAAGTCCCGGCACGCACGACCGCGGGCAAAATTTCGCTGGGCACTTCGAGCACGGCGAACACCTCGCGCGGCCAGCGATCGTTGACCAGGTCGACACCGGTTTTCAACCCGTTACTGGTGTCCGTAGCGACCTCGCCACCAATCAATCGACGGTTAATAAAATCAGTCTGGTGGGCCAGGCGTGTTCCGGCGCCCAAGCCGCGATGCTGAGCCAGCAGCCAAAGCAATTTCGGCAAACCCCAGGATGCCTGCATCCGGTTGTAGCCCAGCGTGGCCCAAACTTCGGCGCCAGCTTCGTTGACGCGTTTGGTTTCCTCAACCGCTCGGGTATCATCGTACATCAACCCCGGCGTCAACGGCCGGGCATCGCGATCGACCAGCAGGATCGTGCCCGATGTGCCATCCACGGCGACGCCGTTGATTTTTAAGTTGGCCGGCAGCGCAGCGAGGGCCGCCCGGCAGGCGGCCGAGATAGCGGTCCACCATTCCTCCGGATCCTGTTCGTGTCGGGGTCCGTCGCGGTGGCTGGTCAATTTGTGCGAACCGGAGGCCAAGGTCTCGCCGGCGCCGGAGACAACCAGGGCGCGCACACTTTGAGTACCGAGATCCAGTCCCAGCCAGGCGGCCCCCGAGGTTTTCTTAAATGCCATAAAGAAGGCTTCCTAATCAGGACGTCGGACCCGGCCGGCCTCGGTCGTCCGCCATGCGTTTCCAGATGGGAAGCGTACTTTCTCGGACCGCGAGGAATTGCTCGAACAACTCGTTGTAACGAGCGTGCCGATCCTTCTGTGGCTCGAAGACATCCCGGATCCGCACATAATCTTTGGCCGCGCTGGCAAAATCCGGCTCACTACCCACCGCGACCAATCCAGCGATAAACGCCCCTTTGGCGCCGATCTCCTGGTCCACGGGGCGGAAGGTCGGCGTGCCGATGACGTCGGAGATCAGTTGACACCAGACATCACTGTTCGCGCCGCCACCGCACAGACCGCAGACGCGCAGCCGAACGGGCGGTTCCTGCGAGGCCTGCAAACAATCACGAATGACCAACGACAATCCTTCGAGCACGGCGCGAGCGATATGCTCATGGCCATGCTCGAACGACAGCCCGAAAAACGAGCCCCGCGCACCGGTATTCAGGAACGGTACGCGCTCACCGGCGGGAGAAAGGTAGGGAAGAAAACAAAGGCCGTCCGCACCCGGTTCGACTTTGGCGGCTAACTGGCTGAGGTCCGACGGGCCGCTGAGACCCAACTGCCTGACTGCCCAATGGATGACCTCGGCACCGGCCAAGGTTGGGAACGCCCGCAGATAAAGCCCAAGTGGCCCGAATGGGATGGTCAACCCGGAAGGTTCCCCTTCCAGGCTGACATTTTTCATGACAACCTCCGTGCAAAGCGTCGTACCGAGGATGCTGCAAGCCTGCCCATCACTGATCGCGCCGACACCGATCGCCATTGAGGCGACATCGTAAGGAGACATCACGACAGGCAGACCCGCGGGCAAACCCAGTTCGGCCGCGGTCTTCGCACGCAATTCGCCGACCCGGCGATGGTTGGGAAGCACTTCCGGCAATAGTCGCTCGGCCCACTCCAAGCCATACAGTTGAAGAAGCTCTTGGGAATAACGCCGCTCGCGGACATCGAAAAATGGCACCGATGCATCGGATTCATCGATAGCCATCCGCCCCGTCAGATTGTAGAAAATCCAGCCGTTGCAACAAAGCGATTTGTGAGAACGCTCGAGCCGATCAGGATCATGCTGCCTGAGCCAGGTAAAGAGGGCGTTGGGGAGGCCGGCGAAGGCCTGTGAGCCGTTTCGGCGAAAGGCTTCCCGTAAAATGCCAGCCTCTCGCCAGCGATCGACAATCCCGGCGCCCCGAGCGTCGTTCCACAGGATGGCAGGGCCTGTCGGCCGACCGTCGACATTCACTAGCCAGCAACCATCCCCCTGAGCCGTCAGTGAGATAAGACGCACCGGGTCGGACAGTTGGCCTGCGACAGCGCGAACGGTGGAGGCTGCCGCATCCCATACCGAATACATGTCCTGCTCGGAAAAACCAGGGGCGGGTCGGAGTACTTCCGTTTCCCGTCGGGCAAGGGCAATCTCCATGCCGTGGTCGTCGAAAGCGACCGATTTAATAAGCGAGGTACCGACATCAACGCAGATTGTGGCCATAAACCATGCTCATAGGTTCCTTAAACCGCGAATGGACACGAATGGAAACTGCTTTTGCATCCAATCCCCTTCGCGTTCATTCGTGTTCATTCGCGGCTGTTGCTTTCTTCATGGCCGCAGCGCTAAACAGAAATTCTCAACCGCGAATGGACACGAATAGACACGAATAGAAACGGCAATTTCGTCCAATCCCCTTCGCGTTCATTCGTGTCCATTCGCGGTTGTTCCTTTCTTCAAGGCCACAGCGTTAATCAGAAATTTTCAACCGCGAATGGACACGAGTAGACGCGAATAGAAACGGCAATTGCATCCAATCCCCTTCGCGTTCATTCGTGTCCATTCGCGGTTGTTCCTTTCTTCATGGCCGCAGCGCTAAACAGAAATTTTCAACCGCCAATGGACACGAATAGACGCGAATAGAAACGGCAATTGCATCCAATCCCCTTCGCGTTCATTCGTGTCCATTCGCGGTTGTTCCTTTCTTCATGGCCGCAGCGCTAAACAGAAATTCTCAACCGCGAATGGACACGAGTAGACGCGAATAGAAACGGCAATTGCATCCAATCCCCTTCGCGTTCATTCGTGTCCATTCGCGGTTGTTCCTTTCTTCATGGCCGCAGCGCTAAACAGAAATTTTCAACCGCCAATGGACACGAATAGACGCGAATAGAAACGGCAATTGCATCCAATCCCCTTCGCGTTCATTCGTGTCCATTCGCGGTTGTTCCTTTCT
Organism: uncultured Verrucomicrobiae bacterium; assembly: GCA_963789065.1. Taxonomy (GTDB): domain Bacteria; phylum Verrucomicrobiota; class Verrucomicrobiia; order Chthoniobacterales; family JAFAMB01; genus JAFAMB01. Next base: position 71,208 of record CAWBKA010000001.1, on the reverse strand, counting down.
TCATGGCCGCAGCGCTAAACAGAAATTCTCAACCGCCAATGGACACGAATAGACGCGAATAGAAACGGCAATTGCATCCAATCCCCTTCGCGTTCATTCGTGTCCATTCGCGGTTGTTCCTTTCTTCAAGGCCACAGCGTTAATCAGAAATTTTCAACCGCGAATGGACACGAGTAGACGCGAATAGAAACGGCAATTGCATCCAATCCCCTTCGCGTTCATTCGTGTCCATTCGCGGTTGTTCCTTTCTTCATGGCCACAGCGCTAAGCAGAGAAATTAGCGGTTCGTCAGCGATACAGGCTTCAGGGGCTTCACCGGGATAGCGTTCCCCTCGTTCCCGAAAAGGTAAATCCTGTCCGCGGGCATATAGAGTGTTACGCGTTCTCCGCGGTTCGGACCCTGCGAACCATGCATTTTGACCATGATCAATGGCGCTCCAGGAGCGATCTCAACATGCAGGTAAGTTTCGCCACCGAGGTTCTCGACAATGTTCACGACTCCCTTAACAGGAGTCGACGATACTCCGTCTTTCAGCTCGATATGTTCGGGTCGCACGCCAAAGGTGATCGTCTCATCCGGTTTCCAACCTTCCGCCTGCAGTGGCAAGTTAAGGGTTCCCACCCCGTCGACGACGCAAGAGATCCCCTTCCCATTCGAAGCACCGGCCTTGGCCGCGAAGAAATTCATCTGCGGCGATCCAATAAAGCCGGCGACAAACTTGTTGACCGGATGCTCGTAAAGGAGCATCGGCTTTCCAAACTGTTCGATCCGGCCGTCCTGCAAGACCACAATCTTATCCGCCATGGTCATTGCTTCCACTTGGTCGTGAGTAACGTAGACCACCGTATTTCGCGTCTCATAGTGGAGATTGAGCAACTCCACTCGCATCCGCACTCGAAGCTTAGCATCCAGGTTCGAAAGCGGCTCGTCGAAAAGAAATAATTTAGGCGCCTTTACGATACAGCGCCCAATCGCAACCCGTTGACGTTGGCCCCCTGAAAGTTGCTTGGGCTTGCGATCCAGCATTTTCTCCAGATGCAAAAGCTCCGCCGCACGTTCGACGCGCTTTCGGATATCGGCCTTCGAAACACCGTGCAACTGCAGCCCAAAGGCAATGTTATCAAAGACGCTCAAGTGCGGAAACAGGGCGTAATTTTGGAACACCATCGCGAGATTTCGCTTGGAAGGATGGATGTCCGTGATGTCCTGACCGTCGAGCACGATTCTGCCGCTGCTGACCGTTTCGAGACCACAAATGGAGCGCAGGAGGGTGCTCTTCCCGCATCCGGAGGGTCCGACAAAGACGACGAATTCTTCTTTTTCAACTTGAAGATCGATGTTCTTCAGAGCGTGAAAGGAGTCGTAATGTTTCTCGATCTTAGTCAGTTCCAAATAAGCCATCGGGTGAAGTCTCTGAAGATTAGATTTTTTTGGGGAGGATCCAGCAACCCTGAAAAGTTGACGCTGCAAGAAATCGATTCAATCCGACCTTGGCATACTCCGTGAAAATTTGCTCTTTTTTTTTACTCTTTCTGCACCCTGGTGCACGGTTTAGGGACAAACAAGCCAACTGGAAACGTCCTGTCCTGAATGGCGCTAAGTTGAAAAGCTGCCGGGACAGAATCAGCAACGGGAGCTTCGAAACGTGCCACCCCGGACGCGCCGAAGCGCATCCCTACCAGCCACACGTGCGGACCACACCGGCTGCCATATCTGAATCAAGTATGTTAGCCGCCGAGCTAGTTCAGACTCTTTTGACAATTTTGCTTGCCTCGAGGCGATTAGAACTCTAGAAGGACTGATTCCTTGCTGACATGTGTTCGCAAGAAATCAGAGCTTAACGCTCAAGTTGCTAGCCCCCCATTCAAACCAACTCATGAATAATCCATTCATTGGCGAGCTCATCGGCACGATGCTGCTCATCATTTTCGGAGACGGCGTTGTCGCCAACGTCGTCTTAAGTCAGAACAAGGGACAGAACTCCGGCTGGATCGTGATAGCGACTGGCTGGGCGATGGCTATCGCGGTGGCCGTGTATGCATCTGGGCCGATAAGCGGTGCTCACCTTAATCCGGCGGTGACGATCAGTCTGGCGCTTATAGGCAAATTTTCGTGGGCGCTGGTCGTGCCTTACATCATTGCGCAATTTATCGGCGCGTTCTTGGGCGCCGTCATTGTTTGGGTGGCTTACAGAAAACAATTCGAGGCCACGGAAAATGCTGACCTGAAGCTCGCCGTTTTCTGCACCGGTCCTGCGATCCGTGATTACCCGGCAAACCTAGTGACGGAGATAATCGGGACATTTACTCTCCTTTTCGGCATTCTTTCGATGACCTATTTCGCCGGCCCAAAAGACACACCAGCTGCTGTCGGAAGTACGTTCGGACCATGGGTTGTCGTATGCCTGGTCTGGGCGATCGGTCTCTCGCTCGGCGGCCCGACCGGCTACGCTATCAACCCGGCCCGTGACCTCGGTCCTCGCATTGCTCATGCCCTATTGCCAATACCGGGCAAGCGTGACTCTGATTTTGCCTATGGATGGGTTCCGGTGGTCGGACCAATCATCGGCGGTATCATCGGCGCACTCGTTTATGCCGCCACTTTCGGTGCAGCAGCGGCCCACTAGTCTCAAACTTATCCCAGGAAATATAATATGAAATACTTACTCGCTTTAGACCAAGGGACGACCAGCTCTCGAGCCTTGGTGATCGATTACTCAGGTAAAGTCATCGCGGTTGCTCAAAAAGAATTTACCCAGTTTTTCCCGGAGCCGGGAAGGGTGGAACACGACGCCAATGAAATATGGGCCAGCCAGATTGGGGTTGCTGGCGATGCGCTTGGACGTGCAGGCATCAGTCATAAAGATATTGCCGCCATCGGCATCACGAACCAACGCGAAACCGCCGTCGTGTGGGATCGTAAAACGGGCGAACCTGTCGGCCATGCCATTGTTTGGCAGGACCGTCGGACCGCTCCAATCTGCGATCAGATGCGAGCAGACGGCCTGGTGCCGCTCGTGCAGCAGAAAACGGGCTTAGTGATCGACGCTTACTTTTCAGGAACCAAAGTGCGTTGGATTCTCGACAACCTGCCTGGCGCCCGCGAAAAGGCCGAAGCCGGAGAACTGGCCTTTGGGACTATCGACTCCTGGCTGATCTGGAAACTGACCCAAGGCCAGGTGCACGTGACCGATGAGACCAACGCATCGCGCACCATGCTCTTCAACATCCACACTCGGGATTGGGACGACGAGCTGCTAAACGCCCTGCGGGTCCCGCGCTCGATGCTGCCAGCGGCCAAGAGCTCGAGTGAAGTGTACGGATTAGCCTCGGTGGGCGCTCTCGAAGGACTTCCGATCGCCGGGATTGCCGGAGACCAACAAGCCGCTCTGTTCGGCCAGATGTGCAGCAAACCAGGGATGGCGAAAAATACCTACGGGACCGGATGCTTCATGCTGATGAACACCGGCACCGAAGCTGTCCCCTCCAAAAATAATCTCCTCACCACCATTGCGTGGCGAAAGAATAACATCACCGAATATGCGCTCGAAGGGAGCGTTTTCATTGCCGGAGCGGTGGTGCAGTGGCTGCGTGACGGCCTGGGAATCATCAAATCAGCGCCGGAGGTTGAAGCTTTGGCTGCCAGCGTCCCGGACAACGGAGGTGTCTATCTGGTGCCCGCTTTTGTCGGGCTCGGAGCTCCGCACTGGGATGCCTACGCCCGTGGAGCGATCCTCGGACTGACCCGTGGGAGTACCTCTGCGCACATCGCCCGGGCTGCTCTCGAGGGCATTGCTTATCAGGTCGCTGACCTCCTGACCGCGATGGAATCTGATTCGTCAATCAATCTCGCCGAACTGCGAGTTGACGGCGGCGCCTGTTCCAACAACCTCCTGATGCAGACTCAGGCGGATCTTCTGGGAGTGCCGGTGGTCCGGGCCGCGAATCCGGAGACGACTGCCATGGGTGCGGCGTATCTGGCTGGATTGGCTGTTGGTTTTTACAAATCGACCGACGAAATCTCTTCCCAATGGGCTTCCGACCGCACGTTCGAACCAAAGATTGGCTACGACGAGCGTCAAAAACTGCGGGCAGGTTGGAATAAGGCACTCGGTCGTGCCAAAGCTTGGCTCTAGGCAGCTCAACTATTGTCGTGTCGTGGACAGAAATCTAACAATTCAGGCGATCTCAGATCGCTCTAAGGTCTGGGATTGCCTGGTGATTGGCGGTGGCGCAACAGGGCTAGGTACGGCGGTCGAAGCCGCTTCCCGCGGGCTGCGCACGTTACTTGTCGAAAAGACGGACTTCGCCAAAGGGACCTCGAGTCGGGCGACGAAGCTCGCCCACGGCGGTGTTCGATACCTCGAACAGGGCAACATCAGCCTGGTTCGCGAAGCTCTGCACGAGCGAGGCTTGATGCTCAAGAACGCCCCTCATCTGGCTCACCCGCTCAAATTCGTTATCCCGGCCTATCAATACTGGCAAATTCCTTTCTACGGAATCGGTTTAGGCATCTATGACTTGCTTTCGGGAAAGCTTTCTCTTGGCCGTTCCAAAACGTTAAGTGCCTCTGAAACCATTAAGCAACTGCCGACCGTCGAACAAAACCACCTCCGGGGTGGAGTCTCCTATTTTGACGGCCAATTTGACGACGCAAGATTGGCCACTACTCTCGCGCATACGTTCTCTGATTTGGGTGGGCTGGTAGCCAATTACGTTGAAGTTACCCGACTCACAAAAAAGAACGATAAGATATCCGGCGCGATTCTTCATGATCGAGAGGGAGGTGCCGAGCTCGAGGTTTCTGCCCGGGTTGTCGTCAACGCAACCGGGGTGTTCGTTGACTCTGTCCGAAAAATGGACGAACCGGGCAGCGCCAAGATGCTGGCTGTCAGCCAGGGCGCGCACCTGGTGCTCCCCAAAAAATTCCTGCCGAGCACCTCGGCGCTGATGGTCCCCAAGACTTCAGATGGCCGCGTCTTGTTCGGTATACCTTGGCACGATCGGCTGATCCTTGGGACCACCGACGGAGAGGTTCCCGAACCAGTTGAAGAGCCTCGAATCCAGGAAAAGGAGATTTCTTTCATTCTGTCTGAAGCGGGAAGGTACCTGGCTAAACGCCCCACCGAATCAGATGTGCTCTCCTGTTATGCCGGACTCCGGCCATTGGTGAAGGCAGGTGCCGCCGGCTCGACCGCCAGTATCTCACGGGAACACACGGTCCTGATTTCGTCTTCAGGTCTGGTGACGATCACGGGCGGTAAATGGACTACCTACCGTAAGATGGGCGAAGATTGTGTCAATCGTGTCACGGAAATCGGTGGTTTTTCGCCCGTTCCTTCCCGAACCGCGGCACTGGCTCTCCATGGCAGCAGCAGCGATGCCAAGACTTTCCTGCCGCCGGCCCATTTGGCGGTCTATGGAACCGACAGAAAAAAGGTCGAAAGCTTAGCCGCATCAGAAGCCGGTCTCGGTGCCCTGCTTGATGCTCAGCTTCCCTACTTGCAAGCGGAAGTAGTCTGGGCCGCCCGTGAAGAAATGGCGCGTACGGTCGAAGACGTTTTGGCCAGGCGAACCCGCGCGCTGCTTCTCGATTCTTCAGCGGCGGTCAAAGCAGCGCCTCGCGTCGCGGAAATTTTGGCTAAAGAATTGCATCGCGATGCGGCCTGGCAAGCAAAGCAAGTGGCTGATTTTTCTACCCTGGCCAGGGTCTACCAGTTGAGGTAAGAGGCCTAGCCTGAAAGCCCGAGCCGGTAGGCTGGCCCCCGTTCTGGCACCGCGCTTCCAATCGTGCGCGGGCGCTCTCTCGCGCTTGCGCGCTCTGGGTGTGCCGCCGTCCTCGAGCATTCCTTGTCGCTTCCGCCATCGTACGCCGGCGCGCAAGCTTCCGGCTCGGACAGAGCCTCGCCCTCCTACCAGCCAATCCTGAATTCTACCAGCCAATCCTGAATTCCTGGCGTCTTGACTTCGCGGCCCGGCATCCCGCTCAAGAATCACGCCAGGCACCCAATGGGCCCTCGACTGATAGGGCGAGGCTCCGCCCGAGCCGGTAGGCTGGTCCCCGTTCTGGCACCGCGCGTCCAGTCTCCAAGGCGCTCCTCGGCACGGTTTCGCGGTTCCCGGGGGATGCCCGCGTCCTCTAGCATTCGCTGTCCCTATGCCTCACGTGGGTCGGGGCGCGCAAGCCTCCGGCTCGGACGGAGCCTCGCCCTCCTCGGAAGTTACGGTCGTCGTCACCCGGTCTATGATTGTTGGGGTCGGACTGCAGGGAGCTCGCTGATCCTGCCTTATACCTACTTGGAGGCAAGCTCCAAGGCTTTTCGCGCCTCGAACCAAGGCCTCTCAGATGTCGGCCTTTCTTTGGCACTTCACACGAAATAGTCGGTGTAGAGACACTGTTTTCGCACGGTTTTGTTTGTCATGCGAACCTCAAACTCTTTTGTAGAATCCTTCCAGTGGGTGCCTGGAACCCTTCTCTTCTCCAGCGTCGACATATCCGACTGAAAAATCACTACGCATTTGTCTTCCAATCGCTCACGAATCGCGGGAAGCGGCATGTGCTTCCAGCCCTTCACATTATGCGCTACGTCCGTGTCGACTGGGATGCATGCCGCCAGACGGTCACTCTTCATTAGTTCCAAGCCTTTTTCCCTCATCGTCGCGTTGTGGCTGCCGTGGTGGCCGACTTTGTAGAAAATCGTTCGCTTCAGCAGGTCTGCGGTAGTCACGGTGCGGGGTTCGCCTTTCTTCTCTTTTACTTCCCACTTGCGCGCTTCCCAGGAGCGCCAATTTCCCGCTTGGGCGTCGCCGACGAAGAGCAGCACGTCCCCACCCTCGAGTTCGATCGCCAGCACCAGGCTCGTGTTGTTAGTCGCGCTGTCGAGTTGCAGGGCCAGCCGCTCACCCGTCGCCAGCCATGCATCGTCGATGTTTCGCCATTGGAAGTCCTCCTCATAGTACCGCCTAATGACCGGGTGTGCCTTGGTTTGGCTGGCGTCCGGCGCTGGTTTGACCAAGGCGCGTCGCACGGCCTGAGCAAAAGGTTGCGCGCGTTGATCGTTCGGATCGAATCCGGCCAGAAATGCGTCCGCGAGCCCGATCGGCGGGTCACTGAGTCCGAAGCCCTCCCCCTTGAAGGGATTGGTCTTGCGCATCGCTTCGCCGTCCTTGGGCGGGCCGACGACGTAGACCCGGACACCCTCCACGCCAGGCATCGGGCGGCTCTCTCCTGTTTCCAGGATAGTTGGTTTGCGCTTCTTCTTCAAAAAGATGAAGGCCCCAGCCGTTCCGCCCCCATCTTCCTCCCCCGCGTCATCATCACCTGCGGCGCTCACTCCGAAGAAGCCCAGGATTTCGGCCATCCGCTTGGCCTGCCGTTTCAAGCCGCGGCGTTTTGCGGCTTCCTTGGCCGCTTTTACTGCCGCCTTTTTCTTTTCGCGCTCTTCACGGAGACTATTAGCCAGGTCGTCACCCTCGTCTTCCGTCCACCCGAGCCAGAGGTCACCGATTTCCATCTTGTCAAATATGGCGCGCGCCTGCTTTTCATCGAAGCCAGATAAATGATCCCAGTGCTCATGGGTGATCACCAGGACATCGAGCTTCCCGCCCGTCGTCTCCTGCACGTCCTGCGCCACCTGCGTCATCACCGCTCCGGGTTCGCCAGTCCCAAGCACCACGCCGCAGTCGATCAAAATATGAGTATGCTTTCCCTGCCCTCTAGGAAAACTGAGCAGAAAGCAGTCTCCCAAGCCCTGCCGATACATTCGGACGCGGACACGGTAATCCGTCCGCTTGCGGGTAGTTTTTGAAGTGCTGCCTTTGGCGGCCATAAGTGGGCTATTCCTCGGAGTGCAGCATCGCAAACGGTTCATCACCATCAGCCATGCCATAGGTGGTCGCGAGCGACATCATGGCCGGATCCTTGGCCCACCGCTGCGCTCGCTCGATGCGGCTATCCTTGAGATCCGGATAATAAAGGGGCTTGCGGATGACGAAGCGGATCGCCTCCTCATTCTCAGCACGTCCTAGATCGACGATCACCGTGCAACCGCCCCAGATTTGCTTCGACGACTGATCGCCGAGCGGCTTGTGCTGCAGGATGGAGAAGATCACCTGGTTCAGCACCGATCCGTCCTGACGCTGCCGCTGCACCGGCCATAAGGCGTGCACTTCGAAGCGCACCATCTCCTTCCCGTCAGACTCCCGCGTAATCCGAAAATCCAAGCCCGTGATCTCCTGCAACATCGGGTCATTGAACTCGCGCAGGAATTTATCCTGCAGATACCGGTGCAGTCCCGCTCGCTGGTCCCGTGTCTTCTTCCATCGGGCAAATCGATTTCGATCTATGCCCAGGTCATGGTAAAACTCCCGCAGCCTTTCGCTGAGTCTCGCTAGCTTCTCGTAAGTGTTAATCTCGTTCGCCCGGTCCCACGTGAGACCGTCTTCCGAAAGCGACCGCAATTTGTAAGGATAGATTCCGTGCTGCCGGAACGCATCGATAAATGCTAGCCGGTAACCGCGCGTGTCGTTAGGATAGACATCGCGATCGGCGGTGATCAGCGCCCGCAGGTAATCGCCGAAATCGATGTCCACAGGCGGACAGTAATCCAGCGCACGGATGCAAATGGTCAAGACGTGTTTCGCCGACTTGACCGCTTCTGCTGAGAGCCGGTTTACCAAGTCGGGGTGAAGTTCGCCGTCTTCGAGAATCCCCGTTCCCCCGCTGGCGATACGTCGCAAATCCGCGATGCGCGATTCATAGATCGAGACAAATGCATCAAATACGGCGGAAACCAGGATAGACCCGCGGTCGTGGGGTTCCATCTCCGTCTGCATACGACGCGGGTCCGGCGCACGCCGTTCCCACTTGCCATTTGCCTTGTTGACCTTGCCCAAGGCACCCCGCAGAGATCCCCGGTTGCCCGTAGCCCGGCCAAACTCCTGAGCTAATTCGCCCAACAGGCTGTTGACGCCCATGTCGCCCCGGGTCTTGGCAATTTGATGCTTCACAACCTCGAGAAAAGTGAAGTGCTGAAACATCGCCACGATGTCCGCAAAAGCTTCATGGAAGGCCAGCCCGTCGGGCTGCGTGACCTCCATGAAGCGTGGATGAATCCCGTCGAGAATGGCGTGCGCCGTTTCATGAGCGACGATATCATGCGAGAGACAGCCGAAGACGATGCCGCCCGGGTACACGGCGTCGTCGTTCACGGCGGACGCCGGGAAGTAGCCGAATAGGAGTGCCTTTTTGGCAGGTGAGTAGTAGGCATTTGCCTCCCGCAGGGCGTGAGGGTAAACCACCAGCCGCTGGACATAAGCCTGCTGCAGATCTTCCACAGTCCGGTCGGACCACATCACCGGCCGGCCGATGGCACGCTCGAAGTTCTTAATTGTTGTCATTACCACGGCATAGACCATTTGCTGGTGAAACTGTGGATTTAGCGCTGATGCCGGGAGTCCGTCCTGCGCGAGGAAATGCTGGTCCTTCAAGTCGACCGGCTCATAGTAGGACCCACTCGCCGGATCGACATCGATCACTTCCACGTACTCTCCAACAGGGCCTGGCTCCAGCTCCTCCCACGGGATCGTGTAGATACGCTCATTGATGAATGCAGTTTCGAGCTTTGCGGATAGACTTGGGTCGAAGGAATACCCGCGGAGTCGGCGGGTCGTGGGTGCGTGTGGGGCGCGTTTCGTCTCGAGGGCCATGGGAGGTGCGCAACTAGGTTTTGACCCACTTCCAAGGATAGCACGTCTGGCATTCCCGGGCCGACGCGCAAGTTATGGATGGTGAGTATTCTGCTTGTTTTGGAAAATGGAGACCGAGATTGTTTACAGAAATAAATATGATTTCAGCGGGTCACGTTGCGAGCAATTTTATCTTTTTGTAAGAATGTCGTATCTGCTTTCGGTCGTTCGCCGAGGCCTGAAGAAGACGTCGTAGCTGATCGCCGCGGCGGGTTTGCTCATAGTTCTATCCCGACTGTGGCCTAACAATTGGATTCTGCCTTCTTTTAGGAACTATGCCGGATCTAAAGCTATCTGAACGTTTATGGGTAGAGCAGGCGTCTGGCATTCATTCGGAGGGCAATCTGTCTCGCCGCCGAATCCAACCTCGAGCTTGTCGTTTGCCGAAACTCCGGCTTCAACTAACCACCGGTCGTCAGCTGAGACAATTCATCTTGAAGTCGAGCCGCTTGGAGTTACGGCCTTCTGCGTTCACCGTTAGAAAGAGCGGATTGCAACCCTAGCGGAAGCGCCTTCTCGACCACATCATTGTGATGGGCTCCCGGTACCGCGACGAACCTGATTCGACTCGGATCCAATTGCGCAAGAGCCCTTCCCATTTCCAACGGGATGATCTCGTCCGCTTCGCCATGAAAGAGGAATATGTCTGGTACTTGTTTTGACGACAGGATTGCTTTGAGCGAACTGATGTTGTCGAATCGGTGTTGAAGGAGCTGCCCCAACGAGATTCGGATCGTCGCCCGAACCATCGCGTCCATAGTGGTGAACGTGGAAATCGCGATGACCTTTCGCACACGATGCCTGGCGGCAAATTGGAAGGCGGCAGCCCCTCCCAGCGAGTGTCCAAAAAGGCCAAGAGCTTCGGCTCGAAATTTCCCCTGCTTTTCTGCCATTAAAGCCTCGAGCGCACCCTCTGCATTCTCAAGAATCGATTCCGGCGTCGGGTTGCCATCACAGAAACCGTACCCGGGGTAGTCAACGAGCAAAAAGGCGGCGTCAGGATCGGCCGCATCGGCCACAAAGTTCAGCCAGTCGAGAGCAACGGTTCCGTTACCTCCGAAGACGAGCCAAATATTCCGCTTTTCCGCTCCGGAATTTGGCCTTCGCCAGAAGAAAGCGGTTTGGTTTCCCTGAGATGTCCGGAATCTAACTCCCTCGATACCGGCAGCTTGGGCTCGCTCGAGGTCATCCGGCCGATAGCGGCGGGGAAAATAGATAAATCGACCCTGCATCCGAGCCAAGAAAGATAGCATACCGATCAATCGCTGGTACTCACGCTGAGAGCCAGGGTTCAATTGAACCGGTAATGACCTTATCGCCCTCGCCAAAGCTCCGGTTAGGCGCGGGAATGGCCCTGAGGATCTGGCCAGGAGCAGGAGGAAAAGGCTCGGCAGAAAAATTAGCTTTTTCCCTTCTCCTACGGTTTGTAGGTGCTTAGCGCCAGTCTTACGGGCCGCAGGTGCCAAGATAGCATAGTCCAGGGTTTACCCTGGGAAATTCCCCCACCCGAATGAGCCCTGAAGGGGCCGCCAGGGACGGCGAGAATCGGCTCCGAATGTCTAGGATTCTTTGTCCCTGGCCCTCGACTGGTAGGAGGGCGAGGCTCCGTCCGAGCCGGTACGCTGGCCCCCGTTCTGGCACCGCGCGTCCAATTGCTGTCCGAAGGCACTCCTCGGCACGATCGGGACGCGGTTCCGCGCTCAGGACACGCCGCGTCTTCAAGCATTCTTTGTCCCTTGTGCCATACGCGCGTTGGCGCGCGCAAGCCTACGGCTCGGACGGAGCCTCTACCACTTCCCGCATCGGGACGGCCGTGTCACTGGTCTGGTTTGGTCGAATTCCTTTTTGTCTGCTTTGGCGGTTTATCGCCAATCTGTTTGGTCCATCGACTATAAGAGTGGTGCAGATGCCGTTCCATCGCCCTTTTGGCAGCCAGGGAATCGCGCGAGGTAAAAGCTTTGATAATCTCCTGGTGCTCGGCGACCGCTGACATCCAGGTGCCGGCGTTGTCGAAGTGTTTGCCGAATTGCACACTCAACGGCGTGTGACGCGCGTCGAAGAGTTCTGCGACAAAGCGCACCAGCACGGAATTGCCAGCCTTCTCGGCGATGTAAAGGTGAAATGCTCGATCGCTCGGAAGGCATGACTCCTGGCTGGTCGGGCTGGGATTCATCGCCTTAACGATTCGCTCCAGTTCTTTGATGTCGGCATTGCGCATTTTAGTGGCAGCTCGAGCAGCGATGTCGCCTTCGATCAAAGCGCGAGCCAGCATGATCTCAAGTGGACCCTCGTAAGAAGCGGTCGCGGGAAAAGGTCGATGCCGTTCACAAACAAAAACACCAGCTCCGGTTCTCACTTCAACCAAACCTTCGACTTCAAGAGCGATGATGGCTTCTCGGATAGAGGGACGGGAAACCTTCAACTGCTGAGCCAAATCTCGCTCTGCGGGCAAGCGTGTCCCCACTGAAAACTCACCGCTTTCGATATGCGCCTTAATCTGCAGCGCAATCTCCTGGTAGAGGCGGCGGGTAGGAATCACTCGAAAAGCCATGCTCAGGGCATAATACTAGCCATCATTTCAATTTGGACAATCCCGCAAGGAGATTTCGCACATTTGAGCCTGCCAGCGAACCAGCATTCAGAAATATTTAACCGCAGATTACGCAGATTTCACAGATAGGGAAAGGTTGGGCGCAGCTTTTTGCCTAGCCACGTTTTGGATCGGGCAAGGTGTTTCCCAAACGGGCGGTAAGTACGGCCAAGGCTCATTCCCGTGGCTTCCCGCGAGACTCTATACCACAAATAATCTGTGTAATCGGTGTAATCTGCGGTTAAAAATATCCCTCCCAAGATCTCCCCTGGTCTGACCCGAATGGCATCAAGTATCCTGCGCGTAGTCCGTCGCGGAGGGGATAAAGATTTCGCACCATTTGACCCTGCAAGCGAACCCGCATTCAGAATATTTAACCGCAGATTACGCAGATTTCACAAAGGGGGAAAGGTTGGGCGCAGCTTTTTGCACAGTCACGTTTTGGATCGGGCAAGACGTTTCCTAAACGGGCGATAGTACTGCCAAGGCTCATTCTGGCGGCTTCCCACGAGACTCTACACCAAAAATAATCCGTGTAGTCAGCCTAATCCGCGGTTAAAAATATCCCTCCCAAGACCTCCTCTGGTCTGACTCGAATGGCGCTAAGTAAGGCGGAATTTCTCGGATCGAACTCTCGAGAAGCATCTCCTCCAAAAAATAGTCTGCGTAATCGGCGTAATCTGCGGTTAAATTTTCATCCCCGAATCTCCTGTGGTCTGACCCCTTTACCGGTATAGCTACTTTGCCACTTGACCAATTCTGACGGAAGTGCTAGTAATGGGCTCCCCCAGAATGAAGACGAAGACGGTTCGTTCCCATGACAACGATTCGGTGCCAAGCGAACGAGCTGAAGCCGCGCACTCTCAGTTCATCAAGTTGAGCCTGGCCTCCCTCCGGTTCGGGCCCGGACTTATCCTCGTCTTCCTTGTCCTAACCTTGGGTCTTTGCACCCAGTATTTCTTCACGGCGCGCAATATTGGCAATGTTCTGGCGCAAACCGCGGCCATTGCCATTCTGGCCATGGGCCAGCATCTGGTCATTCTGACCCGGGGAATTGATCTGTCGGTGGGGTCGGTCCTGGCTCTTTCTTCAGTGGTGGGCGCCCTGGTTTACAGGCAGGTGCATTCTGGCGTCTTGATCGTCGCCGTGATGATCGCAACCGGCATGGCAGTCGGTTTTGTCAACGGATTTGCCTATGTCTGGGGACGCCTGCCGCATCCGTTCATCATCACGCTAGCGACCCTCAGCATTGCAAGAGGACTTGCCCTCGAACTGGCGCGAGGCGCCGCCATCCCCGGGATGCCGGACATCATTCTCTTCCTGGGCGGTGGATCGATCGGTGGGGTGCCTGCGTCGGCTCTGGCGGCCTGCGTGGTAGCCCTGGCTCTTGCTGGAATGGCGCGGTGGATGGTGTGGGGCCGGTGGATCTATTCGGTCGGCGGAAATCCTGAGGCGGCTCGGCGAACCGGGATTCCGACCAAGGCTGTCGTCTTATCGGTTTACATGATTAGCGGAGCAGCAGCGGGAATCGGGGCGGTTCTTACTTCGGGACGTACGGCGGCTGGATCCCCTTTATTTGGTAACTTGGCCGAGCTCGACTCGATCGCCGCCGTCGTTATCGGGGGTGCAAGCTTCCTTGGCGGCCGCGGTCATGTCGGACATGCCCTGGTCGGAGCGTTGATGATTGGGATTATCCGCAATGCGCTCAATCTTCTCAACGTCGACATCTTTTATCAACTGATCGCCATCGGGATAATTATCGTCGTCGCGGTCGAGGGTGATGTATTGCGAGGGCGACTCGAGGAGCGATTCCGGGTCCTCCAATCGTTGAGGCTAAAATAATGAGCGCCGTTGACTCAAAAGACGAGCCGGCGCCCGAGCGAGAGGTCCAGAGTTACCCCGAGCTGGCGCTAAGAAACGTCTGCAAACGGTTCGGAGCGATCGTAGCTCTCGATGACGTCAGTCTAGAGGTGAATCGTGGGGAGGTATTGGCGCTCCTCGGCGACAATGGCGCGGGGAAATCGACTCTTGTTAAATGCCTGAGCGGCGTTTACCAGGTCGATTCAGGCGTCATTGAGCTGTGCGGCCGACCGGTGCAGATTCACTCTCCGGCTGACGCCCGAAGTGCGGGAATCGAAACCGTTTATCAAGACCTGGCACTTTTCGATAATCTTGGCCCGAGCGCGAATTTTTATGCCGGTCGAGAATTGGCGAGCCCCTCATGGTTGCCGCGGGGCATGCGCATTCTGCGCAGCCGCGAAATGGATAGTGCGACCCGCAACTTGCTCGATCAATTGCAGGTGGTACTGCCAAACTTTGAGGCCGTCATCGGTCTGATGTCGGGCGGGCAACGTCAAGCGGTTGCGGTGGCTCGAGCCGCTGCGTTTGCCACGCGCGTAGTGGTTCTTGACGAACCGACCGCGGCGCTAGGCGTTCGTGAAACCAGGCATGTCCTCGATCTGATCGCTCACCTGCGCGATCAGAATAACGCCGTCATCCTGATTACCCACAACATGGATCATGTGATCGAAATTGCTAATCGAGCCGTGGTGATGCGTCGAGGTCGCAAGGTCGGCGAAATCAAACCGCATCGAGACAATCAGCAACAAATCGTCTCGATGATCATAGGAGCTTGAGCGCAGGCAGTGCTCAGTCGTGCCGATGCTCTCGTTGGGCGGGCATCGGAGAGCAATTCTTAGCCTAACATTATGAGAGGATGAAAATGCAAATATCAAAGGTACTATGTCGGATCGCACTGGCGCTAAGCCTGGGCTTAGCGGGCTCCGCACATGCGGATGCGATTAAGTTAGGATTTATCACTAAATTCCCGGCCGATTTCTTCTTCACGCTCCAGGATGCGGCGAAGGAATATGCGTCGAAGAATTCGGACATCCAGATCGTTTTCGGCCAAGGCCAATCGGCGACCGATACCGCCGGTCAGATCAATCTGATCGAATCGATGGTGTCCCAAGGGGTCAAAGGAATCGCGATTACACCCGTCAGTCCCGAACTTGTCCCGGCGTTAGACAAAGCGGTAGCGGCAGGGGTAAAGATCGTCCTGATGGATAACGACATTCCGAGCTGGAATGGAAAGAGCGCGGTCGTGGCCACTAACAATCTGGAGGGCGGAAGGCTGGCCGGGAAATGGCTGGCAACCAAGCTCAAGGCCGGTGACAAAATCGCCGTTCTGGAGGGAGTACCTGGCGTTCCTGCTTTGGATGATCGTGTCAAGGGAATGGTGGAGGGGTTGGGCGGACTGGACGTCAAAGTGGTCGGAAAGGCTCCTACCAACTGCACGAGAGAACTCGGCGTTTCCGGTGCCGAGGATCTCTTGACGGCAAATCCCGGGGTCGCCGCGATCTACGCGGCCTGCGGACCGCCAGCCCTTGGTGCGATCCAGTCAATCGCACATTCGGGCGCCAAGGAGCACATCATCCTGGTCGGCTTCGATGCCCTGCCCGAAGAAGTCAAGCAGATCAAGGCTGGAAATGAGGATGCCTCGGTCGCACAATTCCCGAAGAAAATCGGAGAATTGGGCGTCGACACGCTTGTGAAGGTTGTTAAGGGCGAGAAAGTACCTCCTTTCGTAGATACGGGGACCGCGATGGTGACAAAGGAGAATGTGGATGACTTCTAATTGTTGCGGCCTTGTCAGAGGGCGGTAACGTAGATATCCTCGCGGAATGGTTGACTTCAGTGACCTTGTGGAAACCGTCACCACTTGCCGCAATTAAATCCTCGAAGGCGGCCGGAAATTCGATCCGGAGAGCGGGACACACTCGTTACGGTCAGATAGAACTCGTTTCTGTTTTATGAAAATGATCCGTCTCGAAGAACCCGGCCGCCTGGCTTTGCTCTCAGCCGAAGAGCCTACCCGTGGGGCGATCCAACCAGAGGAAGCACTGGTGCGAGTTCGCCGCATCGGCGTCTGCGGGACCGATATCCACGCCTTCAATGGAAGACAGCCGTTTTTCAATTACCCCCGCATCCTTGGCCACGAACTTGGGGTCGAGGTCGTCGCGGTGGGTAGTTCGACAAGGAACGTGAAGCCTGGCGACCGCTGCTCGGTCGAGCCTTACTTCAATTGCGGCTATTGCCTCGCCTGCCGGCGCCGTAAACCAAACTGCTGCGTCAACCTGCAGGTGCTGGGAGTCCATATCGATGGCGGAATGCGCGAAATGTTTCTCGTTCCGAGTCGCAAATTACATCCTTCGGCAAACTTGACGCTCGATCAGTTAGCGCTCATCGAGACGCTTGGGATCGGGTGCCACGCCGTGGAGAGAGCAGGTGTTGAGGCGCGTGAATTTGCATTGGTGATCGGCGCCGGGCCAATCGGTTTGGCTGTCGTCCAATTCGCCATCGAAGCCGGAGCACAAGTGATCGTCCTCGACATCAACCCGAAACGTCTCGAATTTTGCCGCGAGCATCTGGGCGTCGCTGATCTGATCAACGCCACCCGCGAGGACCCGCTCGAGGCCTTACAGCGGATCACCTCCGGCGATCTTCCGACCACCGTTTTTGACGTCACCGGCAATCCCAAATCGATGATGAGCGCCTTTGAATATCCCACCCATGGCGGCCAGCTGATATTTGTCGGCCTGTTTCCGGGAGACATCACGTTTGACGATCCGAACTTCCATCGTCGGGAGCTTACCCTCGTAGCCAGCAGGAACGCGCGCCCTGAGAACTTCGCGCGGATCATCGACCTCGTGGAAGGTGGCCGGATCGACACCGCGCCGTGGATAACCCACCGTGCGATGTTCGAGAACGTAGTCGCCAAATTCCCTCTTTGGACGAAGCCTGAGGCTGGCGTCATCAAAGCGATGATCGAAGCCTGATTCGGCGGAGGCGCGGAGGGAATCGTGTCGGCGTGTCGGCCCTTGCGCACGCCAAGACAGTCTGGCAGCCTATGCTACGCTACCAGGTGGCGGCATGACGCGAGAGGCCGCCGCGGCAAATCGTAGCATAAGCATCCTGCTTGTCTTCCTGAACGAGTCGGGCGAGCCATTTGCAGGCGCTTGCGCACACGGAGACAGGGAGAACGGCGACGAGTACCTGTTAGTTTTGACAGTATCGCCGATTTCCGGCGACGCCTATGAATGGCGCTGTGATCGCTACTTCATCCATCACCAGCGCCGATTCTGCCGGCCCTGCGGGGCGTCCGCGCGTGCTGCTGGCTGATGATCATCCGGCCATGCTGGCGCTAACGGCTGCCGCCCTGTCCGGCGAATATCTGATCGTTGGTTCAGTGGGCGATGGAACTGCACTCCTCGCAGAGACCGACCGGCTCCATCCTGATGTCATCGTACTCGATATCACGATGCCACGACTGGACGGCATCGAAGCGGCGCGCCAACTGCGCCGCTCGCATCAGACTGCGCGCCTGGTCTTCCTCACAGTGCAGGAAGACGCCGACTTTGCCCGCGCTGCACTGGATGCCGGTGGGCTCGGCTATGTCGTTAAGGCTCGGCTCGCTTCCGACCTCCTGCCTGCCATCCGGGCAGCGCTCGTCGGTCGCCGCTTCATCTCCCCGATCATTTCCTTGGAAGGAGACGCATGAATCAAAATGGTTCCGTGTAGCTTTCAGGAAACCGAAAATAAATAAACCCGATATCAAGATCAAAGAGAGAAAGGTGAAGCAGCGGCACGCGGCATAGGGGAAGTCAATTCTGCGACCAACCACCCTCGGATTCCGCTGGGCGCGAACGCCGGACCGAAGCAACAAGCATGAAAAGAACAGTCCGATCCCTCTTTGAGTCGGCGCTCTGCGCACGGCCCGTCTCGGCGCAGGCGCCTGCGACAGATAGGAAAGAATTGCAGCCGCGGGTCTTCGTAGTGGACGACGACCAGTCGGTCCGGAATGGTCTCTCCGATTTGCTGGCGACGAAGAACTATCAATTCGAGATCTTTGCCAGCGCCGCCGAGTATCTGGCGCGCGAGCCGCATTGCGGCCCAGGGTGTATCGTGCTCGAAGCTCAGTTGCCGGAATTCGACGGACTTGCTCTCCAACGACAACTCACGGAGGAAGGTAGAGCGGAGCAGATCGTCTTCATCTCCAGGCACGGCGATCTCCGAATGGGGATCGGCGCGATGAAACGCGGAGCGGTCGATTTTTTGCCAAAGCCGTTCAGGGGCGAGGAATTGCTCTCCGCGGTAGCGCAGGCGCTGGCTCGCTCCGCCGAAGTGGCGGAAGGCCGCGCGCGGCTGGCCAAGCTCACGCCACGAGAGTTCGAAGTCTTCCGCTTGGTGATCGTCGGGTTGCTCAACAAGGAGATCGGCGCGGAACTGGGCGTCACACTGCGAACGATCAAGCAACATCGCGCCCGGGTAATGCAAAAGCTGGGGGTGGTCTCCGTGGCGGAGCTGGTGAGACTCGCCCTCAGGGCGGGCGTCGCTCCCGGGCACCGACGAGACTCCGACAAAGTTGGGGTGGACACCCGCTCGCCGACGGACGACAGCCCATATTCACAACGAATATTTCGCGCTCACCGCAACTCAAAACCCGAAACCCAAAACGCCAAACTCAAAACCCAAAACGCCTCCCCCCACGATCACGGGCGGGACGGCCATCTCACGCTGAATGTCTCGCGCTCATCCAACTCAAGACTCAAAACCCAAAACGCAAAACGCAAAACCTAAATTCCCATGAGCTGGGTCACCATTATTTGGGCGATGATTGCCTCCGCCTGCCTGACGCTGGCGTTGGTTCATCTGCTGGTCTGGTGGCGGCGACGTGAGGCACTGGCGAATCTTCTCTTTGCCCTGACGGCGGTGGCAACCGCGATCTACGGGGGATGCGAGTTGTGGATGATGCGGGCCGAGACGACCGGCGCATTCGGCTTGGCGGCGCGATGGACCCACGTACCGGCCTGGGTACTGATCGTGTCACTCGTCGGATTCGTCCGGCTCTATCTGCGGGCCGGACGCTTGTGGCTGGCCTGGACGGTCTGCGGCTTGCGCACGCTGTCGTTGATCATTAACTTTGTTAGTACCCCTAATCTCAACTATCGGGAGATCACCGGCCTGCGACATGTCTCCTTCCTCGGTGAAAGCGTCGTTGTCGCCGAAGGGATTCCGAATCCCTGGATGCTGATCGGACAGTTTAGTCTGTTGTTGCTCGTGTTCTTCGTCGCGGATGCCGCCATCGCCGTCTGGCGGCGGGGCGACCGCCGCCAGGCGCTATTGGTGGGTGGCGGAATAGTCTTCTTGGCCGTGGCCGGGACAGCGCAGGTCATTCTGGTGTTGTGGGGAGTCATCAATGAGCCCATCACCACTAGCTTGTTCTATATGGGCATCGTGGCGGCGATGGGCTATGAACTGAGCCAGGACTTGGTCCGGGTAGCGCGGCTGTCCGACGAGCTAATCGAGAGCCAGCAGCGGATGGCCCTGGCGACTCAGGCCGCCAAACTGGGCATCTGGGTTCGAGATCTGGTGCGGAACGAAGTCTGGGCGACCGAGGAGTGGCGCGCCTTGTTGGGTTTTACGAAGTCGGAGCGGATAGATCTCAACGGTTTTCTGGAAAAGCTGCACCCCGAAGATCGCGAAGCAGCCAGCCAGAATCTTGCCAAGGCGCTGGAAGCCGAAGGCGGTTATGAGATGGAGTATCGCGTACTGCTGCCGGGCGGTCAGATCCGCTGGATCGCCTCCCGCGGCCGTGTCCAGTTAAATGGCGCCGGCAAGCCGGTCCTGATGCGAGGCGCTTCCATCGACATCACGACCCGAAAACAAGCCGAGGAAGCGGCGCACGACTTGAGCGGACGATTGATCAACGCGCAGGAAGCCGAACGGATGCGACTCGCCCGGGAACTGCACGATGACTTGAGTCAGAGCCTCGCACTGCTTTCCGTGGAGTTGGAGATGTTCGGTCAAAACACGGCAGCGGAGCGCGGGCAACTGCAGGAATTCTCCGCCCAGGTGAAGAGATTGTCTTCGGAAGTTCATCGGCTGTCGCACGATTTGCATCCGGCTAAACTGGAGCAACTGGGCCTGGTGGCGACGGTGCGCGGATTTTGTAAGGAGTTCGCGGCGACGCATGCGATGGCGATCGAATTTTCCGATCGCTTAGTGCCACGGGCGGTGCCGCAGGACGCGGCGCTTTGTCTCTACCGCATCGTGCAGGAGGCGCTCAACAATGTGGTCAAGCACAGCGGCGGGACGAAGGCGAAGGTCGAACTGACAAAAGAGGGCAGTGAGCTTCGGATTACCATCACCGATGACGGTGCCGGCTTCGATCCAGAAACGGTTCGTACCAATGGCTCGCTCGGCCTCGTCAGCATGAGCGAGCGCGCTCGGTTCGTGCATGGGGTGCTTTCAGTCGAGTCGCGGGTGGGCAAAGGCACCAAAGTCGAGGTTCGCGTTCCCATCGCCGCGGCCGATACCCTTTCCTGAAAGCATGGCATCGAGAAGAAGACGCGAACCGTGTTCGTCTGAGTACTGTTAGTTTTGACAGTATCGGATTTCCAAAAGTGCGCATAAAAGAGGTGGTGAACGCCGCTTGCTCGACATCTGAAGCCGGCTCCGCAGCGCGCGGGTGCGCGCTGCTGGCGATGCTCAATCCAGCGGTGATTTCTCCCGATCGTTCAGAGACCAAACCGTAAAAAAAGAATGAAACGAAAGTTAATCCACAACGGCTTGTCGCTGCTGACAGCGACTGCGGTATTGTGCGTCGCCCTGCCAGCCCTCGCCCAGCAAATCACCGGCTCGCCCGGCTCGCCCAGCGCCACCACGACCATCAGCGGAGAACAACTGCCGGCGCCACCTGGGAAGTTCGGTGGCGTGATTAAGGAAAGCGCCCTGGATTCCACGCCGTACTGGCCGCCGCGCATCGTGCCACCCAAGGGCGCACCCAACATCCTTCTTATCATGACCGACGACCAGGGTTATGGGGTTTCGGGTACCTTTGGCGGCGTGGTTCCGACACCAGCGCTGGATCGCGTCGCGAAAGCAGGATTGCGCTACACCCAATTTCATTCCACGGCACTCTGCTCGCCGACGCGGGCAGCGCTCATCACCGGCCGCAACCACCACTCGGTCGGTTTCGGCATCATCGGTGAATTGTCCACTGGCTACCCGGGCTATGATTCCATTATCGGTCCACAGAACGCCACGATCGGCGAGATCCTCAAAGAGAACGGCTATGCCACCTCGTGGTTCGGCAAGGACCATAACACCCCCACCTATCAATACAGCTCAGCTGGGCCTTTCGACCAATGGCCCTCGGGGATGGGTTTTCAGTATTTCTATGGGTTCCTGGGTGGCGAGACCGACCAGTGGACACCGTACCTGTTTCGCGACCACACGCAGGTTTTTCCGTGGATCGGCAAGCCTGGCTACAATCTGACAACCGATTTGGCGGACGAAGCTATTCGTTACATGAAGCAGATCGACGCCGCGGCGCCTGACAATCCTTTCTTCGTTTATTATGTGCCTGGCGGCACCCACTCACCGCACCAGCCGACCAGGGAATGGATCGACAAGTTTAAGGGCAAGTTCGACATGGGTTGGGAAAAGCTGCGCGAGGAGATTTTCGCCAACCAGAAGCGGCTCGGCGTCATCCCCGCCGACGCACAACTGACCCCTTGGCCGGATGACCTGCCGAAGTGGGAATCGCTTTCATTCCTGCAAAAAAAACTCTACGCGCGCCAAGCGGAGGTATTTGCCGCCTACGCTGCCTATACGGACTATGAGATCGGCCGCGTAATTCAAGAGGTCGAAGACGAAGGCAAGCTCGACAACACGCTCATCATCTACATCTGCGGTGACAATGGCACCAGCGCCGAAGGCACCCTGTCCGGAACATTCAACCAGATGACGGCCTATAACGGCATCCTGGACGTTCCTGAGCCTCTGGAACTGCTGCACTTTGAAGACTGGGGTTCTGACAAGACCTACCCGCATATGTCGGTAGGATGGGCCTGGGCGTTTGATACCCCGTTCAAGTGGACCAAGCAGATCGCGTCGCACTTCGGCGGGACCCGGCAAGGCCTGGCCATTTCGTGGCCCGGCCACATCAAAGACGCGGGTGGCATCCGGACGCAGTTCCACCACGTTATCGACATCGTGCCGACGATCCTTGAACTTACGGGCGTGAGGGCGCCCGAGGTGGTCAATGGGATCAAGCAGAAGCCGATCGAAGGAGTCAGCATGGCCTACACGTTTGACCCGGCCAATGCCAATGCACCGTCCAGGCGCGATACGCAATATTTCGAAATTGGGGGCAACCGGGCGATCTACCATGACGGTTGGATTGCCGCCACCACGCCGCCCGAACCGCCCTGGGTCATGGGAACAGCCAAGATGCCGGATGTCGTCAACGGATACCGATGGGAACTTTATCATATCGCCGAGGATTATTCCGAGTACAACGACCTCGCGGCGCAGCAGCCGGAAAAATTGAAGGAATTGCAGGCGTTGTTCCTGACGGAGGCCGCGAAATACCAAGTCTTCCCTTTGGATAACTCGGCCTTCACGCGCCTGGTGACCCCACGGCCGAGCACCACCGCCGGGCGCACGGTTTTTACCTACTCGGGTGAAAACCCCGGCATTCCCGTCGCGAATGCTCCCAGCATTCTAGATAAGGACTACACCATCACGGCCGAGGTGACGGTACCAGAAGGCGGCGCGGAAGGGATGATCGTGACACTGGGCGGCAGATTCGGCGGCTATGGGCTTTACTTGCTCCATGGTAAACCGGTCTTCGATTACAATTTCCTCAACCTGCAGCAATTCCGCTGGGAGAGCGGGGTGGGAGCCGAAGACTGGTTGGGCTCCGCGCTCAAACCGGGGAAGCACACGATTGTCTTTGACTTCAAATATGACGGACCCGGACCCGCCAAAGGTGGCAGCGGGGTGCTGACGGTGGATGGCAGGGAATTGGCCCGCAAGACGATCCCGCACACAATTCCGTTACTCATGTCCATCGACGAAACCTTTGACGTCGGCCTGGATACCCGCACGGCGGTAGACGACAGCTACCAACTACCGTTTCGATTCACCGGGACGATCAATAAGTTGACCTTCAATCTGGGGCCCGAGCAGTTGACCGCGGCGGACAAGAAGGCTGCCGAGGAAGCGCTCGCCAGAGCCCATGACTAAACAGGAAGATAGGATAAGCCAAAAGCCGAACGCGCGGGAGCGCATCGCTACCGCCCGTCCGCCGATCGCGCGCTAAACTCACCACCGCAGCGAAATTATGAAATCGATCCGCATCGCATTAACTACCCTGCTGCTGATTGTCTTCGTCGGCCACAGCACCGCTCAAGCGCAGGACCCGCTCCCCTCGTGGAACGAGGGCCCGGCCAAGCAAGCCATCGTAGACTTTGTCCGCACGACTACCGAGCCTGGAGGCCCGAAGTTCGTCCCACTCGAGGAGCGCATTGCCACCTTTGACCAGGACGGCACGCTCTGGGTTGAGCATCCGATCTATTCGCAGCTGATTTATTGCCTGGATCGCGTCCCGATGCTGGCCAAAGAGAAGCCGGAATTGAAGAACGTCGAACCATTCAAAACTGTGCTCTCCGGCGACCTTGCGGCCATCGCCAAGCTTCCTTTGCCGGAACTCGAGAAGATCGCCATTGCCACGCTCACCGGGATAACGACTGAGCAATTCCAGGCCGAAGTGAAGAAGTGGCTGGCTACGGCCAGGAATCCGCGCTGGAAACGACCCTACACGGAACTCACCTACCAACCGATGCAGGAGGTGCTCAAATATCTTCGGGCCAATGGCTACAAAACCTTTATCGTCACCGGCGGCGGGCAGGACTTTGTGCGGGTCTATGCCGAAGAGGTATACGGCATCCCTCCCGAACAGGTAGTCGGCAGCGCGGGTGCAACGAAGTTCAGCTACAATAAGGACGGTAAGCCAATCCTTACCAAGGAACCCAAACTTCTGCTCAACGACGACAATGCTGGTAAGCCGGAGGGCATCCACCTGATGATCGGCCGCCGGCCCTTCGCGGCATTCGGGAACTCTACTGGTGATCGGCAGATGCTCGAATACACCAACGCCGGCGACGGCGCGCGCCTCTCGATGCTCGTCCTCCACGACGACACCGAGCGCGAGTATGCCTACGGCCCGGCCCAAGGGTTGCCTGCGACTAGAGTCGGCACCTTCACCCAGTCGCTCTACGATGAGGCGAAGAAGAATGGCTGGTTCGTTATCAGCATGAAAAATGACTGGAAAATCCTCTTTCCCTTCGAAGTCGGAAAATGAAAGGCGAAAACCTGAAACGAGGAGAACTGGGCAAAGCCATGAAACAGATATGCTCTGGAGTTAACTTGGTCGGGGTCATCGCGCTCCTGGCCTTGGCATCGGGCTGCGCTAATCCGCAGCACACAGAGAATCTTCTCTCAGCGGCAGGATTTAGAACAATCATCGCTGATACTCCGCAGCGGAAGCAACACCTGGCGGACCTGCCGCCAAATAAAGTGATCCTGGCGCAATGGCATGGGAAAAGCTACTACGTTTACGCGGACCCCGCTCACTACCAGATCTTTGTTGGCAATCCGTCTCAGTATCAAAAATATCAGCAGCTCCGCCTGGCCAACAATCTCGCCCAAGAGCAACTTCAAACAGCCCGACTGGACAGCTGGGGCCCGGGCCTGTGGGGATTTCCTGAATGAATTTGTTTATACCGGAAATGCCCGCGTGCCTTGCTGGGTCGTGCGCGTGCCTAAGGAGATAATTTCAGATCCCTTGATTCCGTGGAATCCGGGTGAGCTGTCGGGCTCGCATTGTGACATGGGCGTCCCGCCCGTGCTCGCACCAAGATCACGGGCGGGACGCTCTCGTGGTCACCAACCTAACAAGACATTGGAGGTAACTAACAAGGCCTCCTTGCTTTCCGCTTGGGCTTCCTAAGGAATTTCGTAGAAGATGCCCAGAGCGCTTGTCTCCCGGTAACGTGTCGCCGAGGGAGCAAATGATGAATATCTTCTACGAAGACCAGACGCGTTTCGCCGGCTTTTTCTTTTTTTACCGACGTCGCGAAAACCAATAACCTCCTCCACCACCAAATAGAAGGACAAGGACTACGACGATAAGAATTGTCTCGATGCTCATTTGAACAAAGATCGCCTTGTTTAGTCAGTTCCTCCCATATTCTTCTCAACGGGTTAACGTAGCCTTCTGGTATGACGAAGGATGTAGCAAAGTCGGAATCAGACGGTTATTCTACCGCCCATTCCCGTTGCGTTTTCTCCCAAATTCGGGCTAAACACTTAGTTCGATGAACCCCCCTCTACAGGCTCTAGATCAGACGCACGTATCCGTCACGGAAGGATTCTGGGGTGCCAAACAGCGGTTGGTTGGGCAAACAACCCTCTTCCACATCTTCAACCAAATGGAGCATCAGGGTCAATTGGATGCCTTGCGACTCGACCAGCGGATGCACCGTGGACGGCAGGAGGCCAACTCATGGTATTGGGGAGGCAGCATCTTTTGGGATTCGGATGTTGCGAAGTGGCTCGAAGCCGCCAGCGCTTATCTGCAGTGGTGCGCCGACGATAAGCTGGAAGCCCTCGTTGACGGGACTATTCAACTTCTGGCAAACGCCCAGCAGTCCGATGGCTATCTGAACAGCCATATTCTGACCTGGCGACCGCGTCATCGTTTCAAGAATCTTCGCGATCTCCACGAACTCTATTGTGCCGGTCACCTGATTGAGGCCGGAGTTGCCCATCGGCGAGCGACCGGCAAGGAAACTCTCCTCAACATCGTTACTCGTTTCGCGGATTATCTAGCCAAAGTTTTCGGCCCAGGGTCCGGGCAGTTGCCCGGGTATTGCGGACACCCTGAAATAGAGCTCGCGCTGATCCGGCTTTACCGATTGACGGGCGAGGAACGTTACTTGAATCTGAGCCGGTTCTTCGTTGAACAAAGGGGAAAAAAGCCTCCATACTTCGACCATGAGGCGGTGGAACGACTGGACGCAGTTCCATTTCGACCGAACCATCCGATTTCCCCTTATGCCTATATGCAGGCGCACGAACCGCTTCGTCAACAGCAGGAGGTTGTCGGCCACGCCGTCCGAGCAATGTACCTCTACAGCGCGGCCGCGGATCTGGCTTATGAACTGAAAGACGATGAACTCGCTGGAGTCTGCAAAAATCTTTGGCAGGACCTTTGCCGGAGCAAGCTTTACCTGACGGGAGGCCTCGGTTCGGCGGCCGAGAATGAGGGATTTACGAAGGACTACGACCTGCCGAATCTGGAAAGCTACGCGGAAACGTGCGCGGCGATCGCCTTTCTGCAATGGGCCCATCGGATGGTTCACCTCGATCTCGACAGCCGTTACGCCGATATGATGGAGCGCAGTCTTTACAATGGCGTTTTGTCTGGACTCGGCATCAACGGCAAATCTTTCTTTTACCACAATCCGCTGGCGAGCGACGGTACGCATCACCGGGTTGTTTGGCCATGGTGGTGTCCCTGTTGTCCGGCGAACCTGGCGCGCCTGATCCTTTCGTTGTCAGGCTACCTGTATTCCACGAGCCCCAAAGCGATCGCGATTCATCATTACGTCTCCAGCGAAGCTCGGTTCCCCGTGGATGGACAGGAGGCTCGCTTCACCACAAAATCGAATTTTCCGTTCGAAGGAGACGCTTCGATCAGGTTCCAAGAGACACCCGGGGCGACCTTCGACGTTATCGTTCGCGTCCCTGGGTGGGCCGGCAGTCATCATTTCGCGGTGAATGGCGAGGAGGTCACTCCGCCGATCGTTAACGGTTATGCAACAATCTCGCGCGCCTGGAGACCCGGTGACGAGATAGTGGCCCGATTCCAGATGCCGGTTCGAGCCCATTATTCTCATTATGAGGTCGTCGGGAATAGAGGAAGGGTAGCGATCAGTCGTGGCCCGTTGATTTTCTGTGCGGAGGCGGCTGACAACGGGGACAAGCTGGATCAATTCGCGATAAATCCAACGTTGGCTGCTGAAATCATCAAGGAGGATCGTGAACTGGGGGAGATCGTTTCGCTCTCTGTGTCAGGCTCGAAAGAGGAACAGAAGGATGCCTCACTCTATTCGTTATCAATCCCGCCGACAAAACCTTGTGCGATCAAGATGATTCCGTATTACCTGTGGGATAATCGCGCCCCAGGCGAAATGTTAGTTTGGCTACGAGGTGGACGTTAAGGCGATAATTTGAAATTACTCTACCCATGACTTCCTTTGTAATCCTGCCGCGTTGGTGGATTACGGCCGCTGCCCTCATCGTCACCGCCGTCCTGCTCTCTCCCTTCTACTGGGTGCTGGTCGGTAGTTTTATGACTCCGGCAGAGCTTTTCAGTGGCCACCTTTGGCCGAAACACTTCGCGGTCGAGAACTGGTCCCAAGCCTTAAGTCGCCTGTGGCCGCACATTCAAAACAGCCTCCTGGTGAGCGCGGTGACCTCCGTGGGCACGCTCCTGATCACCGCACCGGCTGCTTACGGACTGGTCTGGCGAAAACCGCGAGGGCGTCAAACGCTCTTCGCATTCATGCTGATGACCCAGATGCTGCCGGCGATCGTCTTTGTCATCCCGTTGTTCATCGTCTTCACCAGGATCAACCTCGTCAATACGCTCTTTGGGCTGATCCTGGCCGACATGACTTTCACCCTTCCCTTCGCGCTCATTATGCTCTCCGCCTACATGAAGGACTTGCCTTACGAGTTGGTCGAGGCAGCGCTGGTGGACGGGGCGGGGCAGTGGCGCGCCTTTTTCATGGTCGTCTTGCCGATGACGTTTCCCGGCCTCATCACCGTGGGTATTTTCAGCTTCCTGATTCCTTGGGGCGACTTGATTTTTGCCTTGAGCCTGATCACTGACGGCAGCTTGCAACCGCTCACCCTCGAGCTCTACAAGGCCATGGGCCAGTACGGCATTGACTGGGCGTTCCTCTTGCCCGGAAGCGTCCTGACGGCTGTTCCGGCGGTCCTCTTCGTCGTCTTAGCCAGCCGATTCATCGTCGCCGGCGTCACCCGCGGCGCCATCAAATGATCGCCCAGCGAGAATGAAAACCAACGCGAAAACGCCGGCCAGCCAGGCTACTGGAGCTGCCAACGCGGCTCCAACTCGGCCGCCGGTCAAGAAGGCTCGCTTTGACGCCTCTCCCTACACGTTTATTCTGCCCTTCGTCGTTTTCTGCCTGTTAATGCTGCTGTACCCGGTGATTTACAGTCTGACGCTGAGTTTCCGGGAAGCCACGGTCGAGACCTTTGTCAGCGGAGAGATGCCGTTCAACGGGCTCACTCAGTACCAGGCGGCCCTGGCGGACCCGGTTTTCTGGAGGGCCGTCGCCAACACCGTCCTTTTCGCGTTTTTCAGCATCCTTTTTCAATTCACGATCGGCTTTCTCCTGGCGCTCCTGTTCCAGGCAAACTTCCCGCTGAAAAACTTTTGCCTGGCCTTGCTGCTTATTCCGTGGGTTTTGCCGGTGCTGACGGCCGCCAACATTTTTAAGGGCCTATTCAATGAGGCTGGTCCGGTCAATCAGCTCTTTCATCTGGGGGCCCTGGGTCCGTTTCCGTGGCTGGCGGATCCCGCCTACGCGTTTCCGGCCACCATTGTGGCGAACATCTGGATCGGCTTTCCGTTTAACTTCATTCTGTTGTACGCCGGGATGCGGAGCATTCCGATCGAGGTCTACGAGGCGGCAAAGATTGACGGCGCAAATTTCTGGACGCGGGTGGTCCACATCACCTTGCCGCTCCTGAAACCGGTTTCCGTAGCGGTCCTGATGCTGGGGACCATCTACACCGTGAAGGTCTTCGACCTGGTGTGGATTATGACGGGCGGCGGTCCCGCCAATGGGACCCATCTTTTGTCTACTTACGCTTACCAAGTGGGCTTCTCGCTCCTGAATTTCGGGGAAGCCGCCGCCATCGCGACCCTCATGGTTTTGCTGGTGCTTCTTCTTAACCTTTTGCAACTTCTCCTCCAACGAAAGTGAACGCCCACATCTCCTCACCCTGTTCTCAAACATTAAGTCCCAAGTAAAAAAACCAAGCTAAAGCAAATGAAATTGAATACCCCCAGAAAATCCAGGCTCCGCTGGTTAATCCTTCCTTGTTCCGCACTCGCCGGTCTCGCGTTGGCCACGGCGAAGGCCGAAGTCACGACTGTCGAAGTCGTGCACTACTTCAATTCGGGTGGCCAAGTCCCTGCCTTGGAGCAAACGCAGAAGGACTTTGAAGCCGCCAATCCCGACATAAAAATCCATTACACTTACGTACCGTTCGCGGAACTGGTCAGCCGTACGCTGCAGATGGCTGCGGTGCACAAGCCGCCGGCCATCGCGGCAATCGATAATCCCGACGTGTTGCGCGTTGCCAAAGCAGGGGTTCTCAAAGATATCTCCGCCGAGGTCGCCAAGTTTGAACTCTGGAACGACATGTACCCTGGACCGAAGGCTGCGGTGACCGACGGCAGCAAGGTTTACGGCGTGCCGATCGGCAGCAATAGCCTGGCCCTCTATTACAACAAAAAGATGTTGGCAGATGCCGGCGTCTCCTCGCCGCCGCAGACCTGGGACCAACTCAGCGAAGCAGCAGCCAAGACCGCCAAAAGCCCGGTCTACGGGATCGCCTTCTCGGCGGTGAATTCGGAGGAAGGCACCTGGCAGTGGGAACCGTTCCTTTGGAGTAACGGTGGCACCTTGAGCGATCTCGCCTCGAAGAACGCCGCCGAGGCGCTGCAGCTTTGGGTTGATTGGGTCAAGAAAGGCAGCGCATCCCGCGACGTGGTCAATTGGGTTCAGGGCGACGTTGCTAACCAGTTCAACGGCGGGCGGGCCGCCACAATGGTGATGGGGCCATGGATGCTCGGGGAAGTCAAGAAGAGCGGCATCGATTTCGGCATTGTGACGATTCCGGTGCCCAAAGAAGGCGGGAAGCCAGTGGTCGGGCTCGGCGGCGAGGTGTGGTGCGTCCTCAAGGGCGACCCCAAAGTCGAGCAAGCCGCTCTTAAGTTCGTCGCCTTCACGCAGGAACCGGAGCGCCTGCGCAAGATCTGCGACACGTTCAATTACATTTCATCGATTCGCAGCGTCGCCAAGCAGCAGGGGGAAGCGAATCCCGAGTTGCAGCCCTTTGTGGATCAAATGGCCACCGCTCGAGCCAGGTCGCAAGACGGTGGAGCGAAGTACCCCGAGATCTCTCTGGCAGCTCGAACGGCGATCCAGCGCGCCCTCACGGGTCAGGCGAGCGTCGAAGAGGCGCTAAAGGACGCTGCCGCCAAGATTAAGCCGATCCTTTCTAAGAAATAGGGCTTTGCCCTGGAAATATCACGAGCCGGCGCTCGCGATATTTCCAGGGCGTTCGGCGTTCGGCGTTCACCGTTCACCGTTCACCGTTCGGCGTTCGCCGTTCGCCGTTCGCCGTTCGGCGTTCGGCGCGGCGCAGTCAGGACATCGGTAACACTTCTGGGTCAGGACATCGGTAACACTGTTACTGTTTTAGTTCATGTTTTGATTCTGTCATCTCCGAACTGCATATCGGGCAACAAAATGGCGCCCAGACTTATCCATAAGCGCCCCGGGCCGGTGGGTTGCGAGAATGCCTGGCACAGGTACACCACGTCGCAGCAGCACGCCGGCCCGGATAAAGGCGATTGTGGGTAAGTCGCGAGTTGCGGCCACTCGAGTCCAGGGAGCCCACCAGGATAGCCTTTAGCCCTCGATGGGTGGAGTTGGTTCATGAGGCCTCCTGGGACCTTAGGAAATCGACTTCCTGCGGATCAAGGTGCCCAAGCAGGAGGCGGCCAAACCAAATCTCCAATTGGCCCTTTTCAGTCCTTTGGAGCCCTACCTCCCAACCCGCCAGGCTCCCGGTGAGGAATACCTTTTGGTTCTGCCAACTCAGCTTGCCGTTTTTGTCCACCAAGCGGGTCGCCATCCCGGGATAGCTCAATTGGACTTCTGCGGTGGGGTAAGGTCGACTGGAGTCCCGGTAGAGTTCCGCCGGACAACGCATCCCAAGCGCTTCGTGCGGGCGCTCCCGGTTAAACTCCTCTCGCCACAACTCCAGCGCCTCGGGCGTCGCTCCTTGACCCAAGCTTTCCAACTCTTTAGCGATGTCCCGATGCAGCCTTTCGTGCCCTCCGTTATCTTGGGGATGCGCCGGCCGACCTCGTTCCAAATCGATCCCCAGGGCCACCCACCACGCCGACAACCGGCTCAATCCGTGCAAGGCCTGCACGCTGGCAAAGGGCGCCCCATTATCCGAGCGGATCGCTTCAGGTAAACCGTGTCGCTCAAAGATCCGCTCAAAGGCCTTTCGCACCGTCTGGCTGCGCGCATTGTCCATCGCTCGGAGCTCCAGCACGTAGCGGCTAAACTCATCGCGTACCGTCAAGGGTTCACACCGCCCACTCTCTCCAAAGCGCCACCACCCCTTGAAGTCCACTGTCCACACCTCATTGGGTGCTTGTCCTCGGCGCCCGCTGCTCAGCCGCCCTCCTTCCTGCGGCCCCTTTCGCTCCCGGCGCGGCTCGGTCAAACCCACTTGCTCAAGCACCCTCTTAAAACTGCTCTCGCTTGGCGCCTGCCCGTGGCGCCGTTGGTACAACGTCCGAATCTTGCGCGGGCCCCAGTGTCGATGCACCAGCTTGAGCTTCACCATTTCGCACACCTGTCCTTCGCTCAATTGCTTGGGACTGCTCCGCGGCCGCCGCGAATCTTCCTCCATCCCTTCGAGCCCTTGGCGTAAAAGCCTTTCTCGCCATTTGTAACCCGTCTTGGGGCTGATTCCATACTCTTGACACAACGCCCGAAAATTCAGCGTTCCCAGTGCCTTCAAGGCAAACTCTCTTCTTTGGTCCATAGGTTCACTTTTTTTCCACGGCATTTACCGGACTTTTTACGCCAGTTTTTGCCTTTGCAGTGTTACCTATGTCTTGAACCTATTGTGTTACCTATGTCCTGAACCTGGACCGCCTCACCGCTCACCGCTCACCTTTCACCTCCCTTCTCCCGCCGGCTGTCTCATGAAATTTACCGATGGCCAATGGCTGCACCAACCTGGGGTCATTGCCCACTACGCTGCCGAGGCCCATTCGATCGCCTCGGAGGACGGCAAACTTGTCGTTCACGCTCCGGTGCGGCCGATCAAGGACAGAGGCGATACCCTTCAGGGCCCGCTCCTGACAGTTACGCTTAGCGCGCCATTGCCCGACATCGTTCGGGTGCGGATCGAGCATTTCACGGGGGCCTCGAGCGCGGCCCGCAGATTCCAATCGTGCCTGCAGCCGAGATGGCTGCCGAGATTGACGACGGTGCCGAATCCGCCACCCTCTCGGCCGGCGAACTCACTGCCCGAGTCAAAAAAAATAACTGTGGAATCACCTTCGAGGCGGGCGGCCGCGTGCTTACCGCCAGCGGATGGCGGAGCATCGGGTTCTATGCAGACGGCAGAGCGGGGCAACCACGTCGTCGAGCAACTATCGCTCGGTGTGGGCGAATACGTCTACGGTCTAGGCGAACGCTTCACGGCCTTCGTGAAGAATGGGCAGGTCATAGAAATCAACAACAAGGATGGCGGCACGGCAAGCGAGCAGGCTTACAAGAATGTCCCTTTCTACCTCACTAACCGCGGATACGGTGTCCTCGTCAACGAAACTGGCCCGGTCTCCTTCGAAGTCGCCTCCGAGAAAGTGGCCCGAGTCCAGTTTTCGCTCGAAGGCGAAAGCCTCGAGTATTTCCTCATTTACGGGTCCACACCGAAGGACATCCTGCGTAAGCTCGCGGCGCTGACCGGCCGACCCGCGCTGCCGCCTCCGTGGTCTTTCGGTTTGTGGCTCTCAACCTCGTTTACGACGAATTACGACGAGGATACGGTCACCGGATTCATTGAGGGCATGAAGCAGCGCGATTTGCCACTCCATGTTTTCCATTTCGACTGTTTCTGGATGCGCGAGTTTGAGTGGACCAATTTTGAGTGGGACCCGCGCGTGTTTCCTGATCCGCCGGGCATGCTTCAACGCCTCCATGCGCGGGGTCTTAAGATCTGCGTGTGGATAAACTCCTACATCGCGCAGCGTTCGCGGCTCTTCGCCGAGGGTGCAGCGAAGGATTATTTCATCAAGCGGATCGAGGGCTCTGTTTGGCAAACCGATCTTTGGCAACCGGGCATGGCGATCGTGGATTTCACCAACCCAGCGGCCCGCGAGTGGTTTGCCGGGCATATCGGTCGACTTCTCGACATGGGCGTGGACGCCATCAAGACCGACTTTGGCGAGCGGATCCCCACCGAAGGCGTCCTTTACCACGACGGCTCCGATCCAGTGAAGATGCACAACTTCTACCCGATCGTGTACAACGAAACCGTTTTCCGCGCGATCGAAGCGAAGCGCGGTCGCGGCGAGGCCGTACTCTTTGCCCGCTCTTCCTATGCCTCGGGTCAACGGTTTCCCGTGCATTGGGGAGGCGACTGCTGGTCGACCTTTGAGTCGATGGCCGAGTCGCTGCGCGGCGGCCTGTCGCTCAGCCTGTGCGGGTTCGGCTTCTGGAGTCACGACATCGGCGGCTTCGAGGGCACCGCGCCCGCCTATATTTACAAGCGCTGGGCCGCCTTCGGCCTGCTCTCCTCGCACAGCCGTCTGCATGGCAGCTCGAGCTATCGCGTCCCCTGGGCGTACGACGAGGAAGCGTGCGACGTGCTGCGCCTGTTCACCAAGCTGAAGTGCCGGCTGATGCCATATCTCTGGAGCGCAGCTTTAGAAGCGAAGCGGCGAAGGAATGCCCACGATGCGGGCCATGCTGGTCGAATTCTCCGATGATCCGGCATGTGACACGCTCGACCGTCAATACATGCTCGGAGACTCGCTCCTCGTCGCTCCCGTCTTCACTGAGGACGGCGTGGTAGACTACTACTTGCCGGCCGGCCGTTGGACGAATTTGCTGACCGGCCAGACACGGGAAGGCCCTGGCTGGCATCGCGAGCAGCATGGCTTCCTCAGCCTGCCGCTGATGGTTCGTCCAGGCACAGTGCTGGCGCTCGGAGCGCTGGATGACCGGCCGGACTACGATTACGCCGATGGCGCTCACCTTCCGCGTCTACGAACTCGACCGACGGTGACGAGCTTAGGTGCCTGGTGTCAACGCCGCGACGTTCCGAGGTCCTGAGTTTAAACGTCCGCCGCACAGGCAGCCGCGTGACCGCCAACGCTTCCGGGAACCCTTTGGTCCGCTGGCAGCTTCAGCTAGCCGGAGCAAAAACGGTCACGGCGGGGGACGGCGTACGCATCACGCCCGATCCGTTTGGGGTCATTTTGCAGCCGAAGGCCGGCAACCATCAGCTTGAATTTGAGCTCACATAGGGAGCGGCATATCGGCGTATCGGCGTGTCGCGCGCTTGGCATGGGATGCGCTCCCGCGCGGCCGGCGTGGCGCGTCCAAAGAGCATCGTATCGGCGTATCGGCGGCGTGTCGGATCGGCATATCGGCGAGGCCGCGCGCTTGGCAAGGGATGCGCTCCAGGATGCGCTCCCGCGCGGCCGGCGTGGCGCGTCTCCAAGCTTCCGTTTGCTGATCTCGCCCCCGCAGAGCCTTTTATTCTCAATCCCCTGTCTGATGATTCACAATGTCCGGAGATGCTCCCGGACGCGCGGGAGCGCGTTCCTACCATGTCACGCGCGCGGCCGCTTCACGCGACCAAACACGCCCATACGCCGATACGATTGCTCTAACGACGTGCCACGCCGGACGCGCGGGAGCGCGTTCCTACCATCTCACACGCGCGGCCGCTTCACGCGACCAAACACGCCGACACGCAGATACGCCCACACGCCGATACGTTTCCCCACGCGTCATACGACCAAGCACGTTTAACCTTTCCCGTGAACCTTAGCGGCAACCTTCAGGCGAAGCGCGCTTAGCGCGATAAATCCTGTGGCGTCCGACTGGTTATATGCCTTCGTTGGATCGGCCTCCATTGTCGCAATATCAGGGTTGTAAAGGCTGACTGGGCTCTTGCGTCCCGCCGCGATGATATTGCCTTTATAGAGTTTCACTCGCACGACCCCGGCAACATTCTTTTGCGATTCGTTCACGAGTGCCTGAATGATTTCGCGCTCGGGCGCGAACCAAAAACCATTGTAGACCAGCTCGGCATACTTTGGCCCAAGTGCGTCGCGAATGTGCATCACTTCGCGATCCATCGTCAGGGACTCGATCTGTCGATGAGCAAAAAACAAAATTGCTCCTCCTGGTGTTTCATAGACACCGCGGCTCTTCATCCCGACAAACCGATTTTCCACCATATCAACGCGCCCAATGCCGTTGCGGCCACCAAGGAGATTAAGCACCTTCATGACCCAAAGCGGAGACATTCGGATACGGTCCTCTTCGGTTTTGACGAAATCAGACCGGAAACCGAGCTGACCCAATATCGCCGGCAGATTGTTATGCCCCAACGCGACGCAAAGACCTCGCTCAAATTCCAGCTCCAGATATTCGGCGATGTCCGGAGCGTCTTCCGGCGAGACGCTCAGCCTATACATATCGGCCAGTTCAGGACTACTCGCGTCGATCCAGGGATCTTCAAGCACCCCGCTTTCGAAACTGATGTGCAGCAGGTTACGATCCATCGAATACGGCTTCTTGGCACTCGCAGCCACCGGTATGCCCTGGCTTTCCGCATACCGAATCATTTCGGCACGACCGGGAAACTGCTCGCGGAACTGTTCCAGCCGCCAGGGAGCGATCACCTGAATCTCCGGCGCCAGGGCGGCCACTGTTAACTCGAACCGAACCTGATCGTTGCCCTTGCCCGTCGCGCCGTGAGCAACCGCGACGGCCTTCTCGGCGCGAGCGATTTCCACCATTCTCTTCGCGATCAGCGGTCGAGCGATGCTCGTTCCCAAAAAATACTGGTTTTCATAGAGGGCCGATGCCTGGAACATCGGATAGATAAAATCGCGGGCGAATTCCTCACGCAGATCGTCCACGTAACACTTGGAAGCCCCTGTAGTTAGAGCCTTCTCTTCGAGCCCGTCGAGTTCCTCGTCCTGACCGATATCCGCGCAGAATGCGACAACGTCAGCAGCGTAGGTTTCCTTAATCCATTTCAGTATTATCGACGTGTCGAGTCCCCCGGAATAAGCGACAACGATTTTCATGGCGCCTGCATCAATACACGGCCACTCGAATGGAGTCTAGGGGAAGAAGTAGCCAAGTAGCCAAGTAGCCAGTAGCCGGTAGCCGGGGTATTCCGAGAGCCGAGCAACTTCGACAGGCTGTGTTGCCGACCGCGATTTCTTGTCAAAGCTTCACGCGGTCGCCCAGTGGGTACTTCCGGGTAGAGCCAGCCGGTAATGGCTGGCTCCCCCACAGTCCCGTACGAGCCCAATTAAGGCATACGGTTCTTCAGGCTAGGATTTCGCTGCATAGACATAGATAGAGTGGACCACCTTCGCGGGCGGAAACGGGTAATACCGCTCGAGCAGCTCATCAAAGCGCTGCCAGCTCATGCCTCCGCGTCGCCGACTTCGGCGATTCAACCATTTGTGCCAGAGCCGTTTGACTGCCTCGCGAAAGCGCTCTAGCGCCTCCGCATTCCCTGTGATCCCGTAATAGGCAAAATGCCCGTGCAGCTTCTGCATCAGCTTGTTCCACTGTTCCCTGACTTCCAGATGCAAATGGCTCTGCAGCCATTGGTTGATCGCTTTGAGGCTCCGGCTCAGCCGCTTGCCGGCCGTCTTGCGTTTCACCGCATACCCTCCTTTTCGTGTCTTCCCCCAATAGTGGGTGAAGCCCAGAAAGTCGAAGGTGTCGTTCCCTTGTTCCGCCCTCTTCTTGTTGCCCTCCTGCCACCGGCAGGGTCGAGCAAATCGAATCAGTCGGGTTTTGGTCGGATGTAGGTTCAGGCCGTACCTGGTTATCCATACACTGTTTCCAGAGGTATTCGAGCGCCCCGTGCGCCGAGCGTCCCGGTCGGAATCCGAACGAACTCTCCATGAATTCCTGTTCGTAGATCGCTTCCAGTAGCATCGTTATCGCCCGTTGGAGCACCTTATCCTCACAGGTCGGTATGCCGATCGGCCTCGTTTCCTTGCCGTCCCCTTTGGGAATATGCACCCGTCGGACCGGCGGGGCATGGTAGCGGCCCGATTTGGCCAGTCCTATCAGCTCCTGGAGATTACTCTCCAGTTCCTTCCCGTATTCCTCCATAGTCTGCCCGTCGACGCCTGGGGCACTTTCGCGCCGTGTTCGCCGGTAGGCTTCTTTCATCCAGTCCATGTCCAGATAATGGTTCAGCGATGTGAAGCTCATCTCAGGTCTCGCTGCGGCCAGTTCTGCTATCTGTAGCTGTCTCGTTGACACTTCCATTTTCGGCTCTGCGTCCTCCGTCTTGTGTTTCCCATCTACAGTTTCCTAAGCCCGGCCTCCCCCTTCCCTACTCGGTGGCTCCCTCGGGTCGGTTCGCCACTTTTCTTGCGGTACTATGAGGCTGCTAAGACTTCCGGCTGCTCGTTCCCTCGTTCTTCGTTTCCTTCGAACGACGGTTACCTCCTTGACTCCTGTTTTCCTTCGCTCGCCTCGGGCCCCTGGAGTTGCTCCCGCTACGCCTGGGCGTTGGTCTACCGGTCTCGCCACCTCGCTCCGGTTCTTTCTCAAAAGGAGGAAGCAGTCGGATCTCTCAAGTTCCCAGGGAACCCTCTCGTGCTTTTGCCCTGCTCTCAGACCCCGGTCGGTTCTCCACGCCAAGCCCTTTTGCGGCGCTTCGATTCTGCCCTCGCGTTCAGGACTACGAAGGCCCCAACATCAATCATTCTTTCGAGGCTCAATCACACGGCTTTAGCACCCGCTCCATACGCTTCGTGCCGACATCGCTGTCGACTACGCAATGTTCGCTTCCGGCTGGTGGCTAGCCTTTGCCGGGTGGGGTTCTTTTCCCACTAGGTCCCTGTATGGTGTTTCCAAGTCTTGCTTTCTATTCGATCACATGCTCTTCCTCACCTTCTGGGTTTACTTGACGCGACCTGACTCCTGACTCCTGACTCCTGACTCCTGGCTACTTGGCTACTGGCTACTGGCTACTTGGCCGCCGTCACGTGTGGCTCCTTCAGATAAATCGGTTCGAGAGCGGGTCGGAAACTTTCCCGGCACTGAAGAAGGTATTCCGCACTCGGACGAAGGATCGGCAGACAGGCATGGTTCGGAATAGGGCCGATGGAGAAAATTGGCCTGCTTCCCAGTGTTGGCAGTAACGATTGGAATTCTTCTGTCGACAACAGTTCCGGGTACCGGATCAATTTTTTGTCTTCAATGCTGGCCAGGAAAATCGAACCGAGCCTGGCGTCACCAACGACGTGATACGATACCGCCTCATAACCGAGGACTGATGGGCACCCGAACGCCGGGCATCTCAACGCCAGCTGAAGCCCGATTCCCGTGGCCGCCGCCACTCGCAACCCAGTGTACGAGCCGGGTCCGGTTCCGACAATTATTTCGTCCGGAACCCCTGCTTCCAAGAAAATCTCCTTTACCGCCAAGGAAAGCTTTCCGGCTCTTGAAAATTCCCGCCGGATCAGAACTTTGCCGTCATCGGCGACAGCAACGCTTCCATTCTCGGTTGAGTTCTCAATAAGCAGACTCTTCACCAAACGATGGCTCTTTTCTTGTTGCCACGAATGCTAAATCGGATCGCCACCGAGTCCGGTGGCAGGCGGTTTGGAAACTTGTCGCCCCATTCAATTGCGCAAATGCCTCTGGCCATCAAATAATCATCAAAACCCACCTCGCCCAATTCCGTCTCATCGTTGAGACGATAGAAGTCCATATGGAATAGTGGCAGTCGACCCTCTCGATACTCGTGGACAATCGTAAAGGTTGGACTGGTGACTTCATTGTCGACCCCAAGCCCGATCGCAAGTCCTTTCACGAACTCCGTCTTTCCGGCCCCCAGGTCACCAATCAGGCTCAGAACCATCCCTGCCCGCAGGTTCCGGCCAAATTCGGCGGCGATCAACCGGGTCTCTGCCGGACTTCCAGAATCGTAACTTCCCTCCAACTTATCTTTAACGCGCAAAATGGTCGTACCCCTTTCCGATAAACTGGCTTTGGTTCGGTTCGACCAGCCGGCCGATCGCGGTCAATCGAAGCTTCGGAAACTTGATTCGCCATTCCGCCTCCAATCGTTGTTTCGCTTGTGGCGGCAAGGCGAAGAGCAGCTCATAGTCTTCGCCGTCTTGCAAACCGTTTTGCACGCTGCAACCCCGGTTGAGGGGAAGCTTATCCAAGTCCACTGCAAAACCGACTTTGCTGGCGAGCGCCAAGCGGGGAAGATCGCTTGCCAGGCCGTCGCTCAAATCCATCATCGCATGGACCGGGAATCGTTGAACCAGCCAATAAGCTTCAGCGACCCGGGGTCGAAAACGCAGGTGTCTACCGGCGATGGATCCACCTAACCTTCCCGTGATGTACAACCAATCACCCTTCCGCCCACCGGAACGGGCAGCATATCGGTTGCCACCAACCGTTCCGGTCAGAGCGACCGACAAAAAGACCGGCCCGGGCGACTTCGCGGTCTCGCCACCCACCACATTGACGCCATAAGTTTGAGCAGCCGTCTGCAAGCCGAGATAGACTCGCTTCAGCCAGGCAAATTCCGTATCTGGACGAACCGCCACCGTTACCAGGGCATCCAGGGGTTTTCCCCCCATCGCGGCGATGTCGCTGATGGATCTGCAGATCGCCTTCCAGCCAATCCATTTCGGGTTGGCATCTGGCAAAAAGTGAATTCCCTCAATGATACAATCGGCCTTCAACAGCTGCAGACGACCGGCAGCTTCCACCACCGCGCAGTCATCCCCTGCTCCGACCTTTACCCGGCCATCCAGCCGGAGAGACCGAGTTAGCCCAGCAACGACAGCGTCTTCCCCGAGTTCGCGCAGCTTCATCGACCCGCGAAGAAAACCCCTAGGAGTGAAACACTGTTAAAAAGCGAATGCATCGCCATCGGCACGAGCAGCGACCCGGAGAGTTCATAAGCAAGGGTCAGCACGCAAGCCAGCAAAAAGAGTGGTAACAAAGAGGGCGCATGCAGATGAATGAGCGCGAAGGAAATCCCGGTAAAGATCAGAGCCGGGACTGCCCCGGCGTACCGCTTCAGCACTCCATACAAAAAACCCCGAAAAACGAACTCTTCCGCCAAGGGCGCGATGACCACGGCCAAGATAATAATTGGAATCCTCTTGCTCGGTTCCGCCACATGCTCAAACAGCTGCATAATCGGCTGAGAATCCTTTTGTGGGTCGGCGTGCATCAGGCTGGTGACCATCGCACTGCTGGCTAAAATCAGGGGGAATGCGGCGAGTAGCAGCCCAACGCCCCAAAGGAAAACCTTCAAAAAACCCAGGCGATCGAACCCAAAAAGCTCGCTCGGCTGCATACCACGGAACAGAAAAGACAATAAAATCGTTCCAATGACAAAAACCCAGAATCCCAACTGCACAACAACCAATAAATTCGTATCAATTGTCGGAGGAAGAACCCGATCCTTCGCGTGCAGATTCTGCAGACCTTGAACGGCAAACAAAGCTACGCAGGCAAACGCCAGGCAGCCGTCAACGCGGGTGAAACGTTCAGTGACGACTTTTCCGCCGCCCGAAAGATAGATAATTCTGAAAATCCGCAGGTAAATCGCGACACTTGCGCCCACCAGCAAAGCGAGAATTAAAACGGTAATAAAATCCATCACTATGTACCCCTACCCTACACGGGAACAGGGAAGGATCCAAGTTGCGTTCGGCGTTCGGCGTTCGGCGTTCGGCG
Source organism: uncultured Verrucomicrobiae bacterium (assembly GCA_963789065.1). GTDB lineage: Bacteria > Verrucomicrobiota > Verrucomicrobiia > Chthoniobacterales > JAFAMB01 > JAFAMB01. The sequence continues at coordinate 30,120 of CAWBKA010000001.1, read as the reverse complement.
TTCGGCGTTCGGCGTTCGGCGGGTGTACACCTCTCACCTCTCACCTCTCACCTCTCACCTCTCACCTCTCGCACTTGGCTCCTCGGCTTCTCCGGCCTACTTGTGCCTATGCGCGCAGTTATCCAACGCGTGAAGCGGGCCTCTGTTGAGGCGGAACAGAAGATCGTTAGTGAAATCGACCAGGGGCTCCTGGTCTTTGTCGGCATCGCATCGGCCGATATCCATGAGGACGTCGTCTGGTTAGCGAGTAAGATTGTTCGCTTGCGCATCTTTCAGGACGAAAACGGATCCATGAATCGGTCCCTGCAAGATATCGCGGGAGATCTCCTGGTCGTCAGCCAATTTACATTGCTAGCCAGCACGCGAAAAGGTAACCGACCATCGTTTATCTCCGCGGCTGCTCCTGAGCTGGCGAGACAGCTTTATGAAGAATTCTGCCAACAACTGGAGACGGTATCCGCGAGGCCGGTGCGTCGAGGGATCTTCGGCGCGCAGATGAAAATTGATTTGATCAACGATGGGCCGGTCACCATCTGCATTGACACCAGAAGGAAGGAATAGGTGTTCGGGATAGCGAGGGGCACGTCACGGGGCCAAAACGCCGATACGCCGATACGATTCTCTTTCGGCCTGCCACCCCGGTCGCGCGGGAGCGCAACCCTACCACGCCACGCGCGCGGCCACTTCACGTGGCCGATACGCCGGCACGCCTCAACAAACCTCCTCCCAAATCTTTGTTTTCTTTGTCACCTTCTGTTCAAATCCTCTTTGCTTTCTTCTGTGAGGGGGGTCTCACCCCGACACGCCGACACGTTCCCCTGTCAGGTTGTTCGCATCGCCCAGCCAAGCATCAAGAGGCCGATGGCCACGATCCAACTCCCAGCAACCCGGACGGCGACACGCGCCCACGGGACACGCACCGAGGCGGCCTGTCCGGCCAACAGCGAGACCACGACAAAGAGCGCAGCGGCAACGCCAGCGGCGAAAATCTGACCGGACGATGAGGTCCTTGGAAGTTCGGAGCCGTTCAGAACGCCGTGGAGCAATCCGAGCAGGATCGCCAGGCCGGCGACAGCGGCCAGCGGAAGCGGACTGTCAGCGGCCAGCAGGGCGCCAAGAGCGATGGTGAGGTCGTCGCCGCCACTGGCAGAGCGCGGGGCGGCACGAACAATAGTCCGGCAGCGCTACCCAAAAGCCAGGCGACCGGCAGGGCAAAAAGGATAGCCCGGCCGAAACTTGGACCACGGAGCCCGGCCAACAGGGCAAGAGCGATTACCGGCAGCAGATCCTCAGGCGTCATAAAAAGGTTCGTCAACCCATCGTCGAACGGCCCGAACCCCGTGTTCATGAGATGAGCGTGCGCCGAAGGCGCCGCACTCACTGTGATTGCGAGGGTGAACCAGAACAAAATCAACCTTGGTGGGCGCATTCTCACACAGGCTCTCCCGAAATCACCTTCCAAAGAAAAAAGACGCCTCCCATTGCGACAACGGCTCCCGCAACTCGCAAGGCGATGCGTCCCGCCGACCATCGATGGACGAGGCCGATTCCGATGCCAAGCGCGTGAAGAAGGCCGGTTGCGATCACGAAACCGATACTATAAAGGGCACCACTGGCACCCAGAGGCAGTTCGGTGCCGTGGGCATGTCCGTGGGCAATGGCGAAGATGCCAACGAATGATCGCCGCGATCCATAGCTTCGGACGTGCCTCGCGGAACACCGCGAACCCCAGCGCCAGAGCCGACAGCGCGATGCACAACTCGATGCCTGGGAGCTTGATGCCCATCAGTCCCATCATGCCACCCAAAGCCATGACCATTGGAAAGACTACCGGCAGCACCCATATCGCCGGAGCACCAAGCTGCGCGCCCCACATCCCCACCGCGACCATGGCGAGGATGTGGTCGAGTCCGGAGATGGGATGCCAGAAGCCGCTGGCAAAGCCAATTGCCTCGCCGCCGCGCTGGTGGGCGAAAACCGTGAGCGGGTAGAGCAAAAGGCAGACAATTAGGAACGAGCGGCGGGCCGCTCCTGCGGGTTGAACGAAGTGTTTCATAGTTTGATGGTTGGAAATGTTTCACGGTATGATTCCCAAAAGCATCGCCGCGCGCTGGATCGTCCAGAACGCCCCGAGCGATCCGACGGTGTATCCCGGCAGCGCCTGGACCCAGCGGGGCCAGCGGATTTCCAATTGGCGAAATGAGCGTTCGAGGAGCAAGATCAACAGGACGAACGATACCTGACCGATCTCGACGCCGACGTTGAACATCACGAGCGCCAAAGGAATATCGGCGGCCGGCAGGCCGAGCGCGCTCAGTCCACTGGCAAAGCCGAAACCGTGCAACAGTCCAAAGGCGAAGGCCACGATCCATGGATGCAGAGTGGTGACGCTCGTCCCGCCACTCTTGGAACGGACTATCTCGACACCGAGAATCAGGATTGAGAGCGCGATGGCGGCATTGAGAGGCGGCCCTGGAAGGTGCGCATAACCGAGCGTCGCCAGCGCAAGGGTGATGCTGTGGGCCACCGTGAACGCCGTAATGGTCTTAAACAGCATCCATTGCGATTTAACGAGGAGCAGTAGACCGAACACGAATAGCAGGTGATCGACGCCGAGCCAGATGTGCTCGACGCCAAGCTTCGAGAAATGCCAGAAATGCGAGACCCCTTGTTCGAAGCGACCGGGGATTCGGTGACTGCGGGCAAGTCAATAAGCAGAGAGTTTTCGCTGGCCGAAAGCAATGAACTGCCCAAGGTCGGTTCCACTCGTTGTTTGGACCAATAAAAATTGACGATGACCCAAAGGCAACCGTTCGATAAGGCTCGATACCAAGCGAACCTGCCCAGGATTCGGGTCTTTGGAAGAGAAGTGAAATTTCAATATTTTGGGCATCTTTTCGTCGCGCCGTCGCTTGATCAGGTATCGCCCGCTGCTTGCCCCAATAAAGACTGAACTCGTTTGCCGCGACGGATTCGAGTTCGGATTGAATCGCGGCAAAACCCTTCAACGTCTCCAGGCCGGCAGCATTTGTACTCAGCGGCAAGCATCGATTCGACGTCCTTTTGCGCGAAGCCGAGGAGCACGTCGATTTGCTCGTTTCCGACCGTCACCTTCACGGTGCTCAAGCCCGGATCGTGCGCCTGGGCCCGGAAGGTTAAAAAGATGAACAGCAAACAGCTAAAACAAAGTCGCAAACTAAATTCGGCGGAACGCGCAATTGATTTCATCGCTGGTGCACCGCTTTGCAAAAGCGTTTTGGGCTTGCTTTCGAGTTTTCCAAATCCGCCGTCGCATATGCAGGCCACGTGACGCGGCCCTGCACGTGGTGCGGGATGCGCTCCCGCGCGTCCGGCGTGGCACGTCCGTCGGCAAGGCGCGAGGAGGCCGCATAGGTGAATCGATACATAACCGACGAGCAACGCGACCGCCGGCTCATTTTCAAGGCAACCCTCCGGGCCGGGGCCAGTTGGCTGTTTTTCCGCGTTGCTCGCTCAACCCGTATGATTCAGATATCGGCGCTTCGCTCGCGCCTTGGAAAACAGCCAGCTGCCCTCCGGCGCCATCACTATTATTTGCGAGCTTGTGCATACCTTCCCCGTTTTTCAGTCCTTCCGTCGTCGCCAACCCTACTGCTGAGTGTGATGCAAATTATTACGCCCGTTATGCGGAGTCGGGGCATATGGGAAGACTCCATTGTAAGTGATGTCATTCTGGACCACACCGCCTACGTTAAATGTGATAGGATCAAAGCCCGTAAAAATTTGCGGTGGACTGGTGCGCAGGTCGCTCAAGATCGCAATCACCGCGATACCCAGCACGTCATCGCCAAACCGCCTTCCGTTTGGCCATCCGCCCGGCACTGTTCCTTTACCAAAACCTTGTTGAACCGTGCTCGTGAGGGTATCTCCCCCGAAAATACCAAGTCGATTAAACACCTGGGTCTTTCGGGTTGCCTGCCAAATGCGCCGGGCCGGTCGATAGATCCACTTTGATCAAGTCGGGAATGAATATTCCCGCGAGATCAGTCCGGCAGTTTGCAAGCTCGGAGGAGCGCCTAACAATTTCGCCAGCTCGGGAGCCAAGGCATATTTGGCAAAGATAATCCGATCGACAATCGGTGAAGTTTCAGTGAAAAGATCTTTATCTTTACCGGCCACCAAGAGCTCGCAAAAGGCGGGATTCCCTTTACGATGGACCTGGACGTATTCACCGAGGCTCGCGGGAGCTCTCGGATCACGCAAAACTGTCAGAGCTTTCCGGCTGGTGGTCGCATAGACGCCGACGATTTGTTGATCACCGCCCAACTCAGACACGGGAATACTAATTACAATGGTGTGAACATTGAACCCGGCCTGACTATCCAAGGGCTCTTTCCGGACCGGAAAATGTCACGTCCAAGTCGAAGATACTTTGGATGTTGGCGAAAAAGCCGTCAGATCGTTGTCCCGCGAAAGACAAGATATCCATGGTTTAATGGGAGAACGGTTTGGGAAGTGTAGACATCCAGCTGCGAAGGATCATCGACGCCTTCCTTGGCCAGGTTGTTTCCATTGCCACTCTGGTTGTAGTGGGGTGTTACCAGACCTTGATTGTTAGGCGGGACCAGTTCAAATCAGTGCCCGAGCACCTCAGATTTACCATTTCGGACGATCTTTGTGACGCTATACCGTTGGATCAGGTTCTGGTTGGGCATCGTCCACCATTTTGATCGGCCCAAGGAAGGATTGGGCAATTGTGTTATTTTTTTGATGGTGGTGTTGAACTTAAACAGGTAACTGATGGTTGCTTCGCCCTTGCGAGATCGGCGCCGCTAGCGATGTGGATCGCATAGAGGACGTTGTCATCGAAGTTATATTTGTTAGGGCCAATGCTCGGCTCTTCAAACGGGTAAACTGCCACGGCTGCCGTCAGGTATTTGGTTGTTCCGATTTGTGAAACAAAAGCATAGACATCTGTGATGTGGGCTGACGGATCCCGAGTGATGAGTGGCGCATCCATGTGACTGGATGCCATAGTTGGACTTGGGTTAATAAGCAGCGTTGTTAACGCTGCGCCGATTTGCGCGAAGGCGAGTCCCCGCTGGACGATTTTCATATCTTCTTTTTTTTGTTAGTTGCTGACTGCTTTTGGGCGGGATTTCTCCCGGACCACTTAGAACAGCAAATTTCTTTTCCAGATCATCTCTTTCCGAAGGCATGAGCATCTGTTTGATTTGATCGGAAAGCGCGAACAATCGCTCGGCTTCAACCGATCGCCGCTGCGAGCGCGATGCATCCGGCGTGATAAAATAATCGTGCGTCCTGGGTACCCTCGCCCAGTGCTTTCTTTGAATATTCGCGCGCTTCGGCAAGTCGGCCATTGGCATGTAGTGCCCACGCGAGAGTGTCCATGGTAAAGACGTCTGCCCGAGTATTCATCTCGTCTTCGGCGAGTTTTAATGCCTTTTGGACCTGTTGTCCCCTGGTGGCCAGATAAAGCGACAACGTCCGCGGATCGTTCATCGCTCCGGTCACGCATCAAACCGCGCTCCACCTCTATCGGCCGCCTGGAACTTTTCCCGCTTCACGCAAAGCATCCGCCAACGTCCACTCGTATTCGGGTAGTCGAGTCAGAGCCGCGGCGCGTTGCAGAATTTCAATTGCCTCCTGAGCATTATCCTGGGCCAACAGTATCCGCCCTCGGAGAAGGAGCGCGGCAGCGTAATTCTCCGCAAACTGGGACGCGCTTCCCGCTGACTTCATGGCCATCTCCGTATCGCCGGCTTGAAGTTCATAAATGCCCAGCCGGGTATAGGCCCACGCCGTCGGTTCCGGGTCGCGCGGGCTGCCGGACGTTACCGCCATGCGCATCACTTCAATCGCACCGTCCAGGTCGCCCTTTAACCAGCGCATATGGGCGACACGGGTGTAGGATTGAAGGTCCGGCCTCAAGTCAATCATCTTCTGGTAGGCTCCTACCGCTTCAGTCAAACGCCCCTGTTCCATCAATACGTCTCCCAACAGACCGTAGTCGAAAGCTTCATTGCGAATCCTGACCAGCTTCCGCGCGATGAGCTCCGCGTCCTTGAACCTGTGCAAGCTTTGCCAGATATGGCCTTGGAGCAAGAGAGCGTCCGGGTCATCACCGTTCTTGGATTGAAGACAAAGTGCACACTGTTCGCCGAGCTTGTAGTATCCGGGATCGTAGCTCAGACGCGCCTTCGTAATGAAGGCCCACCCAAGACGTTTCATGGTGGTGACGCGCTCCGGATTAGATCGGGCCTCTTCTTGGAGCCGCCTTATCTCGCGATCGATCTCTTCATCTCCCTGATGCGTAGTGAGCGCTATGGCGTATGAAGTGATGGCGAGAGCCGAAATGCTCCCTTGATTTCCGATTGCCGCTGACGAACCAAGCCGAGGTACCTGGAACTTCGTTTTCCCGATGCCTATTCCTAACGCGGCTAGCGCGCAAATACCCAAAGGAATTACGAAATAGCGCCAGCGACACGCCTTGTTCATAGGCCAATCCGTTCGTTCCGGCGGCGTACTAAAGGCATTGCTAGTTGGGGCAAAAACCGCGGCATCAGTGCGGCAATCTTTGTCGGTTCCTTCATGGTGATGTCCTTTTTTTTCCCTAGCTAAATTTGTCTAAAGCTTTCCGAATCGGCCTCAAATGATTCCGCGCCTCCGCCTTAGTTATCTAGCTAACAAAGAATATAGCGCTGCAAGCAATCGATTGGATGCAGTCGAAAGTACGAAAGTCGTTTGAGATTTTTTGGCTCCTGCATCTGGCGCAGGAAGTCCCGGCGCAGGTAGGGTGAAGCTCCGCCTGAAGCTTCCCGCTTGGCCTCGCGCGACAAGGTCACCCCCACACGAATTCTCGTTCGGATTATTGGGTTATTTCACGCCGACCAAGAGTGTTCCATTTTGGCGTTGCGCATTTTCTGTCTTACGATGCCAATGGTCGCGCAGATCGTGATCGACTCGAACGACTGATTCTACCTTAGGAAGGTAAACCATCCGAATCCCTTAATTTCGTGCTATTTTAATGGCTCGAACATAAGGAGAATTTGGGACGGTTTCTGCCCCGAAGGGGCTAAAGACTCAGCCCAGGGTTTTAACCCTGGGAAATAATGTTATGATGATGAGCCCTGAAGGGGCTTAAGAGGTGGGAGAGCGGGACGAACTTCTTTTTGACAGCGTCCGCAGTGGCAAATCCGGTCGCTGCGAGACGCTCACCGTCTGGCGTCCCTTCAGGACGCGCCGCGTCGTGGGAGTTCCCAGGGTGAATGGCGCTAAGTTAAGGGCTGTTTCGGGTGGTTTTCTCACCGAAGACGCCGGCAGGGCTGGCGCAGAGTAGCATAGGCCTGTCTCGAGCCGATCACTTGATATTCGCACGCTTCTTCTTCCCGCGAATATTCCTGACCGTCCCGAAGGCGTCGCTTGGTGCCAACACAAAAGACAGGCTGGAAGCCTATGCTACATTGCATCGCCTCATCATCACGAAGTGGTTTCACCTGATGGGTGTACGGCGCTCTTGATCCTGGGTCCGGCCCTCGCCGTCTAGCCCGCAAAAATCACGCAAAGACTGAAGCGACGAGCTCATTGCGGGCTAGAACGCTATTTTGCTTCCGCCAGTTCCATCGTGCCCTTAAACTTGGGCGGCTCGTCATCGAGGATCCCGAAATTGGCCTCATACAAGGCAGTGATCTTTTCCATCTCGTCCGCCGTGAGCTCTGGGCATTCCGAAGCTGCCGCGAATTCGGCGAGTTGCTTTTCATCGTAAATATTCGGGAGTGTTGAGGCAACCCGTGGATCTTTGAGCAGCCAAAGCAAAGCCGCCTGGCCTAAAGTTCGGTTCGGCCTTTCCAGGAACCGCAGTTGTTCCACTTTTCTGACACCGTTGAGCAGCCAGATGCGAGGACGATGGCTACGGTGATCGTTTGGTGGGAACCTGGTGTCCGTCGTGTAATGGCCTTCGAGCATTCCAGACGAATGTGGGACCCGGATCAGGAACATCGTATCCCTCCCAGAAGCGGTGGCAGCGTTCTGGATAGCCGCACCAGGATGTTGCTCAAGCAGGTTGTAGATGTGCTGAACGCTCGTTACGGTCCGCTCCGTGACGCAGTTGATCCCTTCGTATTGCCAACCGATAGCGGGCCCGAGGGCGATTCCATAGTGGCGGACCAATCCTCGTTCACGCAGTTTTTCGAGTGTTTCCCAAACCCGGTCATCGGTCACTTGCTCCATTCGAATGTTATGAAGTTGCAAAAGATCGATTCGATTTGTTTTGAGCCGTTTCAGGGCGGACTCGGTGGCCCGCACCATTGCTTCCGGCGAAAAGTCCTGCGGTATTTCGCGTTGTCCACGCCGATCGTTCCCATGGTGGACAAAATCGTAACCAATCTTTGTCGCTATCACAATTTGATCACGCTGGTGCAAAAAAGCCTTGGCAATCAATTCTTCGCTCAAGCCGTTCCCATAAGTGTCGGCTGCATCGTAGAGCGTTATTCCAAGATCAAAGGCTTTTCGCATCAGATTGACGGCTTCTTGCTCGGTGAAGTTGCCCCACCAACCTGTCGACACCGTCCACATCCCAAATCCCACCTCGCTTACGGTAAGATCGGTATTCCGATAAGTGCGATATTTCATGGCGTTTGCGCCACTATGTAGCCAGAGAAACTGAAGGTCAACGTGGGGACGTTTGGCGTTCACCGTTTGGCATTCACCGTTTGAAGTTCACCGTTCGGCGTTCGGCGGTGGAGGGGGCGGCTTAGAGGAGGAGATTCGGTTTGTTTTCTTTAAAGGCTTGCAACGCCAGTAAGCACAGGTTGTGCTGTTGATCGCCCGTCCTCAATGAAGGGACGCTTGAAGGATAGAATTCAAGAAAGAAAAAGATGCAACCTGTACAAACGTTTAACGTATCACCTCGGTTACCGGAGATCCTGGAACCCCTCCGTGAAATGGCTCACAATCTGTGGTGGACCTGGGAACCAGACGCGCGCCGGCTTTTTCGGCACTTGGACACCCAACTCTGGGACAGAACCAACCACAACCCGATCCGGATGTTGCAGCTCTCGCGCCAGGCTCGTCTGCTGGAACTCGCGGCCGACGACGATTACATCCGCGAAATGCAGGCTGTGTACCAGAAATTCAAGGCCTACCTGGCGCGCCCGGATACTTATGGGAAACTCCGAGCGACCGCACCGCGCATCGCCTATTTTTCGGCGGAATTCGGATTCCACGAATCCGTGCCGAACTATTCCGGCGGCCTCGGAATTCTCTCCGGCGACCATTGCAAGTCCGCGAGCGACCTCGACCTCGATTTCTGCGCGGTAACGTTGTTGTACCGCCACGGTTACTTCAAGCAGCAAATCAACAAGGAGGGTTGGCAGGAGGCTGTGAGCCTGAACCAGAACTTCAACCACTTGCCGCTGCGAGAAGCCAAAGTCGGAGATCAGCCGCTTCAAGTGTACGTCTCGATTCTTGGCCGAAGCGTTACGGCGAAGGTCTGGGAGCTACAGATCGGCCGGATCACACTCTATCTGCTCGATACGGATATCCAGCAGAATTCTCCCGAAGACCGTCTGATCACGGAACAGCTTTATGGCGGTGATCTGGAGATGCGGATCCGGCAAGAGATCGTTCTGGGTATCGGCGGCGTGAGAGCTTTGGACGCCCTCGGCATCCATCCGGACGTCTACCACATGAACGAAGGCCACTCGGCGTTTCTCTCGCTCGAAAGAATCCGCCAATACGTTCAGGATAAAGGCTTGGAATACTACACGGCCCTCCAAGTGGTTGCCTCTTCCAACGTTTTTACCACACACACTCCCGTACCTGCCGGCAACGATGCTTTTCCACGCGAAATGATGGTCAGGCATTTCTCCCGCTACGCGGAAGATTTCCGGATCAGTTTCGACGATTTATTCCGCCTCGGGCAAGCGATGGTCAATATCGCTGACGTATTCAGTATGACCATTCTCGCGCTCCGCGTCAGCCGCCACGCCAATGGGGTGAGCAAGCTGCACGGCGAGGTGAGCCAAGGCTTATGGCAAGATGTCTGGGCAGGAGTCCCCGTTCAGGAAGTACCGATCACTAGTATTACGAACGGCGTCCATACCAAAACATGGACAGCACCCGAATTTCATCGAATCTACGCCAAATACCTGGGTGCCGATTGGGAAGAACATCTCACCGATGCGGAATATTGGCGAAGGGTGATCGATATCCCGGACGATGTGCTATGGGAAACTCATCATTTGCTTAAGGCGCGACTGATCGATTTCATTCGTGACAGAATACGGCGCCAACGCGTCCGGCTCGGCGAATCGCCGGGGCAACTGCGACAGATCAACAGTATTCTGAACCCAGAGGTGTTGACCGTTGGTTTCGCCCGTCGTTTTGCGACCTACAAACGAGGGACTCTGCTTTTCAGCCAAAAGGAAAGGCTCTTACGCCTGGTGCACAACGCGGAGCGTCCGGTTCAATTCGTCTTCGCCGGGAAGTCTCATCCAAAGGACGAACCGGGAAAACGATTTATCCAAGAAGTTTACAACAAATCGCGTGAGACCGGACTCGAACACGCCGTCGTCTTCGTTGAGGACTATGACACCTACATTGGACGCAGGCTGTATCAGGGAGTCGATCTCTGGCTCAATAATCCGTTGCGCCCTCTCGAAGCAAGCGGAACCAGCGGCATGAAGTTGCCGCCCAACGGCGGCTTGAATCTGAGCGTATTAGATGGCTGGTGGTGTGAAGGATACAACAGCAAGAACGGCTGGGCGATCGGGCCGGAAATTACCGAGGGTTCCTTTGAATTTCAGAACGAAGTCGATGCCGAAAGTCTGTTCAACATATTGGAGAATCAGATTATTCCTCTTTACTACGCCAAACCTGACGGCCGCATTCCGATTGCCTGGATTCAGCTAATGCGCGAGTCGATGCGCAGTGTTACTCCGGTGTTTAACACTCACAGGATGGTGAAGGAATACACTGAGCGGTTGTATGAACCAGCCGCAGCGGGCTTTAAGGCACTCAGCGCCAACAACTGCCAGCCCGCCGTGGAACTGGCGAAATGGAAACACAGCACGCGCGTCGATTGGCCACAGATCCGCATTGAATCAGTAGAAACATCTCAAGCAGGTCGACCTACCATGTTCGTGGGCGACAAATTGGAGATTGTCGCTCGTGTTTTCCTCGGGCCGGTGCAACCCACCCACGTTCGAGTACAGGCCTACATCGGTGAAACGGACGATGGAACACTTCGCAATCCATTCACGGTGGATCTCCTGGATGTGCAAAGAAACGGAAACAGCGGAACTTATACCTTCAGCGGAATGATTCCTGCCTCCGAAAGCGGGAGCTACGGATTCAGCGTGCGTGTCATACCTACGCATCCACACCTGGTTCAGGAGCACGAGCTGAGGTTAATCACCTGGGCAAGGTAGGACGCGCGCGGCACAGAAGGAAGCAAAGAGGATTTTGAACAGAAGGTAACAAAGGAAACAAAGATTTGGGGTAGGTCACCCCTCACAGAAGGAAGCAAAGAGATTTTGAACAGAAGGTAACAAAGGGAGCAAAGATTGTGGGCTGAGTTTGTTGAGGGCTGGAAAATTTCCGGAGTGGTGATTTCGGGCGTCAGCGTGAGACACCCACCTCACAGAAGAAAGCAAAGAGGTTTAAACAGAAGGTAGCAAAGGGAGCGCAGATTCGGGCAGGGTGTTTGGGGATCTGGAAGATCGTTCCAGAGTTCGATTTCGGCCGTCAGCAGCAGTCGCCCAACCTGCAGTGAGCGTGGACACGCGGAGAAAAAGGATTGGGCGCTAAATCGCTGTCCGGGCGCAGATCAGAAAACGGACGTTTCAGACGTGCCACTTTGGGCACGCCGCGCATCCCACAATCCCTAACTTGTTGTGGTTGACCTTACCTAAATTCTCGCCCTTGCCGGGCGGCAGCAGAGACCGAGGACAACGACGAGGACGATATATAGGAACGCGTGTCGAGGAACGAGCCCGGTCCGTTCGAGTGGGACGTTCACGTGCGTAAGCAATCCTGTCCCGCTTTGCTTCTTGATCTTGAGAATCGAGCAAAAGCGAGACGCTTTCGCGGCAACCGCGACGCCCGCGTGACAATAAGCAGATCTAGCCGCCACAGCCAAAAGCATGTGCGAGCGAATAAAGCCGCCCATCAATCCTCGGATTCTCTTACGTCAGGGCGGAAACATCATGATTGGGGACCCTCGGGCCGCCTCTCGACAATCTCTGCCCAAATCTTTGTTTCCTTTGTTACCTTCTGTTCAAAATCCTCTTTGCTTCTTCTGTGAGACGGTTGACGCACCCTGAGGACCGAAATCGCACCTCCGGACCCATCTTCCAGCCCCTCAACAAACCTCTGCCTAAATCTTTGCTACCTTTGTTACCTTCTGTTCAAAATCCTCTTTGCTTCCTTCTGTGAGACGGTTGACGCACCCTGACGACCGAAATCGCACCTCCGGACCCATCTTCCAGCCCTCAACAAACCTCTGCCTAAATCTTTGCTACCTTTGTTACCTTCTGTTCAAAATCCTCTTTGCTTCCTTCTGTGAGACGGTTGACGCACCCTGACGACCGAAATCGCACCTCCGGACCCATCTTCCAGCCCTCAACAAACCTCTGCCTAAATCTTTGCTACCTTTGTTACCTTCTGTTCAAAATCCTCTTTGCTTCCTTCTGTGAGGGCGGATGACTCACCCCTGACGCCCGAAATCGCACCTCCGGACCCATCTTCCAGCCCTCAACAAACCTCTGCCTAAATCTTTGCTACCTTTGTTACCTTCTGTTCAAAATCCTCTTTGCTTCCTTCTGTAACTATGCAGCTAGCCTTCTCCACCTGTTGGAATTCAAACCGCCACACGAGAGGCGACGAAATGCTGAGCGAGATCTTTCAACTCGGTTTCAGCCGTGTCGAACTCAGCCATGGAATCCGGCTCTCGCTGTGGGAAGGCATCGAGCGATTCCTCGCAGATCACCCAATGACCGTGACGAGCCTGCACAACTTCTGTCCACTTCCGATCGAGATATCGCATCCGGCACCCGACTGTTATCAGTGTACTTCCCCGGACTCGGACGAACGAGAACGTGCACTCCGGCACACGCTGGAGACGATAGATTATGCGCATAGGCTTGGCGTCGAACGGGTGGTCATGCATTTGGGTTCCGTGGTAATGCCTGCTTACACGGATCGACTGTTTCGGTGCATCGCTTCAGGCCGATACCTCGATCGGCGTTTTGTCGCCATCAAACTGGACGCTATCCGGAAGCGCGAAACGATCGCGACCTACGATCGAGTCAGCGAGTGGCTGCAACCCGTACTTGCCCACGCGAAGGCTGCGGGCGTTAAACTGGGCGTCGAAAACCGCGTCGGGATCGAAACCTTTCCATCTGAACGAGAGTTTCGCCGATTGTTTTCCGAGATCAGAGATGGCTCAATCGGTTACTGGCATGATTTTGGCCACGCCCAGATTCGCCATAATTTGACTTTTATCGACCATGCCGAGTGGCTGGCAGAGATGTCTCATCGTCTGATCGGGTGCCACGTTCACGACGTCAGTTTCCCCTTTCTCGATCATCAGGTGCCATTCAGCGGAATGATCGACTTCCCGGCTTTGATCGGTTCCATCCCTCCCGAGCCTCCGTTGGTTTGGGAATTAAGCTCCCAGGCATCCAAAGACGATATCGTAGCCGCATTGGCACATTGGACAGAGAGATTCCCTTAGCCTGCATCGCTCACAAAATCCTTAGGGATTTGTGAGCGATGCAGGCTGTAGCAGCGGAACTCCCCGGCTACGCCGGGAAATTCCGCTGCTTGTTGGAGAGAAGAGTTTACGACGTCTCCCCAGTGGTTCGTGCGATTTTCGGGCCAAGGGAATAAATTGGACGCGAAAAGACTATTACTCTTATGCGGCGGCCTCGAACTATCGTGAACTTTGCAGCAACGATCGACGGAAAAGTGTCGACAGTCCGAGCAACTCCATCCCACTTTACCTCGAGCTACGATAAACGGCGACTGCTTGAAATCCGTTCGCTCGGCGACGCTTTGCTGGTCGGCCGGAACACGGTCCAGATCGATAACATGTCGATGGGCTTGCCGGACGAGGATCTTCGACTGGCGCGGGTCGCGCGGGGCCAGAGCGAGTATCCGCTGCGCGCCGTCATCTCAAATTCTGGCAACCTCTCTACCGCTTTGCAAATTTTTAGCCACCACTTTTCTCCAATTGTGATCTATTCGACGACGCGTATGCCGACCTCGATTCAAGCGACGCTGGAGACCCGGACCACCTTGCATCTCAGCGAGGACGATCGCGTGAGCCTGCATGAAGTCTTGAATGATCTGCTGGTCGCACATAATGTCCGAACTCTTGTTTGTGAGGGAGGACCGCTTTTGGCGAAAGGCCTGGCCGAAATTGATGCAATCGACGAGCTATTTTTAACCATTGCTCCCGTCCTTTTTGGCGGGAACGGCGCTCCGGGCATTCTGGGAACCCCCGGAACGTTCCTTCCCTCCAGTCGGATTTACGAACTCGCGTCGATGAAGGTCGAAGCGGATGAATGTTATCTTCACTACGTGGCAAATCGACCGTGATGCACCAGACAAATGCGATAATCATGAACGCGCCTGAAGAGGCCATCTTCGAAGCTGCGGCGAACCTCGAACTCTGGCCGACGTTTCTGCCCCATTATCGCTACATTCGCTATTACGAAAGAACTCCGATCAAGAACCTGGTCAAAATGGCGGCCTACCGTGGTTTTATTCCGATTGCCTGGGTATCCGAACAGATCATCGATCGCGAGCATCGAGAAATCCGTTTCAAACATCTGAAGGCCTGGACGAAAGGTATGAAAGTCACCTGGAGATTCCGTCAACTCCCTGCCGGGGTCCATGTCGAAATCGCCCACGATCTTGCTTTCCGAGTGCCATTGCTGGCTTCCCTGGCCGAACCCATCATCTCCGGTTTTTTTATTAATTCGGTTGCCACCCAGACATTGCGGTGCATGAAGGCCTACGTAGAAAAAAAATGAGGCGAGTTGTTATCACGGGAGTCGGCCCCATCACCGCGATCGGGATTGGTAAACAAGAGTTTTGGGCGGCGATCAAGAATAAGAAATCAGGAATAGGTCCGGTCTCGACTTTTGATGCGTCGATATTTAAAGCGACCAGCGCAGGCGAGATCCTCGATTGGCGTCCGGAGAATATTTTCCCGCCGCATCGATTGAAGCGCTTGGACCGCTACGCCCAATTCTCGGTAGCCTCGGTCAAGCTCGCGCTTGAAGATAGCGGATTGGAGTATTCCCGTGATACTCCGCAAGATCGTATCGGGGTGAGCTTCGGAACCGCGCTTGGCGGCGTTTCGAATGCGGAGGGTCAGCACGAAGCTTTCGTCCACGGTGGTCCCAAGTCGGTCCATCAGACCCTGGCATTACAGGTCTTCGGCGGCTCAGCCCATTGTAACACGGCCATCGAGTTCGGATTCCGCGGCGTCGGGACCACCAACTCAAACAGTTGCGCGAGCGGCAATGTGGCCATCGGGGAAGCTCTCAGATATATCCGCGAAGGATGGGCTGATGTCATGGTCGCGGGGGCAGCCGAAGCTCCTTTAAGCCCGCTGACTTACGGAGCCTTTGCCTTTATCCGAACCATGAGCCGGGCTCATCCGACGGTTGCTTGTCGTCCGTTCGACCAGGATCGGGACGGATTCGTCATGGGCGAAGGCGCGGCCAGCCTCATCCTCGAAGAGTACGAACATGCGAAGGCGCGTGACGCAAACATCTATGCAGAAGTCATCGGGTACAGTCTGAACAACGACGCTTTCCACATGACGACTCCTTTGCCCACCGGTGAATCCTGCGTTCGTGCGATCCGTGACGCGTTGAATTACGCGAAAATAAACGCTGACCAGATCGATTACATCAACGCCCACGCGAGTTCGACACAGCTGAACGATGCCAATGAAGCGTTCTGCATCAGAAAAGTTTTTGGCGAACGAACCAACAGCATCCCGGTAAGCGGAACGAAGGCTTACTACGGACATCCACTCGGCGCAAGTGCAGCCATAGAGGGCGTGATCTGCGCTATGGCCATTCGGGACCAATTGATTCCACCGACTCTGAATTACCAAACACCAGATCCGGCGTGTGATCTGGACGTTGTCCCCAACGAACCGCGCACGCGTGAATTACGGCACATCTTGAGCAACGCGTTTGGTTTTGGCGGAATCAACTCCTGCATAATCTACGCGCAAGTTTAGGTGCGTTATCGCAGCGTGTCATGCCGCCGGGCCGGCAGCAGCGTAGCGTAGCATAGGCCTGTCTTCTTGAGCACGCGTTCGTTTCTGCGAATTCGCCCGTCCCTCCACGAAGACAAGCAGGATGCTTATGCTACCTTGACCACGCCGCGTCGCGTTACTGCCACCACGCGGCAGCAGCATAGCGTAGCATAGGCTTCCAGCTTCCAGCCTGTCTTCTTGAGCGCGCGTTCGTTTCTGCGAATTCGCTCGTCCCCCCACGAAGACAAGCAGGATGCTTATGCTACTTTGACACGCCGCGTCGCGTTATGCCGCCACGCGGCAGCAGCATAGCGTAGCATAGGCTTCCAGCCTGTCTCTTGAGCGTGCGTTCGTTTCTGCGAATTCGCCCGTCCCCCAAGCGACGACAAGCAGGATGCTTATGCTACTTTGACACGCCGCGTCGCGTTTATACCGCCACGCGGCAGCAGCATAGCGTAGCATAGGCTTCCAGCCTGTCTTCTTGAGCGTGCGTTCGTCCCTGCGGATTCGCCCGTCCCCAAGCGACGACAAGCAGGATGCTGAGCTACTTTTGGCCCGACTAATCGCTCCGCGCACGCTCGCTTCCCGGCAACGATTTCGGATTGTCGCGAATGTAGAGTTCGATCCGAGCCAATTGGGCAGGGCTTCTGACAATGTGATCAAAAGATTCCCGATGCCAGACTGGACCATTCGCTTTTGTTATTTTGTTGATCTGTTTGGACGAAAACGACTTCCAGGAATGAAGGATGCGGTCGAGATGATAATCGGCTAAGGGCCTGACCAGCACGTGCACGTGATTTGGCATCACGACGTATTCACCGAGCTCATAACGCTGCCCGCTGAAGAAATTCAAAACGCATTCGACTAGCCGCCGAATCTCTGGTTGAGCCAGAACGCAAGCACCATAACCAGCGTCAAGCCATGCTTGAATCGACTCGGAGAAGTTGCGGTGATATTCCTTAATTTGGTTCTCGTTGTGAGGAGGAAGATTCATCGCCAGCCAACGTTTTTTCTCTTCGTTCAATGCCGCAAGTTGCCTGGGCAACGAATCCCTAAGACGGAACGTGACGAAATATGTAACCCCTGCCTGTCTCCAATGGGGAAGACGGCGCCGATAGATCTCGAAATCAGCTTCCGGGTCGAAGAATTCAGGCATTTGTCCAACATATAAATAAAATGTTCTCTAATCAAATTCGATCAGCTTTTAGCCTGTCACTTGAGCGCTCGTTCGCTCCCTGCGAATTCGCCCGTCCCCAAACCAAGACAAGCAGGATGCTTACGCTACTTTTCGCCACGCCGCGTCACGTTGTGCTGCAATGCGATAGCAGCGTACCGCAGCGGCGGGCTGCTAGGCCTGGTGGACGGGCGGCTGAGGCGCGGTATCGGCGGGTCGGTGGACGGGCGGGTGATCACCGCGATCGAGAAGGCGGTGGCCGGGGAGACCGACCGGTCCACCGGCCGGTGACCCGGCTGCGGCGGCGGGTGGCGCAGAGCCTGGCCGCCGAGCACGGCATCGACCCGGCGCAGATCATGCCGCCGCGGGCCACGTTCTACCGGCTGGCCGCGCAGATCTCGGCCGGGCGGCACACCTTCGGCTCCGCGCCGACGCGGCGATCGCTGGCGCAGCGCCCGGACGGCCCGTTCGGCGCGGTGACGGTGCTGCGCCCCGGGGAGTGGTGCCCGGTCGACTCGACGCCGCTGGATGTGCGGGTAGTGCTGGACGACGGCATGGTGGACCGGGCCGAGCTGACGATGATGGTCGATATCGCGACGCGGACCATCGCCGCGGCGGTGCTGCGGCCCACGACCAAGGCGGTCGACGCCTCGCTGCTGCTGGCCCGGACCCTTACCCCGGAGCCGATGCGGCCCGGCTGGCCGGACGCGCTGCGGATGTCCCGCTCGGTGCTGCCGCATGAGCGGCTCGCGGGGATCGACGAACGGCTGGCCCACGCGGCAGCGCGGCCGGTGATCGTCCCGGAGACGGTTGTCTGCGACCACGGCATGGTCTACATGTCGCAGGCATTCCGGCCGCGTGCCGGGCGATGGGCGTGAACTTCCAGCCCACCCACGAAGGCTCGCCCTGGGAGAAGGGCACGGTGGAGCGGACCTTTGCCTCCATCGCCTCCCTGTTCGCCCAGTACGTCGCCGGATATGTCGGGCGCAGCGTGGACCGGCGCGGCAAGCACGCCGGGCAGGACGCGGCCTGGTCGCTGGTCGAACTGCAGGACCTGCTCGATGAATGGATCGTCGCGCAATGGCAGAACCGCCCGCATGACGGGCTGCGGCACCCGCTACTCCGGGAGCGGCGCTGACGCCGAACGAGCAGTACGCCGCGCTGCTCGAGGTCGCCGGCTACGTGCCGGCGCCGCTGGCCGCCGGGGACTACCTCGAGCTTATGCCGGCCACCTGGCGGGTGATCAACTCCTACGGCATCAAGATCAGCCGCCGGAGCTATGACGGCAAGGCGCTCAACCCGTATCGCCGCCAGCATTCGGGAGTCACCGCGCGAAAGGGACTCTGGGAGGTTCACTACGACCCTTACGACGTGACCCGGATCTGGGTCGCAACCACCACGACGGCGGCTGGATCACCGTGCCATGGGCGCACCTGAACACTGCCCTGTGCCGTTCGGCGAGCTGGCCTGGCCGCACGCCCGGAAAGTGCTCGCCCGCCGCGGACCGACCATGCACCGAGCCGAGATCGCCGGCGCCGTGGAGGCCTGCTGACAGGCCGGACACGGCCCGTCGGTTCACGGGCCGGCCAAGCGCGACCGCGAGTCGCGGCGCGGACCCGCGCCACGGCCCAGCCGAGCTGCCGCGGCCCGGGCCGGACGGCGACCCCGGCCCGCTCCGGCGAGGGGGACAGGACGAGCTGGCCGAGGTGATCCCGCTGGGATCTTCGACGCCCGGAAGGAGGCTAAGAAATGGTGGTGAGCGCCGGGGCCGACGTCCGACGCGCGCCGCGAGCCGACCATGACGCTGGCCGGATGGCGGCGCTTCGTTGACGCCGAACCGGCGAGCTTCGACCTGTGGACGGCTGGCCTTGGCGGCGCTGTCCGCCGAGGACCGGGGCTGTTATGACGAGGCGCGGAGCAGTTACCACTCCGAGCTGGTCGTCGTCGCCACCTCTACGGTGCGGGAGGTCGCCCGGCAAGGCCGGCTGCTGGCCATGCTGAACCGGCGGGAGATCTCCGCCCGGCGCGGGCTGATCGTGTCCGGCTGCGGCCACCGGCAAGAGCACCGCGCTGAAGCAGCTGGGCCGCACCCACGAGCTCATGGTGCGGGACCGCGACCCGGGCACCGACCGGATCCCGGTGGTCTACGTGACCACGCCGCCGAAAGGATCGCCGCGGAAACTGGCCATGGAGTTCGCCCGGTTCCTGGGCCTGCCGCCGGTGCGGCGCGGGCAGAACACCACCGACATCGCCGATGCGGTCTGCCAGGTGCTCATCGACGCCCGCGTCGACCTGGTGCTGGTCGATGAGATCCATAACCTGAACCTGGCCACCATCGCCGGGGAAGACATGTCCGACCACCTGAAGTACTTCACCGAGCACCTCCCGGCGACGTTCGTCTACGCCGGCATCGACGTCGAACGATCCGGGCTGTTCACCGGGATGCGCGGCAAGCAGATCGCCGGCCGCTGCGTGCTGATCAGCACCGGCCCGTTCCCGTGCCAGGCCGAGTGGCCGCCCTGCTGGCCACGCTGGAGCCGCGTTGCGGCTGCACCGCCACCAGCCCGGCACCTTGCCCGGACTCGGGAAGTACCTGCACCAGCGCACCGGCGGGATGATCGGCAGCCTGTCCCACCTGGTCCGCGCTGCGGCGCTCACCGCGATCCTGGACGGCACCGAGGAAATCACCCGCAAACTGCTCGACGGCATCCCGGTCGACTACGCCGCGCAATCCGGCGCCCGTGGCGCGGCCTGAACCATGGACTGGCCGGCATGCTGCGGCCGCTGCCACGCGTGGTCGCGCCGTTCCGCGACGAGACGATCACCAGCTACCTGCACCGCCTCGCCGGGCCGAACCACATCCACCCGGCCGGGTTGCGCTCCTGGCTGGCGGGAAGCGGCCGCAAGGACGCACCGGTGCCGCTCGGCCGGCTCGCCGCCGTCACCGGGATGCCCTGCCGGTCACTGGCCTGCGCCATGCCGCAGATCTGCACCGCCGCCGAGCTGTCCGGCCTGCCTATCCAGAACCGGCCCCGCGCCCGCGACGGGTGGTCGTTCGCCGCCTGCCGCCTCTGCGTGGCCGGCCACCCGGTCACCCGGTGGGCGCTGCACGACGATGTCGTCTGCTACCGGCACCGCCGCTGGATCAGCAAAGACCACGACCAGCCCGACTTGACCAGGCAGCCCGAGATCCTGCACGCACACCGGCGGCACCGGTGGCTGATCCGCCGCCACGGCCGGGACCCGGTGATGCGCGCGGTCCGCGACGCCCGGCACATCTGCATCGGCTGGCGCCTGGACGGGCTGCCCGACCCCGGCTTCGGCCGCCGCATGGAGATCTTCCGCGGCCCCGGCTGGGACGACCCCGACGAACGGGCACCCCAGGCCTTCGAGGCTGCCACCTACCCGCAGTCCGTGGCCCTGGCCCGGCTGCTCGCCAGCCCCTACTGGCGCGAGCGCATCCTCGGTAACCACTGGGCCGGGCACGACGAGTTCACCGCCGAACTACGCCGCACCGTCGCCCCCGACTACACCTGGGACTACCGTCCGTGCACCCGCTGGCGCCGCAGCAGGGACGACCCGCTGCTCGAATGGCGACTGGATACCCGCCGTCTCAAGTTCGAGCCGCTCCCGCCCGGCCATGCCTGGAACCTGCCCGAAACCATCCAGCCACCGCCGCGGACGCCACAGCCACCGGGCACGCCGAAAGCGCCGCGTGACTCAGATCGGCGGGACAATCCGGTCCGGCAAACCGTCCCATCAACATGAACCACGCTCGTAATACGGGCGTAAATGACTCAGATTGCTTGGGACCGGACACAGGCGCCGCGGGCATGGTGAAGACGCCATCTACTTCGCGGCGGACAAGAACCGGTACATCGGCGCGGTCTCGATCGGGTTCGGCCCGGACGGTAAGCGCCTGCGCCGGAAGGTCTCAGGGAAGACCAAGCAGGAGGTCCGGGACAAGCTCCGGGCGCTGCACGCGGAGCTCAATGTCGGGCTGCAGTCGTCGGCGGGATACACGGTCCGGGCGGCGGTCGAGGACTGGCTCGAGCATGGGCTGTCAGGCCGGTCGGCACGAACGGTTCAGCTCTACCGGGACGGCGTGAAGCCGCTGACCGACCGGCTGGGGGCCAGGCCGCTGCGCAAGCTGTCTGCGGCGGACGTCCGGTTGGCGCTGGCGGCCTTGAGTGAGCAGCTGTCGACGCGGTCGCTGCAGATCGCGCACAACTGCCTCGTGAGAGCCATCCGACATGCCGAGGCCGACGATCTGGTCGCTCGGAACGTGGCCGCGCTGCTCCGGCCACCCGCTGGTCACGAGGGCAGGCCATCCAAAGCGCTCTCTGTCGAGCAGGCTCAGCGGCTGCTGCGCGCTGCGCGCGGTGAACGTCCAGATGGCGACCCGCACCCGCTGCACGCCTACGTGGTCCTGCTGCTCACCACGGGCCTACGGCCGGAGGAGGCCCGGGCGCTTCGCTGGGATCATGTCGACTTGGACGCGGGGACGGTGGCCGTGTGGCGCTCTGACCGGGCCGGCGGCGACACCAAGACCCCGAAGTCGCGGCGGACGCTGCGGCTGGCACAGATCGCTGTGGACGCCCTCCGGCAGCGGAAAGCCGGGCAGGCCGCGGACCGGCTGAATGCGAGGGAGGCGTGGCAGGACACCGGGCTGGTGTTCACCACGACGATCGGCACGATGCTGGACCAGCACAACATCAGGCGTGGGTTCCGCCAGATCACGCGGGCTGCGGGCCTCGGCGACGAGTGGGTGCCGCGGGAGCTGCGGCACACGTTCGTGAGCATCATGTCCGCGGGCGGCGTCCCCGTTGAGGAGATCGCCCGCCTTACCGGCCATCGGCAGACGAGCACCACCGAACTGGTCTACCGCCGCGAGCTGCGCCCCGTGATCGCCACCGGCGGAGGTCATGGACCGGATCTTCTTGTCGTAGCAGAAAATCGAGGATTGCGACTGCGCCACGCTCACCTGCGTTGCCGAATCCAACCGTAAAAGGAATCAAGGCGGCGCCTCTCGCCGCGTCCGGCGCTCCCCGCGCCGGGCTCTGCCTTGGGAAGCCCGCCCGGCGCCCGCGCCGTCCCGACTAGCGGCGCTGTTCCGAGGACTCACAAGGACACGGCTGGGGTCCCGTCATTTTCGCTCTCGATTGTCCGGCTCGCAGCAGCCGCGTCGAGGGCGGCCCTGCGGGCCGTCGCACGCGATCGGCTGCGCCGAACTTAGACACAGCAGCCACTCACCCGGATCGTGGCTACGAGGGAGACGGGAGAGGAGGTGACGGAAATCGTAGAGCGGACGAGGATGGGGCATGTCTGAAGAGCGGCTGGGCGGCGGCAACATCGCCGGCGAAGTCACATATGGATCAGGAGGATGTGCGGCAATCTGTTACAGGTTCGGATTAAAACGCAGAATAAACCAATCAGCCACTTCGCAAGAGACCTCCTTCAACTGAATGGCCCGAGTCTGATTTATTCCCTCGCTCTCACCGTGAGCTATCCTGTTTCGCCGACTCACCAGAAAATCTATATCACGCTTAATCCGACCATCATCGTCCGCAATAAATCGCTCGAATTCATTGGCCATCGCCATATCAAAGCGTCCGATCAACTGTATAAGATACTCGGGCTTGGGATTTCCGCTCCGCTCGAGCCATGAATGAGCAAAGGAGCGAACCGGCCCGCCAGACTTTGCATAAACATACGCTCTGCATATCTCGACTGTCGAGGTCTCAAGGTAACCGCACGAGCGAACTACTAGAAATCTGCATAGTGCTTGGTGGACTTCGAGGTTCTTATCGAGATCATACTCAGGATGCTTAACCAAGCTACAGACGTCATCCAGTGTTCGCCTCAAACGGAGAACGCCTAGAGGCGGCCATCTTTCAATAGCTCAGGCACTGGAGCCAGCTCAGGCAGAAGCAAATGCTCGAGTGGCGATGGCCAAGCGTGTCCGGACGCTTTCCTCGTCAGCAGTAGCTCGTACAATTGCTGGCTCAAGGCTAGTATCGGTCTGCAAATTAGCTATCACAGATGCTACTTTCGCCGGGAAATCGGGACAGCGGAATCCAGCCTTCGCATGAGGCCGATCAATATGGCCTCACTGAATGCAGCATTAACCTGTTTCGACTGCCAGCGGAGAGCGGATGGGCCCGCTTCTTCATTTATAAGGTGACATGACTCATGGAATAGCTTCTTGATTTGCTCGGAGTCGATGCTCTTGAGATATCTGTTTTCGCCCACGAAGTCGTTAAGGAATTTTTTCAACGGCCGCTTATAGGTGCCAGGGGACACGTAAAGCGCGACGACCCGTAGTACCACTTCTTGGTCGCGGAGCCTTGGCGATTTGCGGCCATACAGGTTCGCCAGGAAGGATCATCGTTGAGAGCGGTAAGAAGCTCAATAAAAGGACCCGCATAAAGAGCCACTCGTATCTCGTGGGGAGTGAGTTGCGTTCCACCAGAATTAAGCCGTTCAAAAACCTGATACACGGCGTCTAGCGATTCTGTTGAGCCGTCGGTCTCGACAATGGTTGCCTGGATAAACGTACTGTCAAGAGTCCTTTTCAACTCATCGGAGAGTGTTTCGTAGGTCAATCCCTTAAATTCATCCGCCACATTATGCAGTGCAAATTCCCGCTTTTCGTGAATGCCGGAGTAAAAGGCGGCCAGAGTGGTAAGCCGCTGCTGACCGTCCAGCACTAGGTATCGTTTATCGGCTTGACGCACTAGAAAAATTCCAGGAATCGGATATTCCAGCAGAAGGGACTCTATGAAACGATCCATCTGCGGCCGAGTCCACACAAAACCTCGCTGAAAACGGGCCGTCTCGATGGGCAGATCTCGCATATGACCAAATGTAGGAACAACAACATCGCCTCGGTTAAGACGGCGCACAAGGCCTTCAACATCGAAATCTGTTCCTTTATAGGACACTCCCGACGGATTCGGATCTGGCTCCTCTAGGGTTGCGAGATCTTGTTGGTCGAGCTCCTGCGGGTCAGCAGCCTCATCATCAGGACTAACAGTCATGGGCTCAGACTATGCCGAGCTTCCGGGCTCATGCACGGCAAACGGTGGTGGCCGATGCCCGGGGCTGACACGCGCCGGTTCTGGACCTGGACATGGGCGGGAGAGGCCGCGAGGGTCAAAGTCGTTTCGTCCGGTCGGGCGCTCCACCTTGCCCCACACGGCCCGGCCCGCTCTCCTGACTGGCGGGTCGATGGCAGACGGGATGATCAGAGGCCCTGCCTTGCGCGATGCGCCGACTTCGGCCAGGTCAGTCCCGCAGGACGGTAGCCCTAGCGACCCTTTGGGTCGACGACTCCGACAGTTGAGCTGAGTTCGTCAGGCTGCCGCAGGCAGCCTTGCGTGGGCGAGACGTTCATCGATGTGATGTTCGATTGTGCGGAGAGCGGCGCGGAGCTGGGGCGGGGCCTGGGGCTGCCCGGCGGCGAATAGCGGGGCCAGGACCCGGTCGTGGACCTTGGTGTAGAAGACGGAGAATGCCAGGCCGTCGGGGGTCAGGTCGTAGGTGTTGGCGTGCGGGCGGCGGGTGATCAGGCCGTTGCGGCGCAGCCGGGCCAGGTCGTAGGAGGCCTGGGCCATCGAGTAGGGGGCGCCGAGCAGTCCGGTCATCAGGGCGCGCAGGCTCCTGTTGGTGATGCCGGTGACGGCGCACAAGGTGACGCACAGGGCGCCGGCCAGGGCCTGGACCCGAGAGTCGCCAAAGCGCATGGCTGTAGCTCTCCGCCCGTCCGCGGTGACCGACGGGTGCGCGATCCGCTCGAAGACTGGATTCGCAAGGACGCAGGCCTGGCCGGCACGTTCAGTGTGCAACAGGCGGGCGTTGACCGCACGCGCCCGGGCCTGAAGCTCATCAAGGTTATGCAGGCGCCGCTGGCAGCCCAGGTCGCCGGGCGCGTTCACGACGGTCTCCACCCGGAGGGCGCGGCCGTCTTTCAGGTACTGCTTGATGCGCGAGTGCTTGTAGAAGGCGTTGATGGTGACCTCGGTGCCGCGGGTGATCACATTGGTCCTGAACTCGCCTTCGGTGCTGGACCGGACCTGCCGGTCGAAGATGATCTCAACAGTGTCCGGGCGGCCGAGGTCCAGGTTGTCGGTGACCAGGGCGTCGAAGAAGGCCCGGGCATAGCGCGGCTGGGTGAACACGATGGTGCGGGAGACCTCGACCTGGGCCATCGAGCACTCCCACCAGTAGCCCGCCTGCTGATCGGCGGGGCCGAGCGGCAGCGGCAGCCGGTGCAGCCACCGCTGGAAGAACACCTGATCGTGCCGGGCTGCAGCGCGTCGCAGATCCGCTGCAGCAGGGCGGGATCCTGGCAGGAGGCAAAGCCGTTGGACAACTCGGTGAAGGGCAGGCCGGCCTTGCGGGCCTGCTGCTTGGCCCACTCATGCCCGTTGACCCAGATTTTCACCGGCCAGGGGCAGTACGTGCAGACCTTGATGAACGCCGGGCCGAACCCCGCGTCCCACAGGTAGAAGTAGTACACCGTGACCCGGCGGTCCTTCTTATCGAAGGAGAACTGCGGAGGCTTAGACGGGTCGGTGTCCCGCTTGCGGGCGATGAACACCCGCTGGGTTTCCTGGGCCACCCCGATCGCCGCGACCTGCGACCGGCCCGTCGGCCGCAGCCCTGTCCAGGTAGGGGCGCATCACCTCGATGTTGCGGTCGGCGGCCTTCAGCGGCACCACCGGGATGTGGTTGGCCTCGGCGAACGAGGCGACCCGGCGGCGGAAGGCATCCCCGATCTGCTGCAGGCACGCCGGGGACGGCACCGGGTACCCGCGGTGGTTCAGGAACTGGATCACCTGCCCGCCGACCTGCAACTGGCCCAGGTAGCCGTGCAGGTAGAGACGGTCCAGGCACTCCAGGTCGAGCGCCACGTGCCCGTCGAGCACGTCGTTCACCGTGACCGGCACCGACCGCTTGATCCGGGACGCCATGGCAACCTCCGGAACGTGGCCTACGCACGGAGGATGCGCCCGCCTGCACGGCAATGCCAGCGGAACCGGAAACCTCGGCGGTATCAGGCGGAGCCTGCCTGGGTTGCCCCTAATCTCACCCTAGTGCATCCGTGGCAGCGGGGGTAAATGCGGGGCAGTTGGTAGGGCCGCGTCACGCGTACTGTCAGGTCAAACGCCGAAAATCGCTTCCAAGGCGGCAAAGCCGACACCCTGACACGGAAGCGGTCCGATAACCGTACGTTGGTTTGCTTCTTACTAGATCAACCTCGACAGCTGGCGGGCGGTATGCGCGAGGTCGTCCCAGCGGCGGCGGTATGCGTTGTAGGCCATGGCGTCCAGGCCGATGTGCACTTGGCAGGCCTGCAAGCGGTGGCGCAGGCCGGTCGGCAGGCTGCCGTGCTGTTCCCAGTGTCTTTCCAGCTCGGCACCGATGTCGATGTTCCGCCACTGCGGGAACCACGACCACCAGAACATCAGCCAGGCCGCGTCGTACAGCCAGTCTCCGTACAGTGCGTTTCCCCAGTCGATGACCGCGGTGATCCGCGAGCCCTGGACGAGCACATTGTGGTTGACCAGGTCACCGTGGATAACATGCCGGACATCCGGCAGGCCCCCGGCCAGCTCCTGCAGCGTAGCGTAGCCCGGTCGAACAGGTCCGTGCCTGCGGGGAGGCGGCCAGCGCGGCCCGCCAGCCGGGAATCCGCGCCGTCTCCTGGCTGACCGACTGCAGCGCCTGCGCCCAGCTCGCGGCCGGGCCAGTCAGGTCCGGGGCCCAGATGCCGTACCCCCGGTGCAGGAAACATCGATGTCACGCAGGGCATCGAGCGCGGCGAGCAGCCCCGGGAGCACCGCGCGCATCCCTGCGCCGTCCAGGCCGTCGAGCGGCTCGCCGGGCGCTCGCTCAGATACCGCGAAATACCCGTCATCGGCGTCCCCGATCTCGATGACCGCGGGAATTGGTAGCGCCGCGCAGCCGTGCGCCGCCATCACCTGATCCTTGCGGAAGTCCTCGGCATAACCGCCGAACCGGATGACCGTCTTCCGGCCGTCCAGGACGAACGCGGACGCCTGCGACCACTCTCCGGCACCCAGCGCGAACGGCTCCGGCTCGCCGGCCGTAGTATTCGGCCACGAATCGGCGCGCCTCCGCATCGGTCACGGGCATCGCCCGGATGCCTATCCGGGACGGCGGGCAGTGCGCACCCGGCCAAGACCGCCGTAACATTAACTCCGGCAACGACGGGTCTCACGGTCGCTCGCGGACACCTCATACCGCAGGTCAGGCCGTGCAGCAACCGAAACCACACAGATCCCCGGGCTGACCGTGCAGGTTCTCCTAGCTCGCCGCCCACCGTGGCGCGATGGCAGCGGTTAGCCTCCGGCCTCGGGTTCGATGTCGTGCTCGGCGGCAAGCTGTTGGATCTCCGCCGATGGGGTGATCAGCGGCCTGGGCGGCTGCAAGATCGGATCCCTCCACGGCGGCCGCACTGCAGGAGATGCTTCGTCGGGGCCGCCCCGGGCCGCGCCCTCGTCGGGGACCAGCCCCGAGCGCTCGTTCATCCCTGTTTGGAAGGCCTGTTGCTGCAACTCGGGGTCACGGATCCAGGTCGTCTCGCCGCTCCTTTGAGAGGGAATCAAATCCGGGCGCTGACGTTCAACGTCGTCGACAGAGGCTGGTTCGGCGGAGTGCAGTGGCTCAATCTTCCGTCTAGGGTCGCGGCGGCGGAGCTCGGCATCGGCGGCGATGGCCAGGTGGCGGGAGTGGGCGGTGGCCTGTTCCCATTCCTGCCGGTCGGCCATCGCCTGGGCGAAGGTCTGTGCTTGCTGCTGGTAGAAGTCGCGCAAACAGCGATAGCTGGCGGCTAGGTGCTCGTGTCGTGCGGCGCGGTCGTGGTCGCCGGTCTTGCGGGCGGCGTCGGCTTCGGCGTCGGCACGGATGGCACCGAGACAGGCGTCGAAGGCTCCGAGCTGGGATAGCCGTAGCTCTTTCCCGGTGTGGCGGGGTGCCCAGGCGGTCTCGGCGGCGTAGGCGTCACGGAGCAGCCACAGCCGGCCGTTCGACAGGGCGCGGACGCCGGGTCCGGCGGCCGGGCCGAGGGCGGCGAACGCTTGGTGCCAGGCGGCGCGCTGGCCGGGTGCCTGGCGGCTAGGTTCGGGGCCGATGGGGTCGCAGGGATGGCCGTATCCGTGCATCTCGCGGTAGGCGGCGATCGCGGCGGCCTTGCGTTCCCAGTCGCGGCGGGCGGCCGGGTCGGTTGGCACTGGTCCGAGCGCCTGGGTTGCCCAGGCGGGGGCAGTCTCGGCGGTGTACTTGCCCAGGCGCCGGGTGCGGTCGTCCATCATCGCGGCGATCTGGGCCAGGTAGACCCGCCGGTTAAGGTCGGGCATGTCTGGGACTCGTCCGGTCCAGGGGCCTTGCGGCTGGGCGAGCAGCGGGGCGATGCGCGGACGGATCCGGGCGTCGATGACGGCAGCAATGTCGCGGGATCCGGCCAGGTCACGGGCGGCGATGGCAGTGCGAATGATCTCAGCCGGGTCCACCCCGGCCAGTTCGGCGGCGTGCAGGGTGCGAAACAGCCAGCGGGCCTGGTGCGAGAGGGGTTGGCGGTGGCCGGGGGGCAGCGCGGCCATTACCAGGTCGCGGTAGCGGTCGTGGCGGGCGGCGGTGGTTTCGGCGGCCCAGATGGCATGCAAGGTGGCCAGGTGGTCGGCGTCGGCTAGGTTCCGCCGCCGGATGTCGGAGGCGCATAGCTGGGCGCCGTCGCGGCTGAGGATGTCGGCGAGCGCGGCGATCGGCTCGCGTTCGCCGGCCTGGTGAGACTGAGCACCGAACAGCGGTATCGGTGGGTAACCTGCCCGTTCACGCTGGATGCGTTCGTACCTCTCCAGCTCGAGGGCGGGGCGGGTGCCGGGCCGCGGGTCGGCGGGCCGGGCCGGGGTGGTGAACACGAACGCTAGGTTGACATCGGTGCCGCGGGTCATGGCCGGGTACAGCCACTGCCGGTCCTCGCTCCCGGTGACCAGCGCGATCCCGGTGTTCACGGTGGCGCCCTGGGCGGAGTGCCCGGTGACCGTGTAAGCGAGATCGGACGACTGGTAGTCGGAATAGAGGAACGCTTGAGAGGTGAACTTGCGCTGCCCGGTGGCCGGGTCGGGGTCGAGGAGGCGGCGGACCATGATGCCGCGAGCGGTGATGGCCTCGATCCGCAGGATGTCCCCGTTGGCCAGGGCCCGGCCGGGTTCGCCCGCCTCGAGGTGGTGGTCGTTGGCCCGGCAGATGATCAGGTCTCCGGCGGAGGCGTCGGCGCCGTCGGCGATCCGTATGGTCGGGCCTGCTTCGACGAGGCCGAGGTGGATCAGGTCGTCGCGGATCCGGGCGGAGAGTTCCCGGCAGCGGGCCCAGTCCGCGGCCATCAGCAGGACGTTGCGTCCGGTCAGGTAGCTGGCGACGTAGGCACGGGCGGCCTGGTCGATGGCGTGGTCCGGCGGGGCGCCGCGGATCCGGCCGTGCTGGTCGTAGTCATCCAGCGCGGTGGCGTCTCCCTGGCGGAGCCGGAGGGAGGCGGCGTGTTCCCATTCGGCGGTGAACCGGACCGGTTCGGCGAGCTGGACGTAGCCAAGCCGGTCCGCGAGGAGCATCATGGCGCCGCGGCCTTCGACGGCGGCGA